>NZ_CP135990.1:2530960-3163700 GCF_030315915.2 Providencia zhijiangensis | reverse complement strand
GCCGCACAAAAAAATAACCCCAACCTAAGTTGGGGTGCGCGAATACTGCGCCAACACCAGGGAAATCATTGATTCGCTTATAGTTTTTATCTTAGGCGAATCATTAAAATACATTTGTCACGACTCAGACGTTATCAAGATACCAAAATTTATCGAACCTGTTACAAGATTCATTAAAATCTGTGATGAAGATTGATGTTTGTCTGCTTTCGCTCTGGGGAGTAATTTACTACAAAAGGACGAAGATATGAAATCAATTGCGGTAATTTTAAGTGGCTGTGGTGTTTTTGATGGAAGCGAGATCCATGAATCAGTATTAACTATGCTTGCTTTAAGTAAAAATAACGCAGAAGTTCACTTTTATGCACCAGATGAATATCAAGCTACTGTAATTAATCATGTTAATGGTGAGTTAAAAACAGAAAAGCGTAACCAAATGGAAGAGTCTGCACGTATTTCTCGTGGGAAAATAGCGCCTTTGTCATCAGCAGATGCCTCTAAGCTAGATGCCCTTATAATTCCTGGTGGTTTTGGTGTGGCAAAAAATTTATGCGATTTTGCGGTAAGAGGAAGCGAATGTGAAATTAATAAACAACTATTAAGTTTAGTACAGGTAATGCACCATCAGAAAAAGCCGCTAGGGCTGATGTGTATTGCTCCTGTCATGCTACCGAAGATGTTAAATACATCAGTGAAATTGACGATTGGCAATGATACTGAAACGATTGCCCAAATTGAAAAGATGGGTGGGCAGCATGTTGTTTGCACGGTTGATAACATTGTGGTTGATGAATATAACAAAGTTGTTACAACACCTGCTTATATGCTGGCTCAATCCATTGCTGAGGCAAATATAGGTATCAATAAGCTGGTTGAGAAAGTATTAGAAATGGCGTAATTAACTCAATGCAAAAGTTTGTTTCTCGCTTGTGGTATTGGTTAAAGAAGATCACACTTTCATTACTTGCCCTCTGGCTAGTGTCGGTTGTGATCTTCAAATTTATCCCTGTTCCCTTTTCTGCAGTGATGGTCGAAAGGCAGCTCTCTGCATGGGTAAACTTTAATTTTTCTTATGTTTCTCATTCGGCTTGGGTGAGTGAAAAACAGATTTCTCCCTATCTTTATCTCGCTGTCATTGCTTCTGAAGATCAAAATTTTCCTCATCATTGGGGATTTGATCTTGATGCAATTGAGCGAGCATATAAACATAATTCGAGTAATAAACAGACAGTTAGAGGGGCATCAACAATCTCTCAGCAAACGGTAAAAAACTTATGGTTATGGGATGGAAGAAGCTGGGTAAGAAAAGGGCTTGAGGCAGCAATGACACCAATTATGGAGTTGATGTGGTCAAAAACTCGGATCATTACTGTTTATCTTAATATTGCAGAGTTTGGAGAGGGGATTTTTGGCGTTGAAGAGGCTTCAAATAAATTCTTTAATAAACCTGCCAGCAAGCTTTCCAGGCAGGAAGCTGCACTTTTAGCAGCTGTTTTACCTAATCCTCATCGATTCCATGTGAAAAATCCATCTTCATATGTTTTGAAAAGGCAGGCGTGGATACTTAATCAGATGAGCTTATTAGGAGGTAGGAATTATCTGAAAAATAACGGTATAGGTGAGGAATAAGAAAAAAGCCATGAATTTGACTTCATGGCTTGGCTCTTTGTAACAATAGGTTACTAATTATAATCAATTGAGATAAGTAAATGCCGTCGTTACGCGACGAACGCCATCCGTTTCACTGGCAATTTTTGCCGCCGCAGCACCTTCTTGCTGAGTAAGGACTCCTAATAAGAAGACTTCACCATTCTCAGTGATGACTTTAACGCTGCCGGACTTCACTTCGTCACTGGCTAAAATCTTAGATTTTACTTTGGTGGTTAACCAAGTGTCTTTTGACGCGGTACCTAAATCAACAGGCTGACCTTGTCGAACCTCGTTATACACTTTTTCTGTACCATCGACGTTACTGGCGATTTGTTTGGCTTTATCTGCCCATGACATATCGGGAGATTGTCCAGTTAACAAGACATTACCTTTATACGCCGTTGCAATAATACGGGCTTTGCTGGTGATATCTTTGTCTTTGTTAAGTTGACCACTGACTCGGGCTTCTAATGTGCCATCATCAACTTGTTGACCAACAGAACGAGGGTCTGTAGCGCTTTTGGTGGCTACTGCGGCAGTACCCACAACAGCCGCACCAATACAGCCTTGTAAAAGAACAGCGCTAAACACTATGGCAAAAATCGGAAGTAATCGCATTTTGTCTCCTTAGTCGTTCTGATGAGGAAAGAGCGTGTTATCGATAAGGTCACACAGACAATTGACTGTGAGTAAGTGTACCTCTTGAATTCTGACACTATGCTGGGATGGAATGCGAATTTCAACATCCTGTGGTCCTAAAAGACCCGCTAACTCACCACCATCATAGCCAGTAAGTGCGACAATAGTCATATCGCGCGTTACTGCAGCTTCTACGGCTTTAATAATATCGGCACTGTTACCATGGGTTGAGATAGCCATTAATACATCGCCATGCTGGCCTAGCGCTCGAACTTGTTTTGCATAAATTTCAGTTGGTTGCTTGCTTCCTGAAATCGCGGTGAGCACGGTATTATCCGTATTTAGCGCGAGGGCGGGTAAACTTGGGCGCTCGGTTTCAAAACGGTGGATCATGCTCGCCGCAAAACGCTGTGCTGTTGCTGCGGATGCGCCATTGCCACAACACAAAATTTTATTACCATTAAGCAGTGACTGCACCATCATCATAGCAGCACGAGAAATTGCATCGGGCAGGGCTTCTGCTGCGGCAATTTGAGTTTGGATGCTTTCAGTAAAGCAAACTTTTATTCTATCTAGCACTTACTTATATTCCTGTTCACTAAGATTAAATGCGTTTTGAATCCACTGAAATTGCTTGCCGGTGATTGCACAGATATCAAAGCGGCAGGGTGTTGTTTCAAAACTTTCTTGTCGTTGAGCAAGCCAATATTGTGCGGTGGACAATATTTTTCTGCGTTTGTGCCAGTTTACTGATAAAAGTGCGTCTCCGTAATCACTATTCTTGCGAAAACGAACCTCTACGAATACCCAGCCTGATTTATCTCGCATGATCAAATCGATTTCTCCCGCACGATTTCGAACATTGCGTGCGACAAAAGCGAGCCCTTGCTGCTTTAAATAGGAGAGCGCTTGGTTTTCGTAATATCGACCAGTCAACCATTTTAATGATTTTTTAACGGTTTTCATGACATCCTTGTCTGAAAAATAGGCAGCAATAAAGCGACCTCGTTTAATTTATTGCGCAGGCTTTACTTGCCCTTGCTTGAATTGCAGCCACGGCAATTCACGATAAATAACACAGTTATCATGCACACTTAGCGTACCAGATGCACCGTTAACACGGAATTGGCCACTGTGTTGCTGCAAGTTATCGTAGTTATTCGCCAGTGACCATGCATCAATACCCATCGCATACAGGCGGAACAGCGAATAATCGTTATTCACTTTGCCCTGAGCTTGTTTGCGTAAGTTGTTGTTTGCACCAGCAAGTAATGGAACTTCACTGAATTTCACGCCTTCCATTTCGAAACGATAATCGGCATTTGAGTTCCCTTGGTTACTGCGCGAACTGGCATATAAAGCAGGGCGTTGACGGGAACTGATTGCCATATCAATCATCGGTTTGACGAGGGTTAATTCATCGCGTGTTGCCACGATATAAACCGCATCAACACCGCCACTGGTTGGTGCCATTCCTTGGGTATCGACACTGATCGGGGTACCCGTCATGCGGATCCCTTGACCACGGTTGATCGACTCTTTTAAGGATGCAGTAGAACCAAATGTTTGCATCAGTGCAGTGCCACCACCTTTTGCTTGCCACTCTTCGGCAAACGCTTTTGCGATGCGATCACCAAATGGGGATGCAGGCACTAACACTAACGGCATCTGCTTACCGTCTAATTTCATTTGGTTAGCGGCATTTTTCGCTTCATCTTCAGGGGATAAAGAGAAATAACATAAATTTGCACGCGGCTGTAATTGATTAGCGTCTAATTCATTCAGTGCCAATACATTGACGGGCGTATTCATTTGAGCAATGGCTTGCACCTCTGATTTCAGTAGAGGCCCAACAATTAAGTTATACCCTTCAGAAGAGGCTTGAGCGACTAATTGAGGGATCGCTTTGCCTTGGGTATCAAAGATTTTAACGCTTTGGGTATTAGTTGGCGTTGCATCAATGCGCACGCTGGATGAAGCCACTTCTGCATTGGCATTTTCATTAACCGTTGCAGCCACTTCTTGGTAGATCTGGTCTAGTACATCATTACCGGAGCTTTGTGGCGCAGCTGGTGCCGCAGCAGCTTGGGATGCAGGGCCTGAAGGTAAACCTTTTTGTGCATCAAGGAAGCCTTGCATGATGGCTTGGCCAAAGACTTGGCCTTGCCCGCTCATCGGTAAAAATAGCGCAATACGTGGGTTAGCACCGACTTTGGTGACGGTTCCTTGAACTAATGCGCTTGGTAGGTTTTTGGCACCCGGATTATGTGGGTAGCGGGTTTTCCAGTCTTCAATACCGGTACGTAGTGCTTCTGGGTCATCTTTATTATTTTGGTAGATATCCAGAAGGTCGACCCAGCCCAGTAGAATATTTTCGTCAGCTTCGATTCCTTGAATCTGTTCTGGCTTCATCTGTGTTAACATCTGCCACAGAGAATCAATATTCGCCTGATGTTGTGCAGGATCAGTTAGCAGAGGTTCTTGGCTGATAAAAGCACGCAGGACATCCATTGATGGTTTGCCTTGAGCGGCATCGATAACGGACTGGTAATGGCTGGCATCAGAAACGCTAGGCTGCTGGGTTGTTGTCGAGGTTGTCGATGATTCGATTTGGCACCCTGTTAATGCCAACGTGGACAACATCGCAGTGCAGATTAATCTTTTTTTCAAATGCAAAAAAATTGAAGGACGCATACTGTATCCAATGGTGTATTTTTCAATTGCTTAATTTTAAACCGGCTATTCGGATGAAACAATGAATCAACCTAATCAAGCAGTGGTTATGGCATCTACGCTGTACATCGTGCCAACCCCAATTGGTAACATGGGAGATATCACGCAACGCGCGTTAGATGTGCTTAAACATGTTGACCTAATTGCTGCGGAAGACACAAGGCACTCAGGCATTCTCTTACAGAATTTTGCCATCAATGCGCGCATGTTTGCGCTACATGATCATAACGAGCAGCAAAAAGCAGATCAATTAATTAGCAAGCTTCAACAAGGGGATAGTATCGCATTAGTCTCGGATGCAGGTACACCTTTAATTAATGATCCTGGCTATCACTTAGTCAATCGCTGCCGTGAAGCAGGGATCCGCGTTGTCCCATTACCGGGCGCTTGTGCGGCCATCACCGCCTTGTCCGCAGCGGGTTTACCTTCAGACCGTTTCTGTTATGAAGGATTCTTACCTGCAAAAACTAAGGGACGCAAAGATGTTTTGCAATCCTTAGAACAAGAGACTCGAACACTTATTTTCTATGAATCCACTCATCGCTTGTTAGACAGTTTAGCAGACATGGTGGAAGTGTGGGGGCCAGAGCGCCGAGTGGTTTTAGCCCGTGAATTGACCAAAACCTGGGAGTCGATTGAAGGGCGCCCAGTTGGTGAATTACTTGAATGGGTAAAAGAAGACGAAAACCGTCATCGCGGTGAAATGGTACTCATTGTGGAAGGGTATAAGCCACAAACGGATGAATCGGCGATTACGCCAGATGTTATTCGTACGTTGGGTCTACTGCAAAAAGAGTTGCCACCGAAAAAAGCGGCCGCGATCATCGCAGAAATTTATGGTCTGAAGAAAAACCAGCTCTACAAATTAATGCTAGACCAGCAAGACGGCGAGTGATTTTTGTCCAAGTGCCCGTTTTGACGTAATTTGCCTGTCATTGAGTCTGTACAAGCTAGTGTAAAGTGCCTATAATTCGCCGCGGAGTTGGTCAGACAACCGCTGCTTTATCGTAGTCCCTTCGGGAGACGGGTAGAGGGGAGGAAAGTCCGGGCTCCATAGGGCAGGGTGCCAGATAACGTCTGGGAGGCGCGAGCCTACGACAAGTGCAACAGAGAGCAAACCGCCGATGGCCTGTTTACAGGATCAGGTAAGGGTGAAAGGGTGCGGTAAGAGCGCACCGCGCGACTGGCAACAGTTCGTGGCATGGTAAACTCCACCCGGAGCAAGACCAAATAGGGGTTCATATGGTGCGGCCCGCATTGAACTCGGGTAGGTTGCTGGAGCCAGTGCGCAAGTGCTGGCCTAGATGAATGGTTGTCCACGACAGAACCCGGCTTACCGACCAACTCCAATTTTTTCGTCATACTTCAAGTTGTGACTGTGTTGGCTTCACTCGTCAACCCTAGTCACATACTTGTGTATGCTCCTAGGGATTTCCTCATTTTGCCGCCTTGGCACAACTCGAATTATTTAGAAAAAATCTCAGCTTGAATGATATAAAGAAAACGACAAGCCAAATTATTTAGAAAAATCTCTGTTTACTATCTTCTATTTACTTATTTCTTAATCAACACGCCATATCCACCGTCAACATCGCAAGGCAGTGATGCAAATCAATACGAGTGCTGGGGACTTAAATACAATAATGGTATTTGAAATGCATGTTAAAGAGATAGGCGGACATGGCAAAGAAACCCTCAGTACGATACCCACGTCGTCCGGGAACCGTTGGCGGAAAACTCCCTTGGAATGATTGGCGCAACGCCTCGACATGGCGGAAAGTCGTGCAAATCACGCTTTTGGCGATCAATATTTATATCGGCATTACCTTCTATTACTGGGTGCGCTATTACGAAACGGGCGGTGCGACGTTCCATCTTCCTCGTCCGGGAGGCATCGAAGGCTGGCTGCCTATTGCGGGGTTAATGAACTTAAAATACACCATTGAAACGGGTGGATTGCCTCCCATCCATGCGGCAGCAATGTTTCTCTTAGTTTCTTTTATTATCATTAGCTTACTGCTGAAAAAATCCTTTTGCTCGTGGCTGTGCCCGATAGGCACAATATCGGAATATATCGGGAAAATAGGGCAGAAACTGTTTCGTCTCCAAATCAACGTACCTAAATGGCTCGATATTCCCTTAAGAGGATTAAAATACCTACTGTTAGCTTTCTTCCTCTATATCTCGCTCTCCATGCCGGCGCAAATGATCCAATACTTTATGATGTCGCCTTATGGGATCATCATCGATGTCAAAATGCTGGATTTCTTTCGCTATATTAGTAGCGCCTCACTCATCACGGTTTCTGTTCTTGTCGTCGCTAGCCTGTTTATTCGTAACGCGTGGTGTCGTTATCTCTGCCCTTATGGTGCATTGCTAGGGATATTTTCGCTATTATCGCCGGTTAAAATTCGCCGAAATGTCGAAAGCTGCATTGATTGCGGAAAATGTGCCAAAAATTGCCCATCACGCATTCCTGTTGACCAATTAATCAACGTCAGAACGGTTGAATGTACGGGATGCATGACGTGCGTTGAATCTTGTCCAGTGGCGTCAACATTGACTTTCTCATTACAAGCGCCGACTAAAAAACGCCAAATTCCGTTATCGGGAATGATGATGGCCATTTTGACCCTAGGTATTTTATTCGCCACTATCGCGGTTGCGGCTTACCTAGGTGTTTGGGATAGCCCTGTACCGGATAACTACTGGTTTCATATCATACCGAATGCCAAAGGAATAGGTCATTGATTCAAAATTAAAAACTAAAAATGCCCCACGACACGAAAAGTGAGTGGGACATTGGTTGCTTTGTCATGGTTATGGCGGTAAGTACTTTAACGTCTCGCTAATATTTATTTTCTTATGTGCAGCTTATTGCCACATCAATTTACCGCGTTTTTAACCATGTTTAGCAATTGGCGGACATCCTCTGGGCGGGTATCACCAGTAGTTTTGTCGATAATAGAACTGTAAATATGCGGGATGATTTTTTTCACGCCAGCGTCGAGGGCGATTTGCAAAATCTCGGCGAAATTTTCTAAATCAATACCGCCCGTTGGCTCTAAAGAAAAATCAAACTTCGCGCAAGCTTCTGCGATAGCTTTGTATTCCTCAATGTACTTCAAGCCCTGCATATTAAAGAACTTCACAGAATCTGCGCCCATATCTTTGAGCATCATAATGGCGGTTTCAATCGGCACGATACCATCGGGCGCTTGAGCACTTAATGGGCCTGTTGAAATTTTCACCATTCCCACTGTACCCGTTGGGGAAATCAACGCATTCACAAACGTTTCATTCTGACCCAGTAGCGCGCGGCTAATCGGTGCGCCCGTAAACACTTGATTCACATGCTGAGGTTGAACTTCTTTTGAAATCAGAGACACCATGGTGGACTGCTTAGGGTCGCCGGCACCTAAACCAACAGACAACGCATTATCCACTTCTTTGGCGTACACCTTCATATCCGCAATGGCACTTTCAAGATCAGGGTAATTCTTGGATAACACTCCAACAACCACAAAACTCTCCGCCGCGGCATAAATATCTTTTGCGTTTTGATGGCTCCCTGCTAGGACGTTCAGGCACACACGGTCATGGTAAAAATTTGGTGACAACTTCATGTTAAATTCCTTCTACTAGCGTACGAATTTGCTGCGAAATGACGTCAAGTCGCTCAGTACTGACGCTGCGAATATCGGCCTCAACCTTTCCTTCATTGGCTTTGTACTCACGAAAATAAATCGCGGTATTGCCTTGCTTCAGCTCATCCATGATTTGGTAAGTGGTTTTGCCAATCGCTTTTTCATCGAAACTGATCTCGGCTCTGGCGATATCACGCCCAGCGGCATCCCAAACAATACGGGCTGAAATACCGGCTATCGCATTTAAATCTTTAAGGAATTTATCCATACGGCTAACCATCTGTGCCCCAGTTTCTTTGGTGGCGGTGAGGTACTGCTCGATAGCCAGTGTTAAGCCCAAAATGCCTTCTTTACCCACTTTCATGGCTCGGCCAATACCTTGAGATTGGCGTTTAACCCATTCAACATACTGTTTTTTACCAACAACCAAGCCGCTGGTCGGCCCTTCAATTGCTTTGGCGCCACTGTAAATCACAATGTCGCCACCCGCTTGGTAATAGGCAGTTAAATCTTCTTCCGCCGCCGCATCCACGATCAAGGGAAGCTGGTGGGCATGCGCGACTTTGGCTGCTTCAGCCACGGTTAACATGCTCTTTTGTACCGTATGGTGAGATTTGATGTACAAAATGGCGGCGGTTTGCGGGGTGATTTTTGCCGCTAGCTGCGCAGCGCTACATTCATTCGCAAAACCTGCTTCAACCACTTTACCGCCACCTAACGTGACCATCGTGTCCACGGGGGCACCAAAGTTCACGTTATGTCCTTTTGGCAAAATAATTTCACGAGGAACGGATTTGCTGGAGGAGTGCAAGTTAAGCAGCAAATCCTCATCATCTTGCACAATCACCGCCGCCACCGCTTGAGCAATACCTGCAGAGGCACAGGAAACCACAACCGCAGCTTCAACATTGAGCAGTTGAGCGATGTACTCCCCGGTTTTGTTCACTAAGTCTTTAATTTCAAAATAATGGTTAAGCCCATAGGTTACGCGCTCGACGACTTCAGGCGTTGGGGTCGAAACGCCTAAAATGGTCATACGACCGGAGGCATTAATAACGTGTTTTAACTGATATTTTTCATAGATTGATTGCATGTTCAGATTCGCCTTGTGCAGGAATAATGTGCTTTCCACCAACGATGGCAGCAACAGGAACAAAACGATGGGTACCGATGCGATGCTCGCCGTCGGCATCCGTCAGCTCGGTTGCCTCTTCTTTGAGGTCAAATAGCGTGATGTCAGCATCAAAGCCTGGTCTTAAATAACCTTTAGCAGGAAGCGACAGTAAATCCGCGGCTTTCTCAGTGACACAGCGTAAAATTTGTTCGGCGCTAAAGCCCATACACAGGAATTTTGTCATCACAAAAGCGAGGCTATAGACGGGACCATTCACGCGGTTACGGTGATAGATATCTGAGCTGATAATGTCTGGATAGGTACCAATGCGCATGGCTTGCTCTGCGACTTTGAAGCTAAAGCTTTCACCGCCGTGACCCACATCGAGGATCACGCCACGGGCGAGGGCGCGGGCAATAGATGGTTTTAGGTAGCCATCATCCCCTAAAATTTTATTCGGTTTGCCATTAAAACAGTGGGTAATGATGTCCCCACGGGTGAGTAAGTCGGCGACTTCATCAATATTTGGCGGGTTATTTCCAATGTGCACCATTAATGGGAGATGGTGTTTTTTCTGCATTTCTTTAGCTTTAACCAAAGGCGCAATACCATTCTCACCAACTACACTTTTGCTCATACGCGCTTTCATGCCCACCACAAAGCCGGGATGGCGCTCAAGTGCAGCTTGAAAACTCGCATCGTCGATATTGTCCATGTTGGACAGCTCATTCTGAGCAATAATGCCAATGCGTGAAATATTTAGCAGAGAGAAGACATTAGTTTTGGATTGAGTGGTGAGCCGATAAAACCTGTCAATATCATCAGCGCCCACACTGCCCGCATCAATTAGTGAAGTGACACCGCCAGCGGCGCCAGCGAGATCAGGCTCATCGAAGTAAATTGGCGACTCGGCAAAACAGTGGGCGTGAGAATCAATCCATCCAGCGCTAACATACAGCTTTCCTTCAAGATTAATGATTTTCTCAGCTTGCTGATTGTGGGAAAGCTCAGGACCCGCAGCTTCGATTTTTCCATCTTTGATTAGGATATCGATAATTGAACCATCGATACGCTTGCCCTGTTTGATTATTAGTGAGTACATAATATCCCTCTGTCATACTCGTCATACTTCAAACCGCAGCGTTGTTGGCTACTCTTCCGCTACCCTAGTCACATACTTATGTATGCTCCTAGGGATATCGTCGTTTGCCGCCTAGCTGCACCTTGAATTATTTAGAGTATGCTCAAGTGTTTGTTCTAAATGATACAAACCGTAGTATTTGTTCTAAATGATGCTAGGCTGCGAGTGGGAAGAAATACCCAAACAACATTGCACCTAAGATAGCGCCCCCGGCGACGGGTTTTTGCCATACATAGAAAATCAATGAACCAATCAGTGCGCCAATGCCAATCGGAATCGACGCGGCCATTGCGGCAAGGATAATCAATGGACCCAAGAAACGACCTGACGTGTTACCTGCACCCATCATGACGTCCGCACCAAACGTTGAGTTCGCTTGTGCAATGGTAAACTTACGGGCGAACACGATAATTAAGCCGATAAGTACCCCAAGGAATAAGCCAGTGATCAGGGAGATCCAGAAGTTGGTGACTAAAATATCCCAGCCTGCGGCTAAAAAGAGTGCGGGAACGCCTAAACCAATACCGGTTTGCAGTGCGCCACCGATATCTAAAATCCCCACTAATGACCCTTCGATAATCCGCGCAAACAGGAAGCTTGCACCGAAGGCGGCGACGGCACCGTAAACCCCTGTATCTAGCCCAGCGCGTAACATAGCGACGAAAGCCACTTCGTTAAATGCGCCGAACCCGTACACGACGTACATATGGGTACCCGCGAAGATCCCTGCAGATAACAGACCAACAAAGATAGGGAAAGACCATTCCGCGTACCAAAAGTCTTGTTTATTGATTTCAGTTGTCATGATTATTTCCCGCTCAGCAGTCCGTGGACATATTCAAGCCACAGTGGTTTGTCTAAGTTGAAAGAGGTGATCATCTTCAGGTCAAACTCGCGGAAGAAGCCACTGAGAACGAACAGCAGAATAACGGTGATCATCATGGTACGAGTGATGCGGTTCCAGCCATTGTCATCCACGCCTTTACCAATCAAGATCCCTAACACTAAACCTGGGATAGCGTTACCCATGATTAATTGGGCGCAACCACCAAATAAGGTTGCCCAGAAACCGGAGCGACGACCTGCGTCCATCGCGGCTAGCCAGAAAATAACGGGCATCACGGTGTTAACCAGCAAGTTAGCGGCAGGAACCAGCACGTTGATCGCGGTGGTTTGCAGCGCTGCGGGTACTGCGGACGCCGTGGTATTTAAGAAGGCGACCACCAATGCCCCGATAATGGCACAGGCAATCGCCATTTTTTTCGGGTTATGCAGAGTATCTGCCACACTACGGTTTTTAGTTAATAGAGCAGCGGCACCCCAGTTAGGGATGATGCGGTGGTCAACGTCTTGGGTGAAGGCACCCGCAGCGACCGATGATGCCCATGCGTTGAAGAAGAATCCTAAGCCGAATGAGAAGTGTGATGCGGGGTCGCCCTCACACGCGTTTAACTCACCAAGGGTACGGAATGCACCCATACCTTGAACAGTTGGCGCGTGGAACATACGTGCCGCCCCTGCGCCTAAACCAAAGCCGCAGAGACCGCCGATAATGAGGGACATGCCCAATATTTCTAAGAAAGATGCAGTTTCACTCATGGAATTTACTCCAGACCTGATTGCTTTTATTGTTCTGTAAATGGAATTTCGTTGACAGAAAGTAAGGTAACATCCAGCGAAACGTCGAGAACAACGCGAAAATGTTCACGTTTGCGTGGCAAAAAGAGAAAGAGAAACTTTTCTGTCCGCGAATGAGAGTGAGTACTAACAACCTCAACATCCTTGGGTTCTATCCGCAGAATGATGTCGGTGCTGTTCTTAAGTACGGTTTTTTGAATCGAATTTAAGGCGTCAGCAATCGCTTTTTGCTTTGTGTCGCCTTGCCCTGTCACCCGTACGGTCGTTTCGATAGATTTTTTCATTAAGCGTTGCCGTATTTTTTATTAAAAGCTTTAACTAAGCGCTCGCCTAACTCTTCCTTGTCCATAAAACCGAAACCTAAAACATTGCAACCTTCAGCAATCGCGGTTTCTCCTTCTTCAATCGAACGCATCCCATAACGCGCTTTGTAGCCATATTTGGTTTGAGCTGTAATGGCACCTGCACCACCGCTACCACAGAATGAAATGCCAAGATCAGCTTGTTCTTGGTTCATCACATCCCCCAGTTTCATGTCAGCAGCGACACCGGGAACAACGATGGCTTTTCCGCCGGCAGCTTCAACGCCCGCAGCCACTTTTTGCCCTTTACCTAAACGATCGCCGATAACAATAACTATTTGTTTCATAAAATATTCTCCAAGACCGAATGCTAAAAATAGAGTGCTAAAAATAAGGTGCTAAAAATTAATCATTAGAACGGGCAACTTCAAAGTGAACTGAAAGCAAATAAGTCTCTTCTGGCGCAAGCCCTGGCAAGGTATCGACAACGCGTTGCGCTAATGCAATGGAGTGGTCCGAGATTTCATCAAACAAACTGATATCCACTTCCGGTAAGGCTTCACCGGTTTTGGCTCGAGTGACCATGGCACGTAGATGAGACTCCAGCATTTGTTGCTGTACATCCGTGGTGTAGCAACCCTCCAGTTTGAGCCAGTCAGTAATCACTGCTAGCAGTTCTTGTGTGACCTGATGGATATCAAGGTCGTCTTCTAACATTTTGAAAACTACAACTGATTCATTCATAACTGTTTAAAATCCAAGGTAATATTTCAAATCAAATCACTTTTTTCTTCATGACTAATACCTTAATCGCTTCTTGAATAATTTTGCAGACAGGGAATTTCCAGTTCAAAGTGGAAATATTTTGGAAGTGAAACTGGAAGGGTGGCGGTTAATTTTCGATCTAAGAGGAAGCTAACTGGAAAAACTAACACATTAAGAGGGTGATTTGGGATGATTGGATAATGAGTAATATAATAAATTTATTATATTTCAACCTATTAAAGATATTTTGGAGATAGTGGAAATAGCTCTCAGGTTAATAAATAAAAGTGGAAATGAATTTGTGGAAATCACTATAGAGTGGAAATCTTCACTTCCACTTACGTTGGTTTATGCATGAAGTGGACAATTTGGACTAAAAATCATTTGGTGGAGTTGTGGTTAGGATCACGTAAATAGTCCTCACCTCCCTTTTTCCACAAGGAGGTGGAAATTAAAGGAAACTACAAAATTCGCGCGAGACTATCTTTGGTGATAGCTTGGAACTCATTGAAATTTTTGACATTCACAAGGCGGCGGGTGGTTTTCTCTTTGACGAAGGTGACAAATAAATCATAAATCGCCATCGCTTCTTCATAGTCGGTTTTGCTGATTGCCAATAAGAAAATCACATAGGCGTTCTCTTTGGTCTCTTTGTTCCACTCGATGCCTTGCGGGGCAAGGATGGTCGTTACCACGGTTTTATTGGCGAGTAACCCTAAAGAGTGAGGAAGGGCGATCCCTTCACCCAGCAATGTCGAGACAATGGATTCACGCTCTTGTAATGACGGATAAAAATCTGCGGTGACATAGCCTTCTAGTTGCAGTTTCTGGCAGACAGTTTTGAATAGCGTCTCTTGGCTAATTTTTTCATTGATAACCATAAAGAAACGTTCATCGAAGAAGCGCTCAATAATATAGGGACGGGTCTGATCCACCATCGCTAAGCGACCCACTTGTTCGAGCTGGTAGGGGGTTGGAAAGGGCGCAATTTTAATAACGGGTTTATTTTTCTCTGAGATCCGTACGGTGGTGATCACAAAGTCTTCTGCGACTTCATCCAACGATTCATACTCTTGCAGTGTTAGCCCTCGGCTAAATTTGAGCTGTGGAAATTCACGCATAATTTTGGATTCCACCACGCGAAAGGTGGAGTTACCTGCATCTGTGACCACTAACACTTCCGTCTGGCGTGCGGAGCCTGCCCCATAATTTCGTTCAAGGCTAACCCCAATGTGTACCGCTAAGTAACCCAGCTCATCTTCATTAATGGGATGTGGAAGCAGCTGCTTACTGGCGCTGGTTAAGGCGCTTAATGTGACATCGTAAGCAAACGGATAATACTGTTTGATATCCGAAAGCAGTGGATTCGGGGTGGAAATATGGTATTGAAGACGCGTCATTAAGGCAGAAAGATGGGTATTCAGATCT
Organism: Providencia zhijiangensis; assembly: GCF_030315915.2. Lineage (NCBI taxonomy): Bacteria > Pseudomonadati > Pseudomonadota > Gammaproteobacteria > Enterobacterales > Morganellaceae > Providencia > Providencia zhijiangensis. Next base: position 3,148,643 of record NZ_CP135990.1, on the reverse strand, counting down.
TTCTTTAGCTTTTCATCATTCCGCAAATCATAGTTATACAACTCATTGATATAATTTAAGATATATTCAGATAACTCATTGTGATGATTATGCTTCTGTGTTGATGCGTGCTGGTTACTGATACGCTGTGCGATGATTTGGTCGTGCAAAAAGCTCAATTCAGCTGGGGATAAATCATTGCCAAGGAAGTAAATTAGCCCTTTAGAAATTTCATCACAGGCTTGAGTAATGACTTCTTCTAATTCTTCGTTGTTGACGCTGGCAGTGAGTTCATGGCCGCGGGTAATACGCAAAATGGTGACGGCACAGTTAAATACAAGATAAAGATGGCCTTCATTACTGATGCGAATATCAAAGCGATTCAAACTGTTATGAACCACTTTATCAATGTAGGTTAAATCGAGATTATCCAGACTTTCCGGCGTGAATGTGGCGAGGTCGGGAGTGATTTGCTCGCTAAACTGCCGCCAGAGTGCTTCAGTCATGCAAGCACGAATAGCCCATTCGCTGCCATTTAAGCGGATCCCTTGATGGGGAATGCTTTCCAGTTGAACTTGATAGCGATGAAGATGTTCACGAACAGCACCCATATCTTGCTGAATGGTACTGCGGCTAACAAACCACTCTTCGGCAATATCATCGAGCTTGACGGGTAGGGACAGCATCAAGAGTTTGAGCAATAGGGCATCAATACGCTCTTTGCTGGTGCGCGGGATCTGGTTATTTTTGTCATTAAGCTTAGTAAATGCAGAAAAAATCTCATCATTTTCGATTTTTAATCGATACCCCCGCCCGCGCTCATACACAATATGAGCGCTATGATCTTTAATTAATTCGTTGATTTCATTGATATCTGAGCGAATGGTGCGGGTGGAAACGGAAAACTGTTTCGCTAATTCATCTTGAGGGACAACCTCATTGAGGATCCGAGAGAAAATTTGATTGTGTCGCTGCAAAATGAATAAAGCCACAAGAACCCCTTTAAAATCAAAAAATAAAGTTCGGAGTTAAAAACTGATGGTTTTTTAACTGTCTTATGGCTGGACTCTAACACAGTGGTATCAGGATTGCGGAAATAGAAATGATGAAATTTGCGAATCTATTCGCAAATTTTGCGCGATCTACGGATTAAATTCACTTTTTCCGCCCCTGAATAGAATTAAAACGATTCACCTAAATCAATTAACAAACCTCTAAATGCTCGGTCGCTGGTAAGTGTTAGGGAATTTTCATCTTGGATAAATAAGCCATCGTTACAGCTCATTGATAAAGATTGCGATTCTTTCCCGCGAACCTGTAAACCACCATGAATGGATTGCAGGTAGGCATTTTTACCTCGTAATACGAGGGTTTTCGACTCATTAGGCTCAAGATAAATCTGGCTTATCCAAATTTTTTGGCGAAGTTGTAGGCTATCATCATCCCCATCGGGTGATGCGATAAGCTTGTTATCTTTCTCCGCTAATGCCAACTTTTGGGGAGGCATAGATTCCTGTTGTGGGCACGCATTTAGCCACAACTGAAGCCGTGTTAATGGTGTTGTCTCACTGATATTGTGTTCACTGTAGCTCAGGTCAGGACGAGGCGAAAAACTGACGCATTCCCCTGCTTTTGCACTGACGGTATTACCTACGTTATCGCGGTATTCAGCTTGACCTTGCAGGATGATGTTCACAATATCAACATGAGGATAAACTCTTGGTTGAAAAGCATTATCTGGCGAAAGCACTTCTTGATTTAGCACTTTTAGGGTTTTAAAGCCCATTAAGTCTGGATCAAAATAGTGACCAAACGAAAAAGTATAGCGTGCCTGTAACCAACCGTAGTCTGCTTTCCCACAATGGTTAACTGATCTTAATTTCATCATAATGGTTAACCCTCATTCAAAATATATAGCTAGTAATATATTGTTATAATAAATATCTGGACGTTGAATTGTTAGCCAGTTAATCTGTTTCCATCATTCAAATTTCCTGAAAGAGATACATCATGAGCAAAGAGAGAGCATTAACACTTGAGTCGTTAAGGGTGATGGATGCAATCGATAGGCGTGGCAGCTTCGCGGCAGCGGCGGAAGAGCTGGGTCGCGTTCCTTCGGCATTGAGCTATACCATGCAGAAGTTAGAAGAAGAACTTGATGTTATTTTGTTTGACCGTTCAGGACATCGAACTAAATTTACCAATGTGGGGCGCATGCTGTTAGAGCGTGGGCGGGTGTTACTTGAAGCCGCCGATAAACTCACCTCGGATGCGGAGGCGCTGGCTAAAGGTTGGGAAACTCACCTGACGATTGTGTGTGAAGCGCTGGTTCCGGCAGAGTCTTTATTCCCGCTGGTGGATAAACTGGCTGAGAAATCCGACACCCAACTCTCTTTAATTACTGAGGTGCTAGCAGGGGCATGGGAGCGACTCGAATCCGGGCGTGCGGATATTGTTATCGCACCAGATATGCATTTTCGTTCATCCTCTGAAATTAACTCCAAAGTGCTGTATACCCTGAACCATATTTATGTGGCAAGCCCAAACCATCCTATTCACCAAGAGCCCGAGCCGCTTTCTGAAACTACACGTGTGAAATACCGAGGTATTGCGGTGGCAGATACTGCCCGTGAGCGCCCGGTGATCACCGTGCAACTGCTGGATAAGCAGCAAAGATTGACGGTATCGAGCATCGAAGATAAGCGCAAGGCGCTGATTGCAGGGCTAGGAGTGGCGACAATGCCATATCCGCTGGTGGAGCAAGATATTAAGGAAGGGCGCCTGCAAGTGGTGGGGGCGGAGTTTAGTCATGAGTCGAATATGATTATGGCGTGGCGACGGGATAGCATGGGGGAGGCGAAGTCGTGGTGCCTCCGAGAAATCCCTAAATTATTTAGGGGGTGATCTCGTCATACTTCAAGCTGTAGCTGTGTTGGCTTCATAAAGTCACCCTAGTCACATACTTGTGTATGCTCCTAGGGATAACTTCACTTGCCGCCTTGCTACAACTCGAATTATTTAGAGATCACTCGTGAGGCGACTCGGAAAAGCAAAAAAGAAAATAAAAAGAAAGTAAGAATAAAAAAAGCCAAGACGGAAGCAGATATAAAGCAAAGAAAGAAAATAAAAGTAAAAAAGCAAAGAGAAGAGCAAAAAAAAAGCACCTCGGATGGGAGGTGCAAAGACATTTAACTTATGGAAAAGGATGTTGACTTGAGGGTACTGTTGACTCCCTGCCTATAGGTCGCTATAGGCGAGGAGGTTGGAGCTCATTACCATTTCTTATTTAATAAATGGTCGATACTGAATTTGCCTGGGCCAGTCACTGCTAACAGAATGTAGCCGCCTGCAATGGTCATATTTTTCATAAACATCAAGCTGTTTGGCTCAACGCTGAAATTCGTGTGGAACAGCATTGCAGTTAAAAATGTGAACACAGCAGTGAAAATTGCGGTTGTACGTGTTAACAGACCGAATAACACCGCCAGACCACCACCTAACTCAAGTAAAATTGTCAGTGGCAGTAAAAAGCCTGGGACGCCCATTGCTTGCATATATTGCTGAGTGCCTTCATATGCCCCGCCTAATTTACCGTAACCTGCAACGATGAACAGAATTGGCATCATAATACGTGCTAATAAAATAGCTCCACTTTCTAAATTTTTCATTGAGTCTCTCCAGATAATACGGTCATTAAATATAAATAAAGTGCGATATATATCGCGTTGTAAGCTAAGTTTCAGCACGAAAAGGCTAGAAATCTTGGATGAGCGTATCTTATTACTTAGCTCATTCAATAAAAAGCTAAGCTTATTAACAAAGATAGACAAAAAAATTGAATGTGTATAATTGGGTGCGAAAAAAAGTGCCAAAGGGCACTTTTATCTATCATATTGACAAATAATGATTATTTTTATCTTAAGGAGATGGGTTATTTCTGACTTGAACTGTTTAAGCTGCTTCTTAGGGTACGAATAAGTCCCCAAGTTGCAATGGCTTTCTTGCTCAGTGAAATAAATCGATTGGGGTGCTTTAAGGTAAAAATAGAGATAAGACCCGTCGCAGCGATAACAATTGGGCGAAAGGTCATCAGGGTTTGCCAAGCGCGGTCATAAGGAGCTGTGGCTTGTAGCCACTCTTTCTTACTGGCCGATAACTGGATGCGCTGCAGCTCAATATCAGAGACTAAGCGTGACTTTCTTTCTGCAAGTAACTGACGTTTACTTTTGCTCATCATCGGTTCCTGCCAATGCTTTAGCGTCATTACGAAGTTGTTCACGGGTTGCACTTAGCAGCGTGGACTGTTTCGCTTTTTTTAACGTCCAAATAGCAAAGATAATCGCGAGTAAAATCAGTGTTCCGGTCGTGATCGCGAAAGCTTGATAACGATAGACGGGATCTACAGACCAAAAAATAAGCCCAATAAGGCACATCAGACCAAATGCAGAAAATAGAAGAGTCAGCCCTGCGAGTAATAATAACTGAACAAGGTTGAGTTTCTCTTCTTCTAATTCTACTGCAATAAGTTGAATGCGGGTTTCAACCATATTAACGGTGATACCCGCAATTCTTTGCAGAGAATCTAGAACCCGCTTAGCGGGTCCTTGACGTGGCGACTGTTCCATAAGCGATGATTAGCGCTTGCTAAGTAGCATGCCTAAGACTACACCGACGGCTGCACCGATACCCACGCTTTTCCATGGATTTTCACGCACATAGCAATCTGCTTGGCCTGCAATTTCTTTGGTTTGCTCGGTAATTTTATCACTGGCTTGACCGAGTTTAGCTTTTGAAGAGGAGAGGGCTTCACGGGCTTTAGCCTTTAAGTTTTCGATCTCTTCTTTTGATTTATCTTGAGTACTATTCAGAATGGATTCGAGAGAGTCTGCGAGTGATTTAAGTTCAGCACGTAGATCTTCAGAAGAATGATTGGACGACATAGTAGAACCTCCTATCAATAGAAAAATAACGCAATACCTTAATAACGTATGACCTTAATAGCCTATGACATTAATAATAGTACAATAGCTTTTTTTAGCTTAAGTGCAATCACTAATTGGCATAGATTTCGAATTGAGATAGAGGAAAGCGGGAATCGCTAAATATTCCCGCTGTTCGATTTGATTCAGTGACGGCTATTTATTTGCGGGCGAATTTTTTCTTGATGACAACACCAATGCTGCCGATCAGACCCAAAATTAATAACCCAACTGGAATAAGCATCAAGACATTCATAATTTGATGCTCATATTGCTGGAAAATAGGGCTTTTACCGAATCCGTAGCCGATAGCGGTCAAAATTAGTACCCAAAGGAGCCCACTTAACCAGTTAAACAGTTGGAAACGCCCATTTTGCAAGCCTGCAAGCCCTGCGATGGTTGGTAGTAATGTTCTGACAAATGCAAGGAATCGACCAATCAGTAGCGCAGCTAAGCCGTGACGATGGAATAGCCCATAGGCACGCTGGTGATAGTGTTCGGGGAGGTGTGATAACCAGCCTTTGACAATTTTTGTATTACCTAGCCAGCGACCTTGGATATAACCGACCCAACAACCAATACTGGCGCCTGCAGTTAAAATCACTAAGGTTAATGGGTAGCTAAGAGCACCTTTTGCGATGAGTACGCCAACAAGGATCAGTAAACTATCACCGGGTAAGAATGCAGCTGGGAGCACGCCGTTCTCCAATAATAGGATCATGAACAGCATGAAATAAATCGACCATATCAACGATGGGTTAGATAAGGTTTCGTAATCTTGGTGCCAAAGGGCGAAAAAAAGTTCTCTAACTAATTCCATTAATGTTTCCTAAACGGCAATCACAGCAACAAACATGTTGTTGGGCAGAAATGGATTAAGTAAATGCCGGAAGAAAGCGGCTGTTTCTTCGGGCTGTTAGTGTAAAACCCGATCACTTTAACAAAACAGAAAATAACTAAACAGTAAATTTTAAGCTTATTTTGAGAATTCATTTAAATTGCGGCTGATTTTTACATTTTAGGTTCTTAACCACTGCCTTTCTAAAATAACAAAAAATGGGAATGGCGCTGAATAAGAGGATTTAATCTGACTATTTACCAGTTTATTTACGTTTAGGTAACGAAAAATAGCATGAACATATTGGTAGCTAATCATTGCTTTTTAAGATTAATTACCTTATTGTGTGCGCATAGCAAAGGGGAGTAACTTCTTCTGTCGGATTATCGTCATTACGGTGCACACAATTGTACCCGGTAACCGAGCACCACAATTTCCTTATCTTAGGTTATCTGTGTTGTAAGTGAGACCTTGCCAGAAGGCGAGGTTTGCTCATCGTTTACAACCGTATAGTGATAACTTAGGGTGAAAACAGTTTAAGCGGCTGATGTCTTCTGGATATCAGCCGTTTTTTGTTTTTTAAAGGAATCAAAATGAACTCTGTTGGAAATCCCATTTTATGGGGCAGCTTTGCTGTCATGATCCTTGTGATGTTACTCATCGATATGTTTTGGCAAGGAAAACATAAAGGTCAGGCGATGTCGATGAAGCAAGCTGCGGGCTGGAGCATCTTGTGGGTGACTCTATCGCTGATTTTTGCGGGCGGTCTGTGGTGGTACTTTAATGATACCGTTGGACCTGAAGTCGCGAACACGCAAACTATGGCGTTCTTAACCGGTTATCTGTTAGAAAAAGCCCTTGCCGTGGATAACGTGTTTGTTTGGTTAATGCTATTTGGTTACTTCGCTATTCCAGCAAACTTACAGCGTCGCGTACTTGTTTACGGGGTGCTTGGGGCTATCGTCCTGCGTACGATTATGATTTTTGCAGGTAGCTGGTTAGTCACGCAATTTAGCTGGATCCTCTATATTTTCGGTGCGTTCTTACTGTTTACGGGGATCAAAATGGCGTTTGCTAAAGAAGATGATTCACCGATAAATGAAAAGCCATTAGTTAAATGGGTGCGTTCACATTTACGGATGACCGATGAGTTACACGGCGAAAAGTTCTTTATTAAAAAGAATGGATTGCTGTTTGCTACCCCATTAATTTTGGTTCTGATCTTAGTGGAAATCAGCGATGTTATCTTTGCGGTAGACAGTATTCCCGCTATCTTTGCTGTGACCACTGACCCGTTTATCGTATTAACGTCTAACCTGTTTGCAATTTTAGGCTTACGTGCAATGTACTTCTTATTAGCGGGTGTTGCTGAGAAATTCTCAATGCTTAAGTACGGTTTAGCTATCATTTTAAGCTTTATCGGCGTGAAGATGTTGCTGATGGATATTTTCCATATTCCTACCGCGGTTTCGTTAGGTACCGTTGCTGCGATTTTAGCTCTGACACTGGTGATTAACACCATCGTGAATAAGCGCAACGAAGCAAAAAAATTGATTAACGAATAATCTTTTTCCTAATTAGAAAAACTCCCATAAGTTCATCATGACTTTGGGAGTTTTTTTATATCTAATGATTTATAGGCGTAAAGATGAGGAGGTTCTGTGCAACAAGTCATGCGGGTCTTACGAAAACTCTATAAATACGAAAATAGCCAATATGATGGAGAACGAGCTGTTTCCACTTACTCATTAGATTTGTTATCTGACAAAGAACGTACACTTTTAAACGATACTCGATGGCAAGCTAATCAGATTGAATGTTTTGCAGACCATCAAGATATTATGAATAAACTCCACAGCTTAAAGCATGAAAGCGCATTAACCCGCCAGCGTTGTTTGGATGCTTTTGTTGCTGGATCTGTAGCAGCTATAACAAACATATTTGTATTAATGATAGCTACTTTCAATACTGCTTATATTACGGAAATTCTTATACCGGAAATCCAAGCTATGCGTATTTGAATTTACGACATTTATTGAATGTTGATGCTGTAAAGCCTACCGATGAAGACAAAAAAGTCTTTAATCAACTATTAGATTTATTACGTAATGCACCTGAAGATGAAACTCCTGGAAAATTTGAAAAGCGTTTATCTGAGGCAAAATTAATTAAAGGTGATAAATACACATTACGCGGGATATTGCATTCACTCGCATTGATTGGCGTTATTCCGAATACTTTTATCTCTTTGTCTCTTGATAGTTGGCACGATTTTGGTGATATAACTAGCGCAGAAAACCAACTTAACAATACGAAAGGGCGTTCTGATATGGAAATGCCTTGGGCCGGTTGGAAAGGAAATTTAAAAGTAGACGAGGCAAAAATAGCAGATTATTTTGGTGACTATTTAATCAATCGTTAAATCTTACTCGCAGTAATCAATACAATTAAAAAAACACCTTGGATTTATCTGAGGTGTTTTTTTATTTTAACTATCTGAAAACCCTCACTCATTTTCTATGTCCTCTGTTTCCTATAAGAAACAAAACGCTATTGCGATCACAGATATGTAAAATTAATGTTAACCGTAATCAATCATTGTGTATATTTTGAATAATAGCCTTTTCAGGAGATTAATATTCCTTATACTGGCTCGGCAAACACATTTAATTCCTAAAAAAGATAAATTATAAAGGTCTATTATGGATACAAATAAAGCAGGGTTATGGCGAGTAATTAGTCAAGGTAGTTTGGTCAAACAAATCCTAGCAGGCTTGATTGCAGGTATCTTATTGGCATGGTTATGGCCGTCGGCAGCAAAAAACGTAGGCTTACTGGGTGACCTGTTCGTTAGTGCGTTAAAAGCCGTTGCCCCAATACTTGTTTGGGTGTTGGTTATGGCGTCCATTGCTAACCATCGCCAAGGGCAAAAAACCAGTATTCGCCCAATTTTAGTACTGTATATTTTAGGGACATTCTTCGCGGCTGTTGTGGCGGTGATTGGCTCATTTATGTTCCCATCCAGCTTGATTTTAGCTGTCGGCGATACTCAACTGACGCCTCCGGGTAATATTGCCGAAGTGCTTAAAGGCTTACTGATTAATATTTTCGCTAACCCAGTCGATGCACTGATCAAAGGGAACTATATCGGTATCTTGGCATGGGCGATTGGTTTAGGCATTGCATTGCGTCATGCCAATGAAACCACCAAAACCATGATCCACGATTTTTCGTTAAGCGTGACTCAGCTGGTTCGTGTGGTTATTCGTTTAGCGCCATTAGGTATTTTCGGTTTAGTGTCTTCAACAATTGCAACAACCGGTTTTGAAACCTTAAAAGGCTATTTCCACGTATTGGCGGTATTACTGGGCTGTATGATCATCGTAGCATTAGTGGTTAACCCACTGATTGTTTACTGGAAAATTAAACGTAACCCATACCCACTAGTGTTCGCTTGCTTACGTGAAAGCGGTGTCACAGCCTTCTTTACTCGTAGCTCCGCAGCTAACATTCCGGTGAACATGGGGATGTGTCGCCGTATGAATCTGCACGAAGACACCTATTCTGTTTCTATCCCGCTAGGTGCAACCATTAACATGGGCGGTGCTGCGGTAACCATCACCGTATTAACGCTGGCAGCGGTACATACTCTGGGTATTCCTGTGGATATCCCTACTGCACTGTTATTGAGCGTAGTTGCGGCGGTTTGTGCGTGTGGCGCATCTGGCGTGGCAGGTGGTTCATTATTACTGATCCCACTGGCATGTAATATGTTCGGTATTTCGAACGAAGTAGCGATGCAAGTGGTTGCAGTGGGCGTGATGATTGGCGTACTGCAAGACTCTGCGGAAACTGCACTGAACTCTTCAACGGACGTGCTTTTCACTGCGGCGGTATGTTTATCGGAAGACGATAAACTGGCTCAAGCGGATGCTGAGTTATCTCAAACTCAAGACTAAGCTGACAAACCCATCAGGTTTGGAAATGGCTCTTTTGGGTTGTAAAACTAACAAGGAAAATCAATTTATTGATTTTCGCCTGATAACACAAAGAGGGAAAAACCACGCTTTTATCCCTCTTTGTCATTAACTTAAACCCGCTGAATTAGCGGGTTTTTTTATGGAGCAGTAAAACTTACAACTGATAAGCCACTTTCATGCCTTGTTCAATGGCACGGCGGGCATCTAACTCGGCAGCCACATCTGCCCCTCCAATCACATGAGGGTGAATGCCAATTTCTTCTAATTGCTCTTTCAATGGGCGATAAGGTTCTTGCCCAGCACAAAGGATGACATTATCAACGGCAAGGCAGATATTTTCATCTTGATAGCGAATATGCAGCCCATCATCATCCACATTCATATATTCGACACCATTAAACATTTGGACGCCGCGCTTCATTAATGACAAGCGATGTACCCATCCCGTCGTTTTTCCAAGCCCAGCACCGACTTTGCTGTTTTTACGCTGCAATAAATAGAGGTGGCGAGGTGTTGGTTCTAACTGTTTTTTCGTCGGGAAAAGCCCGCCTCGAGTGGTGATGGCGGTATCAATATTCCATTCATGGTTAAATTTATTATCATCTAAACTGCTGCTGATCCCTTGTTGGGTCAGAAGTTCCGCAACATCAAACCCAATCCCTCCGGCACCAATAATAGCTACGTTTTTACCGACATTATCGGGTTGTTTTAAAGCCTCAATATAGGACATCACTTTGCGATGATCAGCGCCAGCTAGGTTGATAGCGCGGGGGATAACGCCCGTGGCGATAATGACTTCATCAAATTGCGTTAAATCGTTGGCTTGTGCAAGCTGCTCTAGTCGAACATCCACATTGAGCAGTTGCAGTTGGCGAGAAAAATAACGCAAAGTTTCATAAAACTCTTCCTTGCCAGGGATCTGTTTAGCGAGATTAAATTGCCCACCAATTTGGTTACTGCGTTCAAATAGCGTGACTTGATGGCCTCGTTTGGCGGCATAGATTGCACAAGAAAGTCCCGCTGGACCCGCGCCGACAATCGCCACTTTTTTAGGTTTATCTGCTAATTCATTGGGATAGTCCATCTCGCGTACTGCTTGTGGATTGACCAAGCAGCCAGCCAGTTTGCCATTAAAAATCTGGTCAAGGCAGGCTTGATTGCAGCCAATACAGGTGTTTATTTCATCAAAGCGACCATCTTGGGCTTTCAACACAAACGCTTCATCGGCAAGGAAAGGGCGCGCCATGGACACCATATCAGCTTGACCGCTAGCAATGATTTGCTCCGCCACAAACGGGTCATTGATGCGGTTGGTGGTAATTAGCGGAATATTCACCTTACCCATTAATTTTTCCGTCACCCAACTGAAGGCTTTGCGGGGAACCAACGTCGCAATGGTCGGTACACGGGCTTCATGCCAGCCGATCCCCGTATTGATCATGGTGGCTCCCGCACTTTCAATCTCTTTAGCCAATAGCTCGATTTCATCCCACGTTGATCCCCCTTCGACAAGATCAAGCATGGATAAACGATAGATAATAATGAAATTTTTCCCAACCGTTTGGCGAATGCGTTTAACGATTTCTAGCGGAAAACGGATACGATTTTGGTAGCTTCCACCCCATTCATCAGTTCGATGATTGGTGCGGGATGTAATAAATTGATTGATTAAATAACCTTCCGATCCCATCACTTCGACCCCATCGTAGCCCGCTTGCTGGGCAAGTTTAGCGGTGTTCACGAAGTCATCGATGGTTCTCTGGACGTCATCGGCAGTTAATTCGCGAGGGGGAAATGGAGTAATTTCTGATTTAATCGGGCTAGGCGCCACCAACGCTGGGTGCAGGGCATAACGACCTGCGTGCAAGATCTGCAACGCAATTTTGCCATCCGCCTGATGCACCGCATCGGTGATTTGCTGATGAAATGGCAATTGGTCTTGATGATTCAATATAGCGCCATGAGATGCTAAAGCCCCTTCAGGGTTCGGGGCTATCCCGCCGGTAATAATCAGGCTGACCCCATTCTCTGCACGAAGTCGGTAAAAGTGGGCAAGGCGCTGGCTTCCTTGAGGATGCTCTTCTAAGCCGGTGTGCATTGAACCCATCAAAATACGGTTTTTAAGAACGGTATGCCCCAAATCAAGTGGGGTAAAAAGATGTGGAAAATTGCTCATATTGGCTCCCATTTGGGACTATTAATAACAGGTCAGATGAGTTAACTGTAGCCTAATGGACAATTGAATTAAGAATAATGTTAAAAAATTGTGATTTTTATCATATGTTTTACGAGGAATAATTAAACTTACAGGACTATTTCTTTTGTTTTATTTTTCTGTCATAAAAAATGGTTACAACAAAGAAGAATGGTTATTTACATCATAATTTGATGGTTTTCACTCCACACAACCGAGTTATTCAGGAAATACGCCGATGAAAGAGATTTGCCAAGCTGTCACCTTAGAAGGCAACCATGTTCGATTAGAACCATTAACCCATCACCATGATGCTGTTTATGCTGAGATTATTGAACGAGATAAGTTGCATCACCTGTGGTATACCTCGGTACCTGAACCGGAAAATGTCGCGAAAGATGTCGACATGCGCCTTGCGCGTTTTGAGCAAAAAGAGATGGTGCCATTCGCGATTATTGACAAGCCGACAGGCAAAGCCGTTGGTATGACTTCGTATATGCGCATCGATCAAGGGGTTCGCCGTGTAGAAATCGGGGCGACATGGTATGGCACTGAAGCCCAGCGCACACCAATCAACACAGAAGCTAAATACTTGTTGTTAAAACATGCGTTTGAAGAATTAGAATGTGTTGCCGTGGAGCTAAGAACGCACTTTTTAAATCATCAAAGCCGTAAAGCGATTGAGCGTTTAGGGGCAAAACTCGATGGGATTTTACGTAACCATATGCTAACTCGTACGGGTGAGCTACGAGATACCTGCGTTTATAGCATCTTAAATAATGAGTGGCCGGCAGTGCGTCGCCACTTAGAATGGCAGATGACAAAGCCTCGCTAAGTCAAAAAATAGCCCACGAGATGTGGGCTATATGATTAATGTTTGATTAAATCATTTAATTATAAATATTCGTGCATTGGTTTGGTCATATACACGTTATTTGGCATTTTTTCCGTGGTGGTGTAGCCCGCAGGGCTGTTGATCAGCGCTGGGATACGGTTAACCAAGTTTGCGCAGGTTAATTCCACGGTTGCAGGATTATTCACTTCAATCGCCGTATCTGGCTCACCAATTAGCTGCCAACTGTTTTTGTCACACTCATCCGCCGTTAAAATTTTACCGATACATTCCGTTTCTAAGGTGACGCCTTCCGCTGTTTCAGTGATTACCACCGCAGACAATCCTAATACATCGCCTTTTTTCACCGTCATTTTTAAGGTGTCTGAATAGATATCTTCTTTGGCAATTTGCGGTACGCAGCGCTGAGTTTGATTGGTAATAGTCAGACCTAAACGGCTGCACAGCCAACCATTTTGTGTCCACATATATGGTGGCGCATATTCCCCGCTCTCAATTTTCTCAGCGATAACCGCATATGGCAGGTCGTTATAGTTACCAATTTGCTGATTAAATTCATCGACGGTTAAGCCTGCACCGTGACCTTTCGCCAGTGCGATACCGTAATCTTCCACGTTATAGCAGCTAGAGCCTTTGATTTTGACCAGTTTGTGCATAGAACCCGCCAAGGTATCGATAAGCACGCCCCAGAACATATCTGGGTATCCGCTGCCTGCTAAAGTGCAGTTATTCGCTTTCGCTAAAGCATCGAGTTTTTCAGTGATTTCAGGGGAAGAGTTCCACGGATAAAGAGCTTCTTCACCCGTTGAGATTGCATTCACGCCATGTCGAGCGAAGAGGGAGAATGCATCTTCTAAGTCTGCCATGGTGCTGAGGGTAGCAATAATTCCCACGTCGGGTTTTAAGGTTTCTAGGGCTTTATCGGCTTCATTCAGAGGCTGGATTTTCACACCAGTTAGCGCCGTGCCTGCGATTTCACCAATGTCTTTGCCAATCACGGCCGGGTTGATATCAAAAGCCGCCACAACTTCAGCACCGTGTTCTTGTAGGTAACGGATGAGAAATTTGCCCATCTTTCCACAACCATATTGAACTGCACGTACTTTTTTCATCATTATCGTCCTATAACTGTTTGTCTAATATCATCATGTTCTATATGAAGTATAAAATTATTGTTTTATATCAATCAATTGAACAAAGAATGCTTAATAAATTAGAATGGGAAAACTCAATCTTTACGCCCGATTATTTACTATAGGGTAGTCGTTAACGCAGGTTTGTTCATAAATGGCGTTCTAATAAAGAATGGAATCCTAGATTAAAATCCGATAATTAAGATGGGAATGATGGCTTTTGATGATGCCATGCCATTGAATTATAGGCTGATGCTATGGCTTGGATACAAATTCACCATATAGTTTTGAAATACTAGACCTTCACCAAAACAGCACGTATAATCGGCACCACTTTGGCCCCTTAGCTCAGTTGGTTAGAGCAGGCGACTCATAATCGCTTGGTCACTGGTTCAAGTCCAGTAGGGGCCACCAAATTTTAGCTGTTAAATCAGCGCAAAAAGCCACTTCGAAAGAAGTGGCTTTTTTGTGTCTGAAGCACGGGTAAAAACTATTTGCCCACAAACCCTATCTGCCCACAAACCCTCTCCCCACAAACTCTTCAATCAACCGCTCGCCTTCATGCCATTCGCCATATCCTGCATCAGTATTTAAATGCTCACCGCCTTTAACCAACATAAGTTGGCTGCCCCATATCTCGGCAAGCTGATGGGCTTTTTCGGTGCCAAGATGTGGATCATTATCGGTATAAATAAGCAAAGAAGGGCTTGGAAGCTTTTTGCTGGGTAGCGGTCGCTGCTGTTGAATATCGAGTAGGGCAGAAGGGGAATCAACATCCGCAGGGGTAGCGAGGATCATCGCTTTTACTCGATGGTTGGGAAATTGGCTCGCCCATTGCGCCACACAAACAGCTCCGCAACTGTGTCCAATCAGCACCAATTCACCCTCTGTATTTTGAACCACCTCGTTTAGGCGCTCTATCCATTTATGGTTAGGGGCGTTCCAGTCATCCTGAATGACGCGCACAGTATTATGGTATTTTCTTTCTATATAGGATTGCCAATGTTGAGAACCGGAATTGGTATAGCCAGGAACAATTATAAAAGTGGTAGTCATCTTGCTTCTCAGGTTGTCTGGGAGAATTCAATCTTAATCGGTGTGAACTAAAGTTAGCTAGCAATTTATCGGCTAGCGTTAAATCAAAATGTTATTTAAGTAAGCCATTCGGAATAATACGAAATAGCTTCTGATGGTTTTGCTTTTAACGCATTTAATGCGTTGTTTATGAGTTTGTAATGAATAATTAAAAATAAAATCAATGTATTGCAGTTAATCCTATTTTAACTACACACTATGATTGTCACCTTGTAATGACTATTAAAGTCAAATTATCTAAGGTAGGATGAGTTCCAATTTAACTTATGGAAAGGTTACTCATATGAAGGATAATACTTCACTAGATAATGAATTTTCGGGCTTTAATGCATTTCATCTGATTTCTTGGATTGCGGTGATTGGTGGGATTGCAGTGTATCTTATTGGGCTATGGCGCTCTGAGATGCAGTTAAATGAAAAAGGGTATTACTTTGCAATTTTATTACTGGGGCTGTTTTCTTCAATTTCAGTCCAGAAAACAGTGCGAGATAAAATGGATAATATCCCAACGACCCAAGCGTATTACATTGCTTGTATGGTGGCGTTCTTTGCATCTATCGCCTTAATGGCTGTGGGGCTGTACAACGCGGAACTATTACCAAGTGAAAAAGGTTTTTACGGCATTGCTTTCTTTTTATGTATGTTTGGTTCTATCGCGGTGCAAAAGAATATTCGCGACCTACAAACCACTAAGCCAGCCGAGCAACCGAAGAAGTTTGAAGTGAAACAACCTGCCATCAATGAAGATAGTGAACCTAGCATGAAAGGCTAACCACTGTTTTAGCAAAGGCTCAATGAATGCATTTGAGCCTTTGTGTTTCTTTTTACCTAAAGAGCATTTGCCATTCTAATTTCCTACCTAGCTATTCTTATATACCAGTCAATCCATCACTGAAATAATCACTATGGTCATCATATTTGAGTGTGAAATAGTACCTTAATGAATCACTGATTAGACCAGAATATATTTTATCCACATTGAATAATTCTCATTATGTCTAATAAATGAGACTGAGTTCTTATTTATTAGAAAAAATAGCGGATGGAGATAAATTAGAATTAACCATTTTCTTTTTGATACATATAAATTTGGATTAAAAATGCAAAAAACTATTACGCTAAATTGTGGTAATTGGATAATTGCTGATAATAATACACGTCAAAGATGTAACGAATTGCAAAAAAGTAATGTCCGATATATGTGAAAGAAATGTTGTTAAGTATGAATTAATGACACATTATTTGTAACTAATTGATTTTTAACATATCAAAATAATCGTAATATGAGTAAATGTGTCAAAAAATAACTGCCTATTGAACCTCTTGTTTTCGATAGGTGATGGCGACTTTACAGCTTTTAAGTGTAATTATAGTATTTGTGTGAACCAAAGCTCAAAAGGCAAAAAGATTTAATTACCGTATTCATAAATATATCGTGGTTTTACCTAAGTATATTTATCTATATTTCGTATCTGAAATTTAAGCTTCTATTGTAATTAATAATTAATTACAGAACTTCTTATTATCTTTTTTCTTTAAATTACGACTTAATCGAGGATTCATCTAATGAAATTAAATAAAACTCTTATGGCTATCGCAGCAACGACATTAATTGGTTTTGGTGCGAACGCAGCGCTGAGAGATCCCCTCATAATTTCCCCAAAGCGTAACCATGTGTGAATAAATTTTGAGCTAGTAGGGTTGCAGCCACGAGTAAGTCTTCCCTTGTTATTGTGTAGCCAGAATGCCGCAAAACTTCCATGCCTAAGCGAACTGTTGAGAGTACGTTTCGATTTCTGACTGTGTTAGCCTGGAAGTGCTTGTCCCAACCTTGTTTCTGAGCATGAACGCCCGCAAGCCAACATGTTAGTTGAAGCATCAGGGCGATTAGCAGCATGATATCAAAACGCTCTGAGCTGCTCGTTCGGCTATGGCGTAGGCCTAGTCCGTAGGCAGGACTTTTCAAGTCTCGGAAGGTTTCTTCAATCTGCATTCGCTTCGAATAGATATTAACAAGTTGTTTGGGTGTTCGAATTTCAACAGGTAAGTTAGTTGCTAGAACCCATGGCTCCTTTGCCGACGCTGAGTAGATTTTAGGTGACGGGTGGTGACAATGAGTCCGTGTCGAGCGCTGATTTTTTCGGCCTTTAGAGCGAGATTTATACAATAGAATTTGGCATGAGATTGGATTGCTTTTAGTCAGCCTCTTATAGCCTAAAGTCTTTGAGTGACTAGATGACATATCATGTAAGTTGCTGATAGGTTTCCAGTTTTCCGCTCCTAGGTCTGCATATTGTACTTTTCCTCTTACTCGACTTAACCAGTACCAACCCAGCTTCTCAACGGATTTATACCATGGCACTTTAAAGCCAGCATCACTGACAATGAGCGGTGTGGTGTTACTCGGTAGAATGCTCGCAAGGTCGGCTAGAAATTGGTCATGAGCTTTCTTTGAACATTGCTCTGAAAGCGGGAACGCTTTCTCATAAAGAGTAACAGAACGACCGTGTAGTGCGACTGAAGCTCGCAATACCATAAGTCGTTTTTGCTCACGAATATCAGACCAGTCAACAAGTACAATGGGCATCGTATTGCCCGAACAGATAAAGCTAGCATGCCAACGGTATACAGCGAGTCGCTCTTTGTGGAGGTGACGATTACCTAACAATCGGTCGATTCGTTTGATGTTATGTTTTGTTCTCGCTTTGGTTGGCAGGTTACGGCCAAGTTCGGTAAGAGTGAGAGTTTTACAGTCAAGTAATGCGTGGCAAGCCAACGTTAAGCTGTTGAGTCGTTTTAAGTGTAATTCGGGGCAGAATTGGTAAAGAGAGTCGTGTAAAATATCGAGTTCGCACATCTTGTTGTCTGATTATTGATTTTTCGCGAAACCATTTGATCATATGACAAGATGTGTATCCACCTTAACTTAATGATTTTTACCAAAATCATTAGGGGATTCATCAGAACGCAGCGCCAGTTAACCACGGTAATGGTAAAGTCACTTTCACTGGTAGCATCATCACTGCACCTTGTTCTATTGACCCATCTTCTATTGACCAAACTGTAGATTTAGGCCAAATCGCTGATGTGGTATTAAAAAATGGTGGTACTTCAGACGGTCAATCTTCACCAGTTATGTTCGATATTAAATTAATTGACTGTACTGTAGAAACAGGTGATTCCGTGAATATTACATTTTCAGGTGCGGCCGCTACAAATGACCCTAAATCACTATTAGCTATTACAGGTACTGCTGCAGGTGCGGGTATCCAGATCGTAGATAGCAATAATGACCCAATCGTATTAAATGAAGTCACTAAATCTGAGCACAAACTGCAAGGCACAACTAACACCCTGCAATTTGCTGCATACGTGAAAGGTTTAGGTAGCCAAGGTAAACCAGAAGCTCCAGTTGATATCGTTGCGGGTGAATTCCAAGCGGTAACTGATTTCGTATTGTCGTATAACTAATTTAATGCATTAGTTATTAACGGTAAGCTGAAGTAATGAGAGCAATCATTACTTCAGCTTAGAAAATTTATTAAAATTTAAGGACATCGTAATGAAAAAAGTTAATAATAAAATTATGTGTTCTGTGTTTTTAAATGTTAATAAAAAATAAATTCATGAAAAAACTCATCACGGTATCTTTATTACTGCTGAATCCATTAATTGCTCTCTCTGAAGAGGCAGTGGACTTCAATATTAATATATTGAACGCAGAAGATAGAGAAAATATTAATTTGGCAGTTTTTTCACAAGATCTTTATATTGTTCCTGGCATTTACCCCTTTAAACTAAGTATAAATAACGCATATATACCTGAGCAGAAAATAACCGTTGTGAGTTATGAAGAAAAATCGCAAGCGTGTTTAACGGATGAAATTGTCGAGAAATTTGACTTAAATTCGGAAGCTGAAAGTGTATTACAGTGGAATACCATTGATGGTTTAGAGTGTTTAGATATTGCTAGCCTAGAAGGAATGTCAGTAACACCTAATTTATCGACCGGAACATTAATTATTAATATTCCGAAAAGCTATCAGGAATATTCCGCCAACGACTGGGAATCAGCATCTCGTTGGGAAGATGGCATTAAAGGTATTATTTTTGACTATAATCTGACCTCACAATATAACCGTAGTTTAGGTGATAACAAATCGAACAATACTTTTTTCCTTTCAGGATTAGGGGCCGTCGGCGCTAACTTCGATAGCTGGCGTTTACGAGGTTTTTGGCAAGGTTCATATAACCATGCGCAGAATAGTCGAGTTGATGATGCTCATGAGATTAAATGGACCAATATTTATGCTTATCGAGCTATTCGCAGCTTAAAATCGAAATTAACCCTCGGTGAGGATTTTCTGCAAACAGATTTGTTTGATAGTTTCAAGTTTATTGGGGTTTCATTACGTTCTGACGACAATATGTTGCCACCAAGCTTACGTTCATATGCACCAGAGGTAACGGGTTTTGCAGAAACGAACGCGGTAGTCAAAATTAGCCAAGATGGACGCGTTATTTACGAAAGTTTAGTTCCTGCGGGTCCATTTAGAATTCAAAATTTAAATAGCGGTATTTCAGGGACTTTACAAGTCAGAGTTGAAGAGAGCGACGGGCGTGTTTCGGAGTTTGAAGTTGAAGCTGGAAATATTCCTTTTTTATCTCGTCCAGGTTCTGTGCGCTATAAAGTGAGTGCGGGTAGACCAACAGATATGGATCGTCATGTCATGGGGGATGCTTTCACACAAAGCGAGGTTTCATGGGGTATTAGCAATGGTTGGTCAGTTTTTGGTGGTGCGCTAAATAGTAGTCGATTTAACTCTTTTGCTGCTGGTGTTGGACGTGATTTATTTCGATTTGGTGCAATTTCGTTCTCATTCAATCATTCAATCGCCGCACTGACAGATGGGCCGACCTTAAAAGGCAAAGCATTTAAAGTCGATTATTATAAAAGTTTCGAAGGAAGTAATAGTCAAATTCAATTATCCGCTTACCGTTTTATGGATCGTGAATTTATGACGATGAGTGATTTCCTCACTTATAATGACCAAAAAGATATTATGTATGCAGGACACAATAAAGGCTCTTATTCTGCATCACTAAGTAAAAACTTTACTGATTGGCGTTCATCCGTAAATTTAAATTACACGCACCAAACCTATTGGAACCGCCCAAATAGTTATCGCTATAACATGACGTTCTCGAAGTATTTTGATACTAGCAAGTTTCATAATATCGGTCTGTCTATCAATATGTTTAATAGCAAAATGCAGGGTTATCAAGATAATGGAGTTTATGTCAGCCTTTCAGTTCCATTAGCATCAGGAACTTATGTCAATTATTCAACGTATAACGGTAAGAATGATAATACGAATAAAGTGACAATGAATGAGCGTCTTGAAAATAAAGATAACCTTTCACTTTCTGTCGGTAATAATCGACATAGCGGAATATTTAGTAGTTATTATAGCCATAAAGGTAATATGAATGACTTTAATACCAGCTATAACTATATAAGTAATAACTCAATGTCATTATCTGCGAATGTTCAAGGCGGCATGACATTGACGGGGTACGGAATAGGCATGCACCCAGTCACATCAACAGGGGGAACACGAGTTTTTGTTGATACAAATGGCGTTAAAGATGTTCCAGTAAAATATAATGGTACACATTTACGCTCAAGTGGTTCTGGAAAAGTCGTTGTTCCTGATATTAATAGCTACTATAAGACAGACGTTGTTGTTGATATTAATAAATTACCTAAGAATGTTGAGATTGCGGATTCCGTAACACAAACCACACTCACTGAAGGTGCAATAGGTTATCGTAGTTTTGATGTTATTTCTGGGATCAAAATGATGGTGACGTTGAGATTACAAGATGGAAGTTACCCACCATTTGCTGCGGATATTAAAAATAATGCAGGCAAGACAACAGGTATTGTGGGTGACCAAGGTGAAGCTTACATCGGTGGAATAAAGCCGGGTGAGACAATGACAGTATCATGGCAAGGTTCTGAATGTACGATTACATTCCCACAAAATATCGAAGAGCATAATATTTACGACAAACTGCTCTTACCATGTAATTAATTAATAATAATCTTAAAAGAAGGCTAATGTTTATGATGAAAAAATTATCCGTATTATTACTTAGCTGCTTCGTGACTGCGAATGCTTATTCTGCAATTTCAATGGACAGAACGCGTATTATTTATAATGGCGATAGCAATTCTGTTTCATTAACGGTAAGCAATAAAAATAACCAACTGCCTTATTTGGCTCAGGGTTGGTTTCAAGATGAGAAAGGCGAAAAGCTAACCTCTTATTTTACGATTTTGCCACCAATCCAAAGAATTAATGCAGGACAAACAAGCCAATTACGTATTGAAGCTTTACCAGACATAGTGAAATTACCTCAAGATAGAGAAAGTTTATTTTTCTTTAATTTAAGAGAAATTCCACCGACAAGTAAAAAATCTAACGTACTGCAAATTGCATTACAAACACGCGTTAAGTTGTTCTATCGTCCAGCTTCTTTAGCGGTTGATTCCACTCAAATGAAAAATGCACCGTGGCAGAATAAATTAGTGTTAGTCAAAAAAGATGGCGCTATTTATGCCAAAAACCCAACGGCTTACTACGTGGTATTAAACAACATTAGAAAAAGTGCTAACGCAGAGAAAGCAAAAAGCTTTGTTGCTGTAGACGTTGCTCCATTTGCTGAGCAAAAACTGTCAATTACTGCAGATCAATTAGGTTCATCGCCAGTGATTAACTATATCAATGACTACGGCGGTCAGGTTGATGTTCCGTTTGTCTGTTCTGCAACAGAGTGTCACGCGCAAGCGGCTAACTAATTCCATAAGCAAATGAGAGAAATGGATAAATCGAATGTTTAAATTTAAGAACCTGTTTTGTCTTAGTTTACTGTTTTTTTTATCTGTGACTGCATTTGCGGATGGGAAGTTTGTGACGGTCAGAGTGAATGTTTTGTCTGGCGGATGTGTGTTGAATGATAACGAAGATATCTATGTAGATTTTGGCGATGACATCGTTATTGGGCAAATTGAGTCAGGTAAATACACAGAAGCAATTCCTTATAGTTTAAGTTGTGATTCGCGATTTGATGAGCTGTACCTCGCTTTTGAAGGGGATAAGGGCGAAGATTTAAACAGTTTGAAAGTCGCGGATACACCAGGTTTGAATATCAAGTTGTAGTGGTCAACTAAAATTGGCCACGGTTTTAGAGTTTTTCCGGTATTGGTTTTCTGATTCGTTTGGTGGTAATCCACCGTTATATTCATGCGGCCTGACTTCGCTGTAATACCCGACGATATAATCCGTTATTGCATGGGCTGCTTCACTGAAGCTGATGTAGCCGGTCACCGGCACCCACTCATTTTTCAGACTTCTGAAGAAGCGCTCCATCGGGCTGTTATCCCAGCAGTTACCACGCCTACTCATACTTTGTTTTATCCGGTATCGCCACAGTAACTGTCGGAACTGCCTGCTTGTATAGTGGCTACCCTGATCACTGTGGAACATGAGCCCGGATGGCTTATTTCGTATTTCCCATGCCATTTTCAGCGCTTTGGTTGTCAGTTTGCTGTCCGGAGAAAATGACATTGCCCAGCCCACGGGTTTCCTTGCGAACAGGTCGAGTACAACGGCCAGGTATGCCCAGCGTTTACCGGTCCAGATATACGTTACGTCGCCGCACCATACCTGATTGGGCTCTGTCACTGCGAACTGTCGCTCAAGGTGGTTCGGGATAGCAATGTGTTCATGACCGCCACGTTTATACCGGTGAACAGGCTGCTGACAGCTCACCAGCCCCATCTCCTTCATTAGCCGTCCGGCAAGCCATCGTCCCATCCGGAAGCCCCTGTGTGTTGCCATTACAGCGATACTTCTTGCACCTGCTGAGCCATGACTGAGGCCGTGCAGCTCCTGAACCTGACTACGTAATACGGCTCTCCTGCCGTCCGGATTGTCAGGCCGGTTTTCCCGGTATCTATAGCTGCTGCGGTGAACTCCGAACACGCAGCAAAGAGTGGCCACAGGATAATGCGCTCTGAGTTTCCCGATCACCGAGACCTGTTCAGGGAGTCTGACATCAAGAGCGCGGTAGCCTTTTTTAATATTTCGTTTTCCATTTCAATACGTTGAATTTTTTTCTTCAGCTCACGTATCTCAATTTGTTCCGGCGTGATAGGGGATGCTTTCGGTGTTTTGCCTGCCCGTTCGTCCCGTAATTGCTTTACCCACCGCGTCAAGGTGGAAAGCCCGACATTCATGGCTTTCGCGGCATCTGCAACTGTATAGTTCTGATCCACAACCAGCTGGGCTGATTCACGTCTGAATTCTGCACTGAAATTTCGTTTTTTCATTAAGGCACCTGTGTTGTTCTGAGGTGAGCATATCACCTCTGTTCAGGTGGCCAAATTTATTAAACCACTACAAGTTATATATTGGTGATCAACCGATGAATATTGGTTCTCGATATGAGATTGATAATATTCAGTCCTTACCCTCTTTAACCGCAAAACTGGCACTGGCTAATGGGATAAGACCTGTTGGAGGTGAGTTTTCTACTGCTGCAACACTAACTGTAGGATATCATTAAGGTATTATCTTATGAAAAAGCTCTTATTATCATTCGTTTTATTTCTGGCATACACAAGTACGGCACTGGCTGTCAAAGTGAGCTTTAGAGGAAATTTGATAGAGGGAACGCCATGTGTCATCAATAATAATCGCCCGATTGAGGTGGATTTTGGTGATGACTTGGTGGTTTCGTTAGTGCCGACCAAAGATGGTACAAAATATATAGAAGATATCGATTTTGAATGGGAATGTGACAACATCTCTTCAGGAACGGATGTGGTTTTTAGTTTTGAAGGCAAAAAATCTTACTTTGATAATGATTTATTAGTAATTAATGAGCAAAGAGACATTGCACTGCAAATTTATCATGATTCAAAAACATTAAGAGTGAACGATACGTTTGTATACACCTATGAATCTGACTATAGAACACCTGATTTGAAGGCGGCATTAGTGAAAAGTAGCTCAAGTTCAGCCTCTGTCGAGCCGGGGGAGTTTACTGCCAGTGCGACATTAACGGTTGCTTATCCATGAAGATAATCTTCTTTACTCTATTACTTTATTTCTCTGGGAATGCGTTCGCGGATGAGGTGAATTTTTCTGGAGTATTGAGACACGCCATTCCTTGTATAGTCAATGGTGGCGAGGAGCTTGTGGTGCCATTTCATGAGGTCAATGATAAAGACCTTTATCGTCAAAGAGATATCTCCGAAGTCTTTGAGATTACACTATCTGAGTGTGAGTTTTTGCCTGATTTTTCATTTTCGATGTCGTTTACGGGGAGTAGTAACCCGAAAATTAAAGGTTCGTTGCGAATTGATGGTGACCCCGGTGATTTGGGCTATGCCATCGTATTGAGTAGCGATAATGGCAATGTGGATATTAATAGCCAATACCCTATTGTTGGAATGAACGGTAATAAATTCCCTAGCGTGATCCCGCTTAAAGCTTCCATTTTGGGGGAAGAAGACGCAATCAAAAATAAAAGCATTAAACTCGGGGATTTTAGCGCCACCACCACTTTTAATATCTATTACGAATAACTCGGTTGTTAAGGATATTATGAAAAAACTTATTCTTATCTGTTTGTTAGCGATATCGTCTTTTCAATTTGCGCGGGCTGAATTTGCAGCGCAAGGTGAGCTTGTTACTGACTATGGCGCATGGATGGACACACGATATATTTTACGCGGGGACTTACAACACGATAATCGCCCAATGGCTGTGCAAACGACAGGCAGTTGTCCTTGTGATATAGAGTTAGGATCTTGGGGAACCTATGCAGATGGTGGGTATGGTGCGGGTAACTCACACATTGTTAACTTTGATACTCACTCCGTGAGATTAAGAGAGCGAAGTTCGTGGGACGAAAGCCCCGTTACGTTCAGTGAAGTGGCTAGAGCATTAGAAAAAGATAACGTTTTAAATAGGCAAATTCCGGGACGTTGGCAGTTTTATCCGAGAAGGCCTGGAGTTGGATATTGCTTCAATCTAGGTATTTTGTATCGACAAAAAATGCAGCGTGAGCAAACCGCAGATAACCCAATAATTCTCTGTTCACCGTTAGACCCTGCTATTACTAACTGTGATATTGAAGGTCCAGACTATATCGACCACGGCACATTATCCAATAGCTCGATGAATGGTCATACTGTGAGAGAAAACTTTACGATCAGCTGCACAAATCCAACGGATGTTAAAATTTCTGCTGTCGCAGGATTAGATAATGATAACTTCATTTTTATGGCTGATGGGCTAGAGTCTGAAATTAAAGTCAATGGCGCACCATCAACCGTACTTTCGGTAGATTCGTTTGTGAAACAAACTTTTGATGTTTCCAGCACATTAAGAAAAACTAAAGATCTCGCTCCGGATGAGTATTCAGGTATTTTCCTGTTATCGGTTGAGCTCCCTTAGTATTCAAGCATAAAAGACAATGGCAGGGTTTTGGTCAATATATCGAGACTAAAACTCTGCCATTTTTTGATCTGAACTCAGGTTATTTATACGTAGAAGCGCGAGAATAGAACCTTAGTCACCAGAGGGCATTCGAGTGAAAAACGGCATACAGTTACGTATCAAAGGAAAGGTTCAAGGGGTTGGATTCCGACCTTATGTTTGGCAACTCGCCCATCAATGCGCCTTGAACGGCGACGTCTGTAATGATGGTGAAGGTGTACTGGTTCGCCTACTAGAGACTGCGGATATTCCTTTATTTACCCAACTTTTATACCAACATTGCCCACCGCTTGCACATATTGAGTCTATTCAATCCCTGCCTTTTCAATGGGATGAGTTACCCGAAAAATTCACGATTCGCCACAGTGGCGCAGGACGCATGGATACTCAAGTTATCCCCGATGCTGCAACTTGCAAATCCTGCCGCGACGAACTTTTTGACCCTGCGAATCGTCGCTATCATTATCCGTTTGCAAACTGCACCCATTGCGGCCCCCGTTTTACGATTATTCGTCAAATGCCCTATGACCGACCCAATACCTCAATGGCGGCATTTCCTTTATGCCCGGAATGTCAGCAAGAATATGAAAACCCAGCAGACAGACGTTTTCATGCACAGCCAAATGCTTGTGCAACCTGTGGTCCTGAAATCCAGCTGTGTGACAAGAATGGCAAGGTTCTGGCGGTTCACCATCAAGCCTTAGAACAAACGGCAAATGATTTATTGAATGGCAAAATTGCTGCCATTAAAGGTCTTGGCGGTTTTCATCTTGCTTGTGATGCCACTAATTTCCATGCAGTTGAACAATTACGTCAACGCAAACACCGTCCCAGCAAACCTCTGGCGGTAATGATCCCATCCCTAGACTGGCTAAAAGACCAAGGCGTCGAGGTCACAGAAAGTCTACGTGCGTTACTTGAAAGTGCGGCCGCACCGATTGTGCTTATTCAGGCATGGGAAAATAGTGTCTTAAGTGAAAATATAGCTCCACATCTACGAGAAGTCGGGATGATGCTGCCTTCCAACCCACTGCAGCATTTGCTGATGGCGCAGGTGAACAAGCCATTAGTGATGACTTCTGGGAATGCATCGGGCAAACCTCCGGTACTCGCGGAGCAAGCGGCTTTCATGGATTTAGCGAATATCGCAGATATTTGGCTGATGCATAATCGCGATATTGTTCAACGGGCGGATGACTCTTTAGTGCGTTACCATGCCGGAAAAGCGGAAATGTTACGCCGAGCCCGAGGTTATGTGCCAGATGCCATTGACCTTCCGGCGGGCTTTGAAAACTCACCGTCTATTTTGGCGCTAGGTGCGGATTTAAAAAATACCTTTTGTTTGCTTAGAGATAAAAGTGCGGTAATGAGCCAGCATTTAGGTGATTTAGACGATATCGATATTTACCAACAATATCAGCAATCTATTGCGCTGTTTGAGTCGATTTATCGATTTAAGCCTGAATATTTAGTCGGGGATATGCATCCCAATTATGTGAGCCACCGTTACGGTAATTCGTTAAGTGAGCAGCTGAATATCCCGATGATCCACATTCAGCATCATCATGCCCATATTGCGGCGGTGATGGCAGAACATGGTATCCCGTTAGGTAATGAAAAAGTGATTGGTTTGGCACTGGATGGTCTCGGTTTCGGTGATGATAACCGGCTGTGGGGCGGTGAGTGCTTACTTGTCGATTATGCCTCTAATCAACACCTTGGTGGATTACCGCCTGTTGCTATGCCGGGTGGGGATTTAGCATCTCGCCAACCATGGCGTAATTTATTGGCTCATCTAGAAAAATTTGTGCCTGATTGGCAAGCGAAGCCCATTGCTTCGGCGCTCGCTCCTTTTGCTTACCCACTATTACAAAAAGCGATTGCTAAAAAGCTGAACTGCCCAACCGCTTCGTCGGCCGGACGATTATTTGATGCTGTCGCAGCTGCGTTAGGGATCTGCCCTGCGCAAACCAGTTGGGAAGGTGAGGGCGCTTGTCAGTTAGAAGCGTTAGCATTGCAAAGCTCAGTTCAGCAGCATCCTGTCACAATGCCAGTGGTGGGTAATCAATTGGATCTAACCACTTTCTGGCATGAATGGCTGGCTTATAATGCACCGAGAGCCGAACGAGCCCATGCTTTTCATCAAGCCTTGGCGCAAGGATTTGCAGATTTAGCGCTACAACAAGCGAAGCGGTATGGCATTCAACAAGTGGTGTTATCTGGTGGTGTTCTGCACAACCAATTATTGCGTCATTTGCTAATAGAGAAATTGCAGCCTCTTGAGGTATTGCATGCTCGTCAATTACCGATGGGGGATGGTGGACTTGCATTGGGGCAAGTTGCGATCGCTGCCGCAATATTGAAGAAAAATAACCAAGAATAATAGTCAGACTTTATTTGTTTTCATTAGATATATATTAATGAATAAATTTAGCTTTATTTATTTTTGATATTCATTCGTATTTAATATAATTGATATTAATTCTTATTTGTTTTTACTAAATTGGATATTATTGAAATAAGGCGTTACTCGAAATTCGATTAATTATACCTGTCTATAAGACCTTACTAGTGATTTTTATTTTAACGTCATGATATAACAACGTTTTGTTATCTTTTTTTAACATTTCAACTCCCATTTTTTTAAACAAATTGAAAACGGCATGAAAAGTTAAATAATCTTTTAACTCATCGCTGAATCGATTTTTCTATCATAAATTTAAAAAAGACCAAATTTCTTATTGGCTCTTGATGAAGATCAAGTGATTAAAAAGCGGTAGGACTAGGATCTCATTTATATTTACACATCAGGTAATTCTAATAAGGCCTCAGCTTATTAGGTGTAATTGGTAAAGCGACTTTGAATACAAACAATACCTAAATTCCTATGCATATTTCTAATATGTGGCGGATTTTATTTATTTTTTGAATGCAAAATCGTAAAGAAAAATAGCCTAATAAATAGGCTCTAAGCCACTCATAATAGGAAATAGAAATGGCAGGAGATAACTCTATTCTTTCTCCCCATGGCATTAATCGCCGTGACTTTATGAAGTTGTGTACAGCGCTTGCTGCGACAATGGGGTTAAGTGGAAAAGCCGCCGCTCAAATGGCTGATGCGGTGAGTGATCCAGAACGTCCACCCGTCATTTGGATTGGTGCTCAAGAGTGTACAGGATGCACAGAATCGTTGCTGTGTGCGACTCACCCAACCCTCGAAAATTTAATTCTCGATACCATTTCTCTCGAATATCACGAAGTTCTCTCTGCGGCTTTTGGTGAGCAGGTTGAAGAGAACAAGCACAATGCTATTGAAAAATATAAAGGTAAATATGTTTTAGTGGTCGATGGTTCGATTCCACTGAAAGATGATGGCATCTACTGCATGGTGGCCGGAAAACCTATCGTTGAGCATATCCGTATGGCTGCTGAAGGTGCGGCTGCGATTATTGCTATCGGATCTTGCGCTTCTTGGGGCGGGGTTGCGGCCGCTGGGGATAACCCTACCGGCGCGGTTGGCTTAAATGAAGTTATCAAAGATAAAACCGTTATCAACATTCCGGGTTGCCCGCCAAACCCACATAACTTCTTAGCAACAGTTGCTCACCTGATCACCTATAACCGTCCACCAGCATTGGATAGCAAAAATCGTCCAATGTTCGCGTACGGTCGATTAATTCATGAACACTGTGAACGCCGTCCACACTTTGATGCGGGGCGCTTCGCAAAAGAGTTCGGTGATGCTGGTCATCGTGAAGGTTGGTGTTTATACCATTTAGGCTGTAAAGGGCCAGAAACTTACGGCAACTGTTCAACCTTGCAATTTTGCGACGTTGGCGGCGTGTGGCCAGTGGCTATCGGGCATCCATGCTACGGCTGTAACGAAGAAAATGTGGGCTTCCACAAAGGTATCCACCAATTAGCGAATGTGGAAAACCAAACACCACGTTCCGAAAAACCGGATTTGAATAACAAAGAAGGTGGACAAGTTTCTGCAACTGCCGTGGGCTTAATCGGTGGTGTAGTCGGTCTGGTGGCGGGTGTCAGTGTGATGGCTGTACGTGAGTTAGGGCGTCAAAAGCGTCAAAATGATACCAACTCACGGGGAGAATAACCATGGATAGACGAAATTTCCTTAAGCTCTCAGCTGGGGGGGCGCTGCTTGCAAGCACCACTTCGCCGAGCTTGGCGGGAGCGGAAAATAGGCCGCCAATTCCGAATGCGTTGGGTATGTTGTATGACTCGACACTCTGTGTCGGTTGTCAGGCGTGCGTCACCAAGTGTCAGGATATTAACCATCCTGAGCGCAATCCTGTTGGACCTCAAACATGGTCAAATAATGACAAACTGACGCCATACACCAACAACGTGATTCAAGTTTGGAGCGATGGTTCAGGCTTGCATAAAGATCAGGAAAAAGACGGTTACGCCTACATTAAAAAACAATGTATGCATTGTGTTGATCCTAACTGCGTCTCTGTTTGCCCTGTTTCTGCGCTCACCAAAGATCCAAAAACAGGCATCGTGCATTACGACCCAGATATCTGTACGGGTTGCCGTTATTGCATGGTGGGTTGTCCATTCAACATTCCTAAATATGCTTATGACGACAAATTTGGTGCCATCCATAAATGTGAACTGTGTAACCAAAAAGGCGTAGAACGCTTAGATAAAGGTGGTTTACCGGGTTGTGTTGAAGTGTGCCCAACTGGTGCGGTGATTTTTGGTACCCGTGAAGAGCTTCTCGCCGAAGCGAAAAAACGTTTATCGCTGAAAGTGGGCGAAGAGTACGGCTTCCCTCGCCAAACCGTCCATCACAATGACCCGAACGTGATGCCAGCACCAAAATACCAGCAACATATTTACGGTGAATTGGAAGGCGGTGGTACTCAGGTCATGGTGCTTTCTGGCGTGCCATATCAAAATCTGGGACTGCCAGAGTTAGACGAACTGGCAACTGGTGCACGTTCTGAGAATGTTCAGCACACCTTGTATAAAGGCATGGTTCTGCCTCTCGCGGCATTAGCGGGACTGAGTTTCTTAGTGTATCGCAATACCAAGAATCATGATTCTCATGACGACAAGTCTCATGGCAATAAAACGCATGACGACCAAAATCATGACGACCAAAATCATAAGGACAAGGGGGACGACTCTAATGGCAACGCATGATAAAGAGCAGCCGCTAGGTGGGCGTTTAGTCAGTTGGCCAGTGATTGTCTTCGGACCGTTCGTCATCCTGTGCCTGATTTTGATTGTAAAACGTTTAGTCTTTGGGCTGGGTTCAGTTTCTGATCTGAACGGTGGATACCCATGGGGGATCTGGATTGCCTTCGACTTACTGATTGGTACTGGTTTTGCTTGTGGTGGATGGGCGTTAGCGTGGGCAGTGTATGTCTTTAACCGCGGTGAATATCATCCGTTAGTGCGTCCTGCACTGCTGGCAAGTCTGTTTGGTTACTCTCTCGGTGGTTTGTCTATCACTATCGACGTGGGTCGCTACTGGAACCTGCCTTATTTCTATATTCCGGGGTACTTTAATACTAACTCCGTGCTGTTTGAAACCGCGGTATGTATGACTATCTACATCGGTGTGATGGCGCTGGAGTTTGCCCCTGCAATTTGTGAACGCTTTAATTGGAAAGTGTCATTAAAACGCCTGAATAAAGTGATGTTTTTCATCATTGCATTGGGTGCGTTACTGCCAATGATGCACCAATCTTCCATGGGTTCACTGATGATTGCCGCAGGGCATAAGGTTCATCCGATTTGGCAAAGCTATGAAATGTTGCCGCTATTATCGCTACTGACCGCCTTTATTATGGGTTTCTCCATTGTGATTTTTGAAGGCTCTTTATTGCAGTCAGCGTTAAAAGGGCAAGGGGCTGATGAACGACCACTGTTTGTTAAGTTAACCAATATCCTTCAAGTGTTCTTAGTGCTGTTCTTGGTTTGCCGTTTCGGTGAGTTGATTTACCGCGGCAAGATGCACTATGTGATGGCGATGGATTTCTACGCCATGATGTTCTGGATTGAGACTGCATTAATGGTGATCCCGCTGATTATCTTCCGTATGCCATCCCTGCGTACTGACTCAAGATGGTTATATATCAGTGGATTAAGCATGTTATTGGGTTCTGCGCTATGGCGTATGAGCTACTCACTGATCGCCTTCAATCCTGGCGGTGGATATGACTATTTCCCAACCGCAGAAGAGATATTAATTTCCATCGGTTTTGTGGCCATCGAGGTGTGCGCATACATCTTGTTAGTTCGCCTATTACCGATTATTCCAGCAATAAAAAAATCTAATTCAAGTCCTTCTCAGGCCCGAGGTAAAGCATGAGCCAACGTATAACTATCGACCCGGTAACTCGTATCGAAGGTCACTTACGCATTGATTGCGAAATCGAAGATGGAAAAGTCACTAAAGCGTGGGCATCCGGCACCATGTGGCGTGGTATGGAAGAGATCGTAAAAGGGAAAGATGCCCGCGATGCATGGATGATCATGCAGCGTATTTGTGGGGTATGTACCACGGTTCACGGGATCATTTCTGTGCGTACTATTGAAAGCGCACTAAATCTTGAAGTGCCTGTTAACGCACAATATATCCGTAATATGATTTTGGCGGCGCACACTATCCAAGACCATATTGTGCACTTCTATCAATTATCTGCATTGGACTGGGTAGACATTACATCTGCATTAAAAGCTGATCCAACCAAAGCGGCTAATATGCTTAAAGGGGTCTCAACATGGTCGCTAAACAGCCCTGAAGAGTTCACCCGCGTTCAAAACAAAATTAAAGATCTAGTTGCCAGTGGTCAGTTAGGTATTTTTGCCAACGGCTATTGGGGTCACCCAGCGATGAAATTGTCGCCTGAAGTGAACTTAATTGCGGTGGCTCACTACCTGCAAGCATTGGAATGCCAGCGTGATGCTAACCGCATCGTGGCACTGCTGGGCGGTAAAACACCGCATATTCAAAACTTAGCGGTGGGCGGTGTTGCTAACCCAATCAACCTTGATGGTCTTGGGGTGCTTAACCTTGAGCGCTTAATGTACGTGAAATCCTTTATTGACCGTTTAGGGGATTTTATCGAGCAAGTATACAAAATCGACGCGGCAGTGATTGCATCGGGTTATCCTGAATGGTTAGAAATGGGTAAAGGTGCCAAACATTATATGTGCGTGCCTGAAATGCCAATGGACAACAAAAATGGCAGCTTCTTGCTACCGGGTGGTTATCTGGAAAATGGGGATTTCAGTACTTATCGCCCAATCACTAGCCACACTGACGAATACCTGATTAACGGTATTAAAGAGAGCAGCAAGCATGCTTGGTACAAAGATAATGAGCCGCAAGCCCCTTGGGAAGGTACCACTATTCCTGACTACACTGGCTGGGAAGATGACGGTAAATACTCTTGGGTTAAAGCGCCAACTTTCTATGATAAAACCGTGGAAGTGGGCCCATTAGCTGATTTGCTGTGCAAACTGGCAGCGAAACATGAACCAACTGAAAAACACTTTAATGATGTCGTCGGTTTATATCAAACCTTAACAGGCAACACGATCACCAAAGACCAACTCGAATCAACATTAGGTCGTATTATCGGTCGTACTGTTCGTTGCTGCGTATTAAACGAAACCCTGTCGATTCAATGGCAAGCACTGGTAGATAACATTGGTAAAGGCGATCACACCACTTTTATCAAGCCAAACTTCCCACAAGATACGGTGATTAAAGGGGTTGGTTTTGGTGAAGTGCCTCGCGGTCTGTTATCCCACTGGGTTGTCGTAAAAGACGGTAAAATCGAAAACTATCAAGCCGTTGTTCCATCCACATGGAACTCAGGCCCACGTAATTTCAATGATGAGCCGGGCCCTTATGAGCAAGCGTTAGTCGGAACTACGGTGGCAGACCCATCTAAACCATTGGAAGTCGTCAGAACGATCCACTCCTTCGACCCATGCATGTCTTGTGCTGTGCATATTGTCGATACAGAAGGCTCCGAAGTGACCAAGGTGAAGGTGCTGTAATGCGTATATTAGTCTTAGGTGTTGGTAATATTTTGCTGAGTGATGAAGGCATCGGCGTGCGCATTGTTGAAGCACTCGAAAAACGTTATCACTTACCAGAATGTGTTGAGGTATTGGATGGTGGAACGGCTGGTATGGAGCTGATTGGCGCCATGGCGGATCGCGACCATCTGATTATTGCGGATGTGGTGCTGTCGAGTCAGCAGCCTGGCAGCATTTTAGTTCTGCGCGATGCCGAAGTACCCGCGCTGTTTACCCGCAAAATCTCACCCCATCAGTTAGGGCTTTCCGATGTGTTATCGGCGCTGCACCTAACCGATGAGTTTCCAAAGCGTCTGACACTGGTGGGGATTGTGCCTGAATCGTTAGAACCGAATATCGGTTTAACGGCGACGGGGCAAGCTGCATTAGAGCCTGCACTGCAAAAAGTGATCGAAGTGCTACGCAGTGAAGGGTTAGAGATTATCGCAAAAGAAGAGTGTCTCCATGCCTAATGAATCCATGCCAAAAGAGATCCAAGGTTACTCTCAAAATCCGCAGCCGTTAGTTCAGGCTGCTTTTGAACGAGTTGCTCAGCAATCGATGCATGATTTGTCCTTCTTGCATCCGACGATGGGCATCTATGCCAGTGCATTTTCGTTATTTGAAAATCAATGGGTAGGGGCGGTTATTACCCCTTGGATGTTGAGTGCGATCATCCTGCCGGGTCCTGACCAATATTGGGAGCATCGTGTTGTTGGGGAGAAACTCGGTTTGATTCTCCCTTACGGCGAAATGACTTACACCGTTGGGGAACTGGAAGGACTAACTCAATATTTGGCGTGTTCATTAATGTCGCCATTAGACAGAAAGCTAACTGCAACGCAGGGTGAACATCTGGCTGATGACTGCGCGCGGATGTTGCTTTCTTTACCTGTGACGGATCCCAATGTCCCTAAATCACCGGAACGTCGCGCTGTGTTCGCTCGTTATCTGGGAGACCAATAATGCATGAAGTCTCTTTATGCCAAAGTGCTGTTGAGATCATTGAACAGCAAGTAAGACAGCATCAGGTGAAAAAGGTGACCGGCGTTTGGTTGGAAATTGGCGCGCTCTCTTGTATTGAAGAGAGCGCCCTTCGTTTTTGTTTTGATATCGCGTGCCGCGGAACTGTGGCACACGGTAGTCAATTGCATATCCTGTATCGTCCTGCTCAAGCATGGTGTTGGGATTGTAGTGAAAGTGTTGATGTTCACACTCACGACGCCGCTTGCCCTAAATGTCACGGTTTTAACCTCAAAGTTGAGAACGGTGACAGCCTGCGAATCAAAGAATTAGAAATCGAATAGATTTTTGATCTAAGAACCTTTTGTGTGATTTAGAGCGAAAATTGTGAATTGACCTTGCGGTGAATCAACCTATTTTTCTGATGTTGCACTAAGCTAACTTCATCACTCACTTATGGAGTAATCATTATGTGTAGTACTTGTGGCTGTGCTTCGGGAGAGCGCAGAATTGAAGGTGATGAGCATCAACATCACCATGATCATGACCACCACCATGGACATGATCACCATCATTCTCATGGGCATGCCCATGATCATCATGACCACGACCATCATCACCACGACCACAGTCATGCAGCAGAACATAGTGGTAAAACGGTGATTATTCATCACCATTATTATCATCAAGGTGATGTGAACCACTACTATCAATCTGAGCCCGAAACCTGTGGTGTGAAGATTGAAAAACATAAGCATAAACATAAGCACGAGCATCCGCATTCCCATGATCATGCTCATGACCATAGCCATGAAGCGGAATCCACTTTTGCCCCCGCAGGTGACCACCATGACCTCGATTATGGACAAGGTGAAGCGGGAACTCATGCGCCGGGTATCAGCCAAAAACGTATGTTACAAATTGAGATGGATGTTCTGGATAAAAACAACCATCTAGCCGAGCATAACCGCGAAGATTTTGCGGCAAAAAATATTTTGGCATTGAACCTCGTTTCAAGCCCTGGCTCCGGTAAAACTACCTTACTGACTGAAACCTTATTGCGTCTGCGTGACAAATTGAACTGCGCGGTGATTGAAGGGGATCAGCAGACCACCAATGATGCTCAGCGTATTCGTGAAACGGGTGTACCTGCCATTCAGGTTAATACCGGTAAAGGCTGCCACTTAGATGCGCAAATGGTGCATGATGCGGTTGACCGTTTAGGTTTGGATGAGAACAGCCTGCTATTCATTGAAAACGTTGGGAACTTAGTCTGTCCGGCAAGTTTTGATCTGGGGGAACGTCATAAAGTTGCGGTGCTGTCTGTCACTGAAGGTGAAGACAAACCCTTGAAATACCCGCATATGTTTGCGGCATCAGACATTATGATCCTCAATAAAATCGACTTGCTGCCGTACCTGCATTTTGATGTCGAAGCATGCATTGCTAATGCAAAACGGGTGAATCCGAATATCCAAGTGATCAAAGTCTCTGCCACTAGCGGTGAAGGGATGGATGCTTGGTTAGCATGGCTGGAGACTCAGCTATGTGCTTAGGAATACCGGGTAAAATCGTTGCGGTGGGCGAAGATGTCCACCAATTGGCGCAAGTTGATGTTTGTGGAGTAAAACGCGACGTGA
This sequence comes from Providencia zhijiangensis, assembly GCF_030315915.2. Classification (NCBI taxonomy): domain Bacteria; kingdom Pseudomonadati; phylum Pseudomonadota; class Gammaproteobacteria; order Enterobacterales; family Morganellaceae; genus Providencia; species Providencia zhijiangensis. Next base: position 3,112,348 of record NZ_CP135990.1, on the reverse strand, counting down.
ACATTGGGCTAATTTGTGAAGGTGACACGGCAGATCTGCTAGGCCAATGGGTCTTGGTACACGTTGGCTTTGCAATGAGTGTGATTAACGAAGAAGAGGCTCAAGCCACCCTTGATGCGCTAACGGCGATGAGCCAGTTAGACCATGAAGTGGGGGACTTTACAGGGCTAAATTCGGGAGCAACAGATGCAGTACGTCGATGAGTTTCGCGACCCAGCCTTGGCAAAAGCCTTATTGGCGCATATCCGCAAGCGTATTGCGGATATCCCAAGAGCCAAGCAGCGCCCATTGCAGTTAATGGAAGTGTGCGGTGGTCACACCCACGCTATCTTTAAGTTTGGTATCGACCAGCTTCTTCCTCCTGAAATTGAATTTGTGCACGGACCAGGCTGCCCTGTCTGTGTACTGCCGATGGGACGAATTGATGGCTGCATTGAAATTGCTGAACGTCCTGAAGTGATTTTCTGCACTTATGGCGATGCGATGCGTGTGCCGGGTAAAAATGGCTCTTTGCTGGACGCGAAACGCCGCGGGGCGGATGTGCGGATCGTTTATTCACCTTTAGACGCGTTAAATCTTGCCCAGCAAAACCCTGAACGTGAAGTGGTGTTTTTCGGTTTGGGGTTTGAAACCACCATGCCGAGTACCGCACTGACACTACAACAAGCGCGTTTACGCCAAGTGAAAAACTTTTCGGTATTTTGCCAACATATCACTATTATCCCAACCCTTCGTAGCCTGCTTGAACAGCCTGATGTGCGAATTGATGGCTTCCTTGCGCCGGGTCACGTCAGTATGGTGATTGGCGCCCATCCTTATCAATTTATTACCCAAGAATTCCATAAACCGCTGGTAGTTACAGGGTTTGAACCCCTCGATATTTTGCAATCTCTTGCCATGCTGGTGGATCAAATTGCGGATGGTCGCTGTGAGGTAGAAAACCAATATAAGCGCATTGTGGCGGATGAAGGCAACTTGCTGGCACTGAAAGCCTTGGATGATGTGTTTGAACTGAAAGCCACTAGTGAGTGGCGCGGATTAGGCGAAATTGCGGGTTCAGGTGTGCAGTTAACCCTTGATTACCAAACATTCGATGCGGAGCTGCGTTTTAATATCCAGCCTCATCAAGTGTCGGATGACCCTCAAGCACGTTGTGGTGATGTGCTCACGGGGCGCTGTAAACCAAATGAATGCCCGCTGTTTGGGCAACGTTGTACACCACAAACGGCATTTGGCGCGTTGATGGTCTCTTCTGAAGGAGCCTGCGCCGCGTATTACCAATATCGTCGGGAGGCGTAAAATGAGCTCGGATTCTAAAAATGTGGTTACTATGGCTCATGGTAGCGGTGGCCTAGCCATGCAGCAGCTGATTGAACAGCTGTTTTTACAGGCTTTCGCTAACCAAGCTCTCGATGAACGTGAAGACCAAGCGCGCCTTTCTCTGGCAGAAATGACCGCATTAGGTGACCGTTTAGCATTCAGTACTGATAGCTATGTTATTGACCCTATTTTTTTCCCCGGTGGCAATATTGGGAAACTGGCAGTTTGCGGTACGGTGAATGACGTCGCGGTTAGCGGTGCTGTTCCCAAATACCTCTCTTGCGGTTTTATCCTTGAAGAAGGTCTGCCATTGTCAGATTTGCAAACCATTGTGGAATCCATGGCGGTAACCGCTAAAGCGGCGGGAGTGCAGATCGTGACAGGGGATACCAAGGTTGTACAGCGTGGCGCGGCGGATAAAGTGTTTATCAATACTGCAGGCATTGGTGTGATCCCAACCGAAATTCATTGGGGCGCTCAGCAAATTCAAGCGGGAGATAAAGTGATTGTCAGTGGAACACTGGGCGACCATGGTGCGACCATTTTAAACTTGCGTGAACAGCTCGGCTTAGAAGGGCAACTCAGCAGCGATTGTGCGGTTTTAACTCCGATTATTGAGCCTCTACGTGATATTGACGGTGTTCGTGCACTCCGTGATGCCACTCGTGGTGGTGTGAATGCCATTTTGCATGAGTTTGCGCAGGCCAGTGGCTGCGGTATTTCCATCAACGAAGGGGATTTACCCGTATCTTCCGCCGTTCGTGGAGTGTGCGAATTATTAGGCTTAGAACCTCTTAATTTTGCCAACGAAGGCAAATTAGTGATTGTGGTGAAACCTGAAGCTGAACAGCAAGTTTTAGCCACATTACATCAACATCCATTAGGCGTTAATGCCAAAACCATTGGTTGTGTGACAGAGAATAAACAGGTGAAGCTGGTGGGTATTTTTGGCGCTTCCCGACTGTTAGATTTGCCACATAGCGAGCCATTACCTCGAATTTGTTAGTTATTTGTACCCTAATAAACGGTACCTGAAAACGGTACCGAAATGAAAAAATCACCGATTAGAGGGATATATGATTAAAAAATTAGCGGTTGCCATGTGTTTAATGGGATTAACCCTGCAAGCACAAGCGGCTGAGCCCGCATCATCGACACACACTTTACGACTTGCCATTGGCGCAGAACCCACAGAAGGTTTTGACCCAATGTTGGGTTGGAGCCACGGTAGTTACTTGCTCCTGCATAGCCCACTCTTAAAGCAAAAAGCGGATCTTTCTTGGCACAGTTATATGCTCGAAAGCTACACGCATAATGCAGATGGTAAAGAGTGGATACTGACCTTGAAAAAGGATCTGAAATTCTCGGATGGCTCACCGTTAACGGCAAAGGATGTGGTCTTCAGCTACAACAATGCGGCAGCGAGCGGCGGTAAAGTGGATATGGGTAACTTCGCGAAAGCCGAAGAAGTTAATCCGTTGACCGTGAAAATCACTTTATCCTCCCCGCAAAGTACCTTTATCAACGTGTTGGGATCGTTAGGGATCGTCTCTGCGGATAAGTACGATGCAAAAACTTACGCGCATAAGCCGATTGGGGCAGGTCCATACCGTTTAGTGGCTTTCCAACCGGGTCAACAACTGATTGTTGAGCAAAACCCTTACTATGCCGGTCCTAAAAATGATTACGGCAAAATGGTGTTTGTGTTCCTTGATGAAGATGCCGCATTTGCTGCTGCACAGAGCGCTCAGCTTGAGGTTGTACGCATTCCACCAGCAGTGGCAAGCAACGCCAATAATGTCCCTAACATGAAGTTGATTGAGCGTTACAGCGTGGAAAACCGTGGGATCTCATTCCCTATTCCACCTGCTGGCGAAAAAGATGCGCAGGGCAACCCAATTGGTAACGATATCACCTCCGATGTAGCTATTCGTAAAGCCATTAACTATGCATTAGACCGCAAGCTGTTGGCGGAATCTGTTCTTGAAGGTTTTGCTGTCCCTGCTTATACCGGTGTCGCTGGGTTACCTTGGAATAACCCTAAGTCGTCATTCAAAGATGGGGATTTAGACAAAGCGAAAGCCATTTTGGAAGAGGCTGGCTGGAAGCTGAATAAAGAGGGTTTAAGAGAGAAAAACGGCAAAGTAGCGAAATTAACCCTATGGTATGCCAGTGGGGACACGACTCGCCGTGATTTAGCGCAAGCCATTCGCTCAAGCTTAAAACCGCTCGGTATTGAAATGGATTTAAAATCAGGCAGTTGGGAAACCGTTGAATTGCATATGCATGCCAATCCGACACTGTTTGGTTGGGGTAGCCTCGATCCAATGGAGTTAGTCCATAACTACAGTAGCAAAGCCGCTGGTGTCGGCTTCTACAATGCGGGTTACTATAAAAACCCAGCGGTGGATGAAATTATCGAAGAAGCGCTACGCCAACCGGACCAAGATGCCGCTATCCCGCTATGGCAGCAAGTGGACTGGAATGGCAAAGTAGGCGTTGGTATCCAAGGGGATGCAGCATGGGCATGGTTGATGAATGTTCAGCATATTTACTTATCAAATCAATGCGTTGATTTAGGTAAAAGTGCCCCTGAAATTCACGGCTCTTGGTCTGTGTTAAATAACGTCGATGAATGGAAGTGGACTTGTAAGTAATGCGAACAACCTTTGGGCTTTTATTGCGATTTATCTGCTTATTAACGGTAACCGCGCTGGGGATTTTTATCCTGCTAAGTTACTCGCCGATTGATCCGATCAAAGCCTATATTGGTAACGACTTGATGCATGTGCCCCCGGAGCAATATCCGCTGATTGCGGCGCGTTGGGGGCTTGATCAACCGCTCTGGATGCAGTTCTGGCGCTGGTTTTCACAAATGCTTCAAGGGGATTTGGGGTATTCGATGCTATACAATACCCCTGTTTTACAAGTGATTTCTGACCGTATTGTTCCTTCACTCGCATTGCTCGGCAGTGCGTGGGTATTTTCCGGTGTGGTCGGGTTTGGGCTTGGATTAGTCGCAGGGCGCTACTTAAACCGCTGGCCTGACAAAATCATTTCGGCATTTTGTTATTTACTCGCTTCAATTCCCGTCTTTTGGATAGGTTTATTGCTGCTTTCCTTGTTTGCGGTTTCCCTAAAATGGGCGCCAATTTGCTGTGCATGGCCGATTGGCCTCGATGAACAGACCGCCACATTTTCACAAAAAATTCAGCATTTAATTTTACCCGTCATTGCCCTCGGAATGCTGGGGGTCGGCACCATTGCTTTGCATACCCGCGCCAAAGTGGCTGAAGTGATGAACAGCGAGTTTATTCATTATGCACAAGCGCAAGGGGATAAAGGCTGGTCAATGATGGGCTTCCATGTGCTTAAACACGCTATCACACCTGCGATTTGCTTGCAGTTTGCCTCTGTTGGCGAGCTTTTTAGTGGTGCATTATTAGCAGAGAAAGTGTTTGCGTACCCAGGGTTAGGACAAGCCACTATTGATGCAGGCTTACGTGGAGATGTGCCATTGTTAATGGGGATTGTGATGCTCTGTGCCGTACTGATTTTCTTCAGTAATACGATGGCAGATTTGCTATTAAAACGGGTGAATAAGGGAGTGATAAGAGAATCATGACCTATAATCCGAATCGCGCTCTGATCAAACTACTCCTTTCATTAAGTTGCCTGATTTTATTAGGTAGCTACGCCTTTTGGCTGCTCTCTTCTGATATTGAAATGAGCTTGCTCGATAGGCGACAAGCGCCGTCATTGTTGCATTTATTTGGAACAGACAATTTAGGGCGCGATTTATTTGAACGTACATTTCAAGGGCTGGCCACCAGTTTACAAATTGGTTTAACCGCCTCGATCACCAGTGGCATTATCGCCTTGGTGATGGCGGGGTTATCTTCGCTCAATAAAAGCATGGATTATGTAGTGCGCGGCATTATTGACGCGTTACTCGCTCTACCACATTTACTATTATTGGTACTGATTTGCTTTACGCTAGGCGGCGGGAAAATGGGCGTGATTTGGGCGGTGGCATTAACCCATTGGCCTAAATTAACGCTGATTCTACGTTCTGAACTGCTGCGGGTTCAGCAAACGGATTACATCATGCTATCCCATCGTATTGGCAACAGCGCATTTGAGCGTTTACGCTACCATTATTTACCGATGCTGCTTCCTCAATGGATGGTCGGAACATTATTGATGTTTCCGCATTCCGTGTTACACAGCGCGGCATTAAGTTTCCTGGGGTTTGGGCTCGCACCCCATGAGCCATCACTGGGTATTTTGCTTTCTGAAGCGTTACGTTATTTGAGTACAGGTGCGTGGTGGATGGTGGTTTTCCCCGGTGCGGCATTGATGGGGTTAGTCCTGCTATTTGACCAATTTGCGAAATCGGCTCAACAATTGTGGTTAAGGGGAGCAACATGCTGAAATTTGAAAATCTGACCATTGATGTGGCGCAATATCGTTGGTTGGGTAAAAAGCAATGGTCTCCATTACTGCAAGATATTTCGCTAGATATTCAACCTGGCGAAATGGTGGCGCTGATTGGCAGTAGTGGTGAAGGTAAAAGTTTATTGCTACAAAGCGCATTAGGATTATTGCCAGACAATATGCGCTGTAAAGGGAATATCGAACTGAATGGTCAAGCCCTGACAGAGAAAACCAAATCCCAGTATCGCGGGAATTCGTTGTGTTACGTGCCTCAAGGTGTGAGCGCGTTAAATCCATTAATTCAGATTGGCCCTCAGCTAGAACGCGCCGCGGTACTTAGCGGGAAGCATATAAAAATGCACGATGTCGCACGACACCTACAAGAGTACAGTTTGCAATCGAGCCTAGTGAATCACTACCCAAGCCAGCTCTCAGGGGGAATGGCTAAAAGGGTACTGGCGAGCAGCGCCACGCTTTCTCGCGCGGAATATATTCTCGCTGATGAGATCTCTTCATGGCTGGATGATGAACATGCGGTACAATTGCTCGATAATATTAAATCCCTGTGTCGCGATGGTCGCGGTGTATTGTGGGTAACCCATGACCTTTCTATGGCAGTGCGTTTCGCCGATCGCGTGGCACTACTGCGTAATGGTGCGCTTGAAGAAGTACTGAGTAGCCAAAAACTCAAACAAGGTGGTGGTGGGCAATGGATCCAATCGCTATGGAATGCCTTGCCTGAACATCAATTTATGATGTTGGATGAGTGGAGGTAGCCAGATGCTAGAGATTCAAAATCTGCGTATTGAGCAAGCGGGTAGGGTACTGTGGGATAACCTGAATTTGTCATTGGCAGACAATGAGCGACTGGGTATTTCCGCTCCCAGTGGATTTGGGAAAACGACGCTAGGACGTGTGCTTGGGCAGTGGCAAAAGCCCACTGATGGGCAAGTTTTATTGAATGGTGAACCTGTTCCTCATCGCGGTTATTGCCCTATTCAGCTAGTCCCGCAGCACCCAGAAAAAAGCTTTAATCCTTATCGTACCGTAGGTTCCAGTGTTCGTGATGCGTGGGAACCGGATGCCCAATGGTTAGATTACCTTTCTATTAAACCGCAATGGTTAGAGCGACGCCCCAGCGAGTTATCGGGCGGAGAACTGGCGCGGGTAGCTTTACTTCGTGCTCTCGATCCTCGTACTAAAGTGTTGATCGCCGATGAAATCACGGCTCAATTAGATGCCCATCTTCAAAAGGAAGTGTGGCAGCATTTGATCCGTATTTCACAGCAACGCCCCCTCGCGATGATTATTTTTAGCCACAATAAAGCGCTGCTGGAGAAGGTTTGTACCAAGGTGTGGGCGGTGGCGAGCGCATAGTCACTGCTGCATTTTATCAACCAAAAACTCAATAAATGCCCGTGTCTTGGCGGGTAGAGTTTGGGTATTGGGATAGAGCAATTGAATGTTTTGTTTCGGTAGCTCGAATTCAGGCAACAAGCGTACTAATCGTTGTGCTTTTAAATCCTCTTCAACCAGCCATGCGGGGCAAATCGCGGCACCTAATGAAGCGAGTGCCAGTTGACGGATAGTCTCTGCGGAGTTGGATTCATATTGGCTGTTTAATAGGGGCAACCCAAATTTTTCGCCATGGCGATTTTGTAGAATATATTGGCTATCTTGTAAATTCAGTAGTGAATGTGTGACCCACGGAATATGCGCTAAGTCCTCGATATTTTTAATGGAATATTGATTGGTAAATTGTGGTGTGGCGACCAAATAAATTGCATATTCTCCGATCTTACGGGATTTTAATGATGAATTTTTTAAATTCCCTAATCGAATCGCAATATCCAGCTTTTCAGCCAATAAATCATCAAAAGAAGAATTAAAGCTGTATTGTAGGCGCAGTTGAGGGTATTGCCGGCAAAATGCTGGGAGCAAAGGCAAAATGTAACGCTGGCCAAATTCATTGGTTGAAGAGAAACGTAATGTGCCAGTTATGTTGGTTGCTAAATTTTGACTTCTCTCAAAGGCTTCCTCTATCTGTAATTGAATCCGTTTAAAATCATCGTAGAAATATTTTCCCACCTCAGTGAGCGCAATATTGCGGGTATTTCGCACCAATAAGCTGACATTTAAGCTTTTTTCGAGCTGTTTAACATCAATACTGACCATCGAACGGCTTAGCTCTAAGACTTCTGCGGCTTTGGTAAATGAACCAGAATCGACAACTTGAAGAAAGCTGGTAATTTGCTTGAGATTTTTTTGCATAATCCGCTCGGTTGTTTGGTTGTGTTAAACAATGATTTTACTTCCTTTGTATCGACAGGAGAAGGGTTGCACTCTACTCTTTGCGACCGGAGGTAGCTATGTCATACCGTTATCAAATCGCTACAGTATTTCTTCTCGGCTTTTTCATTGATTGTATTAATATTTTTATGTCTGCCATTGCATTGCCAGACATCGCTTCGGCATTTTCGGCGAGCCAGTCGATGGTCTCTTGGGTGGCGAATGCCTATATTTTAGGACTCGTGCTCATTATGCCAGTTAGCCTGTGGTTAGCGGGTCGTTTGGGGGAGCGTAAGTTACTGGCTTATTCGATGCTGCTATTTTCCCTTTCCGTTGGGCTATGTGGATTTAGTGATTCTATTTATAGTTTGATTTTCTGGCGCTTTATTCAGGGAATTGCAGGGGGATTACTAATTCCTGTTGGGCAGGCTTTAGTATTTGCTCTATTTCCTAATCAAGAACGCCAAAAGATATCGACGATGATTATGACGGTTGCTTTAATTGCCCCAGCATTTTCTCCGGCAATTGGTGGCATGATTATCGATTCTCTTTCTTGGCGATGGGTATTCTTTGCTAATCTTCCGTTTTCATTGCTGGCGGTACTGTTGGCTTGGGGCTGGGTAAAATCCAGTGAAAAACAGGTACGAGAAAAGCCTGATATTATTGGTTTGCTGTTAGTCAGTTTCAGTTTACTGAGCTTATTGATGTCATTCTCTCTTTATAATGATTATCAAAGTTTAGCTCTCGGATTATTGAGTTTTTCGCTTTCTGCCGCTTTGCTGATTGTCTATTTACAGTACGCAAAGAAATGCCGAGCACCGATTTTAAACCTGCAATTACTCAAAAATTATAATTTACGTAATGGTTTTATTGTTTATTACGCGGTGCCGGGAATTTTTACGGGCGTTAATTTACTGAACATATTTAACCTCCAAAATAACATCGGATTTAATGCACAACAAACGGGCATGTTTATGTTGGTGTATGCGGCGGGTGCTCTGATTTCCATGGTAACTGGCGGCTATTTTTATCATCGTCTGGGTAAGCGAAGCCTATTTATTACAGGTATCGTTGTGCATAGCATTGGGATCTTGACTCTGTTTTGGGTCGATAACCAAAGCCAATTAATGTTGCTCATTATGGCTTATTTATTAATGGGAACAGGCGGTGGGATCAGTGCGAATACGGCGCAAATCAGTGCATTAATAGACTTTAAAGATAAGGATTTATTGCAAGGTAGCGTGCTGTGGAATATTAACCGTCAGGTGGCCTTTAGTGTGGGGACGGTGGTATTAATTTCCCTCTTTAACCTTATTTCATTTTCATCGGAGTTAGTTCGTTATCAATATACGTTTTTCATTGCAGCTATTCTGGGGCTGCTATCGTTAATTTCAGTTATTAGGGGAAAATAAATGGACTCTAAAATGTCGCTGGCAGTACAAAGTGTGATTGATTTACATGTGGTTATTGAAGATGTATTTACAGGGCGCAATCAGGGAGAGAGTTTGCCGCTTTTATTGAATAGCTTTGATCCGGATTTTAAAATGATCACCATTCAAGGGCAGGGGATCACCCACAAAGATGTCACTGCGCTGTTTAGTCAACATGTTGGCAAAAAGCCTCATTTGACTATCGCAATTCAGAATATAGTGCCAATACAGCAGGTAGGGAGTGATTGCTGGATACAATACCAAGAATTGCAGACCAATGAAGGCATTTCGTCGTTACGAATCTCAACTGCGTGTATCCATGTTGAAAATGAAAAATGTACTTGGAAATACCTGCATGAAACACCGGTGAAATAACCCAAGTTTTAAAAAAATAGTTACTTAGTGGAACATGAAACGGCCAATAGGCCGTTTTTTTATAGTTAGCTAACAAAGAATTCTTTGTTTTAATTACAAATGATTTTTATTCTCAATATTGATTGACCGTCGGTCAGTTGCGATCTAACATACGGTAAAGATCGAATATGGGAATAAGAGAATGAAACGAATTTTTCTGATTATCGCTGTGTGTTTGGGGACGTTTATGGCGACGCTCGATATCAGTATTGTGAATGTCGCACTCCCTGCAATAGGGCAAGAACTTTCCACGAATCTATCAATGTTACAATGGGTTATAGATGCATATGCGCTGTGCTTATCAGCATTGATCCTCTCCGTCGGGCCGCTAAGCGATCGTTATGGGCGTAAGAAAGTTTGGCTGGTTGGGATCACAATTTTTACGTTAGGGTCGTTAATCTGTGCGTTAGCCTCAAATATTCAGTGGTTGCTATTTGGAAGAGCTGTTCAAGGCATTGCCGCCGCGGCGCTGATCCCAGGGGCGTTATCCATTATTACGCAGGCATTTAGTAATGACATTGAGCGAATTAAAGTCATTGGTATTTGGTCGGCAGTTAGTGCGTTATCACTGATCATCGGTCCGATTTTGGGTGGTTTTCTAGTGGATACCTTTGATTGGACAACCATCTTTATCATCAATATTCCGATTGGCTTGCTGACTTTGGTGCTGGGAGGCTTAGGGATTATGGAAAGTGCTGATCCGGATAAGGCGGCATTGGATCCGGTTGGTCAGTTGTTGAGTATTGTTGCTCTTGGTGGGATCACCTATGGGTTAATTGAAGCGGGGGATCTCGGTTGGGATAGCCCATGGACTCTGGGAAGTTTAGCGCTTGGCGCTGTGGCATTATTGGGGTTTGTTGCCGTAGAGCTGAAGGTGGCTCGCCCCCTATTACCGTTGTATCTATTCAAGAAAAACCCTGATTTTTTTCAATATAATATGGCGTCATTTGCCCTCGGGTTTGCTACCTACAGTAATGTATTTTTTATCGCGTTGTTTTTACAGAAAGGGCAAGGTTGGGGAGCATTTGAAGCGGGTTTACGGATGGCGCCAGAATTTATCGCGATGGCACTGTTTTCATTCAGTTTCGGCCGGTTTTCCGGGCGATACAGTGTCCGTAACATTATGATTATTGGCTTCTTGCTGATAGCTCTGTCATCCATGTTATTGACGCGAGTGAATGCGGATACCGACTATTTCACTATTGCGGCCACGTTATTTATTTTGGGGGCAGGCATGGGAATGGCAACACCGGCAATAGGCGCATTGGTGATGTCGAGTGTAGAAAAAGCTTATTCAGGGATGGCATCTGCGGTGATGAATGCATTGAGACAAACAGGTATGGCTCTGGGTATCGCCTTACTGGGCACGCTAATGACTCATCGAGCCGTTGATTTACTCCTGAGTAATCAACAGATTAATACTCAGTTTTCCACTGAGCAGATTGTCGAATTAGTTAATCATCATGGGGTTTTTTCGTCGACGATAATTGAGCAAGCAACCCGCTCAGCCTTTGTTTCGGGTTTTAATTTAGCGATGTTTGGTGGAGCATTAGCCATTTTGCTTTCATTAGCGTTAATGTTTAAACGCCAGCAAAAATTGAGAGTAAGTGACCGATAAAAAAACACCTGCCGAAGCAGGTGTTTGATTTTGTAGACTTGAAGACGTTTACGGCTTATTCGTCTAAGAAGCTGCGCAGAACTTCTGAGCGGCTTGGGTGACGTAATTTACGCAGCGCTTTCGCTTCAATCTGACGGATACGCTCACGGGTAACATCAAACTGTTTACCCACTTCCTCTAAGGTGTGGTCAGTGTTCATGTCGATACCGAAACGCATACGCAGGACTTTCGCTTCACGTGCGGTTAAGCCAGCCAGAACCTCATGAGTTGCCGAACGTAAGCTTTCTGACGTTGCAGAATCTAACGGTAACTCTAATGTGGTATCTTCAATGAAATCGCCTAAATGTGAATCTTCATCATCACCGATTGGCGTTTCCATGGAGATTGGCTCTTTCGCAATCTTCAGTACTTTACGGATTTTATCTTCCGGCATTAGCATGCGTTCTGCCAGTTCTTCTGGCGATGGCTCACGGCCCATCTCTTGCAGCATTTGACGAGAGATACGGTTCAGTTTGTTGATAGTCTCAATCATGTGAACCGGAATACGGATTGTACGTGCTTGGTCAGCGATAGAACGGGTAATAGCCTGACGGATCCACCATGTTGCATAAGTTGAGAACTTATAACCACGACGGTATTCAAACTTATCAACCGCTTTCATCAGACCGATGTTACCTTCTTGAATCAAATCAAGGAACTGCAGACCACGGTTGGTATATTTCTTCGCGATAGAAATAACCAGACGTAAGTTTGCTTCAACCATCTCTTTCTTCGCACGACGAGCCTTAGCTTCACCGATAGACATACGACGGTTGATATCTTTAACCTGTTCGATTGTCAGGCCAGTTTCTTCTTCGATTTGACGCAGTCTTTGCAGACAACGCAGAACTTCTTCTTCCACTTCCAGCAGTTTTTCAGACCACGGCTTGTTCATCGCTTTTGCTGCGGTTAACCAAGTTTCGCTGGTTTCATTGCCACTGAATAAGGTGATGAAGTTCTTCTTAGGCATTTTGCACTGTTCAACACACAGTTTCATGATGGTACGTTCTTGCATACGAACGCGGTCCATCATTTCACGCATGTTGTTGACCAGATAGTCAAACTGCTTAGGTACTAAACGGAACTCTTTGAAAACTTCGGATAATTGCTCGATAGCAGCCGCAGTTTTCGCATCGCTACGACCATATTGTTTAATATGGGTGCGAGTTTTTTCATATTGTTCACGAAGGTCAGAGAATTTCTGACGCGCTAACTCAGGATCGATGCTGTTATCGTCATCGCTATCGCTGTCATCGCCGTCTTCATCTTCTTCGTCTTCGTCGTCTTTATCTAACTCTTCTTGTGGAAGTTCAGAACCTACGTGGGTTGCTGTAGGGGCTAAATCTTCTTCCGCATTTGGGTCAACGAACCCAGTGATGAGGTCAGATAAGCGGCTTTCGCCAGCTTCGACGCGGTCATACTGTTCAAGTAAGTAGGTGATAGCCTCAGGATATTCAGCAACAGAGCACTGAACCTGATTAATACCATCTTCGATACGTTTTGCGATGTCGATCTCACCTTCACGGGTAAGAAGTTCGACAGTCCCCATTTCACGCATATACATGCGTACTGGGTCGGTGGTACGGCCGATTTCACTTTCAACACTGGACAATACTTGAGCTGCAGCTTCAGCCGCATCTTCATCCGTGTCGGAAGTATTTTCAGCCAAAATTAAATCATCGGCATCAGGTGCTTCTTCCATGACCTGGATGCCCATGTCATTAATCATCTGGATGATATCTTCAATCTGATCCGAATCGACGATATCTTCCGGCAGATGGTCGTTTACCTCAGCATAGGTTAAATAACCTTGCTCTTTACCCTTGGTGACGAGTAGCTTAAGCTGTGACTGCGGGTTTTGCTCCATAAGACGGTATCCACACTTCTGAGTATTTAAATTGGTGTCGGTCGGCGAAACTAACGGCCAACAAGAACATTTAAAGGGACATTTGACTACGCGCTACGCCCTTTATATTTCGTAGCATTTACAGGCATTTGCCTTGTTATTTGCGGCACTTAAGCCGTTCTGTATACTATTTTTTGGATGCTTTACGTTTTCACTCGTGAAAGAGTGATTAGACGGACTTCTTCGCGCTCTTCAGGTGTCAACCTTTGTGTTCGTTCTTTCGCTATCAGATAGTCGAAACGCTCATCGAGGGCGCTATTAAATAGATGATTTAGAGCATCTATAAAGGTATTTTCCGCTATTTCCTCTATTTCTATATCGTTCCATGTTGCGAGTTTTTCAAGTTGTTTCGCGAAATTATTATCGCGATAACGTTCTAGCAACTGCCCAGTGGTCATTCCGGGGGTGGAACGGCAAACTTCAACCAATTCCTGAAATAGAGAAAGCCCCGGCATTTGGATATGGGCAATTCCCTCTAGTGAGGGAACAAGCTCCGAAAAGTTCGGATTTTGCACCAACAACGCGATAAGTATGCGCATTGTTGTTGGTTTCAGTTTGGGTGCCTGATAGTTAACTGGCTCAGTACTCTCTCTATCAATCATAGCAAGAACTTGGGAAATATCCGGTATACCAATGAAATTTCCTAGTTCTTGTGCCATATAGAGGCGCAGAGTTTCACCCGGAATCTGTTTTATCAATGGGATAGCAAGTTTACTAATTTTTGCTCGACCCTCTTGGGTTTTTAAGTCCACTTGGGGAACTAAAGAGTCAAACAAAAAGGTGGAAAGACTTTGCGCATTTTCCATGCGTTGCTCAAAGGCGTCTTTTCCTTCTTTGCGTACCAATGAATCTGGGTCTTCGCCATCAGGCAAAAACATAAAACGGAGTTGGCGACCATCGGTTAGATAGGGAAGGGAGTTTTCAAGTGCGCGCCAAGCGGCTTCTCTTCCTGCTCTATCTCCGTCATAACAGCAAATTACCGTGTCTGTTGAGCGATAGAGCAATTGAATATGCTCAGAGGTTGTAGAGGTGCCAAGTGATGCAACCGCATAGCGGATGTCATACTGTGCGAGTGCTACAACGTCCATATAGCCTTCAACAACAAGTAATTTTGCAAGCTCACTACTATTTTGCGTGGCTTCATAAAGGCCAAAAAGTTGGCGACCTTTATGGAATATATCGGTTTCTGGGGAGTTTAAATATTTTGGCAATGCATCGCCTAACACCCGTCCACCAAATGCAATTACGCGACCGCGACGATCCCGAATCGGGAACATGACTCGCTCTCTAAAGCGATCATAAACGCGACCATTATCATTAGTGACCAGCATGCCCGCTTCATCAAGTTGCTGACGGCTTTCTGGGGTCACTGCAAATTTCTTGAGAAGGTTGTCCCAGCCTGCGGGCGCAAAACCAATCGAAAAATGCGAGATAATATCTGCACTTAAACCACGTTGGCTTAAATAATCTTTGGCTTTATTGGCCGATGGATGATTTAAGGCAGCGCAGTAAAACTGATTTATTTTTTCCATCAATTGGTACAAATTTTGACGCTGATGGAGTTCAATTTGGCTGGTTCCGGTTCCTTTTTCGTAAGGAACATCCAGACCGTGTAATGCGGATAACTCTTCTATTGCTTCGACAAAATCTAATTTGTCGTAATTCATCAGAAAATCGATGGCGTTACCATGGGCACCACAACCAAAACAATAGTAAAATTGTCTCTCACCATTGACAGTAAATGATGGTGTTTTTTCGTTATGAAAAGGACAGCAAGCGTGATGGTTCTTACCCTGTTTTTTTAACGGGACTTTTGCATCGACTAAATCAATGATATCGGTTCGAGCGAGTAAGTCATTGATAAATGAACGCGGAATTCGTCCAGCCATAAGCCTCTTTTTCGCCTGTTGATGAACGATAATAAGCCGCGCTTCCGTTAGGAAAGCACGGCCTTTAACTGCTAACTACTTACTTGTCTGTATTGGTTGCGATTAAAATCGCAATCAATTAGTACAGACGAGTACGGCGTGCGTTTTCGCGAGCCAGTTTTTTAGCGTGACGCTTTACAGCTGATGCTTTAGCGCGTTTACGTTCAGTCGTTGGTTTTTCATAGAATTCACGACGACGAACTTCTGCTAAAACTCCTGCTTTTTCACAAGAACGTTTGAAACGACGCAGTGCTACGTCGAATGGCTCGTTTTCACGTACTTTAATTACCGGCATGTGCCTCTCACCTCAATAGAAATCGGTTTGTTGCTGGTTTTTGTTCACCAGCCGTCATTTAAAATGGTGCGGAATTTTACTTCAATGAGTACGGGTTTGTAAAGTGCCGTATAAAATTGAATCACGCAAGATCACCTGTTTTGCCTCAGCTTTAATCAATAAAGTGAGAAAAACCAGATAATAATGAGAATTTGCCACACGAAATTTTTATTACAGGGGTCTGATTATAGACTATACAACTTGGAAAGTCAGCCTTTTGCTGGGATTAATTGTGGGATTTCATGACATTTTATTGCGCAATGACGCAAATTTAGGCGCGATGGTGCAAATTTAGTGATAGACTTGCCCTCATGCAACAAACAAGGGTAGTGCAATGCGTGTTTTAGGTATCGAAACATCTTGCGATGAAACTGGAATCGCAATCTATGATGATAAACTGGGTCTACTTGCGAACCAGTTATACAGCCAAATTAAAGTTCATGCTGATTACGGCGGTGTCGTACCCGAATTAGCCTCTCGTGATCATATCCGCAAAACAGTACCGCTGATTCAAGCGGCACTCAAAGAAGCCAATTTAACCCACGAAGATATCGATGCCGTTGCGTACACCGCAGGCCCCGGTTTAGTGGGTGCATTGATGGTGGGAGCGACGGTGGGTCGTGCGCTGGCGTTTGCGTGGGATGTACCTGCGGTTGCTGTGCATCACATGGAAGGGCATTTGCTCGCCCCGATGCTGGAAGAAAAAAGCCCTGAATTCCCGTTTGTGGCGCTGTTAGTGTCTGGTGGTCATACCCAGCTAATTAGCGTGACGGGCATTGGTGAATATGAGCTTCTCGGTGAATCCATCGATGATGCAGCAGGCGAAGCATTCGATAAAACGGCGAAGTTACTCGGTTTAGACTATCCGGGTGGGCCTGTGTTATCACGCATGGCGCAGCAAGGCGTTGCAGGGCGTTTTGTTTTCCCTCGCCCGATGACTGACCGTCCGGGGCTGGATTTCAGTTTTTCCGGCTTGAAGACGTTTGCGGCAAATACGATCCGCGATAACCCTGATGATCCTCAAACTCGCGCTGATATCGCCCGTGCTTTCGAAGATGCAGTTGTGGATACGCTCGCGATTAAATGTAAGCGCGCGCTTGAGCAAACGGGCTTTAAGCGCTTGGTGATGGCCGGTGGTGTGAGTGCTAACCGTACTTTACGCGCTAAAATGGAAGACGTTTTGAAGCAGCGTGGCGGCGAAGCATTTTATGCACGTCCTGAATTTTGTACAGACAATGGCGCAATGATTGCTCTCGCGGGCTTAATTCGCTTAAAAGGCGGTGCAAATGCAGATTTAGGCGTGACCGTTCGCCCTCGCTGGCCGCTTGCAGAGTTGCCACCGTTAGATGAAGGCGCTGTTAAATAATTAATCTGTTATGTTCAAAACATAATAAAAACAGGGGGCTAACGTAATACGCTAGCCCCCTGTTTTATTGTAAAACGAGCTTAGTGCAAGTTATTATTAATGTAGAACGGTCACTGCATCTTCTAAGCGAATGGAACGATCTTTAACGTGATTTGCGGTCTCGGTGCTCTGCTCAACGAGTAAGCTGCTTTGTTGAGTGATGGATTCCAGTTCACTGACGGCTTGTGTGATATCAGAGATCCCAGAGGCTTGCTCCGTTGTAGCATGGCTAATATGGGTAATTAGCTGTGTTACGTTTTGCACTTGATCCACAATCTCTTTCATTGTGTTCCCCGCCGCGTAGACTTGGTCTTTACCGGAGCTCACTTTCTTTTCACAGTTATTGATAAGCTCGCGAATATCGTTGACTGCACTGGCACTGCGGCTCGCTAAGCTACGCACTTCATTGGCGACGACCGCAAAGCCTTTGCCTTGCTCACCGGCTCTGGCGGCTTCCACGGCAGCATTCAGTGCCAAAATGTTGGTTTGGAATGCAATATCTTTAATCACATCGGTGATGGAGTTAATTTTACTGGTGCTATGGACGATTTCATCCATAGTGGTGACGACCGCATCCATCATTGCTCCCCCATTAACGGCCGTTTCACTGGTTTCGTTCGATAGCACATCGGCTTTATGCGTGTTGTCCGCATTCATCTTAACGGAGACCGCCATTTGATTCATGGTAGCGGCGGTTTGCTGCATATAGCCTACGGTACGCTGTGTATGGCTATCGAGTTCACCACAATCGCTCACTAACGATTGGCTGCCTTTACGGACGTTATCCACTTGCTCAGAGACATCGTTAATCAGCCAGCGACACACTAAGCCTAGTTGGCCAATGGAGCGCAGGATCTGCCCAATTTCATCAACGCGGTTCATGTGATCAATGCTATTACGGTTACCTCGCGCTACGCTTAATGCCTGAGACATAATATTTTCGAGCGGCTTCGCAAAACTACGCTCTAACATCACATTACCGAATAGCAGGGTTATTAAGGTGAATAAGCTGGTCAGTAGCAGTGCATTGCCGGATAGACCCGATAAACCCGCCATCGCCATCCACAGAACAAATAAGCTGCTGGAAATTAAACGGCAACGCCAGCGAACAGACAGGGTTGAAAGTGAGAATCGACGGCGTTTTGGCAGCACGATCCCCTTATAAATTCGGCGATTGCTACGATTTTCGACTAGAGCTTTATACAGCGGCTCAACCGCGGCGATTTCCTCTCGGGTCGCGCGTAGACGAATGGACATATAACCGGTGATGACACCTTTTCGCTGCATGGGGATGATATTAGCGCGAACCCAGTAATGGTCGCCATTTTTACGGCGATTTTTGACGATCCCAGTCCAAGGCTCTCCCATTTTTAAGGTACGCCACATATCCGCAAAGGCGGCTTTAGGCATATCAGGATGACGAATAATACTGTGGGGCTGCCCCATTAATTCATCGAGGTCATACCCACTGACTTGCACAAAAAAATCATTAGCGTGAATAATATTCCCTTGAAGGTCACTTGTGGTCATCAAGGTGATATCTTCATCTAAGATATGCTCATTTTGGGTTACATATGGAGTTCTGCTCATTTTATATTCACTTTTATAGTTAAGTTTTCCTTTATATAGTCGACAGTTTTTAATTATTCATTAGTAATAAATTTGCAATATTTTAACTATTTTTTAAAAGTGTGCGCTGCGTTGCGAATAAGTGTAAATACGTATCAAAATGAGTGATATGAGTGTGAGTCAATACAGTAAAAAATAGGGGAAGTTTTTGATGGTATAGAAGGATGTGATTGAACAGGAAGTGAAGATAATAGAAATAAAAAAGGCTGAAATTCAGCCCTTATTGCTTATCAAAGTAATGACTTATTAGAGGCATTATCGTGAATGATATTAATCGTCCTTATCGTCACGTTGCTCTTGAGCTATCTCTTTGGTGGTTTTTTGCTTTTTATTCTTCAATTTTTGCCAAATTCGGCTTTCTTGTCCGCGCCATAGACGCTGAATATTGCCATGATGGCGAACAAGCACTAAGCACGACAGCATAGCAACCGGGAAGGTGAATTCAGGCTTAAACCACCACACATAAAATGGCGCCATTAGCGCACTGACAATCGCCCCAAGGGATGAGTAGCCACTGAGCAATACGGTGAGCAGCCAAGTGCCTGCCACCAAACCTGAAAGATCCCAGCCGATTGCTGCGATGGATCCAAATGCGGTAGCAACGCCTTTTCCACCTTTAAAGTGAAAGAAAACCGGATAAATATGTCCAAGGCAGGCTGCAATCGCGACCAAGCCAAGATAGAATGGTTGCACATTTAAATAATAAGCAAGCCATACAGGGATCATCCCTTTCAGTACATCACAGATCAGTACTGAGGCAGCGGCGACTTTGCCGCCGACGCGTAAGACGTTAGTTGCACCGGGGTTACCAGAGCCGTGTTGACGAGGGTCGGGTAATCTTGCCAGACGGCAGATCAAAATAGCACTCGATATTGATCCGCAAAGATAGGCGAAGATTATCATGCCAAGCGCGATAGCACTCATAACTAACTCCAAAAACGGTTTAGGCTATTTATATGTAATTCACTTCAGTCTTGGATAATACGCACATTTTTCCTGAAGTGGTATCAATTCAGCACATAAACGAGAAAATGACGTGATGGATATCGTATTTATTGAACAATTATCAGTCATCACCACCATCGGTGTATATGACTGGGAACAAGGTATTGAACAAAAACTTTTGCTCGATATCGAAATGGGATGGGACAATAAACAGGCCGCGATGAGCGATAATGTTGAATTATGTTTGAATTACGCTGAAGTTAGCGAACGCGTTGTTAGCTATTTAGAACATAATAAATTTGGGTTAGTTGAAAGAGTTGCAGAAGAGGTTGCTCAACTGCTGATGAATGAATTTTTCACACCTTGGGTTCGTATTCGAGTGTCTAAGCCAGGGGCTGTTGCTCGTGCTGCCAATATGGGCGTGCTGATTGAACGTGGTGCAAAAACCAGTTAATGGAGATTGCATCGTGGATGTTGGCGGTCGAAGTACCGCCAATATTTTCAGCTATTTTAAATCATCACTTTTTGTATTTTTAGCCACTCTTCAACTGCTTGAATACGCTGCCTAGTCAGTTCCTCTCGGATTTGTGCGCCTTGAAAGCCCTGCTCAATAATTGATTTTACTGCAACCGCTTTGGCTATCTCATAGGATTGACGTAAAAATATCCCTTGAGGATAGGCTTGGTTTTCTAACCCTCCGCGACCTCTGGCATCCGCTTCACTCACTAAACTAAGCTGAGAAATACGCTCAGGTTTACGCCAGCTATCTAATCCATCAAAGATCCCCACAATATCGGCAGCGCTGAGCTTGTTAATCACATGGATCATATCGTGATATTTTGCAGCAAGGCAGGCGAGGTCTTTGGTGCTGGTTGGGATCTTATACCGCTCACATAAGTCGATAATCAGGGGGATCCCGGCTTCCCCATGCTGTGGATGACTCGGCCAGACCGCTTTAGGCGTAAGTCCTTTACCTAGGTCATGGCATAACGCCGCAAAGCGCACATCAATATCTTTCGATAATGTTGCCACCACGCGCATTACCATCAAAATATGGATCCCTGTGTCTACTTCTGGATGCCATTTTTCAGGGGCTGGTACGCCGAATAGGTTATCAATTTCAGGAAATAGAACGGCAAGTGCGCCGCATTCACGTAAAACTTCAAAGTAAACTTGCGGTGAATTGGACATCAGCGCTTTGTGCGTTTCTGTCCAGACGCGCTCAGGGGTGAGATGGGATAGCTCTCCTGATTCCGACATGGACTGCATCAACGCCATGGTTTCTGGGGCAACTCGAAAGCCTTGAACATAATAGCGAGCGGCAAAACGTGCCACACGCAATACGCGCAATGGGTCTTCCAAAAAAGCATCAGAGACATGGCGCAGAACGCGATTTTTGAGATCACGCACACCATGATGGGGATCGACCAATTCCCCTGTATCGCTTTGTGCGATGGCGTTGATGGTCAAATCTCGGCGCAGTAAATCATCTTCTATAGTGACGTCTGGCGCGCTATAACAGCTAAACCCTGTGTAGCCAGAACCGATTTTTCGTTCCGTTCTGGCAAGGGCATACTCTTCATGAGTCTTTGGATGCAAAAAGACGGGAAAATCTTTGCCTACCTGTTGAAAGCCTTGGGCTAGCATCGCCTCTGGCGTGGTACCCACCACCACATAATCTCTATCTGAGATAGGTAATCCAAGTAATTTGTCACGTACCGCTCCACCGACGAGATAGACTTTCATTTAGGCTCTCTTACATCCAACCATCATTACGTTTTTTACGGCGTGGAATAATGTGAGGCAGAAGTAGCCCTAAAATTAAGCCAGCACCCGCCACGCCACCACCGTACATAAACCACTGTAAAATTAACTCACGGCGACGATCATCCAGATTCACTTCAGCAATATCTAACTTTTTACCCGCTTTGATGAGTTCGTTTTTCAGTTTTTCATTTTCTGCTTTGAGCTGACGCACTTCACTATCATTATCAGCCACTTTTTGCTGCATGTCTGCGGTGCGGGTATTCCAAGTATTGTCAATGTTATCTAACTGTTGACGAAGCTTTTGATTTTCAGCTTCTAACTGCGGAATTCGGCTTTTCATACTTGGGATGTCGCTGAGCTGATCCGTTGGTATCCAAACGGTGCGGCCTTTGCCATCTTTAATTTGAGCAAATTTATTATCCACTGAAATCAGTTCAACGGATTCACCTGCGTTTAGCGAGCCAACAATGCGGTAGTTGGTGCCTGGGCCACTACGGACATAAGTCGATAAATCTTCAGAAACGTAGCGTGTTTCAGCGTTTGCTGTGATTGAAAGGCCTAACCCCATGATTGAAACAAGTAAAAGTGGAATTTTTCGCATAGTGTTTTTATCTTTTCACGGTGAATGAGTGTCTTATTAATTAAATACTAATAAGTAAAGCCTATTGGTGCAAACGTTAAAGCATAGAGTTGTGTAAATGTTGAATGAGAATGAGAACCTTCCTAAGTCACTGGATAATACAATTTTTAAGCATGTTATTGAAACAACCCTCTAAGGGAATTTATGCTTGTAGAATTTTTGGTTTCTGTGCGGTTTCTTTTCTCTGCTCTCAGGGATTGGGGTAATATGGATGCAGTAAAATTATTAAATAAGGAAATGTATGAACCACATAGAAGTTGAACTCAAGTTAGCGGCTCAGAGTTCTGCTATTGATGCTGTTCGTCAGTGTATTTCGACGCTTTCACCACAACACTCTGCGCCTCGCAAGCTGACTAATATCTATTTTGATACGGCACAAAGACAGCTACGCCAATGGGATATGGGGTTGCGTATTCGGGGTTGTGATGGTCGTTATGAGATGACGATGAAAACGGCTGGGCAAGTGATTAGCGGATTACACCAGCGCCCAGAGTTCAACGTGGAAATTGATTCCCCTGAAATCAATCTTGCGGCATTTCCGGCAGAAATCTGGCCTGAAGGAACGGATATCGCGCAACTAGAGGATGAGTTGGAAGTTTTGTTTAGCACTAATTTCACTCGTGAAACATGGTTGGTGAAATTCGAAGATAGTGAAATTGAAATTGTTTTCGACCAAGGAGAAGTCTCCGCGGGTGCGAAAGATTTACCGATTCAAGAATTTGAATTGGAACTAAAACAAGGCTTTGTAGCTGACGTACTGAATTTAGCGAAGAAATTCGCAGATATCGATGGTCTGAGTTTATCCTCCCTGAGTAAAGCGGCACGAGGCTACTCATTATTAGCGAGTGAGCCTGTACCTTTAGTGCGCCCTGAATCTGTGTTTGATTATGAAGAACAACCGATTGAAAAGTCACTGTTGCACATGCAGCAACTTTGCCAGCAACATGAACAATATTGGTTAGCAGGTGGTGAACATGCACGTCATGGGCTTAGTGAGTTTTTACGCTTTGTTCAGGCTTTCTTAGTGCATTACCAAAACTCTGCACCGCATTTTGTTCACGATCTCCCTCTGGAACAATTACGTTTGGATGTGACTGATGAAACGGTCAGTGCAGAAGGCTTTTGTTACAGTAGCCAATGGCTAAAATGCAAACTAGCCTTTATTCAGTGGTTAACCGCCTTAACATATACTGATGTCGAATAGGTACTGAATCTATGCCGCTTTCTTCCGAGCTTTTGCAGAACCAACACCAACGTATTATTCAGCAGTTTACGGAGCAATCTTCTGAGTTGCTTCCGTTAAATGAATCTGAACTGAATTTTCTCGCATTCAGTGATTTTGCGTTGAAACAGGTTCTCACCCATTCCCAATTTTTACAGCATATTCGAACACTGCCGCCAGTAGGTGATGAATGGGCTCGCTATGGGGAATGGCTGGAAGAAGCGTTAGCATCGGTGACGGATGAAGATCATTTGATGCAGGTTTTACGCACTTTTCGTCATCATATGTTAGTGCGTATCGCTTGGATGCAAACCTTAGAATTATGTTCCCAGCGCGATACCATTGTGCAACTTAGCGAACTGGCTGAGGTATTGATTGTTGCAGCGCGAGACTGGCTATACAAAACCTATTGCCTCTTGTGGGGAACGCCGTGTGATCGTACTGGAAACCCGCAGCCACTATTAGTGCTTGGGATGGGGAAACTGGGGGGCAGGGAATTAAATTTTTCGTCTGATATCGACCTGATTTTTGCTTATCCTGAAAATGGAGTTACTCAAGGTGGGCGTAAAGAGCTGGATAACGCGCAGTTTTTTACGCGCCTAGGGCAGAAGCTGATCCGCGTTCTTGACCAAGTCACCATTCACGGTTTTGTGTATCGCGTTGATATGCGCTTACGCCCATTTGGTGATAGCGGCCCATTGGTCTTCAGTTTTTCTGCTTTGGAAGATTACTACCAAGAGCAAGGGCGTGACTGGGAGCGCTATGCAATGGTCAAAGCCCGTATTATGGGGCCTGACAGCATCTATTATGCGGATACCTTGCGTAAATTATTACGCCCGTTTGTCTATCGTCGTTATATTGATTTCAGTGTTATCCAATCCCTACGTAATATGAAAAATATGATTGAGCGAGAAGTGCGCCGTCGTGGATTGGTCAACAACATCAAATTAGGCGCTGGCGGTATTCGCGAAATTGAATTTATCTCCCAAGTTTTTCAGTTAATCCGAGGCGGACGAGAACCCGCGTTACAGTCACAATCTTTATTTGCCGCATTACAAGGCATTGAAGAACTTGCATTATTACCAGCACAGCAAGTTACTCAACTGCAAGACAGCTATATCTTCCTACGTCGGTTAGAGAATTTATTGCAAAGTATCGATGACCAACAAACCCAGACATTGCCCGATGATGCTTTAAATCAGGCGCGTTTAGCGTGGGGGATGGGATTTGCGAATTGGGCTGATTTTTATCAGCAACTGAGTGCAAAAATGGCAACGGTACACCAAATTTTCGCAGAGCAAATTGGTAGCGATGGTGAGGAAGACAAAGTGGAAGAGTGCCATGAAGCGTACATTACGCTCTGGCAAAGTGAGCTTTCCAAAGAGGAGCTGGCAAGTTATTTACCGTCAAAAGATGAATTCGTCGCAGAAAAAATGATCCACGGAATTAACCTGTTCCGCCATGATCTTAATAAGCGCACTATTGGCCCCCGTGGTCGTGATGTTCTTGATGAATTAATGCCAAAATTGTTGGCAAAAGTGGGGGAGCGCGAAGATGCAGGGCGAGTGATTGAACGCATCACGCCATTATTGTTGAGCATTGTTAGCCGAACAACTTATTTAGAGTTGATGCTCGAGTTTGACGAAGTGCTAACTCACGTTATTCGCTTATGTGCGGCTTCGCCAATGATTGCTGAGCAGTTAGCTCGTCACCCGCTTTTGTTGGATGAATTACTCGACCCTCAGTCCTTGTATCAGCCATTACCGCTCACCGCCTACCGCGATGAATTACGCCAATATTTAATGCGTGTGCCAGAAGATGACGAAGAGCAGTTGCTAGAAGCGCTCCGCCAATTTAAACAGGCACAATTATTACGCATTGCCGCCGAAGATATTTCTGGGGTACTCCCTGTGATGAAAGTGAGTGACCACTTAACGTATTTGGCTGAAGCGATTATTGATGCGGTGGTACGCCAAGCATGGCAAATGATGGTCAAGCGCTATGGGGAACCAGATCACTTAGCTAAGTTTGATGAAGATAAGTTCGATGAAAAACAGTACGGATTTGCGGTACTGGGCTATGGTAAATTAGGTGGCTGGGAGCTGGGTTATAGCTCAGATTTAGATTTGGTTTTTCTGTTTGACTGCCCAATGAATGCGGTGACAACAGGGGATCGTTCCATTGAGGCTCGTCAATTTTATCTGCGGGTTGCACAGCGTATTATTCATCTTTTTAGCACCCGCACGGCTTCAGGGGTATTGTACGAAGTGGATGCACGCCTAAGGCCTTCTGGTGAATCGGGCATGTTGGTCAGTACAATTCAATCTTTCGATGACTACCAAAAAAATGATGCGTGGACATGGGAACACCAAGCGCTGATCCGTGCTCGTATGGTATTTGGTGATAGTTCGCTGCAACAAAAATTTAAGCAAATTCGTCATGAAACCTTATGTCTGCCGAGAGAGCCAGATGTGCTGCGTGAGCAGGTGCGGGATATGCGTCTGAAAATGCATCGGCATTTGGGAAGCCATCAGGAAAATGAGTTTGATTTAAAAGCCGATCCGGGCGGGATCACTGACATTGAGTTTATCGCTCAATATTTAGTGCTGCGTTTTGCTATTGATAATCCAGCGCTGACTCGCTGGTCTGATAATGTGCGCATTTTTGAGTTAATGGCGCAGTATGATTTTATGCCAGAAGAAGAGGCATATGGCTTAACGCAGGCGTATGTCACGATGCGTAATGAGCTACATCATTTAGCGCTACAATCTTTACCTAGCCGTGTAGACAGCCAACAATTTTCAGCTCAACGCGCCTTGGTGCTTGCCAGCTGGAAAAAATGGCTTGAGTGATTGATTAGCTAGCAAATTATTTAGGCGATATCGTGCAGTATGCTAGTATTAGCGGCAATTAATTTCAGATTTTCTTTTCATAACTGGAGTGCGGGATGAAAGTAACCCTTCCTGATTATAAGCAAGCAGGTGTATTGGTTGTTGGTGATGTCATGTTAGATCGCTACTGGCATGGACCTACAAATCGTATTTCGCCTGAAGCGCCGGTTCCGGTTGTTAAAGTGACCATGGTGGAAGAGCGTCCAGGCGGCGCGGCAAACGTGGCAATGAACATTGCGTCACTGGGCGCAAATTCTCGCTTAGTGGGTTTAACGGGGATTGATGATGCGGCAAAAGCTCTGACTGAGAACCTGAATGGCGTGAATGTCCGCTGTGACTTTGTGGCCATTCCAACACACCCAACCATTACTAAGTTACGTGTTTTATCCCGTAACCAGCAGCTGATCCGCCTCGACTTTGAAGAAGGGTTCGAAAATGTGGATGCACAGCCAATGTTAGAACGCATCGAACAAGCTCTGCCACATATTGGCGCGTTGGTGCTGTCTGACTATGCGAAAGGTGCATTAACCGAAGTTGAGAAGATGATTGCGCTGGCGAATAAAGCGGGCGTACCTGTTCTTATCGACCCGAAAGGCAACAATTTTGAACGTTATCGTGGAGCAACCCTGTTAACGCCAAATATGTCTGAATTTGAAGCGATTGTGGGGCGTTGCAAAGATAATAAAGATGTTGAAGAAAAAGGGATGCAGCTCCTGGAATCTTTGGAGTTATCAGCACTGTTGATTACTCGCTCAGAGCAAGGCATGAGCTTGATCCGCCGTAATGAAGCCCCTTTACATTTACCGACTGAAGCACAAGAAGTTTTTGATGTGACAGGGGCTGGCGATACGGTCATTGGCGTATTGGCGGCATCAATTGCATCAGGTCGCCCATTGCATGAAGCTTGTGCATTAGCAAATGCCGCAGCGGGTGTTGTGGTTGGCAAATTAGGGACTTCAACAGTTTCCCCTATCGAATTAGAAAATGCGATCCGTGGTCGTGCAGAAAATGGTTTCGGCGTAATGACTGAGAGCCAGCTGAAGCAAGCAGTGGCCGATGCGCGTGCTCGTGGTGAGCGCGTAGTGATGACCAATGGCTGTTTCGATATTCTGCATGCAGGACATGTTTCGTATCTGGCAAATGCACGTAAATTGGGTGATCGCCTGATTGTTGCGGTAAACAGTGATGCATCGACCCGCCGCTTGAAAGGGGAAACTCGCCCAGTCAATCCATTAGACCAACGTATGATTGTGTTGGGTGCATTGGGTGCTGTGGATTGGGTTGTGCCATTCGAGGAAGATACACCGCAGCGTTTGATCTCCGAAATTCTGCCTGACATCTTAGTAAAAGGTGGGGATTATCATCCTGATGAAATTGCTGGTAGCAAGGAAGTGTGGGCTGCTGGTGGGCAAGTGATGGTTCTGAATTTCGAAGATGGTATTTCAACCACCAATATCATCAAAAATATTATGAAAACTAAATAATTAAATCTTAATTGGTTTTAGTAAAAGCCTAGCTTTTTGTTTGCATTTAAATGCGTGCAGAAGTTAGGCTTTTTTGTTTGTGACTGAATCAATCTTCTTGTTTTTCTTCAATCACTTTTTCATCTGAAAAACGGGCTTCAAGTGCGCTAACGCGTTGCTCCATTTTCATCAGTTTTTCGCGAGTGCGCAGCAAAACTTGTGTTTGAATATCAAACTCTTCACGGCTAACTAAATCTAATTTACCAAGCTGAGATTGCAGCAGTGAACGAAGCTTTTTATCAAAGTCTTCACCTAAGTCACGCACGCCTTTTGGTAATGCACCTTGAATTTGGCGGGCAACTTGTTCAATTTTTTTCGGATCGAGCATTCGCGGGTCCTTCAGTTTCAATATAACTTCAGTTTCAAAATAAATAATGTGGGGTAGTGTAATACCTGCGGCGTTACGAATAAACCACCTTCTGACATTATTATAAAAACCCAGCCTTTCATCTTGTTTTTATTGGCGAAAAGTGTGAGTAAGTTTCCACTTTATCGTTTGTTCGTTGCACCATTGAATTATTGGAGTTATATTAATTGCGTAATCTCAGGGCGGGGTGAAAGTCCCCACCGGCGGTAACATGCATCGCGCATGAAGCCCGCGAGCGCTTTGTTATCTTTGGCGTTATTGTCATGGATAGGAAAGGTCAGCAGATCCAGTGTGAATCTGGAGCCGACGGTTATAGTCCGGATGGGAGAGAATCACTGTATCTGCATGCTTGTACCTTTTAGGTGCAACATTGTTCTACATATTGAATGGCGAAACGGCTGTTAAGTCGTTGTGTTTATTCATTTCTCGTACTCCTAAGACTGCCCTGGTTCTGGTAACTCAAATATTGTTAATTTAAGAAGGTTTTTACCATGAATCAGACGCTACTTTCCGAATTCGGTAATCCAACCGAGCGTGTTGAAAATGCAATTGAAGCCCTGCGCCAAGGCAAAGGTATCTTAGTTCTCGATGATGAAGATCGTGAGAATGAAGGTGACTTAGTGTTTGCAGCAGAAACCATGACCACAGAGCAAATGGCAATGACCATTCGCTATAGCAGTGGCATTGTGTGCCTGTGTATTACGGAAGAACGCCGTAAGCAGCTTGATATTCCGATGATGGTGGAAAAAAACACCAGCCAAAACCAAACCGGTTTTACGGTCACTATCGAAGCGGCAAAAGGCGTAACGACAGGCGTTTCTGCGGCTGATCGTATCACGACGATTAAAACCGCAATTGCGGACAATGCGGTACCTGCGGATATTAACCGCCCAGGCCACGTATTCCCTCTGCGCGCTCGTGAAGGTGGGGTATTAACTCGCCGTGGTCATACCGAAGCGACAATTGACTTAGCTGTACTGGCAGGTTTTAAACCCGCTGGAGTACTGTGTGAGTTAACCAACGATGATGGCAGCATGGCGCGTGCGCCAGATGTAGTGAAGTTTGCTCGTGAGCACAACATGACCGTTGTGACTATCGAAGACTTAGTGAACTACCGCCTTCAGGTGGAAAAAAAAGCCAGCTAATTTGCTAGGTTTTTAAAACGTTTTGCATACAGAGTCATCGGCCACAAAGTTGCACACCTTTGTGGCCTCTTCAAATTTTTTGATGATCATTCTCATAATTCCCCCACTGTGTTTTTTCTAAAAAAGGGTATGCTGATACTCATTATCCTTCTAGTGGAATTGAGGTCATCATGTCGACAAATAACCAACACTTAACCCATCGAATGCCTGCGGTATTTATCGGTCATGGTAGCCCGATGAACGCGATTAATCATAATTCGTACACTGAAGCATGGGAAAAACTGGGCAAAACCTTGCCTAGACCGCGTGCGATTTTGGTGATCTCAGCACACTGGTATACCCGTGGAACGGCGATCACGGCGATGATTAAACCGAAAACTATCCATGATTTTGGTGGTTTCCCTGAAGCTTTATACCAAATAGAGTATCCAGCACCGGGTTCTCCAGAACTGGCTAAACAGGTGGCTGAATTACTGTCTCCAGAACCAATTCATCAAGATAAAGAGGAATGGGGGCTTGATCACGGCACATGGGAAATTTTAGTCCGTATGTATCCTCAAGCGGATATCCCTGTTGTTCAGCTCAGCATTGATGGTACGAAACCCGCAGCTTGGCATTATGAGCTGGGGAAAAAGCTGGCGACATTACGAAATGAAGGGATATTGATTATGGGCAGCGGTAACGTGGTTCATAATTTAAGAGCGATGGATTGGCAAAATGCTAATGCAGCACCTTATCCTTGGGCGACCTCTTTTGAGCAGTTTGTGTATGACAATTTACGCAGTCACGAGCAGCCGCATCCACTCACAAAAGGGTTAGATCGTGAAGATGGTAAATTATCGAATCCATCTCCAGAACACTTTTTACCTATCTTACCTATTTTAGGGACTTGGGATGGTGAAGAAGGGATAAGTACGCCTGTGGAAGGCATTGTTTCTGCATCGCTGAGCATGTTGTCAGTGCAAATCGGTTAATACTTTCGAATCAGTTTATGCTTTCAGGTTGGTTAATACTGAGAATAAAAAATAAGAAAGCGGCACGAAATAGCTCGTTGCCGCTTTCTTTTTATCAGACACCCTGTTTTATCAAACTAACAAAATATTAGTCGATAATAATATGTGGGTAAAAACGTGATAAATCCTGAGTAATCAGTTCTTTATCTTCACGAATACAGATACCCGCAGGTTGGTCGTTAACTAACCAGCTTCCCACTAATGTGTAGCTGCCTTCAAATTTTGGCAGTGAGTGGAATTGCTGGATAATCATCCCTTCTTCACCATAAGGACCATCCGCAGAAGCGATTTCTTTGCCATTTTCGATGACGCGAATATTCGCACCTTCACGAGAAAATAGCGGTTTAATCACATAGCTTTCAAGCTCTGGTTTGTTACCATCCGCAAAGTAAGCTGGTAACAAGTTTGGATGATCAGGGAACATTTCCCATAACATTGGCAGCAACGCTTTGTTGGAAATAATACTTTTCCAAGCTGGCTCTAACCAACGTACACCCGCATCTTGCAGTTTGGTTGAGAAGATTTCTCTGAGCATAAATTCCCATGGATACAGTTTGAACAGGTTACTAATGACCTGATCTTGTGTATCGGTGAATTCACCTTTTTCACCCAGCCCGATTTCATCCATATACAGGAATTCGGTCGCTACGCCAGCTTCGTTTGCACAGTCTTGCAGATATTGCACCGTGCCACGATCCTCTTCGGTATCTTGGCAGCAAGCCATATGTAGCAAGCGGAAACCGTATTGATCTTTAAGCTCACCAAAACGCTCAATCAGCTGCTCTTGAATACTGTTAAATTGGTCAGCATTTTCTGGCAGTTTTCCAGCTTCGATTTGGTCTTCTAACCAAATCCATTGGAAGAACGCTGATTCATACAGTGACGTTGGTGTATCTGCGTTATTTTCCAGTAACTTAGGTGGATTTACGCCATCGTAAGCTAAGTCTAGGCGGGAATATAATGAAGGCTGCTCACTTTTCCACGAACTACGGACAAATTCCCAACAGTGTTTAGGAATTTGGAAGCGAGCGAGTAATTCGTCGCTTTCAACAACGCGCTCAACCACTTTTAAACACATTTGGTGAATTTCAGCGGTGGCTTCTTCAATTTCTTCAACTTGCGCTAGCGTGAATTGGTAATAGGCATCTTCAGACCAGTACGGCTCGCCGTACATGGTGTGAAAGTGAAAACCAAACTCATCTGCTTTTTCGCGCCAGTTAGGACGCTCTACAATAGGAACACGTTTCATTACTTATCAACCACCCATTGAACGGGAAGAGGATGAGCTGGATTTCGCGGACGAAGATGAACGTTGCGCTGTCGCTTGTTTGTTGACTGTGTCACCGAAGCCGCCACGCGTAATGGTGGAGGTGGTGGCAGGTTTTGGTGCCATAGCGGTTTTTGGTACGCTCATTGAACGACCGCCAGCAACGGCAGGACCATAACTTTTACCCGTCGCATCAACAAATTTACCATTTGCTGGGCTGGCTGGGTTTTTAGAGCTAAACAGTGGTTGAGATGGTGCGCTACCGCCCATCATACGGCCCATCATGTAGCCCATCATTAATGGCATCCACATGCTGCCACTACTTTGTGGTTGAGCAGCTGGCTCACCGGCTGCTGGAGTGCTTGTACCTGCGATGCCTGCTTGAGCTGGCGCCTGAGTACACATCGCTTCACCAAATTCTGCCACGCAATCTTCTTGAGTTGCGTATTTTGGCGCTGTTTTAGCGGCTTCATTCAATGCGTTGTTATACGCAAGGGTACATTGGTCTGCTTGAGATGGATTCGCTTGGCTACAGTCTTGCGCGTTAGTGTACAGAGACACAGTTTCATCGCTCTCTTCACACGCAGACAGCATAAATACAGCACTGACCGCCACAGCGACAGGGGCTAAACGGTATGAGCGCCAAGACTTACGGAAGGCGTTCTGATTAATATTTTTGGTACGCTTCATGGTCATGGTAATTACCTTGAATGAATAATAAGTAAGGGGTTCGAGATGTTGCCCTTAGAATAGGGGATATAGGATAAAAATTAAAGTACAAATGCTGCACAAATAATGGGAAATGATGGATTTAGCGAAATTGATTCCATTTTTGCATATTGTTGGTGAAATCTAATGCTGAGTAATTCCTATTTTTCTTTGATATCAATAAATTAATTATGATGATTTTTTGACTATGGTTGCAATTAAGTTTAGTCAGAATTGACTGAATTTTAAGAGTTAGATGAATAAATAATACAGT
The DNA here is from genome assembly GCF_030315915.2 of Providencia zhijiangensis. Lineage (NCBI taxonomy): Bacteria > Pseudomonadati > Pseudomonadota > Gammaproteobacteria > Enterobacterales > Morganellaceae > Providencia > Providencia zhijiangensis. The sequence continues at coordinate 3,079,837 of NZ_CP135990.1, read as the reverse complement.
AAGTTATTCATTATATAGAGGACAGATAAATTCGCGTTATTTCAAAATAAGCGCTTGGATGATAGGGCTAAAAAAATAGCCCGCTATTTGGGCGAGCTATTTTCATCGACTCAATTAAATGATTATTTAATTTTTGGTGCAGTCGAGTTGCGAATAATGCTGTCAGGTGAAGTTTGGATCTCTTTACCTAAGCTGGCATTTAAACGCGCAATATCATCTTCGTTTAACGTACCACGTGCAAATTCGATGTTCAGTTGGTTGATCATATAATCGTAACGGGCATTAGACAGGTTTTGCTTCGCTTGATACAGCGCAGTTGTTGCTGTTAACACGTCAACGATAGTACGAGTTCCCACTTGGTAGCCCGCTTCCATTGCATCTAATGAGCTCTGCGCTGAAACAACAACTTGTTTATAAGCGTTGATGCTACTGATTGATGATGTCACGTTGTTATACGATGAACGAACCAATTGGATAACGTTACGGTAAACGCTTTCCAGTTGTTCGCTCGCACTTTGGAAACCATATTGTGCTTGTTCAACTTGTGAACTTACTGCTCCGCCAGAATATAATGGCAGGCTTAATGTTAAGCCGATACTGTTTTGGCCATTGTAGCTGTTATTTGCGCCACCAGAACGATCATAACCACTACCATGCTGGTAGGTGTTTGCAACGCTAGTTGATGCATCTAAGCCAACGGTTGGCATATGGCCAGTTTCTGCTAAACGGATGTTTTCACGAGAAACGTCTTGCGCTAAACGGGCACTCAGTAAGCTCAGGTTACGTTGCTCTGCTTCTTTTAAGATAGATTCAACATCGTCTGGATTAGCGGTTTTGAAGCGATCGATATTTAAAGAGGCTAACTGGCTGTAGTAAACACCGCTGACTTGGCGAAGTTTTTCAACCGCGTTAACTAAATCATTGCGACCAGCGACTTCTTGTGCAATCACGCTATCGTAATTTGCACGGGCGTTTTGCACGTCAGTGATTGCGACTAAGCCGACGTTAAAACGTTGCGTTGTTTGGTCTAACTGGCGGTAAACCGCTTCTTTGTTGGCTTGGATGTAAGATAATGCATCAATGGCTTTCAGTACGTTAAAATAAGCCGTTGCAGTATCTAAAATAAGCTGTTGCTGGCTTGTCTGATAGGTAACATCAGAAATTCCTGCGGTTTTTTCTTGAAGATCCAACTGACGCCATTTTGACATGTCAAACACAGTCTGGGTCAATTTTAATGACGCATTAAGACCCGTGCTTTCGGTATTGCTTGCATCACGGTAACCGCTGCCATAGGTTGCTCCAGCGCCTAAACCTAATTGCGGTAACAGCGGGCTACGTGCTTCGTTGATTTTCTCAAAAGCCTGATTACGCTCAGCAAATGACTTTCTGAGTTCCGGGTTACTGTCTTTGGATTTTTGGTAAACCTGAAGTAAATCTTCTGCGTAACTATTAGCACTGAGACCCACAAAACTCATCGCAATAAAAAGGGGAAGCAGTTTCTTCATTTTGATTCCTTGATTAAACAGCAAATTATATGGAGCCTGTTGTCTAAAACTTATCATATTACGGACGATGATAGGCTGTTGGAACTCTGAAAAGAGAGACCGTTCTCAAAACAGACCCTATTGTTGCTCATAAATTTGAATAATGGCGCACATTGTAACAGAGGTGTGGCACGGAAAACGGTAGCCTTTTGTGCCATTTAGTCTCAATTAGTTTAAACATTACCTCATCTAAGGTTAAAAAACCTTAAAAACTAATTTCATCCTTCCATCTTTGTTAGTATAAAAATGAAGGGATTAGGAGACTATCAATGAATAATAAAATCGAAAACCCGATTAAATACAGTAAAAATGATATTGAAATTATATCTAAGCGTAAATTATTTAACGGTTTTTTTCAAATGATTGAATACCGATTTAAACATCGATTATTTGAAGGTGGCTGGAGTAAAGAAATTGTTCGCGAAGTGTTTGAAAGAGGGCATGCGGGGGCAATACTGCCTTATGATCCACAAACCGATAATGTTGTGTTAATCGAGCAAATTCGATTCCCTGCTTTCGAATCAAGCGAAACGCCATGGTTGCTAGAGATAGTGGCGGGAATGATAGAAGAAAATGAATCCCCCGAAGAGGTGGTTCGCCGCGAATCAACGGAAGAAGCGGGTCTCACCATTGGACGTATAGAAAAATCGATTAGCTATTTATCAAGCCCTGGAGGCACTAGCGAGCGGATTCATGTTTTTGTTGGAGAGGTCGATAGTTCGTTGGCAAAAGGCATTCATGGCTTGGCCTCGGAAAATGAAGATATTCGAGTGCATGTAGTGAGCCGAGAGCAAGCTTATCAATGGGTTGAAGAGGGTAAAATTGATAATGCGGCCACCGTGATTGCCATTCAATGGCTACAATTGAATCATCAAAAGCTGCATGAAAAATGGGTGAAACTGATTTAAATAACCATTAATCTAGTGAAGTGTGTGCTGATTAGCAGATATTTAATGGATAGTTAGGTTAAAATCAGTGACCTACGCACTTCATGGTTTAGGTGATAATACTTAGCGCTATTTTTAAGGAAAAAGGAAGACTTTGGACAGCCAGCTTAAAGTGACTGCTAATAACCCTAAAGTTATTAGAATATTACAAGTTACTGATACGCATCTTTTTGCTGATACGGAAAACACCCTTTTAGGGATCAATACTTACCGAAGCTATCAGGCGGTACTTGATGCGATTGCAGAACAAAACTTACCTGTCGATTTAATCGTCGCCACAGGGGATCTCGTTCAAGACCAATCACCTAAGGCCTATCAACATTTTGCGGCTGGGATTGAGCGTATTCCTGCACCTTGCGTTTGGCTACCGGGAAATCATGATTATCCCCCCGCGATGGTAGGCACCTTAAAAATTGCCGGTATTTCGAGTGCTAAGCAGGTCTTTATTGGTGATGACTGGCAAATTTTAATGCTAGATAGCCAATTACAAGATGTTGCTCACGGTGAGCTTTCTGAGCAGCAACTGGAATGGATGAAACAGTGTTTAGACGAGCAGCCGACACGCACGACACTGATTATGCTGCATCATCATCCATTACCTTCTGGCTGCACTTGGTTAGATCAGCACAGTTTACGAAATTCACATATTTTGGCGGACCATCTTAAAAACTACCCTAATGTGAAAGCGATGCTGTGTGGGCATATTCACCAAGAGATGGATGAGAATTGGCACGGTATCCGTTTATTAGCAACACCATCGACCTGTGTACAGTTCAAGCCTCACTGCACCAATTTTGCTTTAGATTCGGTTGCTCCGGGCTGGCGCTATCTGGAGCTAACGGTGAATGAGCAAGGGGAAAAAGTGATTGAAACCCAAGTTTATCGTTTAAATACTCAGGAATTTAGCCCTGACTTTGACTCAGATGGTTACTAATGGCAACATTACTGTATATCCACGGGTTTAATAGCTCACCACTGTCTGAGAAAGCGAATAATCTGAAACAGTGGTTGGCAGAGCATTATCCTCAGATCAACATGATTGTTCCGCAATTGCCTAATTTTCCTCAGCAAGCAGCTAAGCTACTCGATGATATCCTTGCGGAACATCAGCATGAAACAATCGGTTTAGTGGGTTCCTCACTGGGTGGTTATTTCTCCATTTATTTTTCTGAGCGTTATCAAATTCCCGCAGTATTAGTGAATCCGGCGGTGCGCCCGTTTGATTTACTCAGTGACTATCTTGGAGAAAACACCAATCCATATACCCATGAAACGTATGTGTTAGAACCCAAACATATGCATGAGTTGAAGGCTCTGCATCTCGAAAAGATACGTTCGCCAAACTTACTTTGGTTATTGCAGCAAATGGGGGACGAGGTACTTGATTATCGTCAAGCCGTTGCCTATCTTTCAGAGTGTAAGCAAACGGTGGAACCGGATGGGGATCATGCATTTGCTGGGTTTGAACGTTATTTCCCGCAGATCATTCGCTTTTTGTCTCTGGTTGATAACGCAGAGAAATAGTGCGAAAACGCCAATACACTGTTATTATCAACAGTAATCTACTGATTGAATAACCCCAATCTTCTTGAATTATTTAGGGTATAGTTCAATTAATCATCTATTACCGCAGAATGACAACATGACTCAATCTAGTTATAACGCAGAGGACATTGAAGTTCTCAGTGGTTTGGAGCCTGTTCGCCGTCGTCCTGGCATGTATACCGACACCAGCCGACCGAACCATTTGGCTCAAGAAGTAATTGATAACAGTGTCGATGAAGCCTTAGCTGGACATGCCGGACACATCCAAGTGATTTTATACCCTGATCAATCCCTCGAAGTGATTGATGATGGGCGTGGTATGCCTGTTGATATCCACCCAGAAATGAAAGTCTCCGCGGTTGAGCTGATTTTAGGGCAACTGCATGCTGGGGGAAAATTCTCCAATAAAAACTATCAATTTTCGGGTGGTTTGCACGGTGTAGGTATCTCCGTGGTCAATGCGTTATCAAAGCGTATTGAAGTCACGGTTCGCCGTGATGGTCAGGTTTATCAAATTGCGTTTGAAAATGGCGAAAAAGTCGAAGATTTACAAGTCATTGGTACTTGTGGCAAACGTAACACCGGAACCAGTGTCCATTTCTGGCCTGATGAAAGCTATTTTGATAGCCCGCGTTTCTCTGTTTCGCGTTTAACGCATAACTTAAAAGCTAAAGCCGTTTTATGCCCTGGCGTACAAATTACGTTTAAGGATCTGCTCAATGAAACTGAGCAAAGCTGGTGCTATAGCGATGGGTTAACCGACTACTTAATGGAATCGGTGGATGGCTTTGAAGCACTGCCTGCCAAGCCGTTTACCGGTGAATTCTCTGCGGAAGTTGAAGCCGCTCAATGGGCGCTATTATGGTTGCCTGAAGGTGGTGAGCTACTGACGGAAAGCTATGTTAACTTGATCCCAACAGCGCAGGGCGGTACTCACGTTAATGGGTTACGCCAAGGCTTACTCGATGCGATGCGCGAATTCTGTGAATTCCGTAATATTTTGCCGCGCGGAGTGAAGTTATCTGCGGATGATATTTGGGATCGCTGCGCCTATGTTTTATCGGTGAAAATGCAAGATCCGCAATTTGCAGGGCAGACGAAAGAGCGCCTTTCTTCTCGTCAATGTGCAGCGTTTGTTTCTGGCGTGGTGAAAGATGCCTTTAGCTTATGGCTAAACCAGAACGTCCAAGTCGCTGAGCAATTGGCTGAAATGGCGATTTCTAGCGCCCAGCGTCGTCTGCGTGCTGCGAAAAAAGTGGTGCGTAAGAAACTTACGAGTGGCCCAGCATTGCCGGGTAAATTGGCGGATTGTAGCTCTCAAGATCTCTCCATGACAGAACTGTTCTTAGTGGAAGGGGACTCGGCGGGCGGGTCGGCGAAGCAAGCGCGTGATCGTGAATATCAAGCCATCATGCCGCTGCGCGGTAAGATCCTCAATACGTGGGAAGTCTCTTCAGATGAGGTTTTAGCCTCCCAAGAAGTTCACGATATTTCTGTCGCGATTGGTATGGATCCTGATAGTGAAGATATTTCTCAGCTACGATACGGAAAAGTCTGTATTCTCGCGGATGCGGACTCCGATGGACTGCACATTGCCACATTGTTGTGTGCCTTGTTTGTGCGCCATTTCCCTAAATTGGTGAAAGAGGGGCATGTCTATATGGCAATGCCGCCACTGTATCGTATCGATTTAGGCAAAGAGACTTACTACGCATTAGACGAAAGTGAAAAAAATGCGGTATTGGAAAGATTAAGCCGTAAAAAAGGCAAACCAAACGTCCAGCGCTTTAAAGGACTGGGTGAAATGAACCCGCCACAATTGCGTGAAACGACGTTAGATCCAAATACTCGCCGCCTCGTTCAGTTAACTATCGATGATGATAATTACACAGAAACTATGTCGAAGATGGACATGCTTCTGGCTAAAAAACGCTCGGAAGATCGTCGTAACTGGCTGCAAGAAAAAGGCGACACGGCAGAAATTGAGGTCTGATCATAATCGGATGAATAAGAGTAAGGAACGTATTGAATGAGTGAAATTACTCATGACGGTGTGGAGCGTTTACCGCTTCATGCCTTTACTGAAAACGCCTATCTGAACTACTCGATGTACGTCATCATGGATAGAGCGTTGCCATTTATCGGCGATGGACTTAAACCTGTTCAGCGCCGAATTGTGTATGCCATGTCCGAATTGGGGCTGAGCAACACGGCAAAATATAAGAAATCAGCCAGAACCGTCGGTGACGTATTAGGTAAATATCATCCACACGGTGATAGCGCCTGTTATGAAGCGATGGTGTTAATGGCGCAGCCATTCTCCTACCGTTATCCGTTGGTCGATGGTCAAGGTAACTGGGGGGCTCCGGATGATCCGAAATCCTTCGCAGCGATGCGTTATACCGAATCTCGTTTATCAAAATATGCAGAAGTTCTGCTCAGCGAATTAGGTCACGGTACCGTTGATTGGGTACCTAACTTTGACGGCACATTAAATGAGCCGAAAATGTTGCCTGCCCGTCTGCCAAATATTTTATTAAATGGTACTACGGGGATCGCCGTGGGTATGGCGACCGATATTCCACCACACAATGCCCGCGAAGTGGCAAGTGCGCTGGTGGCGCTACTGGAAAAACCAAAGTTAAATCTTGATGAGATCATGCAGTTTATTCCGGGGCCTGATTACCCAACGGAAGCTGAAATTATCTCTTCACCGGAAGATATCCGTAAGGTTTATCAAAACGGTCGTGGCTCAGTGCGTATGCGTGCGGTATGGGAAAAGGAAGATGGTAATGCGGTAATCACCGCGCTACCTCATCAAGTTTCCGGTGCTAAAATTCTTGAGCAGATTGCGAACCAGATGCGTGCGAAAAAGCTGCCAATGGTCGAAGATCTGCGTGATGAATCGGATCATGAAAATCCAACGCGTTTAGTGATCGTTCCGCGCAGCAACCGCGTGGATCTCGATCAAGTGATGACCCACTTATTTGCAACGACAGATCTTGAAAGAAGCTATCGTGTTAACTTAAACATGATTGGCTTAGATAACCGCCCAGCAGTGAAAGGGCTGGTGGAGATCCTCACCGAGTGGATCACTTATCGTCGTCAGACGGTACGTAATCGCCTAAACCACCGTTTAGAAAAAGTATTAAGACGCCTGCATATTTTGGATGGTTTACTCATCGCTTATTTGAATATCGATGAAGTGATTGAAATCATTCGTAATGAAGATGAGCCAAAAGCCGTCTTAATGTCGCGCTTTAATATTACGGATACCCAAGCCGAAGCGATTTTAGAATTAAAACTGCGTCACTTAGCGAAACTCGAAGAGATGAAAATTCGCGGTGAACAGGATGAATTAGCCAAAGAGCGTGATGAGTTACAAGCGATTTTAGGCTCAGAGGCTCGTCTGAATACTTTGATTAAAAAAGAGATTCAGGCAGATGCTAAAGCCTATGGTGATGATCGTCGTTCGCCGCTGCAAGAGCGCGAAGAAGCTAAAGCACTTAGCGAGCATGAAATTCTGCCATCGGAGCCGATTACTGTCGTCCTGTCTGACATGGGGTGGGTGCGTAGTGCGAAAGGGCATGATATCGAGCCAAGTAATCTGAGCTACAAAGCAGGGGATAGTTTCAAAGGTGCTGCCCGTGGTAAGTCTAATCAAGCGGCGGTATTCCTTGATACCACAGGACGTAGCTATTCTGTCGACCCGCTGGAATTACCTTCTGCACGTAGTCAAGGTGAGCCGTTAACCGGGAAATTAACACTTCCACCTGGCGCGACGATTGAGCATGTGCTGATGGCGCCGGAAGAGCAGAAATATTTAATGGCGTCTGATGCGGGTTATGGTTTTATTTGCACCTTTAATGATTTGGTGACAAAGAATAAAACCGGTAAGGCGTTGATGTCGTTGCCTGAAAATGCAAAAGTCATGGCACCGATTGAGCTAAATAACGAAAAAGAAGATTTGTTATTAGCCATCACGAAAGCCGGTCGCATGTTATTATTCCCTGTGTCTGACCTCCCGCAATTATCCAAAGGGAAGGGGAATAAAATCATTAACATCACAGGGGCGCAAGCCGCAAGTGGTGAAGACTTACTGGTTTGGTTAATGGTGATCCCACCTCGAGCCTCGATCACACTCTATTTTGGTAAGCGTAAACTGAAATTTAAATCAGAAGACTTACAGAAATACCGTGCAGAGCGTGGACGTAAAGGAACATCGTTACCGCGTGGTTTACATAACATTGAACGTATTGATGTTGATTCTGTAGATACAGAGTAAAAATAACAATAATTCAAGGGCTTGGTTAAAGCCCTTTTCATAAGTTAAGGAATATTATGCTAGCGCTAATTAGAGCTATCATTGTGATCATATTTACGATTTGTGTGTGTGTAGGTGGCAGTATCTACTGCCTATTTAGCCCACGAAATCCAAGACATGTGATGACGTTTGGTCGTATGTTTGGGCGTTTGTCCCATGTGTTCGGTATTAAAATGATTGACCGCGTTCCGGAAAAAGCGAAGGATTACGGCCCAAGTATTTATATCGGTAACCACCAAAATAACTATGACATGGTCACTATGTCGAATGGTGTTCAACCAAGAACCGTTACCGTGGGTAAAAAGAGCCTTGTTTTGATCCCATTCTTTGGCTTCTTATACTGGATCACGGGAAATATTTTGATTGACCGTGGTAACCGTTCAAAAGCCCATAACACCATTTCCCAAGTTGCTGAGCAGATTAAATCTCGTAAGATTTCAGTCTGGATGTTTCCTGAAGGTACACGTAGCCGTGGACGTGGCTTACTGCCATTTAAAACGGGTGCATTCCATGCTGCGATTGCTGCTGGCGTACCAATTGTGCCTGTGTGTGTGTCTACGACACAGAACAAAATCAGTTTGAACCGTTGGAATAATGGTCATGTGATTATTGAAATGTTGGATCCGATTGATACCTCGAAATACTCTAAAGATCAGGTTCGCGAACTGTCGGAATATTGTCATGACTTGATGGAAGCTAAAATCAAAGAGTTAGATAAAGAAGTTGAAGAGTTGAATAAACGCTAATTTCAACAGTTCTATCAGTTTACGCTATTGATAGTGGGAAGTTCATTTAGAGCTTCCCACTCTATTTATCGAAGTATGTTTTTCCTGACCACATGATTCCCGCTGTTATTTAATCCCACCTGAAATTATTACCATTCAAATTTGTTATATTTCAATTATTGATACATATATTTTTAGAATTCCATGTCCTTTCGCGATATGATGGCTCGCAAATTTGTCGCAAGATAAATTATTGAATTCCAAATAGTGGTATTACCAGCATATACCTAAAAATACTCGTATAAATCACTAGTTTATAATGATTTATTAAAATAATTTGCTGGTTTTTATTTAGCGGAGAATCTATGTTATTCAGTCGTTGCCGATCATTGCTGATTAGCGGGTTGGCTGTGTGCTTATTACAGGTATCAAACTATGCGAGTGCAGAAGGAACGATCGCACTCCCTGTTCCACCCTTGCTAGAATCCCGTTCGGGACAGCCACTCTTTTTAACATTACAAAAAATCCATTGGTCTTTCGATGGTAAATATTCTGCGGAAGTTTTAGGGATTAATGGTTCTTACCCAGGGCCCACTATTCGCGTAAAAAATGGCGATGATCTCAAGTTAATCTATAGCAATAGATTACCTGATGCCGTTTCAATGACGATCAGTGGGTTGCAGATCCCAGGCACGCAAATTGGCGGTGCAGCGAGACAAATTTCACCAAATGCAGATTGGTCTCCCGTGATCCCTATTCGCCAAAATGCGGCCACGCTTTGGTATCACGCGAATACCCAAGGTAAAATGGGGCAGCAAATCTACAATGGTTTACTGGGAATGTGGATCATTGATGATGATTCCACAAAAGAGTTACGTCTGCCGAAACATTACGGCGTAGATGATTTCCCGATTATTATTCAAGACAAACGTTTGGATAATTTTGGCGTTCCTGAGTATCACATGGATGAGAATGGATTCCTCGGGGATACATTAGTGGTTAACGGGGTGCAAGATCCCTATATCGAAGTGTCTCGCGGTTGGGTGCGTTTACGATTATTAAATGCCTCTAACTCCAGACGCTATGTGATGAAAATCAGCGACGGTCGTCCTTTCGTGATGATAGCGTCAGACCAAGGATTGCTCACGGTGCCAGCCAGCGTTCAAGAACTTTCACTTGCGCCGGGAGAACGCCGTGAAGTACTGATTGATATGGCGAAAACGGCTGAGCTGACCATTACGGCTGGGGAATCTGCTTCGTTGATGGATCGCGTTAAAGGGTTGTTTGAACCGTCGAATAATTTAATTTCCACCAACATATTAACCATTAAAGCGACGGGATTAATGTCATTGGTGACGGACGATGTTCCAAAACAATTAGTCTTGGATACGACACAAATTACCTCTTCGATTACTAACCGTGATATCCAGCTAAATGATCCTGTAGGTATCAATGGCGTGAAATTGGAGACGGGGCGTGTAGATATTACTTCTCGCCAAGGCAGTTGGGAACGTTGGAATGTGAGTAGCCAACAGCCTCAATCTTTCCACATTGAAGGTGTTCGCTTTAAAGTGATCAACTGTAATGGGCAGCCGGCTCAGCCAGATAACTTTGGATGGAAAGATACCGTTTGGATTGATGGGCGCTGTGAGCTACTTGTGCAGATGCTACAACCGTCTTACAACCATTTCCCATTCCTATTTTATAGCCAAAACCTCGAAAAAGCAGATTTAGGCTCGGCGGGGCAGTTGGTTATTACACCTGAAGATGGTAGCAACTAATTGAAAGTCTGTAAAAAAGCCCGCAATTAGCGGGCTTTTTTACTTTAAAAATTAGCTTAATGCTACGCGTATACCGAATGCGACTAGCACTACGCCTAGGACTTTATCCACATATTTTTGTACTTTTGCTAGCCCTTTTCTAACGGGTGCACTTTGAATTAAGCACACCAAAATTGGCCAGTAAATCACTGCAAGACCCCAAATAATAAAGGCGAACCAGAGCTTTTCTGAGAATGTCGAATCCACATTAAGCACTTGAGTAAAAATCGCTAAGAAGAATAAAGTTGCCTTAGGATTTAAGACGTTACACAAGAAACCTTGCATAAAGGCTTTTTTGAATGTGACATGCTCATGCTGATTGGCAGTTAAGTCTACGCTTTGAGCTTTTTGCGGCATTAGGCTTTTAATCCCAATCCAGATTAAATACGCCGCGCCAGCATATTTAAGAATGTTAAATAACCATGGTGTTGTGGTGATCAACACGGCAAGCCCTGCCACGCAGTAAGACATATGAAGTGCAATAGCAACGATAATACCGAGGGCGGTCATCATGGCTGCGGAACGTTGGTAACGCGCTGCATTCTTGATAATTAAAAAGAAATCTGGACCCGGTGAGATCATGCCAAGGGCGGCAATCGTCGCGACCATGATACTGGTCTGATACATAATGTAATCTCTTTATTTTAGGTTGAACTAAACTGAGTAATAAGGGACTAAAAGCGTTGTAAACATCGTTTAGTGCATTGACTTGAGTCGTTCGAGTATAAGGGATTGAGTGGTATTTAAGGAAGATTAAATTTAGTCGACGAAGTATGTCTGTTTCCGTATAGTGTGCACAATTTTTATATTTCGTTTCTAAGGTGGTTAGATGAATATTAGCTTAATCGCAGCAATGGCGTTCGATCAGGTTATCGGCATGGAAAATGCGATGCCTTGGAATTTACCAGGTGATTTGGCGTGGTTTAAGCGTCAAACATTGAATAAACCTGTGATTATGGGACGTGTGACTTATGAAGCGTTAGGTCGTCCTTTACCGCAGCGTGTCAACATTGTTTTGAGCAGTCAAGCAGGCACAGAAACTGGCGTTATCTGGGTTAAATCAGTTGAAGAAGCATTAGAGGCCGCGAAGGCAGTTGAAGGTGCTGATGAGATTATGGTGATTGGTGGTGGTAAGGTTTACCAACAATTCCTGCCAATGGCGAATAAACTCTATTTGACTCACGTGGATGCTGAAGTGATTGGGGATACACATTTCCCTGCTTACGAGCCTGATGAATGGGACTCTATTTTCACTGAATATCATGAAGCAGACGAAGCGAATAGCCATGGTTTCTGCATTGAAGTTCTGACTCGTCGCGTTTAACCGTCGTTTGTCTAGTCAACAAAAATGGCACTGTTAGGTGCCATTTTGCTATCTATTATTCTGGTTTCTAGATAAAACACTCACTCTTTGCGACGTTTTTGGTGAGATTTCTGTCTATGGAATGTTTTAGTTTCCCAGTGAAGCAGCGTTAAATCCCCTCCCCAGCAGCAGCCTGTATCCATTGCATACACATGTTCTGGTGTAAATTTGCCTTCCAGTGATGCCCAATGGCCAAAGAAAATAGCGTAATCTTCAGGGAATTGACTTGGTAGAGAAAACCATGGCTTCAGTGGCGCAGGCGCTTTAGCTGGGCTCTCTTTGCAGATCATATCCAGTTGCCCATTTGGAAAACAATAACGCAGGCGGGTGAGGGCATTGGTGCTGTAGCGCAAACGCGCCAGTCCCATCAAACTTTCAGACCAATTGTTTGGCATGTCGCCATACATAGAGTCAATAAACAGCGGATAGGCATCGCTAGAAAGCACGGCTTCCACTTCGCGAGCGCACATTTTTGCGGTTTCAAGATCCCACTGTGGCGTAATGCCTGCGTGGGTCATGACCATTTTTTGCTCTTCATCGACTTGTAAAAGTGGTTGGCGACGTAACCAGTTGATTAATTCATCGATATCGGGCGCATTGAGTAGCTCATCAAGATGGTCTTTAGGCTTATTGCGACTGATTTTGCAGTAGATGCCAATCAAATGTAGGTCGTGGTTGCCTAACACTAGGCGTGCTGCTGAGCCTAAACTTTTCACATAGCGTAAGACTTGCAATGAATCGGGCCCACGAGCAACAAGGTCACCCGTTAGCCACAATGTATCTTGCTGTGGATCGAAATTCACGCTATCGAGAAGTTCTCGCAGCTCACGATAACAACCGTGTATATCACCTACAATATATGTGGACATAATTAATTAATCAGTGTTGGGATTGCGAGACGAAATGCAGGAATATCAACATGAAAGTGATTTCCTTGATCGCTCAGCATAACGTAATAGCCTTCCATCGTACCCATTGGCGTTTCTAAGATTGCACCACTGGTATAGCGATATTCTTTGCCCGGTAGGATAACGGGTTGTTCACCCACCACGCCTTCACCTTGCACTTCAGTTTTACGGCCATCACTATTGGTAATGAGCCAGTAACGGCTCATTAGCTGTATAGGAATTCGCCCTAAATTGCGGATACAAATAGTATACGCAAACACAAAACGGGCAATGTCGGGCTGGGACTGGCTTTCTATGTAGACACTTTGAACTTGGATGCTCACATTGGGATCATTCAGCATAGTGCCTCCTCAGATTCTCTATTCCGATAAATTACACAGATAGTTTGCCATCTTACAATAGTGCTCAACGGAGATATTTTCAGCACGTGTTCCTGGATCGATACCCAGTTCGGTTAACTGCTCAACGCTGAATAAATCCCCAAGGCTATTGCGGATAGTTTTACGACGTTGGTTAAATGCTTGAGTCGTAATACGGCTCAATACTTTAATATCCTTCACTGGGTATGGATTTTCCTTGTGAGGGATCAATCTTACTACCGCAGAGTCCACTTTTGGTGGTGGTGCAAAGGCGGTAGGTGGGACTTCAAGCACAGGAACAACATTGCAGTAATATTGCGCCATTACGCTTAAACGACCGAAAGCTTTGCTTCCTGGGCCTGCTACTAATCGATTAACCACTTCTTTTTGCAACATGAAATTCATGTCGGAAATTTGGTTGGTGAATGTAAACAGGTGGAACATCAACGGTGTTGAGATGTTATAAGGCAAATTACCAAATACGCGTATTGGCTGTCCAGCTTGTTTCGCCAGTTCACCAAAATCTACGGTCATCGCATCTTGCTGGATGATGGTCAGTTTGTCTTTCAGTTGTGGATGGACGTGCAGACGAGCGGCAAGGTCGCGGTCAAGTTCGACAACCGTCATTTTATCCATGCGGCTACCAACAGGTTCAGTTAATGCACCAAGACCCGGACCAATTTCTACAATGGCTTGTCCTGGTTGTGGATGCATTGCATCTACAATACTGTCGATAATAAATTGGTCAGTTAAAAAGTTCTGCCCGAAACGTTTGCGGGCAAGGTGCCCCTGATGGACTCGATTATTCATGAATTCTTTTGTGTCATTTGGATAGCTAATTTCAATGCGGTGATGAAGCTGCCCGCATCGGCTTGACCCGTACCTGCTAATTCAAGCGCTGTGCCGTGATCGACGGAAGTACGGATAAATGGCAGACCAAGGGTAATATTTACCGCTCTGCCAAAACCTTGATATTTTAACACAGGTAGCCCCTGATCGTGATACATCGCTAATACGGCGTCTGCATCAGTTAAATATTTGGGTTGGAAAAGCGTGTCTGCGGGTAAAGGACCGATTAAGGTAATGCCTTGTTTACGCAAGGTTTCTAGGGCTGGAATGATGGTTTCAATCTCTTCCATTCCCATATGTCCGCCTTCTCCGGCATGAGGGTTAAGCCCACAAACATAAATGTGCGGGTTTTCAATACCAAACTTGGTTTGCAAGTCATGATGCAAAATGGTGATCACTTCATGCAAGCTTTGTTGGGTAATTGCCTCGGAGACATCTTTTAGCGGCAGGTGCGTGGTCGCTAAAGCGACACGTAATTCTTGTGTGGCGAGCATCATCACAACGCGGTCGCAGTGGCTTCTATCTGCGAAAAATTCGGTATGTCCACTAAATGGAATACCAGCGTCATTAATAATGCCTTTGTGAACAGGCCCCGTTACGATGGCAGAAAACTCACCATTCAAACAGCCATCACAAGCGCGCGCTAAAGTTTCGGTAACATATTCACCATTACGAACGTCGAGTTTTCCAGCTTCTGCCGGTACACTCAGTGAAACGGGAACAATCGACAATTGTCCAGCGACAGAAGTCTGTGACTGTTTTGCATCATATCCACGTAAGGTTAATGGTAAATTGAGTGTTTTAGCGCGTTGAAGAAGTAGGTTTGGATCTGCGCAAGCCACAAGCTCGACAGGCCATGCCTGCTGAGCAAGTTGGATCAGAAGATCTGGACCTACCCCGGCAGGTTCACCGGGGGTGATGACAATTGGCTTATTTTGCTTGTTCATCATTAGATTGGCTTTGGCGACCATCAACGATATTCACATAAGCCGCAGCGCGTTGTTCTTGCATCCAAGTCTGCGCTTCTTCGTTAAACTTACGATTGAACAGTAAACGGTACGCTTGATCTTTCTTCGCGGCATCGGTTTTATCGACACTGCGAGTATCTTCTAACTGAATTAAGTGCCAGCCGAAACTTGAAGGTACAGGTTGGCTGATTTCACCTTTTTTCAGTTTCATCAGTGCATCACGGAATGCAGGATCGTAAACATCAGGCATATTCCAGCCTAATTCCCCACCTTTTAATGCACTACCTGGGTCTTCGGAGTTCTCTTTAGCCGCTTCTTCAAATGAAATTCTGCCGTTACGGATCTCTTGAGCCAGTTGAGTCAGTTTTTGTCTTGCTGTTGCATCATCCATAATTGGTGATGATTTCAGTAAGATATGACGCGCTTTCACTTCGGTGACGGAAATTGGCTGGTGAGTATCACCAGTAACGTCATTGACACGTAAAATATGGAAGCCTACACCGGAACGAATTGGACCAACGATATCGCCTTTCTTCGAGTTTTTCAGTTGGTCAGAAAAGACTACTGGCAGCTCTTGCAGACGTGACCAACCCATGTTTCCGCCTTTCAGTGCTTGAGGGTCAGCAGAATAAGCAATCGCTAATTTACCGAAATCAGAGCCTTTTTTCAGGTCAGTTAAGATTTTATCAACTAACGATTCTGCTTTTGATAACTGTTCAGGCGTTGGGTTCTCTGGCAGAGGGATCAGAATGTGACTTAAATTTACGCCTTTCTGGGCGTTCATTTGAGAATCCATTTGCTCAGCTAATGCATCAACTTCTTGAGGCAAAATGGTGATACGGCGGCGAACTTCGTTGTTACGCACTTCCGCTAACAGCATTTCCTTACGGATTTCGCTGCGGTATTTACCCATATTGATGCCATCCGCAGTCAGACGTTTTTCCATCTGCGGTAAGGTTAAATTGTTTTGGCGAGCAATATCCGCAATAGTTGCATTCACGGCTTCTTCAGGGATATTAATCTGCATTTGGTTAGCCATCTGCAACATGATGTTATCCATAACCAAACGGTCGATGATTTGCTGGCGCAGGGTTTGATCATCAGGAACTTGTTGATTTGCATTACGTGCATTCAACTTCACTGTATTGATCATATTCTGGACGTCGCTTTCAAGTACAACTCCGTTGTTGACAACCGCAGCCACTTTATCCATTTGCTGTGGCGCAGCTAAACTTGCAGAGCTTGCGAACATCAGTCCCAGAATAAGCGTTCTCCAATTCTTCATAATGGTCCTATAAAATTGACTTTTATTCCGCATATGCGGGCTAATCGTGATCGTTATGTTGTTTGTTATCAGAAAGCACGTTGATAAGGAATAATACCTTGTTTCAACATCTCCTGACTACCTAAACTATGATTGTTATTTAGGCCTCTAAGTTCCACGTTGATAGACCATTTATTGTCATATTCGCTGTTGAACTTCTCTTTTTGCCAACCCACAATCTTACGTTCATACCCTAAATTCACCGCCCAGCAGCAGGCATTGTATTGTAATCCGACAAGCTGGCTGGCGGATTGTTGCTGTTTTGTATCGTAATAATAAGAGCCGACAAAGCCCCAATTATCACTTAATGGCCAGCTCACCACGGTACCTACTTGTGAAATACCTTGTTGGTACTCTGGTAATGTGTAGGTATAACCACCCGCAGTATCTTCACGGCGGAACGTTGCTTGAATATAGTCACGGTCAACAAAACGGTAATTCAGCTGAATCAGTCTATCGGCATCAAAGCGATATTCGGTAACCGCATTCCCCATGGTGACACTACCCAGACGACGGTCATATTGTAAGCCACCGCGAACACCCCAATTTTCATCAATGTGCCACATGGCATCGGTTGCCCACATTAATGAGCCTGTATCACTCTTATCATCGATTTTCAGGTTTGAGTTACCCGCACGAGGGCGTTCAAAATAGTAAATCTGTCCGACGGAGAAATTGAAGCGCTCAGCTAAGTTTTCATCATAAATACGGGTGGTTAAACCGGTTGTGAATTGGTTAGCAGAAGCGATACGGTCTAAACCACTGTAAATACGGTCGCGGAACAGACCTGTATAGTCAGACTGTAATAATGAGGAGTCGTAGTTATTGATATTGTCCTGATCTTTATACGGAATATATAGATACTGGACTCGCGGCTCTAATGTTTGGACAAAATCACTGCCTTGGAATAAGTCGCGTTCAAATACCACTTTCGCATCGCTCTTAAACATTGGCAGCACACGGGTGACATTTTTTTCTAAGCCGCTATTTTGTTTTACATCAGGAATATCTTGGTCGTAATGCGTCGCCATCAGCTTAATGCTGTTGTTCATTTGCGCCCAACCGTTAGACAGAGGCATACTGACTTCTGGCTCAATATGCAAACGGGTCGCATCTGGGTTATTTTCACCTACGCTGGTAAAACGAGCCGCTTGTGCATAGGTATGGAAATCCAACATACCGACGTTATTTTGGTAATAGTTGAAATCGATTTGTGGCTCAGCTTTATAAGCTCGCTTGTTTGGGTTATCCACAAAGATTTGGAACTGTTTGTGGGACACTTTCATGTTCCAATTGGTATCAGAATAACCGACGTTAAATTTCTGCGTGGCATAACCATCAGTGGTGCTACCGTACTGAGAGCTAAAGTCAGTAAAGTATTGGGGATCACTTACCTTGGTGTAGTCGGCACCAAAGTTCCAGTGTTGAGCAAAGGTCCCTGAATGGCGCCAGTAGAATAACCAACGGTCATCACTGTCACGGGCATCACGTTTTTCATTCTCTTTGTCTTTGATATAAGCGCGGTCGTGATTAATAAAGTCGAATGCGACGGTACCCGTACCTGGAGTGATTAAATAACGGAATTCGTTATTTAATTTAACGCCTCGGTGGGTCATAAATTGTGGCGTAATCGTCGCATCGTAATTTGGCGCGATGTTCCAATAATACGGCAGCGTGAATTCTAATCCGTCGTTGTTTGAATAGCTTCCCATTGGGATTAAGAAACCAGAACGGCGTTTGCTACCAATTGGTAACTGCATATATGGGCTATAGAACACAGGCACATCTGCGATACGGAAACGAGCATGCCAAATTTCTGCGACTTCTTCTTCGCGGTCAATAATCACTTCAGAGCCTGCAACGCTCCATGTATTACTGCCTGGTAAGCAACTGGTGAAAGTCCCGTTTTCCATAATGGAATAGCGGTTTTCACCTCGCATTTTCATTTTTTTCGCATCACCACGACCTTGACGACCTACCATCATGTAGTTACCGTCATCAACGTCAGTATTTTTATTATCTAAGTTTGACCACGCTGAAGGGCCTTTCAGGATAATTTGAGGGTCATCGTAATGAACATTCCCCGTCGCCGTCACTTCACGAACCGGTTCTTCACCCTCTTTTTGGGTTTGTGTCAGTTTAACGTTATCTGCTGTGAGAGTCTGGTTGCCCTGCTGAATATCAACGTTACCAGTATATTCGACAAAATTAGGGTATTCCCCTGTGACATCGTCAGCTTGAATTTCAATCGGTAAGCTATTTGGATCACCAGAGATAATAGGTTTGTCATAAACAGGCACTCCAAGCATACATTGTGCTGCAAGATCAGCATGTGCTTGCTGGCTATAAATAGCCGCCCATACCATGGTGGCGATTATTGTGGGATAACTTTTCTTCATCATTAAATAGGGAGTCCGTCAAATGGGCACAGTCGGCAAACGCTCAAAGACTATCTTAGCCAATCCGTTTTCGCCAGTATAATATCAAAACTGGCGTAAACGTGGTTAGCAACTTGTTAGGCTCTTTATCGTTATGCACAAAAGCAGAATGGATAGTATGATAATGCAAAATTGCATTCTGAGCATTGAAGAATTGAGGGATATATGCACTATTGGGGTAAAATTATTGGGGTGATACTCGCTATTGTCTCCGGTTTAGGGTTTTGGGGAGCATTAGCCGGCTTACTGATTGGGCACGGTTTTGATAAGGCTTCGGCTCAACGTAAGTTCGCTGGCGCCTTCAATAAGCGCGATAGACAAATTATTTTCTTCGCAAGTACCTTTCAAATATTAGGGCATTTAACCAAGTCAAAAGGGCGTGTCACCGAGACTGATATCCAGTTAGCATCGAACCTAATGGACAGAATGCAACTGCACGGAGAAACTCGCAAAGCCGCCCAACAAGCCTTTAGAGAAGGAAAATCCCCAGACTTTCCACTGCGTGATGTTCTTAAACAATTACGTATGGCTTGTTATGGTCGTTTTGACCTTGTTCAGATGTTTCTGGAAATTCAATTGCAAGCGGCTTTCGCGGATGGAACCTTACATCCTAACGAAAGAAAAGTGCTATTTATCATTGCGGAAGAGCTGGGTATCTCCAAAATTCAGTTTGAGCAATTCTTGGATATGATCCAAAGCGGTCGCCAGTTTGGTCATGGTTATTCCCAGCAGCAGTCAGGGGGCTATTATCAACAAAATAATGGCCCTACGCTGGAAGATGCTTGTAAGGTGCTCGGGGTTTCTGTGGATGATGACCCAACGAAAATTAAGCGAGCGTACCGTAAACTGATGAGCGAACATCACCCTGATAAGCTCGTTGCGAAAGGGTTACCGCCAGAAATGATGGAAATTGCCAAGCAAAAAGCGCAGTCAATTCAGGCAGCTTATGATCTTGTTAAAAAAGAGAAGGGTTTTAAATAACTTTGAGTTTTTAAATAACTTAAGCTTTTAAATAATTGAAGCGCTTAAATCGCCTAAGCGCTTCAATAAGATTAAAAATCGGGCGGGTAAGTAAAATGCATTGGTGTGTCATACTCTGGGTGAGTGATATACAGCTCTTGAGCATGTAACTGCAAACGCGGCGCTAATGCTAAAGCTTCTTCATGGGCATAAAATCTGTCACCAAGAATAGGGTGCCCTAACGCAAGCATATGCACACGTAGCTGATGAGACCGTCCCGTAATTGGCGAAAGTTTGACTCGCGTTGCCTGCTCTTCATATTCTAAAACTTGGTATTCGGTTTGCGCCGATTTCCCCGTTTCAAAACAGACTTTCTGCTTAGGTCGATTCGGCCAGTCACAAATCAGCGGCAAATCCACCAAACCCTCTGGTTTTTCCAAATGACCCCACACGCGAGCAACATAATGTTTTTTCGGCTCACGCTCTCTAAACTGACGCTTAAGTTCACGCTCAGCCGCTTTATGCAGCGCCACCACCATAACACCACTGGTTGCCATATCTAAACGGTGAACAGACTCCGCTGCAGGGTGATCCCGCTGAATGCGGCTCATGATGCTGTCATGGTGCTCTGGGGCTTTTCCTGGCACGGAGAGTAAGCCGCTAGGTTTGTTGACTACAATAATATGCTCATCTTGGTAGAGTATGTGTAGCCATGGTTCAGTTGGCGGGTTGTAGGGTAACATTTCTTTTATCCTTCATTCTTCACGCTGTAGCGGTGTTGGCTGCTCTTAGCTACCCTAGTCACATACTGATGTGTGCTCCTAGGGATATCTTCGTTTTCCGCTTACTGATTCCCCGTTATACTTCGCGCTACAGGGGTGTTGGCTACTCTCAGTCACCCTAGTCACATACTCGCGTATGCTCCTAGGGATATCTTCGTTTGCCGCCTACCTGTAACTCGAATTATTTAGGGGAATGTCGATTGCAAGCTAAGCAAAAAAAAACAACATTCTCTACTGATGCGTGACAACCACTAAGCGGATAGCGTCGAGGCGCCATGAAGCTTGGTCGATGTTGGTCATCAATTGGCGACGCTCTTCCTCGATAATATCGAGTTCTTCATCACGGATATTTGGGTTAACCGCTTTTAGCGCTTCCAAGCGAGACAGTTCCAGAGTCAGGGCTTTATCAGCCGCTTCTTTAGCATTCTCAATAATGGATTTCGCTTCTTTCTCGACCATCGGCTCAGAGAGGCGTAATACAGAATGCACCTCGTTTTGTACTGCATTGACCAACTTGCTCGCCATATGACGGTTGATGGCATTTAATTGGCGGTTAAAACTCTCAAACTCCACTTGTGAAGAGAGGTTATTGCCTTTTAAATCAATTAATAAGCGAACTGGAGTCGCCGGTAAGAAACGGCTGATTTGCAGATGTTTCGGCGCCTGTGCTTCTACCACATAAACCAGTTCGGTCAACAAGGTACCCACTGGCAACGCTTTGTTTTTCAAAACAGAAACCGCACAGCTACCCGTATCGCCGGATAACACTAAATCTAAACCGTTGCGAATAATCGGATGTTCCCAGCTAATAAACTGCGTATCTTCGCGGGAAAGTGCTTGTTCACGGTCAAAAGTGATAGTGCAGCCATCTTGCGGTAACCCTGGGAAGTCAGGCACTAACATATGGTCGGATGGCGTGAGGATAATTAAGTTATCGCTCTTATCTTCTTGGTTGATCCCAACAATATCAAACAGGTTCAATGCAAAGTTAACCAGCTCGGTTTCGTTATCACCTTCACCAATCTCTTCGGCTAATTTATTACCTGCTTCACCGCCATTTGAGTGCATTTCCAGCAAACGGTCACGACCTTGCTCTAGCTGTGCTTTGAGTGCATCGTGCTCTTCGCGGCAGGTTTTAATAAATTCATCAAACCCGTCAGTGATGGTTGGCTCAGCCATAAATTGCAGCAGTTGTTGGTAATATTTATCGTAAATAGTACGACCGGTAGGGCAAGTATGCTCGAAACCATCTAAACCTTCATGGTACCAACGGATCAACACAGCTTGTGCGGTGTTTTCCAAGTAAGGCACGTTGATCACGATATCGCGGCTTTGACCAATACGATCCAAACGACCAATACGCTGTTCAAGCAGGTCAGGGTTGAATGGCAGGTCAAACATCACTAATTGGTTAGCAAACTGGAAGTTACGGCCTTCTGAACCAATTTCAGAGCACAGTAAAACTTGTGCACCTTCTTCTTGTGAAGCGAAATAAGCTGCCGCGCGGTCACGTTCTAGCAGGGATAGATCTTCGTGGAATACCGCCGCTCGGATCCCTTCACGCTCACGCAGAACTTGCTCAAGCTGCAGTGCTGTGGCGGCTTTGGCACAGATAACCAGTACTTTTTCGTGGCGATTCGCAGTTAAGAAGCCCATTAGCCATTCAACACGTGGGTCGAAGTTCCACCAAGTGGCGTTTTCGCCTTCAAATTCTTGGTAGATTTGTTCTGGATACAGCATCTCTTTCGCGCGAGTTTCCACATCCTTTTTCGTGCCCATAATGCCAGCGACTTTGATTGCCGTTTGGTATTGAGTTGGTAGTGGCATTTTTAAAGAATGCAATTCACGGCGTGGGAAGCCTTTGACACCATTACGGGTGTTTCTAAATAACAGGCGGCTAGTACCGTGTCTGTCCATCAGCATATGGATCAGTTCTTGGCGAGCGGCTTGACTGTCATCGCCTTCAAGATTCGCGGCCTTTAATAACGGCTCAATATCTTGTTCTTTAATAAGCTCGCTGAGCAGGTTTTGCTGATCATTTGTCAGCTTATCACCAGAAAGTAGCAGTGAAACTGCATCGGCGACAGGGCGATAATTTTCTTGCTCGGCTAGGAATTCTTGGTAGTCATGGAAGCGGCTAGGGTCGAGGAGGCGCAAACGCGCAAAGTGGCTCTCTTGACCTAATTGCTCCGGTGTTGCTGTTAGCAGTAAAACGGAAGGAACATGCTCAGCTAAGGTTTCAATCACTTGATATTCACGGCTTGGGGCAGTTTCGCTCCATTGCAGATGGTGAGCTTCATCGACGACCATCATGTCCCAGCCCGCTTCGACGAGTTGGTCAAAACGCTGTTTATTACGACGAACAAAATCCAGAGAACACAGAACTAATTGCTCAGTTTCAAATGGGTTATCGCTGTCGTGTTGGGCTTCGCTGTAGCGGCTATCATCAAACAGGGAAAAACGCAGGTTAAAACGGCGCAGCATTTCCACTAGCCACTGATGCTGTAAGCTATCTGGGACAATGACCAATACGCGCTCAGCACGACCTGCCATCAATTGTTGATGGATTATCATACCCGCTTCGATGGTTTTCCCTAAGCCCACTTCATCCGCCAGTAAAACTCGGGGGTTGTGGCGCTTACCGACTTCGTTAGCAATATGCAATTGGTGCGGGATCAAACTCGCGCGGATACCACGCAGACCCGTAGATTGGTGTTTAACTTGTTCGCTTTGGAATTTACGTGCGCGAAAACGCAGAGCAAAACGATCCATACGATCGATTTGACCGGCGAACAGTCTATCTTGTGGCTTATTAAACGTTAGCTTGCTATCAAGGAACACTTCTCTTAGGCTGACATCCGCTTCTTGGGTGTCTAAACGCGTTCCTGTGTAGGTCAATAACCCTTTATCTTCTTGAATACTTTCAACTTGTAGCTGCCAACCTTCGTGACTGGTGATGGTATCACCTTCGTTGAACATCACTCGGGTAATTGGGGCATCACTACGTGAGTACAGTCGATTTTCCCCAGTGGCAGGGAAAAGCAACGTCACCATACGGGCATCAATAGCCACGACGGCGCCTAACCCAAGTTCGCTTTCTGTGTCGCTGATCCAGCGTTGACCAAGAGTAAATGGCATAGGTTTAATTTAATTCCATAATTTTGATTGTTTATTTTTAGATGTTTAAGACAACTAACCGGTGTCTTTGCCCAGTGTTGATATAACGGTTATATACCAAGGGTGATGCGAAATTTTTTTAATCGTTTTGCCGTTTGGCAATTATAGCTCTTTTCTCTTTCGAGTCGCGCTGCTCGAATTATGATGAGTATAGCCGATTTTCTCGCCAAGCTGTGCGTATAACAGGTCGAGATATCAAAGGGGCGTTATATTAATTCAACATTCGCTTATCGTCACCTGTTAAAAATGCGGCAATTGTAATAAGAATTGTACAATTCTCGCTGTTCGTTAGGCTTTAAAACAAAAGATTGATTTGCCCAGTCAAAATGGCGTCAAAATCATCTTGCAGAAATGGCAGAATTCCATCGGCGATAGGTTTGATTTGCTTAAGAATATAGTGCTCATAGTCAGGTTTCGCGGTCACGGTCTCTAAGGGTTCAGGGCCTGCCTGAGTAATGAGATAGCTGATCCACCCGCCATTTTGATACTGCAAAGGGCGCTGTAATTTCAAATTATATTCATCGGCTTGACGGGCAGCGCGCACATGAGGCGGCACATTACGTTGATAATCTGACAATTTACGCCGTAGCCGCTTGCGGTAAATCAAGCGATCGTCATATTCTCCTGAACGAATGGCATGAATATAGTCACGAATAAATTCCCGATAAGGCTGGCGATAAAAAATGCGCGTATACAGCTCTTTTTGGAAGTTTTGTGCGAGGGGCGTCCAGTCAGAGCGAATAGTTTCTAATCCCTTAAAAACCATCGTATCTTGGCTTAAACCCGCATAGCGTTTTTTACTACCTTGGTCTGTGCCTCTAATTGTTGGCATCAAAAAGCGCCGATAATGGGTTTCATACTCAAGTTCGAGCACGCCATCAAGTTGCCACTCTTCTTTAAGATGCTGTTTCCACCAATTATTCACATGGTCACGCAGTTGATAACCCACTTTTTGGGCTTGTTCATCGGTATGGGGATCTCGCAGCCAAACAAAAGTGGAGTCAGTATCTCCATAAATCACCTGATACCCTTGGGATTCAATCAATTGTTTGGTAATTCGCATAATTTCATGACCGCGCATGGTAATTGACGCGGTTAATCGTGGATCAAAAAAGCGGCATCCATCGGCACCCAAGACCCCCGCAAAAGCATTCATAATAATTTTGAGGGCTTGAGAAAGTGGGGCGTTTTTTTGCTGTTTGGCTTTATCACGGCCTTGCCAAATGTGGCTAACAATATCTGGTAAGCAATGGGTCGTACGGGAAAACCAAGCACCGCGAAACCCTTCAACAGAGTGTTCAGGTTCTGGGTGTGCAAGCCCTTCAATCATGCCAGCTGGGTCTATTAAAAAGGTGCGAATAATAGAGGGATACAGGCTTTTGTAATCAAGCACCAAAACGGAGTCATACAAACCGGGCTGTGAATCCATCACGAACCCGCCGGGGTTAAGCTGAAATTTTTGCTCTGAGAGTGTGGGGGCAACAAACCCTAAACGGTGTAGCCGAGGAATATATAAATGGGAAAAGGCGGCCACAGAGCCCCCCATGCGATCGGCTGCTAATCCTGTCACCGTCGAACGCTCTTGCAAGAACGCCATTAAATCGGTTTTTTCAAAGATGCGATGCACCAAAATACAGTCTTGAATATTGTAATGAGCGAGGGCGGGTTTATCGTGAGCAAAGCGGCGGTTAATTTCATCCATGCGATCATAAGGAGTATCGATGGCTTTCCCTTCCCCAAGTAGCTGCTGAGCAACGGATTCCAAACTGAATGAACTAAAACTCCACGTTGCCGATTTTAACGCATCAATACCATCGATAATTAAGCGACCTTCAGCAGAGGCAAAAAAGACGCCTTGCTTAAAACCGTGTTCTCGCCATTCGAGTTTTTTCCCTTGCCGACCGAGTAACAGAGGGATGCCATAGCGCTCCGCATGCTTTTGTAAGACTTGCAAATCAAACTGGATCAGGTTCCAGCCGATGATGGCATCGGGATCGTACTGTTGCAGCCATTCGTTCAGTCTTTCAAGTAATTGAGGGCGGCTCGTGGCATATACGAGTCGATGTTGGTCATTCAGAGCTGGGCCTTGTTCGGGGCCAAGCATAAACACCACATTATCACCGCAGCCAGACAATCCAATCGAGTAAAGCTCTCCATGTTGGCTCGTTTCAATATCGAGGGAAACGGCGCGCAGTGTCGGGCGATAACCTTCACAGGGTTTGAGTTGATATTTCCCCTGATGATTGCGAGAAAACCACACGGGTGCGGTAATAAAGCGCTCCATTAAATAACGCTCACAAGGGCGAATATCGGTTTCCAGCAGCTCAACACCTAGCGCTTGGCAGTTTTTATCCAGATTTTGTAATTGACGATATTGCTGGCAATAGATGGCATAGACTTTTTCGCGTTTAAAATCCCGCAGTTCAACGGCGCGATAACTGATATCGGCTTGCCCTTCAATTAAATGGCGTACGAGCGGAAACTTGGATTCAGGTAAAAAACCGACCGCTTGCTGATAGGGAACAATAACTTTTTGCGGCTGATTATCCGTAAGTAACCAATAGCTTACCTCGACACCGTATCGGGTATCTCGCCAATGGCGGCTAAGAATAAAGCCTTTTTCAGCGGGGGTATTTGACTGAGGCATAAAGGAAACTCGCGTAAATAATCTGCAAATTAATATACGCGAGTAGTGGGAATTTATACAGTATTATTTATCGAGCTAATTAGAAATGCCCAATAATGCAGAAGCGTCGGTTTTGCCTTGTAACAGTGTTTCAGTATCGCCGTCATACACAATCGCACCATCGGCAACCACTAAGCTGCGAGGGGCGATTTGTAGTGAGTCTTCAATACTATGGGAGACCATTAATAACGTGATGGATTTACTCACGCAAACGTCATTGAGCAATTGCAGCATTTCGCTGCGTAATGCAGGGTCGAGAGCAGAAAATGGCTCATCCAACAATAAAATCGGTTGGTTACGAATTAAACAGCGGGCGAGCGCGGCTCGTTGACGCTGCCCACCGGATAATTGCGCCGGTGTTCGGTCTAAACAGTCGGTTAAACTAACCTGCTGTGCCATTTGTTCGACGTCAGCCATTTGTGATGCACTCAAACGTAAGCTCGGTTGTAAACCTAACCCAATATTTTGCCTCACGGTTAGGTGAGCAAACAGGTTATTTTCTTGAAATAACATGGAAACAGGGCGTTTAGCTGGGGGGGTAAATGTATGATTTTCACCATTTAAGGTGATAGTGCCGCTGCGAGGAAATTGAAACCCACTGATTAGGCTGAGCAGCGTGCTTTTGCCTGCGCCACTAGGACCCATTACGGCAACTCGTTCCCCCGAAGTTACCACAATATCAAAATGCATATTTAGGTTATCGTATTGATAATCCAGATTTTGTAATTCAATCATGAGTTTTCCCCGATAGGCGTTCGAGCAGGCTAAACAGGCAGAAACAGAGTAACAGCAATAACATCGCGGTAACCGCGCCGTCATTGGTTCGATACGCACCAATCTGCTGATAAAGATAGTAAGGCAAGGTGCGGAACTCTTCATTACCAAACAAGGCGACCACGCCAAAATCCCCAATCGAAATCACGCAAGCGAATGCTAATGCTTGTGCGATAGGTTTGCGTAATGCTCGCAATTCAATGATCTTAAATCGATTAAAACCAGTAATTTCGAGTGATTGGCATAATGGGTTATAGCGTTGAGCCAGATCTCGCATTGGGTTATCCAGCACTTTGAGCGCGTAAGGGATAGCGAGCAAGGCGTTAGTCATGATCACCAACGGATAAGGCGTTTCGGGTATTCCAATGGTTTCATTAAAAAAGATAAAAAAGCCAGTCGCCAGCACAATGCCCGGCATCGCCAGAATAATCAGCCCGCTTAGCTCAATAGCTTGTCCAAGTTTTAATGCATTTCTTAAACGCAGTTCACGGCTACTCCACAGCAGCATTAGCGTGAGGATCACACACAGAACTCCCGCACAGAGTGCAATAAACAGCGAGGTGGACGTGGCTTGCCATAACGCAGGTTGCTGTAAAACATCCAGTAATTGGCCGTTGAGCCCATCAACAATAACTGCTAATAACGGCGGAATTAATAGTAAAATAGCTGCGGCGATCACCAGCCAGTCACGTAGACGGCGAAATAGATTGTCAGCAGGATCAAACCACGATGTTTGGTGGCTAAACCCAACGGAAAAAGCATGGTTAATACGTTGGCAAATAAGCATTAATCCTACGCAACATCCCAGTTGAATCAACGCAAGTAGTGTGGCACGTCCTAAATCAAAGTCGTAACTCAGCGCTTGGTAAATTGCGAGTTCGATAGTGGTCGCGGCAGGGCCGCCGCCCAGAGCCAGTACCGTCGCAAAGCTGGCAAAGCACAGCATGAAAATCAGCGCGCCTGTTGGCAACATTTGACGGCGTAAATAAGGCCACTCTAGAATGGTAAATTGTTGCCACTCATTGAACCCTAATTGAGCGGCACTTTGCCGTTGTTCAATCGCAATATTTTCAAGGGATTGAAGTAACATGCGGGTGGCGAGCGGCATATTGAAAAAGATATGTGCTAATAAAATGCCACGCAGACCATAAGGGGAAAACTGATAGTCAACACCGAGCCATAGGCACAACTTTGCTAGCCATCCGGTTTGCCCATATACCGACAAAATACCGAAAACAGCGACGAGAACTGGCAAGACTAAGGTCATTGCACACAAGCGGAGCAATAGCGTTCTTCCCCAGAATCGTCGGCGATACAGAGCTCTTGCAAGAAAAATAGCGGGAATAATGGAAAAAATCGCGGAAAGTAATGCCTGCCAAAACGTAAAACCGATGACATGCCATAAATAATCGTCGTCGATTATCTCGCTGAGGGAAATTTCAGGTGCGAAAAACCACAGAGCCCCAAAAGCGAGAAGGGCAACGACGATTAAAAGACCGGAGGCTATTACCCCCGGTAATAAGGTTAAATTGATTAACGACTGACGGCGGTTTGCCATAAACGCGTCCACGTTTGACGTTCTTTAGCCACTTCCGCCGCACTAAATTGCAGAGATTTAGCAGGTAGTGGTAGCACGTTATACACTTCAGGCAACGGCATATCGATAACCGGATACATCCAGTTAGTAGTTGGTAATGTGCCTTGGAATTCAGGAGTTAACATAAACTGTAAGAACTGTTTTGCCAGCTCTGGCTGCGGGCTGTGTTTCAATCTTGCCGCCACTTCGACTTGCATATAATGCCCTTCATCGAACAGCGCCGCTGCGTAGTTGTCTTTCTTATCATTTAAAATTTGGTAACCCGGCGAAGAGGTGTAGCTCAGGACAAAATCTCCTTCACCTTTTAAGAACAGCCCATAGGATTCACTCCAACCTTTGGTCACGGTCAGTGTTTTGGCTGCCATTTTTTTCCATGCATCAGCTGATTTATCGCCGTAGATTTTCTCAATCCACAACATCAACCCTAAACCAGGGGTGCTGGTGCGTGGATCTTGGTAAATGATTTTCCAATTATTTTTGCTATCAAGCAGTTCGTCCATACTTTTTGGCGGTTGCTTGATTTTATTTGTGTCATAGATAAAGGCGAAATAACCATAATCATAAGGAATGAATGTTTTGCTTGTCCATTCGATAGGTAATTTAAGCGCATCCGTTTTGATATCTGCAGGGGCAAATAAGCCGGTTTTTTCTGCGGAGTCGAGTAAGTTGTTATCTAACCCTAAGATAATGTCGGCTTTGCTTTTTTCCCCCTCCATACGTAGGCGATTCAGTAGTGCAACACCATCCCCTAGAGAAACCAGTTTTAACTCACATTCGCATTGTGCTTCGAAATTCTTTTTGATTTGCGGGCCTGGGCCCCATTCCGCAGCAAAGGAATCATAGGTATACACCGTCAACGTTGGTTTTTCGGCAGAGGCGAATGCAGCGAAACTTAAGGTGGTTAAAGCAATGAGTGAGGTAAAGAGTTTATTTTTAGTCATTTTAATTCCTGCGTAAATCATAAAAAAACACAGGATTTGAGGAGGGACCGATACAATAATTTGTAGGCGGTAGCTCAAATCCCTACGCCGGTATTAGCCGGATCAGGTTCTACGGGTTATTTCTCAGCCCAAATGGCACCCCGTTGAGACGCAGACTATTGTAATTACTTCAGACATATCTGCAAACTGTATTGATATAGGTTTACCAGTTTGGGTATGTGTGAAACAATTAGGCATCTTTCAAATTTGGTTATTGAGGTAGTCTAGTGATCGATGATGATGGCTACCGCCCGAATGTAGGAATTGTAATTTGTAATCGGCAAGGTCAAGTCTTATGGGCTCGCCGTTATGGTCAGCATTCTTGGCAATTTCCTCAAGGTGGGATTAACCCGGGGGAATCGCCAGAACAAGCGATGTATCGTGAGTTATACGAGGAAGTCGGACTACAGCGTAAAGATGTAAGGTTACTTGCATCTACCCGTAATTGGTTACGCTACAAATTACCTAAGCGTTTGGTGCGTTGGGATACAAAACCTGTTTGTATTGGACAGAAACAACGTTGGTTTTTACTTCAACTCCAATGTAATGACGCCGATATAAACGTGCAGCGCAGTAAATCGCCAGAATTTGACGGCTGGCGGTGGGTCAGTTATTGGTATCCTGTTAGGCAAGTGGTCTCTTTTAAGCGCGAAGTTTATCGCCGTGTGATGAAGGAATTCGCTCCCGTAGTTATGCCTTTGCAGGAACAGAAATTACCACAACGACCTGTTTTTAATAATCGTAGGCGCGGAGTTAAGTAAGCCTATGTTGACGCGTTTACGTGACATTGTCGAAAAGGTCGCGATGGCGACCAGTCTCACTCAAGCTCTTGAAGTTTTGGTCAACGAGACGTGCAAAGCGATGCGCACTGATGTGTGCTCGATTTACTTAGCCGATCATCCTCGCCAATGT
This sequence comes from Providencia zhijiangensis, assembly GCF_030315915.2. Classification (NCBI taxonomy): domain Bacteria; kingdom Pseudomonadati; phylum Pseudomonadota; class Gammaproteobacteria; order Enterobacterales; family Morganellaceae; genus Providencia; species Providencia zhijiangensis. Next base: position 3,048,855 of record NZ_CP135990.1, on the reverse strand, counting down.
TATTACCTAATGGCAACCCGCGGGCTGAAAAAGCCTAGCGGGATTGCTATTCGTTTAGGATTCGATGAAGGGGTTGTTGGCGCTGTCGGTCGGCAATCGGAAATGTTGAACCTTGCCGATATTCGCGAACACCCGCAATTCAAATATCTTCCCCAACTCAAAGAAGAGCAGCTCAAAGCCTTTCTCGGCGTGCCTGTCGTTTATCGACGCCAATTGCTGGGCGTACTGGTGGTTCAACAGCGAGAAAAACGGTTATTCAGCGAAACTGAAGAGTCCTTTATGGTCACGCTATCGATGCAGTTAGCGGTGATATTATCCCAAGCGCAAACAAAAGGTATTTTCGGGCAATATCGCCAAAACCGTCTCAAAGCTATTCCTGTTTCTCAAGGAATTTCGATGGCTTATGGCTGGCAAGATACCTCTCAACCTTCTTTAGACAATGTGTATCAAGCGACCACATTAAATATTGATGAAGAGCGTCAACGCTTGGTGATAGCGCTGGAAAGTGCGGCAGCAGAATTTCGTCGTATTAGTAAGCGGTTTATGGCGAGTTCATCGAAAGAAAGCGCGGCTATTTTCGACCTATATAACCACTTACTTAATGATCCCCAACTGAAAAAGCGGTTATTTACGGCGATCAATCAAGGCGCGGTGGCTGAGTGGGCGGTGAAAACCGTCATCGAAGATTACGCTTTGCAATTCTCACGTTTACGTGACCTCTATTTAAGAGAGCGCGGCTCCGACCTTCGTACCTTAGGGCAGCGCTTATTATTTCATCTCGATGATTCACTGACACCAACCAGCCAATGGCCAGACCGTTTTATCTTAGTGGCTGATGAGCTAAGTGCGAGCGTTCTTGCTGAATTACCGCTTGAGCAATTAGCGGGTGTGATTGTGCGCGATGGTGCAACTCACTCTCACTCTGCGATTTTGATCCGAGCGATGGGGATCCCCGCGATTATGGGGGCGGATATTGAGCCTTCTTTATTACATAATCGCCATCTGATTTTGGATGGTTATCGTGGCGAAGTGTTTATTGAGCCGGAAAACTTCATCGCACAGGAATACCAGCAAATTATTGAAGAAGAAAATGTGCTTAGCAGATTAGCGGAAGGCACACTTTCTCAAGATGCAGTACTCAAAAACGGTGAGCATGTGGATATTTGCCTCAACGCCGGATTGAGCCCTCGCTATGAACAGCAAATTCATGATGGGGTGGATGGTGTTGGACTCTACCGAACCGAACTGCCATTTATGCTGCACAACGGTTTCCCATCTGAGGATGAACAGAAGCAGTTATATCGGGATGTACTGCAACTTTTTGCAACGAAACCTGTGGTATTAAGAACTTTAGATATCGGCGCAGACAAGCAACTGCCTTATATGCCGATCAGCGAGGAAAATCCTTGCTTAGGGTGGCGCGGGATCCGCGTGATGCTGGATCAACCTGAAATATTTTTGATCCAACTGCGCTCTATGCTGAGAGCTAACCAAGATACGGGCAATTTACGTATTTTATTGCCGATGATCACTAGCATTAATGAAGTGGATGAAGCTATCGGGCTGATTAATCGCGCCAGAAATGAAGTGAGCCAACAACTCGGAAAATCGATTGATTTACCTCCAATTGGCGTGATGTTGGAAGTACCTTCACTCCTGTTTTTGCTGCCAGAGTTAAAGCAGCGAGTTGATTTTATTTCAATAGGTACCAACGACTTTACACAATATTTACTTGCCGTCGACCGTAATAACACTCATGTGGCGGCGCTCTATGATAACCTGCACCCTGCGGTGGTGCGTTTTCTATCCATGGTATATATGGAATGTCGGCGTATAGGTTTGCCGATTAGTGTGTGCGGTGAAATGGCGGGGCAACCATTAAGCGCTATGGTGCTGATTGCATTGGGTTATCGTAGTTTGAGTATGAGTGGGCGCAGTGTTCCTCGCATGAAATATTTAATTCGTCAGCTTGATCCTCAATTGATGGCTGAGTTAGTACCTGATTTGCTCAGTGCAGAAACCAGCGAAAATGTCCGGCATAAGATCAGCGAGTTTATGGAAAGAAATGGACTTGGTGGTTTTGTGCGTGGCGGGATCTAGTTTGATCTTCTATGTTATTAATATGTAATTATATGCGGACAATAACCTCGTGTTATTATGCGGCATAATTTTTGACTCAATTATTTTAAAGTGGGGAACGATGAGTAACAGCTACTTAGCATTTCCGGAAATTGATCCCGTAATGTTCTCGATTGGCCCAGTCTCTTTGCACTGGTATGGTTTTATGTACCTTGTCGGATTCGTTTTTGCGCTATGGCTAGCAGGGCGTCGCGCCTCTAAGCCAAACAGCGGTTGGACAAAAAATGAAGTCGAGAACTTGTTGTACATTGGCTTTGTCGGTGTATTTGTGGGTGGACGACTTGGCTATGTTTTCTTCTATAACTTGCCTGTTTTCTTAGATGACCCTCTGTATCTGTTCAAGGTATGGGATGGCGGGATGTCCTTCCATGGCGGTTTGATTGGGGTTATCTGTGCCATGATGTGGTTTGCCTATCGCACGAAACGCCGTTTCTTACAAGTTTCTGATTTTGTTGCACCTTTGATTCCTTTTGGTCTTGGAATGGGGCGTATCGGTAACTTTATTAATGGCGAGTTATGGGGTCGCGTTACCCTAGATACACCATGGGCGTTTTTATTTCCTCACTCAAGAAGTGAAGATATCCAACTTGCGGCACAAGATCCGTCTCTGTTGCCTATTCTCGAGCAGTACGGTGTATTGCCAAGACACCCATCCCAGCTGTATGAGATGGTTTTAGAAGGCATCGTTTTATTCCTGATATTGAATTTATTTGTACGTAAACCTCGCCCAATGGGGAGCGTATCGGGTCTGTTCCTTATCGGTTATGGGGCATTCCGTATCATCGTTGAATTCTTCAGACAACCAGATGCACAGTTAGGTTTATTCGGTGGCATCAGTATGGGGCAAATCCTCTCGATTCCGATGATTATTATCGGTGTATTGATGATTATCTGGGCTTACAAATACGGTAAAAATATCCCTGCCCATAAGCCTGCTAAAAGCGTTGATAGTAAGTAGCGTTGATAAAAAATAGCGCAGATAGCAAGTAGCGTATATAGCTAGTCACGTAGGCAGTAAATAACGCAGACAGTAAATCACGTTAATAAGCAGTAAATTAAGTCATTTTCGGTTTGTGTTATTGAGGGATATTCGATAGCACAAACCGCCTGTATTTCGGAGTAAGAGAGCCACTATGAAGCCGTATCTTGAGTTATGCCAACGTATTATCGATGAAGGTCAATGGGTTGAAAATAAGCGCACTGGTGTCCGCTGTTTAACCGTGATTAATGCCGATCTCGAATATGATGTGGGCAACAATCAATTTCCTTTAATTACAACGCGCAAAAGCTTTTATAAAGCCGCTATTGCCGAGTTATTAGGGTACTTACGTGGCTATGATAATGCAGCGCAGTTCCGTGAAATTGGTTGTAACACTTGGAATGCCAATGCTAATGAAAACCAAGCATGGTTAGATAACCCGCATCGTAAAGGTGAAGATGATATGGGGCGCGTTTATGGCGTCCAAGGCCGATCATGGCAGCGTCCTGATGGCTCTCATCTTGACCAATTAAAGAAAGTGGTTAATAACCTGAAAAACGGTATTGATGACCGCGCCGAAATCGTGACTTTCTATAACCCCGGAGAGTTCGAAATGGGCTGCTTACGTCCTTGTATGCACACCCATACGTTTTCACTACTTGGCGATACGCTGCATTTAACCTCTTATCAACGTAGCTGCGATGTGCCTCTTGGCCTCAACTTCAATCAGGTCCAATGCTTTGTTTTACTGGCTTTAATGGCGCGTATTACGGGTCATAAAGCAGGTAAGGCTTATCATAAAATTGTGAATGCACATATTTATGAAAATCAACTGCCTTTAATGCGTGATGTTCAATTAAAACGTGAACCATACCCATCTCCAAGCTTAACGATTAACCCTGCAATTAAATCATTGGAAGATCTTGAAACGTGGGTAACAACTGATGATTTCACCTTAGACGATTATCAGTGCCACGAAGCAATAAAATATCCATTTACGGTCTAATGCGGGTGGATTGATATAAAGGCATAGATACGCATATACCCTGTAAATAATACGGTTTATGCCTTTATTTTTTATTATCTTTACAGCTCACTCGATTTTCTAAGTTGCTCCATACCTTTACATCCCTGTTAACTCTTACTCTCTTTCACCCTTGTTACTTCCGCTATTTCCCATTTTCGCTTTATCCCCGAAAGCTATTCTGACCTGTCTCCCTTATTTTGAGGGAACACTTTTTTATCTTTACGATTAATTTTGCGAAGCCGTTTCCAAAAGCATTCAAGGAAAATGCAAAAGTGACATTTTGCTGGGAAGCGCTACGAAGAATGGTAAATGAAGACTGTTGGGCTGAGAAGTTTTCATCCAAGCTCCCCGTAGATAACGGTTGAGAGAGATAAAGAAATGCCAGAACAGACAAATTTGGTACATGGAAAAATAAAGTGGCTAAAGTACAACATTGATGAGCAGGGATTCACTTTAATTGAAATACTGGTTGTTCTGTTTCTGTGCTCAATTGTTGCTCTGCCTGCGTTTTATCAATGGCAACAGCAAGTGAAACGGCTACAACTTATTGATGCTGCTAGGCAAACTGCCGAATTTATCTACAGTAATCTAATGGAAGGCATTTATTTAAATCAGCACCGTATTATGACAGTAAGTTTTACATCAAAAGAGTGGCATTTAGTGGTTACAGATGCAGATACAGCGCAACAAATTAGCCAATTTAAGGGGGAAAAATTTGAGCGTATTGAGCTCAAGCATGCGTCTAGACAATCGATTCACTTTTACGGTAGGCAAGGGACAAGTAGCCCTTTTCGAATTGAGCTCAACAATGAAAGTGACCAAATATCCGTGATTATTTCATCTGCGGGTCGGGTTCGCAGTTGCAGCCCACAAATATTAGCAGGCGTGCCCAAATGTTGAATCACACTAAAAAGCATAAAGCAGAAAAAGGTTTCTCTTTGCTAGAAACACTGATTGCGATGCTAATTGGTTGTCTAGTCTGCATTGCAGCGATGAATACGATCCCCGTGTTATTTAAGCAACTATTTCAGGCTTTTTTTCAATATCAATTGGATAGAGAGGTCAGGCAGGTGTTGATTAATATGGAAAAAGATTTTCGTCGAATTGGTCATTGCAGCCAGTCACCTTCCAAACCTCATTGTGAAGGAAAGGCAATTACCATCAGCTCTAAGTTCTTAAGTCGTCAGGCTAACTCCTGCATTATTTTTGCCTATGACCAAGATTTATCTGGGGGATGGGTTATAGGGCCAAGTCATTCATTACATTCCGATTTCTTTGGATTCAGGCTACATGACAATAAGCTGGAATCTAACCGTAATGTGACAAATTGCGATGGTACCCGTTGGCACTCGTTGTTTGACCCGAACATGGTGAAAGTTAATAAACTGACCTTTGATTGGCGGCCTGCAACAAAAGTTTTAGACATGTCGATGACAGTTGAAAGCATTTTATTGCCGAATAGAACGTTTGATTATCGTTCCTCCGTGATGTTAAGGAATGTGCCATGAGGGAAACAAATGCGCAGCGAGGCAATATTGCCTTAGTCATGGTGATGGTGCTAATGAGTGTCGGGCTTATCTTGCTGAAAGCACTAAATTATTACCAAGCGCGGGCTAGCCATGAATTAAGCCGCGAAGAAAAATACTATCAATCATTCAATTTGGCAGAATCAGCATTGTCATGGGGGCTCGCTCAACATTGGAAATTAAAGGCAGAAAAAGCGAGCCCTTGGGTATGTCAACGAGAAACAAATCACGGGTGGGTGAGTTGCCTTAAGCATTATAAAAATAACCAATTCATTTTATCGGGTAAAGGTGAATTATCGAAAAACCAATCGCTAACGGTATATCGATGGGTTGTGCCGATATGGAATGAAGGGCGCTTACAAGCGCGAGAAAATGGCTGGATTGATTATTGTCCTGTGGCGATTAAAGGATTTTGCCAATGAAGAATTCACAGCAAGGATTTGCGCTGGTAGAGTCGATGATTGCGGTGGTTGTTTTTGCTATCTTGCTGATAGCTCTGCTAAACTACAGCCAATATATCGCTTTGAATTTTAATCAAATATACCAAGGTTCACAGGCAGTTCGGTCTCTACATGGTACTTTAGAAGGTAAGCGCTCTTCTAATGATAAAGTTCCATTGGAAATAGGGTATCAGCCCCAGAGAGAACAGATAAAAATCGTGCATTCTACAATCCTTGGGAACTGTAGTGAATCTAAGGTGTCCTTGTTAGTGGGCGGGAAACTGTATTCGATAAGTCGCTGGATGTGTGCAAAAGGAGAGAGTCATGTTTCAGGTTTATCATTCTAACCAATTAGATCTACTCAAAGAGCTAATTGCACACTTAATGGAGAATGACCCGCTATCTCATCCTTTTGAGCAAGAAATTGTATTAGTACAAAGCCCCGGTATGTCTCAATGGCTACAGATAGAGCTTGCTAAACGCTTTGGAATAGCCGCCAATATTAACTACCCATTACCTGCTACGTTTATCTGGGATATGTTCCGTCGAGTACTTCCAGATATTCCTAAAGAGAGCGCTTACACTAAACAAGCGATGACATGGAAGTTAATGACAATTTTACCCAATGTCATTAATGAAGCTGAGTTTGAGCCTCTACGTCACTATCTGCAAGACGATTCAGACAAGCGTAAATTGCACCAATTATCAGGGCGTATTGCCGATTTATTTGACCAATATTTGGTTTACCGACCGGAGTGGATTGCTCTGTGGCAACGTAATGAGTTGATTGATGGGCTCAGTGAAAATCAATTGTGGCAAAAAAGATTATGGCTATGTTTGGTGGAATATACAGAGCAGCTGGGTCAATCGCCTTGGCATCGAGCAAACCTATATCAGAGTTTTATCGATAAGCTTAAAGTATCGCCAGAGTTAGCTAAAAATTTACCATCGCGCCTATTTATTTGTGGTATTTCCTCGTTGCCGCCTGTGTATTTACAAGCGCTTAATGCAATTGCCGAACACTCAGATATCCATTTAATGTTTACCAATCCATGTCGCTATTACTGGGGAGACATTCAAAGCAGTGCCTTTTTAGCGCGATTACAGCAACGAAAATTGCGCCACTATTTGGATAAGCACGAAATTTCCCGTTTTAAAATTGATGAGCACGCTATCAACTTATTTAATGCTGAAGGTGAACAAAATTTAGCAAACCCACTGTTAGCATCGTGGGGCAAGCTTGGTCGGGATAACTTATATTTTATTTCTCAAATTGAAGCCGCCAATGAAGTCTCTGCCTTTGTTGATAATGGGCGAAATAACCTTCTCGAAAATTTACAGCAAGATATTCTCGATCTTGAAAATCACGCACAGCTAGGCGTGACATTAGATGAGTATGAAAGTAGCTCACTGAAGCGCTCACTCCATCCAAGCGATCAATCTGTGACATTTCATTCATGTCATAGTGCTCAGCGTGAAGTTGAAGTTTTGCAGGATCGCTTATTGGCTCTATTTGAAGAAGATCCTACATTAACCCCCCGTGATGTGATTGTCATGGTCGCTGACATCGACAGTTATGCGCCTTATATTCAAGCTGTGTTCGGTAACACTAGCTCATCACACTATATTCCATTCTCTATTTCAGATAGAAAGGCACTACAAGCCCATCCAATCTTACAAGCTTTTATTATGTTATTGGATTTGCCTCAAAGCCGCTTTTCAACGGAGCAAGTACTGGCGTTATTAGAAGTTTCAGCGTTTGCCGCGCGTTTTGATATTGATGAAAGTGAACTGAGTTTATTAAGGCGCTGGGTCAATGAATCCGGTATTCGTTGGGGGCTTGATGACGATAACGTACGATCACTATCTTTACCCGTTATTGGGCAAAATACGTGGCAGTTTGGTTTAAGCCGAATGTTACTTGGCTATGCGATGGATAGCCGTAATGGCCCTTGGAATGGCGTGCTTCCGTATGATGAATGCAGTGGGCTCGCAGCTCAATTGGCAGGTAAATTAGCATTACTCATCGATACACTTAGAGAATGGCGAACACGCTTAGAGCAAGAACGTACACTCGATGAGTGGAAGGAGATCTGCCAGCAATTAATTGATAGCTGCTTCAAAGTCGATAGTGAAACTGAAATCGTCTTAACCTTACTCACGACACAATGGCATAAAATTATTGAAAATGCCCTGACTGCCAATTACCAAGAAGCCATCCCATTACGTTTAATTCGTGACGAGCTATCGGTTTGCTTTGACGACGAAAAAATCAGCCAGCGTTTTCTTGCTGGCGCAGTGAATTTCTGCACGCTAATGCCAATGCGTTCTGTACCGTTTAAAGTAGTTTGTTTACTGGGTATGAACGATGGTGCATATCCACGTAATGTACCGCCCCTCGGGTTTGATTTAATGGCAGAAAAAGTCCAGCGAGGGGATAGAAAGCGCCGTGATGATGACCGATATCTATTCTTAGAAGCATTAAATTCAGCGACGAAGCGACTCTATATTAGCTACATTGGACGTTCAATTCGAGATAACCAAGAGTGCAATCCATCGGTGCTAGTCACTGAATTATTGGAGTATATCTGTCAGAGTTTCTGCTTACAGGGCGATCAATCATTGAATATCGATGAAAGTTCACTGCGGCTAAAACAGTATTTAGTCACTGAGCATAATCGAGTGCCATTTGCGAAAGAAAACTTTATCCCTAACACGCTTTATCAAAGCTTTGCACAAGAGTGGCTGCCAGCCGCAAAAAGCGTAGAGCAAGCGGCTAAGTCGTTTACGTCAGTATTAGAACAACGAGAACCTATTACAGAGTTATCGTTAGAACAGATTTTACGTTTTTATCGACACCCTATACGTGGCTTTTTTCAACAACGCTTAAAAGTGCATTTTTCAATTGAAGAGACTGAACTTCCAGAGGAAGAGCCATTTGTATTGGGGGGATTGCAACGCTATAAAATCAATGACCAAGTGCTAGATTTGTTAGTCAAAGATGAAGACCCAAATCCCCTTTATCATGCATTAAAAGCCTCAGGGCAATTACCCGCCAAACAATTTGGCCAGCTATTTTGGGAGAAGCAATTGAATGATATTGCTCCATTAGCTGAAAAAGTGAAAGAGTACGGCGATCGACGTGTCGATTATCCGATTGAGTGTGAAATACATGAGATCAAAATTACAGGTTTATTGCGAAATGTTCACGAGTCAGGAATATTGCGTTATCGACCTGCTTATCTTACTGCCAATGATGGCGTGCAATTATGGATAGAACATTTGTTTTTTAATGCGTTTGTTCGTGAAGGTGAAAGCATCGCATTAGGGCGAGAAAACAGTGTTTGGCATTTTTCTGCCATATCCTCAGAGTATGCAAAAGTACACTTGAATACGCTTATTGAAGGGTATTGTGAAGGAATGAATACACCACTAATTCTGCTAAACCAGAGTGGTTGGAATTGGATTTCGGCGTGTTTTGATAAAAAAACAAAGGAATATGACTTTATGTCGGAAGATGTGCAGCAAAAGGCGTTATCGGCGCTACTGCAAAGCCTACAAGGAAGCCAAATGAAAGTGGGTGAAATGGAAGATGATTATGTATTGAGAGCTTGCAGAAGCATAAATAGTTCATTGATTGAATCGCTGCTGAGTAATACTCGGCGCTTCTTACTGCCGATGGCAGAGTACTTAAAATAAGGGAGAGCATCTAAGAATGTTACGATTATCGAAACATATCGCTCATTTATTCTTGTTATCACTACTGTTTGTCGGTAGTGCCATTGCTGCGCAGCCACTTTGGCAAGTTTTGCCAGAGACTATCAATAAAAGCGTCAGTGATCCGCGAGAATATAAAGCAATCAAACTTAATAACGATATGACTGTTTTACTGGTTTCAGACCCTAAAGCAACTAAGTCGTTAGCGGCAGTTGCATTACCCGTAGGGAGTATTGAAAACCCGAATAGCCAGTTAGGGCTTGCTCATTACTTAGAACACATGGTGTTAATGGGTTCTAAAAAATACCCTGAGCCAAGTAGCTTCTCTGAGTTTTTACAAAAACACGGCGGAAGCCATAACGCCAGTACGGCACCACATCGCACCGCCTACTATTTTGAAGTTGAAAATGGAGCTCTTGAGGCTGCTACTGATAGACTAGCGGATGCGCTCGCTGAGCCGTTACTTGACCCCGTGAATGCAGACAAAGAACGTAATGCTGTCAATGCAGAACTCACCATGGCTCGTGCTCGTGATGGTATGCGTATTTGGCAAATTCGTTCTGAAACGCTAAACCCTGCACATCCAAACTCTCGCTTTGCAGGTGGAAATCTGGAAACGTTGAAGGACAAACCCAATAGCAAGCTCCAAGATGAGTTAGTGAGTTTCTACAAACGTTATTACTCAGCAAACTTAATGAATGGCGTATTGTATGGTGACCAATCTATTGAACAATTAGCGAAAATTGCCAATGAAACCTTTGGACGTATTCCTAATTTTAATGCGTCAGTACCAGCGGTTACGATCCCCGCAGTGACGGATAAAGAAAAGGGGATTGTGATCCACTATGTTCCCTCTCAGCCACAAAAAGCATTGCAAATCGAATTTAGCATCAAAAACAATATGGTCGATTTTCGTAGCAAGAGTGATGAATACATCGGCTACTTAATTGGAAATCGTAGTCCGGGAACGTTATCTGATTGGCTTATTTCTCAAGGATTAGCAGAAGGTATCAGCGCATCTGCGTCACCAAATGCTGATCGTAACTATGGCTCATTTTCTATCTATGTCACGTTAACGGACAAAGGGTTAGCAGAGCGTGATCAAGTTATCGCAGCTATTTTTGCTTATATTGATTTGATTAAAAAACAAGGCGTTAACCAAGATTATTTTGATGAAATAGCCAAAGTGCTCAATCTATCATTTCGTTATGGTTCCATTGTTAGAGACATGAACTATATCGAATGGCTTTCTGACCAAATGATCACTATGCCTGTTAATCACGTTCTAGATTCTGATTATGTTGCAGATAAATATAATCCTGCAGCGATAAAACAGAGACTTTCTGAACTGACAGCGAAAAATGCACGTATTTGGTTTATTAGCCCGAACGAACCGAGTAATAAAAAAGCTTACTTTGTCGATGCGCCTTACCAAGTCGATAAAATCAGTGAAAAACAGTTCACGGAATGGGCTGGTTTAGAGTCAAAAATGACTTTTAAATTACCAAAATTAAACCCTTATATTCCCGATAACTTATCCCTGATTAAAACGGATAAAGCGTATAAACATCCTGAAATGGTTTATCAGGAAGGGAATACACGTGTGCTGTATATGCCAAGTCAGTATTTTGCTGATGAACCGAAGGCAAGTATTACGTTAGACCTGCGCTATAACGATCAAGACAAAACAGCAAAATCACAAGTCACTGGTTCTTTATTGCAATATATTTCATCGTTAAAAATGGATGAATTACAGTATCAAGCTTCCGTGGCAGGGATGTCCGTCTCCGTCTCTCAAGGGGTTGGGTTACAATTAAATGCGAGCGGTTATACTCAGCATTTATCGGAGCTGTTTTTATCCATGACCAAGGAATATTTAAGTTTTGAGCCAACAGAAAGAGAGCTGGCTCAGGCTAAATCTTGGTACAAAGAACAAATCGAAGTGGCAAACAATGCGAAAGCATACGAGCTAGCCATGCAGCCATTGCAGCGCCTTAACAGTGTTCCTTATTTTGAACAGGAGCAACGGTTAGCCGCTTTAGACACTATCACTTTGAAGGATATAACTGACTACCGTAATTCCGTCGTTGAAGGTGCCGCCTTACAAGCATTAGTTGTGGGTAATATTACGCAGCAGCAAAGTGTTCAAACTATCCAAGACGTCAGTAAGCTGTTAAAGAGCAAGGGTAAAAATTGGTGGAGTGGTGACATCGTTGTGGTGAATAAAACCTATCTGGCAGATTTCCATAAGCAAGGTAATAGCAGTGATAACGCATTGGCTGAGTTATTTATTCCTGATGGTTATAACCGTATCGATGGTGCGGTTCTGTCTGGTATTTTATCTAAAATTGTTCAGCCGTGGTTTTACGACCAATTACGAACCAATGAGCAATTAGGTTATGCCGTATTTGCTTTCAAGGTGGGGCTTGGTGATCAGTGGGGTATTGGCTTCTTGCTGCAAAGTAATGCTAAAACACCAGATTATCTCAATACTCGCTATCAAGATTTCTATAAAGTCACTCTGGATAAGCTGAAAAAATTGCCTTCTGCTGAGTTTGAGCAATATAAACAATCCATTATTACGGAAATGAAACAGCCGCCACAAACATTCTATGAAGAAGTGGGGCGCTATGGTTCCGATTTTTCTCGTAATATTTTCAGTTTTGACTCTCGAGATAAAGTGTTAGCGAGACTAGAGACTGCCACTCAAGCTGAAGTGATTGCGTATTATGAAAATGCGGTTTTAAAACACCAAGGTTTAGCAATGGCATCTCAAGTGATTGGTCAGGGTGTTGATGAAAAATCAGGGTATGCAAAACTGAAAAACTGGGTGTTGTACCCACAAGCTTCAGATCTTCAGAAGATGTTACCTATCAAGGAAAATGTTGAGTGAATAAGGTGCAGATGAGTTCCCAATTGTTAGATGCTTATACACTTCCATTACGTGGACAGCGGTTAATTGAAGCATCGGCTGGTACAGGCAAAACCTATACGATAGGGATCCTCTATCTGCGCCTATTATTAGGTTTAGGGGGTGAAAATGCATTCCCTAGACCTTTAAGTGTTGAAGAAATTCTAGTTGTGACCTTTACTGAGGCAGCGACCAATGAATTACGTGGGCGTATTCGTGAGCGTATTCATAAGATGCGCTTGGCGTGTTTACGACATGGCTTGGGATTTGAATCGGAACCAGAATATCTCACACTGTTAACAGAATTATCGAGCGAAGAACAACGCGCTTTTGCGGCGAATTGGCTATTAGCTGCTGAGCGTCAAATGGATGAAGCGGCTATTTACACCATTCATGGTTTTTGCCAACGAATGTTAGCGCACAATGCGTTTGAATCAGGCATTTTGTTTGAGCAAACCATGATCCAAGATGAATTTCCTATCCAGAAACAAGCCTGTGCGGATTTTTGGCGTCGTCATTTTTATCCTCTGGATTATTCGATGACTAAAGTGGTTCATGCCGAGTGGAATGGGCCTGAAGCACTATTGAATGACATTAAGCCATTCTTGCAAGGGGATATTCCTGCCATTATCAATCAGCCGGAATTACCTGAAACCCTTGAAGAGCGCCATCAACGTTTGATTGGTTTAATTCAGAATTTAAAAGATTTATGGGCAAAAAATGTCTCTGATTTTGAAAAGCTAATCTCTGATTCTGATGTAGACAAACGTAGCTACAGCGCGCGTTATTTACCAGCGTGGCTAGAAAAAATAACCGATTGGGCAGAACAAAGCACCGATGATTATCAATTACCAAGAGATATTTTAGAGCGTTTTGCGCAATCTCGATTAGATGAAAAATCCAAAAGCGGTTCGGGGCCTTCCCATTCTGTTTTCAGATTAGTGGATGAATTGCTTGCCCAGGCGCTGACGATTAAAGATTTAATTATCCCGCAGGCGATTAGTGAAGTACGCCAAACTATCGCTCATGAAAAGCAAACGCGCGGTGAATTAGGGTTTGATGATTTGCTAACTCGACTGGATAGAGCGCTGCATCAAGACGGTGGGGCATTACTTGCCGAAGCGATTGCTAAGCGCTTCCCTGTGGCGATGATTGATGAGTTTCAAGATACTGACCCGCAGCAATATCGTATTTTTCAGCGTATTTATAGGGAAACTGAAGACACTGCATTGCTGTTTATCGGAGACCCGAAACAAGCCATTTATGCATTCCGTGGTGCGGATATCTTCACGTATATTGCGGCGAAAAAGCAAGTTAGTGCTCACTATACGTTAGAGACAAACTATCGCTCATCACAGAGTATGGTTGAGGCGGTTAATCAGGTTTTTCACCATGCTGAAAACCCATTTATTTTTGAACAAATTCCATTTCAAAGCGTTAATTTTGCGGCTCATAATCGCCACAAAAAACTGATCCATGACGGGAAAGAAGTGAAAGCGCTCACTTTCTGGCAGCAGCAAGCTGAAGCTGTTTCCGTTTCTGAATATGAACAAGCCCTTGCGCAGCAATGTGCAGCACAAATAGGACGATATCTTGCTGGTGGTTTGAAAGGGACCACTTACTTTGAAAATAAGCAGCAGCAAACGCCTGTAGAAGCTTCGGATATCACCGTATTAGTGCGCAGTCGTCGTGAGGCGATATTGATCCGTGATGCGCTAAATCAACTGAATATCCCATCGGTATTCCAATCAAATCGAGAAAGCGTGTTTGCGACCCAAGAAGCTAAAGAGGTTCTCTGGCTATTATTGGCAGTATTAACACCAGAAAAAGAACGGGTGTTGCGAAGCGCCTTAGCGACGGGGTTATTAGGCTTAACGGCGGAAGATATTGATAACCTAAATTACGATGAAAAAGCGTGGGAAAACTTAGTTGATGAGTTTGCTCACTATGCTGTAATTTGGCGTAAGCGCGGTGTTTTACCCATGTTACGTGGGATTATGTCCAAGCGACATATCGCTGAAACCTTGCTATCGGGTTCTGAAGGTGAGCGTCGTTTGATGGATCTCATGCATATTGGTGAATTACTTCAAGAGACGTCTCTCCAACTTGAAGGTGAGCACACACTAACCCGTTGGTTAGCGCAGCAGATTGCTCACCCAGACCATCAATCAGATGCACAACAGATGCGCCTTGAAAGTGATAGACATTTGGTGCAAATCAGCACCATACATAAGTCTAAAGGGCTAGAATATAAAATTGTCTGGTTGCCGTTTGCGAGTAACTTTTTGCCTCAATCAAAAGGCCTGTTTCATGACCGTGATGATTACGTTACGAAGCTCGACCTTGATGATTCGCAAGAGTATGTCGAACTAGCGGATGAAGAACGTTTAGCTGAGGATTTACGCTTACTTTACGTGGCACTCACTCGCGCTATTTATCACTGTAGTGTTGGAGTCGCGCCGCTTATCAAAGGCAACCGGAAAAAAGCAGGTAATACGGATTTGCACCTATCCGCGCTGGGGTATTTATTGCAAAAAGGCCAAGAAGGCGACAGTGTTTTACTCAACAGTATGCTCGAAGCACTCAGTAATGATGTGATTGATGTGCAACCGATAGATCTCCCTGAAATGGTAAAACTGGATTTAACTAAAGAGGCCAGTGATGAATTATCAGCAAGAGCGGTTTCTCGGCACTTTGATGATAGCTGGCGTGTAACAAGCTATTCCGGTCTGAGTTATAGCACCTCCCATGGAGAAGAAGAGCAAACCTTATCTGCTGAGCAATTTGCTAACTCATTAGCCCCTAAGATGGATATTGAAGTCAGTCATGATGTTGAGGTGCAAGAAACCCAAGAAAACACACTGACTCCGCACCAATTCCCTAAAGGTGCTGCGCCAGGCACATTTTTACATAGTTTGATGGAAGAAATTGATTTTTCAGGTGACATTTCATCCGAATGGCTAGAAGAAAAACTACAAGTAGCAGGCTTTGATACTCAATGGGTTTCTATGTTACAAGGTTGGTTGAATGCCATTCTTAATGTACCGTTAGCTGATGATGGGCTCTGTTTGTCGGCTATTCCAGCTCAAGATAGGCTGGATGAAATGCAGTTTTATTTACCGATTGATAGCTTGCTCAATGCAAAGGAGGTTGATCGTGTTACTCACAAGTATGACCCTCTATCAAAACATTGCCCCCCTCTGAGCTTTGAGCAAGTACAAGGTATTTTAAAAGGTTTTATCGACTTAACTTTTTGCTGGAAAGGGAAGTTTTATTTGTTGGATTATAAGTCCAACTATTTAGGTGAAGATGCCTCTTATTACACTCAAGAGGCGATGGCAGAAGCGATGATTGACCATCGATATGATCTGCAATATCAGCTTTATTCGCTGGCATTACACCGTTTTTTACAACAGAGGATGCCAAATTACGATTATGAAACTCATTTTGGCGGCGTTTATTATCTCTTTTTACGGGGAACTGAACGCATAGATTCTCAAAATGGCATCTTCTTTTATCGACCAGCAATTGAATTTATCAGTGAGTTTGATGCGCTATTTCATGATGCTCAATCTAAGGAGCCACAATGATGAAAGCGTTATTTAATCAAGCTATTGAAGCGCGTATATTCACGCCTCTTGATGTGCAATTCGCCTATAACGTTGCGAATGAAGATAACTCGATTTTATTGGTAGTGGCAGCGCTGCTTAGTGCAGAAACTATGTCTGGACATGTTTGCTTATCGTTGGAGGATATTCGCCCTGACGTGCTATTTATGGGAAGACATCCTGAGTTTACGGCGCAATTATGGCAAATGATTGGAGAACCAAATCAAGCCGCTATCAGAGCTGCATTATTATCCAGTGAATCCGTGTGTGAAGTTGAGGGAGGGTCTGTTGCTCCATTGCTGCTATCAGGTGATTTCCTTTATTTCCAGCGTATGTGGCAATACGAGCAGTGCGTAGCTCACTTCTTTTCAGAAACTGAATTAGCCGATGTTAGGAATGATAATATTGTTAATGATTCGAAAATTCAGCCGATTTTAACGGAGCTTTTCCCTGAATCAACGCAGATAGATTGGCAAAAAATTGCCGCTGCTATTGCGTTAACTAGCCGAGTCTCGGTTATTTCAGGGGGACCTGGAACGGGGAAAACGACGACGGTCGCGAAAATTTTAGCGGCGCTGATTAAGTTAGGCCATCAACAGCAACATCGTTTGCGTATTGAATTAGCCGCCCCAACAGGTAAAGCTGCCGCTCGTTTAACCGAGTCATTAGGGTATGCGATGAAACAGCTGCCGCTAAATGACGATGAGCGTGAATCACTCCCCTCTCAAGCCAAAACATTACACCGATTATTAGGGGCTCAGCCTGAAAGCCAGCAGTTTCGTTATCACCGTGATAATCCGCTAGCACTTGATATCTTGATTGTTGACGAAGCTTCCATGGTGGATTTACCCATGATGGGTAAGCTCATTGAAGCACTGCCTGATTCAGCTAAATTGATATTTTTAGGTGATAAAGATCAGCTCGCTTCTGTTGAAGCGGGGGCGGTTTTAGGGGATATCTGCCGTTTCGCGAATAAAGGCTATAGCCCTGAGCGAGCCGCTCAGCTGGAGCGATTGGCAGGATGCTCATTAAGTGAATTTACTTCAAATAAAGGGCCTGCTATCCGTGATAGTTTATGTCTATTAAGACACAGTTATCGTTTTTCTGCGGATTCAGGAATTGGCCAGTTGGCTTTCGCCGTCAATGCCGGAAATGTGAAAAGGGTGGATGATATTCTTACGCAGGGTTTCACGGATATTCATAACTATATTCCTAACGCTATGCCAGATAACGAAAACGATGCTGAAGCTGAAATTAGTGAAAGCTACGCTAACATGTTATTAGATGCTGTAGGGTTCTATCAGCACTATTTACTAGCCGTTAAAGCAAGGGAAAATCCTGCCGATGTCCTACATAAATTTAATCAATACCGTCTACTTGCCTCATTGAGGGAAGGGGCTTACGGGGTTTCTGGTTTAAATGACAAACTTGAAAAATTACTCCATCGCCAAGGATTAATTACAAAACCGTATAACTTGCAGCATAAGCATTATGTTGGAAGGCCGGTTATGATCAGCCGTAATGATAGCGCACTAGGCCTCTTTAATGGCGATATTGGTATTATCTTGTTAGATGAAGAGCGGCAAATGAGAGCTTATTTCCAGTTTCCTGATGGCTCCATTCGTGGGATCCAACCCAATCGACTGCCAACACATGAAACGGCTTACGTGATGACGGTTCATAAATCTCAAGGTTCAGAGTTTGCTCATACCGCCTTGGTTCTACCTTATGTATATTCGCCCGTAATCACTCGAGAGCTCGTCTATACCGCGATGACACGAGCTAAAAATGAACTTTCATTGTATGGCAGCAAAAAAGTGTTACGCCGTGCGATAGAAACACCGACTAAACGCCGTAGTGGCTTAGCGCTACAGTTTGAACACTACGGTTTGAGCAGTTAAATTAATTCCTAGACATTTAAGGTACCAATATGGAAAACCAGCAACAAATGACCGCCGTGACAGTAACATTGAATGCCAAAATTGATCCTGCTCGCCGTGCAGATTTGGAAGATGCATTTGATCAAGCCATGGAAAAATTAGGTAAAGAAGGGCAAATCCAAGTTAGTGGTGGTGGTACCCAATTAGCTGAAAATGGCGAAGTTGCTGAGTGTGATATTGAATTGGCACTAAGTGATGCAAGTGATGAGAATATCAGCCTGATTATTCAAATGTTTTCGGCGATGTTAGCCCCTAAAGGTTCCCGCTTAACTATTCATGGTGAAGACGTTCAAATCGATTTTGGAGCGGATGAAGGGTTGGCGATTTATTTCAATGGCACAGATTTAGCTGATGAAGTCTATGAAAATAATGATATTAACGATCTTTTTGATCAGCTTGATGAAGCGGTTGAAGATATCGGTGGGATCCACGGTGTTTGGGATGGCCCAACAGAAACCGCATTCTATTTTTACGGTACCTCTTTTGCTGAAATGGAAGCGATTTTACGTCCACTGTTAGAGCAAAACCCACTGTGCGAGAAGTGCCGAGTAGTACAAATGGCTTAACTTAAGATTAGGTCGTATCAAAGAAAAACCCAGAGTATTACTTGAATATCTGGGTTTATGAACGTTAGTTAGAGAGTATGGCGAACTAATTTGTTTGCCAACTTTCTGGGCGATTTCAAGCGGCTTGGCTTTTAATATCCAGCATTAAAATTTTCGATTTACGCTGATAGTTATAAAGTGCCTGCTTTTTGACAGGAAGCATCTCAATTTCTGCTGGAATAAAACCACGTTCTTGGAACCAATGAATGCTCCTTGTGGTTAAGACAAACAGTTTATCCAGTTCAAGTTGTTTAGCTTGTGCCATAACCCGCTGTAGTAATTCTTCACCGCGTGATGAGCTACGGTAATCAGGATGAACAGCCACGCAAGCCATTTCGCCTAGTTTCTCTTCAGGATAGGGGTAAAGTGCTGCGCAAGCGATCACCAAATTATCACGTTCAATGATTGTGAACTTATCGATCTCCATTTCGAGTTGTTC
This sequence comes from Providencia zhijiangensis, assembly GCF_030315915.2. Lineage (NCBI taxonomy): Bacteria > Pseudomonadati > Pseudomonadota > Gammaproteobacteria > Enterobacterales > Morganellaceae > Providencia > Providencia zhijiangensis. Next base: position 3,029,524 of record NZ_CP135990.1, on the reverse strand, counting down.
CCGTGAGCGTCTAACTAGAATACCTTGCTGCTCAAGGGGTCTAATCAGCTCTAAAATCCCACCGATATCATTGATATTCGCACGGCGAGTCTTTTCTGAGCTTTCCATGACTATCTGTGTACCGATACCATCACGAGAGAAGAGTTCTTGGATCAGCGAGCCATTTTCTTGATAGCTAAGTAAGTGGCTACGGCGTACGCCTCGGCGGCAGGCGGAAGCCGCGCCACGCAAGAAGCGAACTGTTCCAGAATAATAATCTCCTTCAGACTCTAATTCTTGGATCCGTGTTTCCGCCTCATTCGGGAAGAGTTCAGACAGAATATTACCGTCTTTATCGACTACCCCTTGAGATGAACAGAAACCAATCAGTTTTTCGGCTTTAATTTTAACGGCAAGCTGAGTTGCAATCTCTTCAGAGGTAAGATTAAAGCTTTCACCTGTGACAGAGACTGCCACAGGACCAATTAACACGATAGATCCATTATCGAGTTGAGCGTTGATAGCATCTTCGTTGATGCGACGAATGCGGCCGCTATGGCAATAATCAATCCCATCATCGACACCTAAAGGCTGCGCAATCACAAAATTACCACTCACGACGTTAATGTGTGCCCCTTGTAATGGCGTATTGCCTAAACTCATCGATAAACGAGCGGTAATGTCGAGCTGTAATGCTCCAGAAGCCTGCTTAACGTATTCAAGGGTATTCGCATCAGTAACGCGGGTATGTTTATGATAAATGGCATCATAATTATGTTCAGCGAGGATCTCTTCAATTTGAGGTCGAGCGCCATAAACAACGACAATACGAATACCAAGGCTATGCAGTAGGCCTATATCGTTGACAATACTAGGAAAATTTTCATGCGCAATTGCTTCACCGCCAAGCATGATGATAAATGTCTTGCCACGGTGGGCATTTATATAAGGTACCGAATGGCGAAATTCATCAACCAACTCGGTGCTGCGCTCTTTCATAATCACCCTCTTAACTGAATTTTTATTCGCAATAACTGTATTTTTATTCTTTTTGGCGGAAAATATCAAGTAAAAGTTAGGACAATAAAAGTAACAAATTTATTTTTAAGGTTTACATATCTCTAAATATAAATGGATATAATCACAACAATACAATCTGCATATCAGATAATTGCCAATAAATGTTATTCGACAATTGAGCATCATTAACTATTTAAATTACGCAAGTGTGGCGTTTATATTGCATTGAATAGATGCGTGCTGGGATATAAATAGAATAGATTGGTAATGACAAAGGATGAAGAACTAGATAGAGTGCGAATTAGTCGCTAATATATTATCTCTTGTCTTAGATATTATTAAACTTTTCAGGATATAGATTCGGAATTATTGATGAGTCATCAAGATCACAGCCCATCAAAACGTCGCCTATTGCAAGGTGCGGCGGCAGTTATGCTATTAAGTGTCAGCCCATTCGGTTTTGCTGCCAGTAGTAGCGTTGTTGCCGTTCGTATTTGGCCAGCCTCGAGTTATACCCGTATTACTCTAGAATCCAGCATTCCTTTAAAGTATCGCCAGTTTGTTTTAAACAATCCTGAGCGTATTGTTGTTGATTTAGAGGGCGTTCAATTAAATAACGTTCTTAAGAATATGGGTAGCCAAATTCAGTCTCGAGACCCTTACTTAAAATTAGTGAGAGTCGGGCAGTTTGATCCTAAAACGGTACGTTTGGTTTTCGAAGTTAAAAACAAAGTATCTCCTCGGTTCTTTACTCTACCGCCAGTTGCTGAATTTAAACACCGTTTAGTCATGGATTTCTATCCAGGTAAAGGTGTTGAAACCAACGACGACCCATTATTGGCACTCCTTGAAGATTACAACAAAGGTGATTTAGAAGAGAGTATGCCGGTACAGGCGAAAAAACCGGGGAAAGCGGGTACCGATAGGCCGATTGTCATTATGATTGACCCAGGCCACGGTGGGGAAGACCCCGGTGCGATTGGTAAGTATAAGATCCGTGAAAAAGATGTGGTTTTACAAATCGCTCGTCGCTTGAGAACGCTGATTGATAAAGATCCGAAAATGCGGGCCTATATGACGCGTAATGAGGATGTCTTTATTCCATTAAAAGTTCGCGTGGCGAAAGCGAGAAAGATGCAGGCCGATTTGTTTGTTTCTATTCATGCGGATGCATTTACCAACCGTTCAGCGAATGGTTCATCGGTTTTCGCATTGTCCACGAAAGGGGCAACCAGTAACACGGCGCGTTACCTTGCTCAAACTCAGAACGAAGCTGACTTAATTGGTGGTGTGAGTAAAAGCGGCGATGCGTATCTCGACCACACCATGTTAGATCTGGTGCAAACAGCTACGATCAATGACAGCTTGAAGTTTGGGGATGAAGTTTTAAAACGCATGGGCCGCGTTAACCGGCTACATAAAAACAAAGTGGATCAAGCTGGCTTCGCGGTATTAAAAGCCCCAGAAATTCCATCCATTTTAGTGGAAACGGCCTTTATCAGTAACTTAGAGGAAGAGCGCAAACTCAAAACCGCTAAGTTTCAACAGCAGATGGCTGAGTCGATTTTTGAAGGAATCAAAGCTTATTTCCGTAATGGTGGTGAGCTAGCTATCCGTAATTAATTGCGAGATTTTACATATCGAAGAAGGTGGCAAACAGCAATGTGAGTCGCCTTTTTTATTGGCTGAAAACAAGAAACTAAGTGATTAAGAATCAGTTTTGGTTTTGATATGGCTAAGGAAAATGAAGTAAAGGGTATATAAGAAAAGAAAAAAGAATTGGTTGCGGGGGCTGGATTTGAACCAACGACCTTCGGGTTATGAGCCCGACGAGCTACCAAGCTGCTCCACCCCGCGACTGAAGAGGTTAAATATATCAGGAATTGGTTGCGGGAGCTGGATTTGAACCAACGACCTTCGGGTTATGAGCCCGACGAGCTACCATGCTGCTCCATCCCGCGCCTGAATATTTCACTACTTTGGGATACTACTTTGATTTTACTGCTGAATTTACTTTGACTGAATCAAGTTTGACTAAATTAAGAAATTGGTTGCGGGGGCTGGATTTGAACCAACGACCTTCGGGTTATGAGCCCGACGAGCTACCATGCTGCTCCACCCCGCGTCCGATAGCGGGCACTATACTCGGGATGAGATCTGATGCAAGTTTTTTCGTGTTTTTTTTTCATTTTTCATTAAGTGGTGTTTAAAAATCGCACAAAATGTAGTTTTTTTGTTCTTTAAAGGTTTCTAATCCAAAAATAACCTCACTAAATATTTATAGCCGTTTCATTCTCAATTTGGGTTTGCTATTGTGCGCTTCATATTGGATATGTGTTAGGTGGTATAAAGATGAATTCATGGCTGAAAGGGTTAATCGCGGGCGTCTTCTTTTCTTTACTGGCTGGGTGTCAATCTCATCCAACAGATAAAGGACAACAATATAAAGACGGGAAATTGCATAGAGACTTGCAACAAGTTAATCAAGTTAACGTGCAAGGACGACCAATAAATGCGCCGGATTTTAATCGCCAAGTGACGGAAATTCAAAATGCATCGCCACGCTTATTCAACAACAATAATGAAACTTACCACGCAATAGAAAACTGGTTGATGGCAGGGGGCGATCCTGCTCAGTTATCGCGTTTCAATTTGTCGGCTTTCCAAATGGAAGGGATGGACAATTACGGAAACGTCCAATTCACGGGATACTACACGCCAGTAATTGAAGCTCGCCGCTCGCCGCAAGGTAATTACCGCCATCCATTGTATGGTATGCCGTCAAAAAGCAAGGGGCGCTTACCTAGCCGTGCGCAAATATATAATGGTGCACTCAGTAACAATCTGATCTTGGCTTACAGCGATTCTCCTGTCGACAATTTTATGATGGAAGTGCAAGGCAGTGGTTACGTGGATTTTGGCGATGGTAGCCCACTGAATTTCTTCGCTTATGCAGGCAAAAATGGTCATGCATATAAAAGTATTGGCAAGGTGCTAGTTGATAGAGGCGAAGTGCCTTTAGAAAAAATGTCCCTACAGGCTATTCACGACTGGACAAACACCCACAGTGAACAAGAAGTGCGTGAATTACTTGAAAGTAATCCATCGTTTGTTTTCTTTAAACCGCAATCTTTCGTCCCTGTCAGAGGTGCGAGTGCGGTGCCATTAGTGGCAAAAGCGTCGGTAGCATCGGATAAAACCTTGATCCCACCGGGAACCGCATTGCTAGCCGAAGTTCCTGTGTTAGATGGCAATGGGAAATTTACGGGTAGATACGAAATGCGTATGATGGTTGCCCTTGATGTGGGTGGCGCAATTAAAGGGCACCATTTCGATATTTATCATGGAACAGGGCACGATGCAGGTAAAATGGCCGGTTTTTATAACCACTATGGCCGAGTATGGGTTCTGAAAAAGAGCCAGCCTGTTTTTAGTGCGATGTAGCCCTCATTTACTGTTTATTCGATTTTCGTTTTAACTAAGGTTGTTTGTGATTATGCAAGCTCAGCTTTCTGATGCGTGGATGCAGCGATTCGCTGGAATCGGGCGTTTATATGGGCAACAAGCCCTTCATCTTTTTGCACGTTCACATGTGTGTGTTATTGGTGTGGGCGGCGTTGGCGTGTGGGCTGCTGAAGCATTGGCGCGTTCAGGTATTGGTGCTATCACCCTGATAGATATGGATGATATCTGCGTGACAAATACGAATCGCCAACTTCATGCATTGAAATCAACGGTGGGGCTACCTAAAGTTGATGTGATGAAAGAGCGCATTTTGGCAATCAATCCTGAGTGTACCGTGAATGTTATCGATGATTTCATTACGGTGGATAATGTGGCTGAATACCTCTCTTTGGGATTTGATTACGTTATTGATGCCATTGACAGTGTAAGACCGAAAGCGGCGCTGCTGGCATATTGTCGACGTTTTAAAATTCCTGTCGTGACGACGGGAGGCGCTGGTGGTCAAATCGATCCGACCCAAATTCAAGTCGCAGATTTAGCAAAGACAGTTCAAGATCCTTTGGCAGCAAAATTACGCGAACGTCTGAAATCAGACTTTAATGTCGTGAAAAATGGCAAAGGTAAATTGGGAATCGATTGTGTATTTTCGACGGAGCAGTTGGTCTATCCACAGAGTGATGGAACGGTGTGCGCAGCGAAAAGCACGGCAGATGGTTCAAAACGTATGGACTGCGCATCAGGATTTGGTGCGGTCACGATGGTGACGGCCAGTTTTGGCTTTATTGCGGTGTCCCATGCGTTGAAAAAGATGGTCGCAAAGGCACAAAGAGAAGCTAAACAGTAGAATTGAGGCTACGGTGTAGCCTCAACGGAATAATCATTCTGCTGGGGTCATTTCACCCGCAATGTTTTTGATTGCAGTAATCAATGCGTGGATCCCATTTTGGCGGGATTCACTCAGTTGCCCTGATAAGCCAGTCTGGCTGAAAATCTCATCGAAGTCAGTTGCTAAAATTTGCTGTGCATTTTTCTGTTCAACGCAGGCGAGCAAAATAGCAAATAACCCTTTCACTACACGTCCTTCGCTATCCCCATAAAAATGGAATGTGTCATCATCATTGAGAATAGCGCCAATCCATACACGGTTTTCACACCCATGAACTTCCTGAGTCTGCTGCTTTTCTTCTTCTGTGAGAGAGGGCAGTTTTTTCGCGAGTTGAATAAGTAAGCGATATTTATCTTCCCACGCTTTTTGTTTGGAAAACTGTTCAACGATTTCGTGAATGACAATTTCTGTGCCAAATGGATGAGAAGCCAGTTCATGTCGAGACAAAGTCATTAGATTACCTTTTAATCATTTAAAATCGAAAGTGCAAATTTCACTGAATCAATAAATTTATCAATATCTTGCCTGTTGTTATATGGCATGGCGGAGATACGTAAACACCCGCTGATATTGAGTGAATCCATCAATGGTTGAGCACAATGTTGTCCATAGCGTAATGCAATTTTTTGTTCGGTCAAGAAAAGCCCTAAATCACTATGGTGAATATTGTGGAAATTGAAAGATAAAAGTGGCGAATTTTGCGTGCGATAGCAAATCGCACCTTCGAGTTGAGAAAGCTGCTCATAGGCATAGTCTATCAAGGCGCAAGTATAGGCTTCTGCTTGCGCTAATTTTTGCGTTGAAAGCCACTTGAGCACAGCTGAAAAGGCTATTACACCTGCGATATTCGGGGTTCCAGCTTCAAATCGTTGAGGTATTGGGGCGAGGGTGAAACCTGAAAAATCAACGTGATTTAACATTTTACCGCCACCATGCCATGGACTCATATTGGCTAAATGTTCAGGTTTTCCATAGCAGATGCCTAAACCTGTTGGCCCATATAATTTGTGTGCTGAAAACGCGTAGAAATCTACATTAGTTTCCATGACGTTAAGAGGATGGTGTACAACGCCTTGAGCGCCATCAACAACGACTTTTGCACCAAATTGATGAGCAAGTGTGGTTATCGCGCTAATGTCCGGCTGGTAGCCCGTTACGTTAGACATTTGCGTTACGGCAACAATTTTACTTTTGGCGTTCAAGATCGATAGCAGCGCATTGAGATTTAAGGTTAAGTCAGGAGTCACCGACCATTTTACGATCTTTGCACCTGTTTGTTGTGCCAACATCAGCCACGGCAGTAAGTTTGAGTGATGCTCAGTCTCACTGACGATAATTTCGTCACCTGCTTGAAGTTTCTCACGGAAATAGCTCTGCGCAATCAAGTTAATAGATTCAGTGGTGCCACGTGTCCAGATAATGGATTTTTCGTCTGGCGCTTGGATATATTTTGCCGTTAATACGCGACCTTGCTCGTACAATTGAGTAATTTTTAATGCTTCGGGAGATTGCCCGCGATAGACCGAACTACCTGAAAAACGGTAGTAATCGTCAGAGGCGTTGATCATATCCAAGGGTTTTAGGGCGGTGGCGGCGCTATCAAGGAAAACAATGTCAGAGCCGATGGCTGGAAATTGCTGACGAAATTGAGGAGCGTTAAAGTTATCCATTATGCTGATTCTTTGATGTTAGCTATCCAACAGGTGAATGTGGCTATAGTTGTGGTTATGAATATGCGTTGATTATGATAATAACGGAAAACAGTGAATAAGTAGATGGAGATAAAAAATGTTATTCAGTTATCGATTATTAGAAATAATTTGTTACACTTAACAGGAAGATTTTTGCGCAAATTTTTGAATAATTGCGCGCCTGAAAAAAGTTAACGCACTAAGTCGATGAAGGTTTGCTTTTTAACCGAATGGTTAAATTTAATTTAAGATGCGTTTTATGGGCTTTTTTACTCGAAATCCGATGGGATAATGTTTTTTTATCTTTCATAAGGGATTTTATGTCGCCCAAAATAAAAAAAGCACCGCGCTTAGGCGGTGCACTATAAAAATCACTATGGACAGACAGGGTAAATGTACAGGAAGTGAAAAAAAACAGTAGCAATCGCTACAAAGCCTGGATTAACCAGACAACTTGCAAACACAACATCACAACCACAAAGCCAAAAGTTTCAAAGTAACTAAACTCTGCAACTTTTCGTTCCGGCTTAGGAAGTGCGCATACTATAGGTATTTACTGGCGTATCCTCAAGGGACAATTTATAATGCTTCGGATGAGAAAAACTAATGCGTATAACGAAGCTGAGTCGAAGAGATTATGTCTAAAAGATTACCGCCTTTAAATGCTCTGAGAGTGTTTGATGCCGCCGCTCGTCATTTAAGTTTTACTAAAGCGGCAGATGAATTATTTGTGACACAGGCAGCTGTCAGTCATCAAATAAAAAGCTTAGAAGATTTCCTCGGATTAAAACTATTTCGCCGTCGAAATCGATCACTACTGCTGACGGAAGAAGGGCAAAGTTATTACCTTGATATCAAGGAAATTTTCTCGTCTTTAAATGAAGCGACGAGAAAGCTTCAAGCCAGAAGTGCAAAAGGCGCACTAACTGTAAGTTTATCGCCAAGTTTCGCGATACAATGGCTGGTTCCTCGGCTTTCTGGATTTAACCAAGCTTTCCCTGGCATTGATGTGCGTATTCAAGCTGTTGATCGGGAAGAAGATAAGCTAGCGGATGATGTGGATGTGGCCATTTTTTATGGCCGAGGAAACTGGACAGGCTTAAGAACGGACAGACTTTACGCCGAATATTTAATGCCAGTGTGTTCACCTGCATTGATGACCGGGGGAAATCAACTGAAGAACCCGGAAGATTTAGCTAAGCATACGCTGCTTCATGATTCTTCTCGTCGTGATTGGCAAGCTTATGTTAAGCAATTAGATCTACAAAATATTGTGAATGTGCAGCAAGGGCCTATTTTTAGTCACAGTGCCATGGTGATCCAAGCAGCAGTTCATGGGCAAGGGGTGGCATTAACCAATAATGTGATGGCAAAGAATGAGATTGATGCCGGCAGATTGGTGTGTCCGTTTAGTGAAGTATTAGTCAGTAAAAATGCATTCTATCTGGTCTGCCAAGAGAGTCAGGCCGATTTAGGGAAAATAGCGGCATTTCGTCAATGGATCCTTGCGCAAGCAGCCAGTGAGCAAGAAAAGCTTGGCTTTATTACCAATGACCAAGATTTGACGCATATACAATAATCAAACAGTTAAAACGAAGGTGCTATTGTGAATAGTCGTTTGATGTTAATTTTTGCAGGGATTAGTGGATTTTTTATTGTTGCATTTGGTGCCATTGGTTCTCATGCACTTTCTCCAATTATGAGCGCTCATCAAATGGCTTGGATTGAAACAGGGCTACGTTATCAAATGTTTCATACCGTTGCATTAATGGTGCTGGGTGCGGTATTACTGCGTAAAGTCATTTTGTGGTTCTATTGGGCTGGTGTGTTTTTCTCCGTAGGGATACTTCTTTTTAGCGGTAGCCTTTATTGTATGGCCTTATTGCAGGTAAAATACTTCTCTTATTTTACGCCAATAGGTGGCGTTTGCTTCCTCGTTGGCTGGCTTTTAGTTGTTATTGGCGCTATGCGTCTAAGGAAATCGGCGTCACGCAATGAGTAATAAAATTGCATTATATTGCCGCCCGGGCTTTGAAAAAGAGTGCGCAGCAGAAATTACAGATAAAGCAGGGCAACGCGAAATTTACGGTTTTGCCCGCGTTAAAGAAAATAGCGGCTATGTTATTTTCGAATGTTATCAATCTGAGGATGCGGACATCCTTGCGCGTACACTTCCATTTCGTGAATTGATTTTTGCTCGCCAAATGTTTGTGGTGGGTGATTTATTAAAAGATTTACCACCAGAAGATAGAGTCACACCGATTGTGAATGCGCTTAGCCAGCAGGTTGAGAGAGCGGGGGATCTGCGTGTTGAAGTTGCGGATACCAATGAATCAAAAGAATTGATGAAATTCTGCCGTAAATTTACGGTACCTCTACGTAATGCGTTACGCCAAGAGAAAATCTTATTAGCGCAAGAGAACTTTAAACGTCCAGTCGTCCACGTGTTCTTTATTGCGCCGGGGTGCTGCTATACTGGTTATTCTTATTCGAATAATAGCTCGAATTTCTATATGGGTATTCCACGCTTGAAGTTCCCATCGGATGCACCAAGCCGCTCGACGTTAAAGTTGGAAGAGGCTTTCCATGTGTTTATTCCTTATGAAGAATGGGATGAGCGTTTAGCGAGTGGCATGAAAGCAGTGGATTTAGGCGCATGTCCGGGAGGATGGACTTACCAGCTTGTCAAACGCAGCATGATGGTGGAAGCGGTAGATAATGGTCCAATGGCGGAAAGCCTGATGAATACAGGGCAAGTTCGACATCACCGTGAAGATGGTTTTAAATTTAAGCCAACCTCTCAAAATATCACGTGGCTCGTATGTGATATGGTGGAAAAACCTGCCAAAGTGGCCGCATTAATGACTCAGTGGCTGCAAGAAGGCTGGTGCCGCGAGACCATTTTTAACTTGAAGCTGCCGATGAAAAAGCGTTATGAAGAAGTCGCGCATATTCTGGAAAAAATGAAAGTTCAGCTGAAAGAGAATGGTATCAACGTTCTGATCCACGCGAAACATTTGTATCATGACCGTGAAGAAGTCACCGTGCATGTACAACGTGTTTGGTCTGCAAACCCAATGGCACGTGAATATTATTAAGTCAAAGTTGGCTTGAATAGTAAAAAGGTCACTGTGAAGTGACCTTTTTTGTGCCTGCTATTTAGCTTGATAGCGTAACTGATTCAGATTACCTTTCAAGGCAATGTCTGTTTTTAATGTGGCAATATCGCGACAGATAAGCGCCATTTCTTGTTGGTTAATCAGTTTTTTCTGCCATTTCTCTTCAAGAGCATCAAAGTTGGCGTACAGATTTTCAATCGTGTGGAATCGCTGAAGTAGCTCCGTGGCACTTTTTGCGCCAATACCTGCCACCCCAGGAACTTTACTGCTGCTGATCCCCGCTAAACCCCAGTAATCAGGTAGTTGTTCAGGCTTGACTCCAAATTCATTCTCGATGAAAGGTACGTCCAACCAACGTTTTTGAAAATAGTCACGGATACGCAGGTTTGGAGAAAGTAGCTGGCAGTAACCTTTATCGGTAGAGACGATGGTGACGGTATGCCCAGAATCGGCAATACGTTTGGCAAGAGTTGCGGCTAAATCATCAGCTTCATCACCTTCAGATTGCCAGCAATGAATACCATTCTCTTCAAACTGAGCAACGAGCTGAGGTAACTCAGCTTGCAAGTTTTCAGGCATAGGCTGACGCCCGGCTTTATAGTCAGGCAGTTTCTCATGACGCCAACTATGGTGGCGACCTTCTTCATCAAATACTGCCACGATATGGGTGGCGTTAGTGTGGTTAATCAACTGAGAAATAGCGGACAAACAGGTCTCTCCACATGGGCTACCCTGAACCGCGTGGATACGTCGAATTAAGTTTAAAGCATCAATAATTAATAAATGGATCATAAGCCGTTTGGTGGTTAAACGCGCCATCCTTGGCGCGTAGGTGATTATTTCACAATTTCATAGCAAGGTTCGTAAGCGGTGCCACCCGGCAACTTCATACGATGCTGTTTCACGAAACCTTGGAGTAAAATATCCATGCGTTTCATGATGTCGCTATCCCCATGAATTTTGAAAGGGCCATGTTTTTCAATCGCTTTCATGCCGACTTCTTTGACGTTACCGGCGACAATTCCAGAGAAAGCACGGCGTAAATCTGAAGCCAGTTTTTCTGGGGATTGGCCCGGATGCAGATTCAGTGACGCCATATTTTCATGGGTTGGTTCAAACGGATGCTGTAGGTCAGGGGCGATTTTAATCGACCAGTTGAAGCTGTACGCATCACCCGTATTACGACGGCACTCTTTCACTGCAGACATACCTTTTTTCATCACGCGTGCCACTTCTTGCGGGTTGTCGATAATGATTTGGTAATGTTTGCTCGCTTCATCTCCCAGAGTATGGCGAATAAAATCATCCAAAACAGAGAAGTATTCAGCGCTCTCTTTCGGCCCAGTCAGGACTAATGGCAGCACTTGCTCGGTATTTTCAGGATCCATCATAATACCCAGCAGATACAGCAGCTCTTCTGCAGTTCCTACACCACCAGGGAAAATAATGATCCCGTGGGCTAAACGGACAAATGCCTCAAGACGTTTTTCAATGTCTGGCATGATGATCAGTTCATTCACTAATGGGTTAGGTGGTTCAGCCGCGATGATGGATGGCTCAGTTAACCCGATAAAACGACTATCTTTATAGCGCTGTTGAGCGTGACCTACCGCGGCACCTTTCATTGGTGCCTCCATGGCTCCAGGTCCACAGCCCGTACAGATGTTCAGTTCGCGCAAGCCTAGTTCATTACCGACTTTACGGCCATACAGGTATTCATTTTCATTAATGGAGTGACCACCCCAGCACACGATCATATTCGGCTCTTCACCAATATGTAGCGCACGAGCGTTACGTAAGATGGAAAAGATCATATTAGTGAGGTGAGTGCTGTTTTCTAAATCAAGATGTAACTGCTGTTTGGCGTTGCTGATTTGAGCGTGAACAAACAGGATGTCGCGCAGTACGGCAAACAAGTTTGCTTGCAATGAGCGAATAATTTTACCGTCAACGAACGCTTTTTCTGGCGGGTTGATAAGCTCTAATTTGATACCACGCTCACGGCGTAAAATGTTGATATCAAAACCTGCACTTTTTTCTAAAAGCTCTTTACTGCTGTCAGTTAGACTTCCTGAATGTAATACCGCTAAGGAGCAGTTTCGATATAGCTGATACAAATGGCTGCTCGCCGTACGTTTCAGCATATCGACTTCAAGCTGAGACAATAGATCCATAGATCCTAATGGACTGATATGAGTAATCAAGTAACACTCCTTTGCCCAATTGGGCTCTTGACGCGTGAATTACATTGAAAATGATTTAAATAGCATTCTCTTAAATTACACTGATTTTCAATTTAGTAGGTACTTATTGCCGTGCCAAACGACCCGTGTCAGGCTCGAATTGTTCATTACTGCGCCATGGGTTGATATCAAGCCCACCTCGGCGAGTATAGCGTGCATACACCGATAATTTTTCTGGTTTGCACAGTATTGTTATGTCGTTGAAGATGCGCTCCACACACTGTTCGTGGAATTCATTATGATGACGAAATGAGACGAGGTAACGTAATAACGCTTCACGGCCAATTTTCGGACCACGATAATGAATTTGTACTGAGCCCCAATCAGGTTGGTTGGTGATCAAACAGTTTGATTTCAACAGGTGGCTGACGAGGGTTTCTTCGACGACCTCTGGTTGGGTGCAATCGACCAAATAGTCGCGATTAAATTCATAGTTATCGATGTCAATCTCTTGCTCATCAATACAGACACCTTGGAATGGGTGAATGGCTTGCTGAGTGAAGTCATCAAGTTTATAAAGTGTAACCTTAACCTCGCCATTAGCACAGCGGCTTAGGTCATTTTGCAAAACGCTTCGCACATTTTCCCACGTTTCGAATCGGGTCTGATTGAAACTATTCAGATAAAGCTTAAAGCTTTTTGACTCCACCAGATTTTCACTTGTCGCATCTACACTGACAGAGCCTATCGCCACTTGAGGAACGCCACGGGCATTTAGCCAAGAGAGTTCATACAGTGTCCAAATATCGGCACCGTGGAATGGCAGTGTATCAGCATGAATATCCAAAGGATCACGATTAAGGCTACGGGGCACCGCTTGCAATAAAGTGGCATCATACTGGTCATTATAAGCCGTCTTTTTCCCGAGGGTTAAATTATCGAGAGCGGGGTTATTTTGATAGTGAGACATTGTGATCCTTATCTTTTCGGTGTGTCAGTGCTGAACATTGGCAAACTGAGTGCGTTTTATTCGCTGGTTAACTTCTGTCATAATACCACTTATCCGTAATATTGAGTCTGCCAATTTAAATTGGTTTCAATAATGTCATTTCTCACAATTGAAAAACGATGAATACAATAATCTCTGATTTAATTAAAAATTTTACCAGCCAGTATGTGGCTAAGTGGCAAGAAGCAACGGGGCTTCCGCCGGTGTCTGCTGAGCTGTATGGGGTACCTTCTCCTTGCATCGTTCGTACTGGTGATGATGTGGTTTATTGGGAGCCTCAACCGTTTCCATTAGAAGAGAAAAGCTTAAATAATGTGGCTAATGCGCTAGATCTCCAATTACAGGACGATATTCACGCTTTTTATACCACTCAGTTAGCTGGAGACATGAGTGCGACATTTGGTGACTTGTCATTGAATTTGGTGCAAGTGTGGAGCGAGGAGGACTTTATTCGCTTACAGGAAAACTTGATTGGGCATTTGGTGACTCAAAAGCGCTTAAAGTTAGCACCAACGCTGTTTATTGCTACGTTAGACTCTGAATTAGAGATGATTTCTATGTGTAATTTAACCGGAGAAATTATTGTAGAAACGTTTGGAAGCAAGCAACGACAAGTTATTGCAGAAAATCTTGCGAGCTTTATTCAACAACTGAAGCCCGTTATATCATCTCAGGGGTAAGAGATGTATAGCATGGTGTTGTAGGTTATTGCCTACAATTTGGTTAAGCCATGTCTTAATAATTTTTCATTTTACTGAAATGAGAACTATTTAACTTTTAATTTCATGGCGTTACTATCCATTTTAAGTTTTTTACTATTTTTTGAATAACCAGAATGTAGAACACTAGGTTGTTTGGTTAATGGATTTAATACATTCTTATCGGGCTGGACAGGGTAGTTGTTTAGCTTTTTACATATAAAAAACAAGGAAATGGATAACCTAGCAGAACAGTTGGTCTGCTAAATTTTTATCTAACAGGATGTTAGGCGGCAGGAAGTCGCATTGCAGGATGCAAGTCAATTGAGAGATAAGTAGCCAGTTAGTTTTAACTGGCTACTTTTTTTTATTTCTGAGCTGAGTTTGAGTATTGGGTAAGGGACTCAATAATGCTTTGGGACATAGCTTCTCTCAGTGCTTCGCGCTTACGAAATTCAGAACGTCTCTGGCTTTTTACTGATTCGATATCACGCATCGGCTCTTGAAGCGGTAATTGATACCAACCTTCAGCATTTAAAACGCCGCCACATTCCTCCCAAAAGGTATCGTAGCTAGATTTTAAATGCTGGCTTTTGATATGGCTGTTATTTGAAATTCCGAGAATAGATTTGATTTGGAAATAAGCAGCTACCGCATAAATAGCAGACATCAAAAGGTTTTTAGGCCTCATTGCATGCATCTGCTTTGTGATGGATTTCACTTGCTCTACACTCTGCTCTGTCGATGGCCCTTGTAGAGAGCAGACATACAGCTGGCCTTGTTCACCAAATGAGAAACTCATCAAATAGATTTCATCACCTGTTTCATTGAGTAAATGGATGGAGAGATCCCCTTCACGTGGATATTGAGAATAAATCATTTTTAATTGGGCAAAATCACCAGATTTTAGCTCAATATTCGCGACCGTTAAGCCATCTCGTTTATCTGAAAACATGGCGTTAATAGCTTCAGGCGTAAAGGTTTTTTCAATTAAATCTAACGTGTAGCTTGCAGTGGATAATTTCTGTTTACCGCTCCATGCTTTATGCAGATATTTGTTGATTGGTCGCTCAATAAATTGAGGTACACCATCGATAGTCGCTGATAGCTGGGCGCTTTGGTATGTATCGCACATCGATTGATATTGCTGATATTGTTGTGAAGGCAACTTAGCAATGCGGATCTTTCTTTTTAGCTGTACGTATTTGTTAGTGAAAGATTTCCATGTCTTGTTTTGTTGACGCCACTGCTTTAATAGTCCCATAGATAAACCATCTTTATGTTAATAATGAAAAAAGCAAACTGTGTAGAAAAACATTTGATAATAAATGCTGAACATATAACGAATGATAAACAAATATTCATTATTTTAATAAATGTTAAGAATGGAAAATTGAAAGTCAATTTTTAGACATATTATTGCTTTTTGTTTGTCTCATCCCCATGTTTGCGACAGAACTGCACCCAAAAATACGGTATATTTTGAATTATTATAGTTGAATAGGTTTTAGTATGAATATTGAGCAACGCATCCTTGAGAAACTCGGTCATCTTGAAATAGAGATGAGAGCCAAATCCTTATGGGAAGAAGTACCACCAAGTCCAGACGCGTTTGAAAGTGTAGAACCTTTCGCCATCGATACGATGGAGGCTGCGCAATGGTTACAGTGGATTTTAATTCCTCGGTTGACTGCGATGATTGATCAAGGTGCCATGTTGCCGAGCAATTTTGCTATCGCACCATATTTTGAAGAGATCTACAAAGACGATGAAGAAGGGCGCTTTATTGCATTCCTCGATCATTTGCGTGAGTTAGATAGCTACTTTCAATTCACCGTGATGGGTGAATAACGGATGCTGGATATTATCTACCAAGATGAGTATGTAGTTGCTGTTAATAAACCAGCAGGCATGTTGGTGCACCGCAGTTGGCTCGACAGCAAAGAAACGGTGTTTGTGATGCAAACACTGCGTGACCAAATTGGGCAGCATGTTTTTCCAATCCATCGTCTTGATAGACCGACATCGGGTGTGTTGTTGTTTGCATTATCCAGTGAGGTAGCAAGGTCACTCGCCGAGCAGTTCGAGCAGCATACCATGGAAAAAGTGTACCATGCGATTGTGCGAGGCTACGTTACACAAGGGGATAGATTGGATTATCCGTTGCTCGAGGAACTCGACAAAATTGCGGATAAACATGCCACTAAAGAGCCACGGTTACAAGAGTGTGTCACCCATTACAAACCTTTAGCGACAGTTGAGTGTCCAGTAGCGATTGGGCGCTATGATACTGCGCGTTTTAGCCTTGTTGAACTTAAGCCTGAAACTGGACGTAAACACCAATTAAGACGCCACATGTCCCATTTACGTCATCCAATTATAGGGGATAGTAAACATGGGGACTTACGACAAAACCGCGGTGTGAGTGAGCATTTTTCAGTTTCTCGCTTGATGCTGCATGCTAGTCAGCTAATATTTATTCACCCTATAACAGAAGAAAAAATATCGTTAGTCGCGCCATGGGATGCACAATGGCTATCATTAGTTGAGCAATTTGGATGGGGTGATACTGTCTCGAAGCTCGACATTAATGTGATTGATTATCCTGTTTGACAGGTTTTTATAAGGAGGGCGTAATGTCCAAAATCGGAATTTTTGTCGGGACGGTGTATGGCAACGCATTAGCGGTTGCTGAGGTGGCGCAAGAGATCTTTGAACAGCAAGGACATGAAGTCGCAGTGTTTGAGGAGCCAACTCTGGCGGATTGGCAAATTTACAATGCGGGAGAGGGCATTGCTTTAGTGATCACCTCCACCACCGGACAAGGCGATATTCCCGATACTATTGCGCCGCTTTTCTATGAAATTAAAGATGTTGTCGGCTATCAGCCTGAATTGAAATATGGCGTGATTGCTTTAGGTGATAGCAGCTATGAGAACTTCTGCGGGGCTGGTAAACAGTTTGATGAGCTATTAGCTGAGCAATCTGGCAGCCGTATTGGTGATGTGCTGTTTATTGATGCGACAGAAGTGGAAGAGCCTGAAGAGTTTGCCAAAGCGTGGTTACAGTTTTGGGGGGATATGCTGTAAATAGCGTGCATTATGCATCTGCACTGTAAACATATTGGCTTACAGTGCAGTGAGGAAGCTGATTATTTACGAGTGAGTTTCTCGAGATCTGCTTCAATTTCCGCGATTTTATTGGACACAACGTGTTCTAAATGACGTAGGTCATCCAAAATTTTGTGTTTTAAATCAATATCAGTTTGGTCGTTTTGACAAATTTGATCCAGTTCTTCAATTACATAACGTAAGTTAGTATTGATTTCGTTAATTTCTTTGAAGTTGTTGCTGCCATCAGTTGCTGCAACGGTCTTACGCTGGCGTGGGTACTTAAACTTCACGCTTTTAGCGAAAAACTCGCCTTTATCTTTGCGAAAGTAAATTTTTAAAATATCGTTATTAGCTTCTTGGCGCAGGGAATAGCGGTCAATATCTTGCGGATTGCTGATGCCTAAACTTTTCAAATTGTCGTACATGTTAGCTCGCTTAATCGTAAGGGACTGTGTCGATGACTTTTAGGGTTATAAATAAGGGCTATAAACAAAGCGGTCTCTTTTTATAACCATTTACTGAGCCCTAATTGCTTATAAAATGATTAGTTACAAAATAACCATCTAATAATAGCAGCTAATTGACCAAGGGCAGTAAATTCTCGGTCATATTATGCGCGATTAATCCAGTTTGACCAACCTCTGTTTGTAATAGAATCTACTTTATTATTTACGTTATCTATCTATAACCCAGAGGCTTCTGCTGACTTAACGAGAGGTTTATGCTTGAAGTGCGGGATTTTCCATTGTGAATCAATGGATCAGTGGAACAATAGCTTGATGGGACACTCGGCTACCCGATTCGCAGATGGACATGCGTTTCGGGGTAGCTTCGCGTTTTACACCTTATGCCCCTTAAAATGTAGGGGAAGGTGAGAGTATGTAGAGTTTGATGAGTAATTGATTCGGTAACTTACGAGTAAGCCACTCATTTATAATTACTCGTCAATACTTCTTAGTAACTCATTGATGCCGACTTTTCCGCGGGTTTTTTCGTCGACTTTTTTCACAATCACTGCGCAGTACAGGCTGTAGCTACCATCTTTGGACGGTAAGTTACCAGAAACGACAACGGAGCCAGCAGGTACGCGACCATAGAAAATTTCACCCGTTTCACGGTCATAAATCTTGGTGCTTTGACCCAGATAAACGCCCATAGAAATCACGGAGCCTTCTTCAACAATTACGCCTTCAACGACTTCAGAACGTGCGCCGATAAAACAGTTATCTTCGATAATTGTTGGGTTTGCTTGTAATGGCTCCAGAACACCTCCGATGCCAACACCACCCGATAAGTGAACATTTTTACCAATTTGCGCACAAGAACCAACCGTTGCCCATGTATCAACCATGGTTCCTTCATCAACATACGCACCGATGTTAACGTAAGATGGCATCAACACGCTGTTTTTGGCGATATAAGCTCCTTGGCGTACGGCTGCTGGTGGAACAACACGGAAGCCTTCACGTTCAAAGCGAGCTTTGTCGTAATCCGCAAATTTCATCGGAACTTTGTCAAAATAGCGGCTTTCAGCGCCTTCGATGACTTGGTTATCATGAATACGGAAAGATAATAAAACGGCTTTTTTCAGCCACTGGTGAGTGACCCAAACACCCGCAATTTTTTCTGCAACACGCAGTTTACCGCTATCTAATAAAGCGATGGTTTCCATCACGGCTTGTTTAACCGCTGGGGTAACGGTATTTGGAGTAATGGATGCGCGATCTTCGAATGCTTGCTCAATAATTGTTTGTAATTGTTGCATTAATGCTGTTTCTCCTACAATGGTTCTCAGTCAGGTAACATGCCATCAATGAGACTGGCACTATATTTTATCCTTCGATTTAAGGGCTTCTGTCAACCTTTCTGATAACTCTTGTTGCATATTTTTATCCAATGCTTTGTGTTCTTTATCTGCCAATACAAAAAAGTCTTCGACTTTTTCACCAATGGTTGTGATGCGGGCGCCGTATAAAGAAATTTCCATCTGAGCGAAAATGTGGCCTACTTTGGCGAGCAAGCCGGGTTGATCAAGGGCGAATAACTCCATGTAGGTACGGCGGTCATTATTGGAGTGTAGAAAATTCACTTTGGTTGGCACGCTGAAATGGCGTAGCTTCGCAGGGAGTGTTCGCGGTTTTGGTAACGGAATTTCAGGTTGCTGAACTGCCAGTAATAGCGCCTTGCGGATATGTTCATATCTATCTTTCGAAAGTGGCGAGCCGTTAGGTTCGAGCACCACGAAAGTATCCATCGCCATATTATCTTTATTGGTAAAAATTTGAGCGCTATGAATGCTTAGATTGCGTCTATCCAGCTCACTAGCAACGGCTGCAAATAAATGCGCTTTGTCGTGGCACCAGATAAAAATTTCTGTTCCGCCATGTTTCGGCTGAGTACTGATTAACACCAAAGGCTGTGTTAAATCGTGCTTGAGCAAATGGTTGGCGTGCCAAGCCAGTTGAATCGGCGTATGGCGCAGGAAATAATCTGCATGACAGCGTGACCACAGAGTGTTGAGATGCTCTTCATCGACATGAGATTGGCGCAGTAGCGATAGCGCTTGGTAGCGATGGTGACGAATCCGCTCGCGAAGGTCGGGAGTGCTTTGCATACCTTGGTTGAGTTGATGCTCGGTTGAAAGATAGAGCTCGCGGATCAAGCTTTGCTTCCAGCTATTCCATAATGTGCTGTTGGTGGCACAAATATCGGCAACTGTTAAGCACATTAGGTAATTTAAGCGTGCTGTCGATTTTACTTCCCCTGCAAACTGTTTAATCACATCAGGGTCTTGAATATCTCGGCGTTGGGCTGTCACGGACATCAATAGATGGTTTTTCACCAGCCATGAGACAAGCTCGGCATCTTTGGTTGTAAAATCGTGTTGAAGGGCGAATTCATAGACAAATTCAGCACCCAAATCGGAGTGATCCCCAGAGCGCCCTTTAGCAATATCATGAAACATCGCTGCTAAGCGCAACAGTTCCGGCTGCAAAATCTTAGGGTAAACACTGACGCATAGCGGGTGCTCGCGGCGATTCTCTTCCTGCGTAAAACTGTCGATTTTCTGTAAGACGCGAATAGTGTGCTCATCCACCGTATAGGCGTGGAACAGGTCGAATTGCATTTGCCCGACAATGTTGCTCCAAAATGGTGTATAGGCGCTGAGAACACTGTGTAAGTGCATCGGCACAAAGGCTCCCTTTATCGCTCTTGGGTGGCGCAATATTTTGATAAACATGCGGCGAGCTTCAGGGATTTCGCATAATGGGACTTTCAGATCGCGCCGTGCAAAGCGTAATTGGCGTAATGTGGTGGAGTAGATCCCTTCAATATTGGGGTTGCGAGCCATTTGATAGAACATTTTCAAAATAGCTTCTGGCTGTTTAATAAACAGCATTTCGTCAATCACATCGATTAAGTTGCCACGTAGTTGAAAGTATTCATCAATAGGACGCGGTTTTTCATTGGGATTCAAGGCCAAAATAGCTTCATCAAACAGTTGCAGCAGCATTTGATTCAATTCCCTGACGCGGCGAGTGACGCGATAGAAATCTTTCATCATGCGCTCGACAGGTTGGTTCCGCTCGCCGGTGTAACCTAATGATTGTGCGACACTAAATTGACGATCAAACAGTAGTCGGTTGTCATAGCGCTTGACCACTAAATGCAAGGCAAAGCGGATTTTCCATAAAAACGATAAACACTCTTTGAGCTCTTGACGTTCTTCTTCGGTGAGGAAACCAAAGCCGACCATTTCATCGACGGTTGTCGCACCAAAATGACGGCGGCCTACCCACAGTAAGGTATGAATATCCCGCAATCCGCCGGGGCTGCTTTTAATATCTGGCTCTAAGTTGTAGCTGGTACTGTGATAACGCTGATGGCGTTCCTGCTGTTCGGCTAATTTTGCGGCAAAAAATGTGGCGGAAGGCCAAAAATCATCACTAAAAATGGTTTTCTGTAAGCTTAAGAATAGGGTGATATCACCACAGATTAGGCGCGATTCAATCAGATTAGTCGCTGTGGTTAAGTCTTGTTTTCCAGCGTCAATGCACTCTTCCAATGAGCGAACACTGTGCCCGATATCAAAACGCAAATCCCACAGCAGGGTAATGAACTGACCGACTTTAGCCGCAATCTCTTCAGGAAGCGGTTGCTGGCTGAGAATTAAAATGTCGATATCTGATAGTGGGTGTAGCTCATGACGACCATAGCCTCCGACGGCAATCAACGACATCCCTGAACATTGGTCAAAATGGTAACTTTGCCAAAGCTTGGTGAGCAGGGCATCAAGGTAGTCACTGCGAGCGCGGAGTAAATCCACAACATTTTTTCCTTGGTGAAATGCAGATTCTAGCCAAGCATCAAATTGGTCAACGTGTTGCCGAAGCGCTGAGAGCTCAAGATCGGAAGGTTGGAATTGAGTGGGGGATAAATAGCTGTTTGAAGGTGCCGTCATCATCATCTGTCCGTGTTGAGAGCCATACAGAAATTATGATCAGCTTACGTTTTTTTAGGGGGGATGAACAGAAAAACTAAGCTCCCCCTAGGAGGAGCTTGAAATACGATTACTCGTTGATCAGAACCGCTGAAATAAAAGGCTCTTCTTCTTTACGCAGAGTTAAAATTTCACAGCCGTTGTCAGTCACTGCTAAAGTGTGTTCGTACTGTGCAGACCAACCACGGTCTTTAGTTTTGACTGTCCAGCCATCTTTCATGGTACGGATACGGAAATCACCGGTATTCACCATTGGTTCGATAGTGAAAGTCATGCCTTTTTGCAGCACAACGCCGCTGTCATCGGCATCATAATGCAGAACTTGTGGCTCTTCATGGAAGCCTTCACCGATACCGTGGCCGCAATATTCACGAACAACGGACAGGTCTTGTTTCTCAACAAATTCTTGAATGGCTTTACCAATGGTGCGTAAACGAATACCTGGTTTCACCATTCGGATTGCCAGATACAGACTCTCTTGCGTCACTTGGCACAGGCGCTCACCTTGGATAGTCGGTTTACCGACGATGAACATTTTAGAGGTATCGCCGTGGAAACCATTTTTGATGACAGTGACGTCGATGTTAACCACATCACCATCTTTCAGAATTTTATCGTCGCTTGGAATGCCGTGGCAGATAACATCATTCACAGAAATACAAACAGACTTAGGGAAACCATGGTAGTCAAGGCAGGCTGGGATCGCTTGTTGTTGCTCAACAATGTGTTTGTGGCAAAGGCGATCCAATTCACCTGTACTGACTCCCGGCACAACATGCGGTGCGATCATTTCTAACACTTCAGCTGCTAGGCGACCAGCAACACGCATTTTCTGAATATCTTCTTCAGTTTTGATAATAATAGCCATGAGTTCAGTCCATATATGTCAGCAGGGATTTGCGACATGTTAAAAAAAGGGTTTGGAAATGGGCAATTGTTGCGACATTTTTACCGTTGATGCCGAGTATGGTAACAGTCACCGCATTTTCTGCCAACTAGTAGGCGATATGTTTAGATGCCCACAATCCGATTATACAAGCCGATTAAAAACAGATAATGGAGCACAGGGTAAGCCAAGCCTCAGGCGTGGTTTGTTCAAATTGAGCTTTTTAGAGCACAAATTGTCAAAATCGCCAGTCGATTTTTGATGATGAGTTTTTCATCTTGGCCATTTTTCGCTATCGTTTTGTTGTTGTTCTATATTTGCTCAGTGGTTCTTTTGTAACGGGCAAAATTCGTTGAGATTTGAATAATGCGCTTGGTTTTTATCAGCGAAAAAAACAACAATTATTGGATTGTAACTGCATTTTATGATATAAAGCGCGCCGGCAATCCATATTTTTCTCTTTATCTCATTTTTTAATCTAATTTGGATTAGTGAGTGAATCTTAAAGGCATCGATTGGATGTGCGTAAACTAAAACTCAATTGTGTAATAACACACACGAATCGGCACGTGCGCCGGGGTGCTCTTATGCGTTTAGACGCAGCTATAGAGTCGGTAGCATGGGATTCGTGGAGGCATAACCCCAATTACTTATATACAGAGGTATAAAATGGCAACTGTTTCCATGCGCGATATGTTACAAGCGGGCGTTCACTTTGGTCACCAGACTCGTTACTGGAACCCTAAAATGAAACCTTTCATTTTCGGCGCTCGTAACAAAGTTCATATCATCAACTTGGAAAAGACTGTTCCAATGTTCAACGAAGCTCTGGCTGAGTTGACTAAAATTGCTTCTCGTAAAGGCAAGATTCTGTTTGTTGGTACTAAACGTGCTGCAAGCGAAGCCGTTCAAGAAGCTGCTGGAAGCTGTGATCAATATTTCGTAAACCACCGTTGGTTAGGTGGGATGCTGACTAACTGGAAAACTGTTCGTCAGTCAATCAAGCGTCTGAAAGATCTGGAAGTTCAGTCACAAGACGGTACTTTCGATAAACTGACCAAGAAAGAAGCGCTGATGCGTACTCGTGAACTTGGTAAGTTAGAAAACAGCTTAGGCGGTATCAAAGATATGGGCGGTTTACCAGACGCTCTGTTCGTTATCGATGCAGACCACGAACACATTGCTATCAAAGAAGCTAACAACCTGGGTATCCCAGTATTCGCTATCGTTGATACTAACTCTGATCCAGACGGTATCGACTTCGTTATCCCTGGTAACGACGATGCAATCCGTGCAATCAAACTGTATCTGGGCGCTGTTGCAAACACCGTTCGTGAAGGTCGTTCACAAGATCTGGCTGTTCAAGCAGAAGAAAGCTTAGTAGAAGCTGAATAATAAGGCAAAAGCCCTTATTAACCAGGTATTGCTATATATTGGTTAGAAGGGGCCTACTTAGGCCCCTTTTGTCTCTGTGAATCAGAATTATCCTTGTGGGAAAGTCCCGTGAGGCATATCGAGGAATAAATCACATGTCTGGAATTACCGCTGCATTGGTAAAAGAACTGCGCGAACGTACTGGCGCAGGTATGATGGAATGTAAAAAAGCATTAGTTGAAGCTAACGGCGACATCGAATTAGCAATCGACAACATGCGTAAATCAGGTCAAGCGAAAGCAGCTAAAAAAGCAGGCCGTGTTGCTGCTGAAGGCGTTATCCTGACTGAAGTTTTCAACGACGGTAAAACTGGTGCGCTGATCGAACTGAACTGCGAAACTGACTTCGTTGCTAAAGATGCTGGTTTCTTAGCATTCGGTAAAGAAGTTTTAGCTTCAGTTGTTGCTGATAAAAACGCTGACATCGACGCTCTGAAAGCAAAATTCGAAGAAGCTCGTACAGCTTTAGTTGCGAAAATTGGTGAAAACATCAATATCCGTCGCGTTGCTATTCTGGAAGGCGCACAAGTAGGTAGCTACCTGCACGGTGCTCGTATCGGTGTTCTGGTTGCTGGCGAAGGCGCAGATGAAGAACTGCTGAAACACATCGCTATGCACATTGCTGCAAGCAAGCCAGAATATGTAACTCCAGAAAACGTTCCAGCTGACGTTGTTGCTCACGAGCACCAAATTCAGTTAGACATCGCTATGCAATCTGGTAAACCACGCGAAATCGCTGAAAAAATGGTTATCGGTCGCATGAACAAATTCACTGGCGAAATCTCTCTGACTGGCCAGCCTTTCGTAATGGATCCAAGCAAATCTGTTGGTGACTTACTGAAAGAAAAAGGTGCTAACGTAACTAACTTCATCCGCTTTGAAGTTGGTGAAGGTATCGAGAAAGTTGAAACTGACTTCGCAGCAGAAGTTGCTGCAATGAGCAAGTAATCAACGAAAAGGGCCGCCGATTGGCGGCCTTTCTTTAATACACTACATATTTCAAGCTGCATGCATTCTCCTCTTTTGGTGTAGCGACTCAACATCCTGTAACTTGAACTATTTTTGTGTAGCATTCTGTATCAAATACATTTTTCGGCATATAGAGCGAGGCTCTATATGTATGACTCCAATAATGACCTGTTAGGACACAACTCATGGCAACCAATGCAAAACCCGTTTATCAGCGTATTCTGCTTAAACTAAGTGGCGAGGCTCTACAAGGTGCAGAAGGTTTTGGTATCGATGCTAGCGTTTTAGATCGTATGGCTCAGGAAATCAAAGAACTTATAGAACTGGGTATACAGGTCGGTGTGGTTATTGGTGGTGGTAACTTGTTCCGTGGTGCCGGTCTGGCACAAGCTGGCATGAACCGCGTTGTTGGTGACCATATGGGGATGCTGGCAACCGTGATGAATGGTCTGGCAATGCGTGATGCGCTGCACCGTGCATACGTTAACGCAAGACTAATGTCTGCTATTCCACTTAATGGTGTGTGTGACAACTATAGCTGGGCTGAAGCTATCAGCTTACTGCGTCACGGCCGTGTGGTTATTTTCTCTGCGGGAACAGGAAATCCATTCTTCACAACGGACTCAGCAGCTTGCTTACGCGGTATTGAAATTGAAGCTGATGTTGTACTGAAAGCCACAAAAGTTGATGGCGTTTACTCGTCAGATCCTGCCAAAGATCCTGATGCCGTTCTGTATGAAAATCTGAATTATCAAGAAGTTCTTGAGCGTGAATTGAAAGTTATGGATTTAGCTGCATTTACGCTAGCACGCGATCACAACCTGCCAATTCGTGTTTTCAACATGAATAAGCCAGGCGCATTACGCCGTGTTGTGATGGGTGAAAACGAAGGAACTCTGATTTCTCACAATTAATACTCAGAGACATGACCTGAGTTTGAATGTATTATCTAACATAAATTCAGACAATTTAAGCGAGGCTGCTTTGCGGCCTTTAATAACAAGTTCTTAAGGGTTGATAACGTGATTAACGAAATCCAAAAAGATGCTCAAGACCGTATGGAAAAGAGCCTCGAAGCACTAAAAAGTCAAATCAGCAAAGTTCGTACTGGCCGCGCTTCACCAAGCCTGTTAGACGGTATTTCTGTTGAATATTACGGTTCAGCAACGCCTCTGCGTCAATTAGCTAACGTGACTGTTGAAGATTCACGTACATTAGCAATTTCTGTTTTTGACCGTAGCATGTCACCTGCAATTGAAAAAGCGATCATGGCGTCTGACTTAGGTCTGAACCCATCTTCAGCAGGTACTGTTATTCGCGTTCCACTTCCTCCATTAACGGAAGAGCGTCGTAAAGACTTAATCAAAGTGGTTCGTGGTGATGCAGAGCAAGGTCGTATCGCGATTCGTAACGTTCGCCGTGACGCTAACGATAAAGTTAAAGCTTTACTGAAAGACAAAGAAATCAGTGAAGATGACGAGCGCCGTTCACAGGATGACATCCAAAAACTGACTGATAACTTCATCAAAAAAGTGGATGAAGCTTTAGCTCAGAAAGAAGCGGAGCTGATGGAGTTTTAATCCATCTTGATAATAAAGCCATCTGAACACATTTTTTAAAAGTGTGCTTTAGTATGGCTTTATTATTTATCATTTCTATTAAACAATCCTTTCTCATCGCTAAGCTGATATAATCTCAGTATTGAATTAATACAGAGTATCTGATCACTATGAAACGTCTTACTATCCTGGGTTCTACAGGTTCAATCGGTACAAGTACACTTTCTGTTGTTCGTCAAAATCCTGATCAATTCCAAATTCTTGCATTAGTCGCAGGTAAAAATGTGACTGAGATGGCAAGCCAATGCCTTGAATTTAATCCTAAGTATGTCTCAATGGCTGACGAAAGCGCAGCGAAAGCGTTACGCACTATTCTGACGGAAAATAACTGCAAAACAGAGGTTTTATCCGGTACAGAATCTGCAATTGAACTTGCTGGATTGGATGAAGCGGATCAAGTGATGTCTGCCATTACTGGCGTGGCGGGGCTACTCCCAACGTTGTCTGCAATCCGCAAAGGGAAAAGAATATTATTAGCGAATAAAGAGTCTCTGATTACCAGTGGCCGTTTATTCTTTAATGCGATTCGAGAGCACCAAGCGACAGTTTTTCCGATTGATAGCGAGCATAACGCGATTTTTCAAAGCTTACCTGAAGAAATTCAATTGAATTTAGGCTTTGCCGACCTGACGGCTTCTGGGATTTCCAGCATCGTATTAACTGGGTCTGGTGGGCCATTTAGAGATACGCCGTTATCTTACTTTGACCAGGTGACACCTGATGAGGCATGTAATCATCCTAATTGGTCTATGGGGCGCAAAATCTCGGTAGACTCCGCGACTATGATGAATAAAGGTCTGGAATATATTGAGGCCTGCTATTTCTTTAATGCTAACGAAAAGCAGATGGAGGTAATTATTCACCCTCAATCTGTGATCCATTCTATGGTTCGCTACCGTGATGGGAGTGTTATCGCCCAGTTAGGAACGCCGGATATGCGCACGCCAATTTCGTACAGCATGGCCTATCCTCAGCGCATTATGTCGGGCGCTAAGCCTTTGGATTTCACTACGTTATCTTCGCTGACTTTTGTGGAGCCTGATTACCAACGTTATCCTTGTCTGAAACTGGCTATTGATGCATGTCACCAAGGGCAAGCGGCGACTACCGTATTAAATGGCGCGAATGAAATTACTGTCGGTGCTTTCTTAGAAGAGAAAATTCGCTTTACAGATATTGCAAAAATCAATCACAAGATTATGGATAAATTAGATTTTTCGGAACCCACGTCCATTGACGAGGTCTTAGAAATCGATGCTTGTGCTCGTCGTGAAGCAGCTCAGCTAATTGCTCAAGAATTTTAATCTTGATATGTGATTTATTTAGTTGCTGATAACTATAATATATCTTTAATATGTGGCGTGTTGAGAATAGAAAGCTTATCAACAATAAGCATATTAAGGATGTGTCTTATCAGCAATTATAATCATAAGAGTTATGATTGAGTCAGATTTCCCAAGTAGTACAGACAAGGATTAACATTTAATGAACTCTAGTGGTGAAAATCTCTCTGATTCTATGATGCCTAAGCATGTTGCCATCATTATGGATGGTAATGGGCGATGGGCAAAACAGAGAGGAAAATTCAGAATTACTGGTCATCGAGCAGGTGTTGAATCTGTACGTAGTTCTGTGCGTTTTGCAGTAAAGAATAATATTCGTTCCCTGACACTTTACGCATTCAGCAGTGAAAATTGGAAAAGACCAGAAAAAGAAGTCAGTTCGTTGATGGATCTGTTTGTTTTTGCATTAGATAATGAAGTCAAAAACCTGCATAAAAATAACGTAAAACTGAAAATTATTGGTGATGTTAGTCGCTTTAGTGAAACCTTAAGAAAAAGAATTGATAAAGCGGAAGCATTAACCGCAGGTAACACAGGTTTACAACTGAATATTGCCGCTAACTACGGTGGACGCTGGGATATTGTTAATAGCGTTAAACAAGTTTATGAAAAAGTGAGTCGTGGTGAGTTATCTATTGATGACGTAACTGAAAGTACGATTAGCGACCATGTTTGTATGCATGACCAAGAGTGTGTCGATTTGGTGATCCGTACAGGTGGAGAACATCGCATTAGTAATTTCTTGTTATGGCAGGTTGCTTATGCGGAATTTTATTTCACCAACGTTTTATGGCCAGATTTTGATGAAATGGTGTTTCAGGATGCAGTCGATGCTTTTAGCAAGCGAGAACGGCGCTATGGTGGAGCAGAATCAGATGACGAACTCGTCAAATAAAAGGGGATGGATGTGCTGAAGTATCGTTTACTCACTGCGGTGATTTTAATTCCAATTGTTATAGCTGCACTTTTTTTACTGTCCCCAGCAAATTTCGGTTTAGTGGTGATCGCAGTCTGTGCGTTGGGCGCATGGGAATGGGCGCAATTTGCAGGATGGCATTCACAAACTAAACGTATCGGTTTAGCGGTTGTATTTGCGGCGGTATTACTCGCAATTCAATTTTCTTTACCAGACATGACCGCACTTTCAAGTTCTCCGTTTATTTTATATAGCCTATGGGCGGGTTTAATCTGGTGGATTGCCGCCATTTTATTGGTTGTGACATACCCAGCTTCTGCCTCATGGGGTAAATCGGTCATCATTCGCTTATTGTTTGGCGTATTAACTATCGTGCCTTTCTATAGTGGCATGATGGTATTAAGAACCATTGGTTACCAAGCTGATACTTCTGTAGGGGCATGGTGGTTACTCTACGTTATGTTATTGGTGTGGGGGGCTGACTCTGGTGCTTATGCATTTGGACGTACGATTGGTCGCAATAAAATGGCACCAAAAGTTTCTCCGGGGAAAACATGGGAAGGGTTAATAGGTGGTTTAATTACCGCTGGAATTATCTCATGGTTATTTAGCTTATATGCACCAATCCCTGCAATGCCAGATTATTTACTAGTGACTTCAATTATTGTTGTTGTAGTATCGGTGTTCGGTGACTTAACAGAGAGTATGTTTAAGCGCCAATCCGGTATTAAAGACAGTAGCCATTTAATTCCAGGTCACGGTGGGATACTCGATAGAATTGATAGTCTAACTGCGGCAATCCCTGTATTTGCAGGGCTGAATTTGTTAGTTTTTAACGGTTTTGGTCTTTAGGAAGATTAATGGGATTTATTTGGAGCTTAGCGGCGTTTATTATTGCGATTGGTGTGCTGATTACAGTGCACGAATTTGGGCATTATTGGGTCGCACGCCGTTGCGGTGTTTACGTTGAAAAATTCTCTATAGGGTTTGGTAAAACGCTATGGCGTAAAGTCGATAAACATGGGACAGAATTTGTTTTAGCGTTGATCCCGCTTGGTGGCTACGTCAAAATGCTCGATGAACGTGTTGGTGAAGTAAGCCCAGAACGCCGTCATTTAGCTTTCAATAATAAGACCGTTGGACAACGTGCCGCCATTATCAGCGCGGGGCCTCTTGCGAACTTTTTGCTAGCTATTGTTGTCTACTGGATTGTCTTTATGATTGGGATTCCGTCTGTTCGCCCAGTCATTGATAACATTAAGCCAAATTCCATTGCTGCTGAGGCAAATTTTGAGCCTCAGATGGAACTAAAATCGATAGACGGTATCGAAACACCTGATTGGAATTCAGTTCGTTTAGCACTAGTGAGTAAAATTGGTGATAGGGAATTTACTGCACAAGTTTTACCTCAAGGATATAATGAGCCGGTTTCTAAAACAGTAGATTTAAGCGCATGGCAGTTTGATCCTGAAAAGCAGGATCCTATTTTATCAATAGGGATTATGCCAGTGTCTGCGAAGGTTGCCCCTGTCATCCATAAAGTGACGGAAGGCTTAGCGGGCGAGCGTGCCGGTTTAAAACCGGGAGATAGAATTATCAGTGTCAACGGAGAGCTACTGGATACTTGGAATCCAGTGACGAGAATAATCCGAAATAATCCGGGGACACCATTAAAATTAGCCGTACAACGTAATTCGACATTGATTGATTTAACCTTAGTTCCTGATGTTCAGGAAGGTAAAAAAGGTGAGCGTTTTGGCGTTGCAGGTGTCGAACTAACTGTATTACCGCTAGCTGATGAATATAAAATAGTGCAGCAATACAACCCTGTATCTGCACTATTTCAAGCTAGCGGCAAGACTTGGCAGTTGATGAAACTGACAGTCAATATGATGGGTAAACTGGTTGTTGGGGATGTCAAACTCAATAACTTGAGCGGGCCGGTATCTATCGCAAAAGGTGCGGGGGTTTCGGCAGAGTCAGGCTTGGTATATTATCTGATGTTTATTGCGCTGATTAGCGTGAACTTAGGCATCATCAATCTATTTCCATTGCCTGTGTTAGATGGGGGGCACTTACTCTTCTTATTAATTGAAAAAATTAAAGGGAGTCCAGTGTCTGAGCGAGTACAAGACTTTAGTTTTCGAATTGGTGCAATGGCATTGATTCTGTTAATGGGACTTGCACTTTTTAATGATTTCTCTCGCTTCTAATTTTGTAAGCTTGGGACCAGTAAGGAATACGCATAACAACGATGGCGATGAAAAAGTTGCTCATAGCGTCGCTGCTTTTAGGTAGCGCCACTGCATACGGTTCAGACGGATTCGTAGTTAAAGACATTCGTTTCGAAGGTCTACAACGCGTCGCCGTTGGTGCAGCATTATTGAACATGCCTGTCAGGGTCGGGGATTCAATCGATAACGAAGATATTAGTCGTTCGATTCGCTCACTATTCTCTACAGGTAACTTCGAAGATGTTAGGGTCCTGCGTGATGGAAATACTCTGATCGTTCAAGTTAAAGAACGACCAACCATCGCGAGTATCACTTTTACAGGTAATAAATCTGTAAAAGATGACATGCTAAAGCAGAACTTGGAAGCATCCAATGTCCGTGTGGGTGAAGCATTAGACCGCACTAAAATTGCGAATATTGAAAAAGGTTTAGAGGACTTTTATTACAGTGTTGGTAAATACAACGCGACAGTAAAAGCGGTGGTCACGCCATTACCACGTAACCGCGTGGATTTAAAATTTGTGTTCTCTGAAGGCGTGTCTGCAAAAATCCAGCAGATCAACATTGTGGGTAATAAAAACTACTCAACAGCGGAATTGGTGAACAAACTCCAATTGCGTGACGATGTGCCATGGTGGAACCTGGCGGCTGACCAAAAATATCAAAAACAAAAATTGGCGGGTGACTTAGAAACCCTGCGCAGTTTCTACCTTGATCGTGGTTATGCACGTTTCAATATTGACTCAACGCAAGTGAGTCTGACACCAGACAAAAAAGATATCTACATTACGATTAATGTCACTGAAGGAGATCAATATAAGATTTCTGGCGTGGACGTTAATGGTAATACGGCAGAGCATTTAGCGGATATCCAAGAGCTGATCACCATCACACCAGGTGAGTTATACAATGGTGCGCAAGTGACTCAGATGGAAAACCAAATTAAAGACCTGTTTGGTCGCTATGGTTACGCCTATCCGCGTGTAATGACTCAGCCAGAGATTAATGATGCTGATAAGACAGTTAAACTGCATGTTAACGTGGATGCAGGTAACCGTTTCTATGTTCGTCAAATTCGTTTCCAAGGTAACGATACCAGTAAAGATTCCGTTTTACGCCGTGAAATGCGTCAAATGGAAGGTGCTTGGTTAGGTAACGATTTAGTTGAATTAGGTAAAGAGCGTCTAAACCGTACTGGTTTCTTCGAAACCGTTGATGTTGAAACTCAGCGTATTCCGGGTAGCCCAGACCAAGTTGATGTTATCTATAAAGTTAAAGAACGTAATACCGGTTCAATGAACTTTGGTGTTGGTTTTGGTACTGAAAGTGGCGTGAGCTTCCAAGTCGGTGTCACTCAGGATAACTGGTTGGGTACAGGTAATGCGGTTGGCATTAACGCTAGCCGAAATGACTACTCAACAAACGTCGAGTTTTCAATGACAGACCCTTACTTCACTGTTAACGGTGTGAGTCTGGGTGGACGTATCTTCTATAACGACTTTAGTGCGAAAGATGCGGACTTATCTGGCTATAACAACAAAACGTATGGTTTAGATAGTACATTAAGCTTCCCATTCAATGAAAATAACTCCTTCCGTATTGGTGCGGGTTATGTTCATAACGACCTGTCTGACATGCGTGCTCAAGCTGCAATGTGGGATTATCTACAATCTATGGGTGAAAACCCACCGGTGACTAAAGATGGTCGTAACAAAGAAAGCTTCAGAGCGGATGACTTTACACTGAATTTAGGTTGGACTTATAACTCCTTAAACCGTGGTTTCTTCCCAACATCGGGTAACAAAACTAGCGTTTCAGGTAAAGTGACAATCCCTGGTTCTGATAACGAATACTACAAACTGCGTTTTGATACCGCCCAATACGTCCCATTAAATGATGATGAAACATGGGTTGTATTAGGTCGTGCACAGGCGGGTTATGGTGATGGAATTGGTAGCAAACAAATGCCATTCTATGAGAACTTCTATGCAGGGGGCTCTAGTACCATCCGTGGTTTCCGTTCAAATAATATCGGTCCGAAAGCTGTATATCTGAAGAATGTAGATGGCAAAGATGGTCCTGAGCCAGGTAGCCCATCCAGCGATGCGGTTGGTGGTAATGCGATGTATGCAGGTTCATTTGAGTTGATTACACCAACGCCATTTATCGATGAAAAATATGCGAATACGATCCGTACATCTCTGTTTGTAGATGCGGGAACCGTATGGGATACCAACTGGAACAGCATTAACCCAGCATGGCGTGCAGGTATGCCTGACTACGGTACAGCAACTAACGTCCGTGTTTCTACGGGTATTGCTTTACAGTGGATTTCGCCACTTGGGCCTCTGGTCTTCTCCTATGCGCAACCTATCAAGGATTACGAAGGCGACAAATCAGAACAGTTCCAATTTAATATTGGTAGAACTTGGTAATAATTCAGTCTCTATCGAAATCAGCCCTCATAAAATAATGAGGGCTACCAAAATTTCCAGCCATAAGAATGGGTTAAGGAGTTTAGTGTGAAAAAATTGTTGTGTGCAGCGGGTGTGAGTATTGCTTTAGCAATGTCTGCGGGTGCGTATGCTGAAAAAATCGCTATCGTGAATGTTGGCGAAGTTTTCCAAAACATGCCTGCTCGTGAAGCCGTTGCTAAACAGCTTGAGAGTGAATTCAAAAGCCGTGCTACTGAACTGCAGAATCTGGAAAAAGATCTGCAATCACGCGTAGAAAAACTGCGTCGTGACGGTGCGACTATGAGCACTAGCGATCGTGAAAAGCAGGAAAAAGAATTAATCACTAAACGTGACCAGTTCGCTGAGAAAGCTCAAAAATTTGAAGAAGACAACCGTCGTCGTCAAGCTGAAGAGCGTAATAAGATCCTGAGCCGTATCCAAGATTCTATTAAATCTGTTGCAGCGAAAGAAGGCTATGACGTTGTTATCGATGCAAACGCGGTTGCGTATGCAAAAGATGGTATCGATATCACCAGTCAGGTTCAAAAACAGGTTAAATAATAGATGTCTTCAATTCGATTAGCTGACCTCGCTCAGCAGTTGAATGCACAGTTACACGGTGATGGCGATATCGTCATCACCGGTATTGCACCGATGTATTCAGCGAACAATCAGCAGATTACTTTTTTATCTGATAGCCGTTACAGCGATAAGTTGGCAGATTGCCAAGCTGCTGCTGTGGTATTAACTGAAAAAGATCTGAGTGCTTGTAAGGTTGCTGCACTGGTTGTAGATAATCCTTATCTTGCTTATGCGCATATGGCGCAAATTATGGATACCACTCCAGCTCCTGCTGAGAATATCCATGCGTCAGCGGTTATCGCTGATGATGCCCAGCTTGGCCAGAATGTTGCAATTGGCGCGAATGCTGTTATCGAAAGTGGCGTTGTGCTAGGCGATAACGTTGTGATTGGTGCAGGTTGTTTTATTGGTAAAAATACCCGCATTGGTGCAGGCACTCGTTTATGGGCGAATGTCAGTGTTTACCATCATGTTGAGATTGGTGAAAGTTGCTTGATCCAGTCAGGTACAGTGATCGGTTCTGATGGCTTTGGTTATGCCAACGATCGTGGTAATTGGATCAAGATCCCACAATTAGGTACCGTGATCATCGGGTCTCGTGTTGAGATCGGCGCGTGTACAACAATTGACCGTGGCGCATTAGATAACACAGTCATTGGTAATGGCGTTATCATCGATAACCAATGCCAAATTGCGCACAATGTAACAATAGGCGATAATACCGCAGTTGCGGGTGGCGTCATCATGGCTGGTAGTTTAAAAATCGGTCGCTATTGTATGATTGGCGGAGCCAGTGTTATCAATGGTCATATGGAAATCTGTGACAAGGTTACCGTAACAGGTATGGGAATGGTCATGCGACCAATTACTGAGCCAGGAGTTTACTCTTCCGGTATTCCTTTACAGCCGAATAAAGCATGGCGTAAAACCGCGGCTTTAGTCTTAAGCATCAATGAGATGAATAAGCGTCTAAAGACACTTGAACGTGAATTAGATAGCCAAAATCAAAAAAATCAGTAATTATTTGGTAATTCAAGCTAAAATAGTTTCTTGAGTTACGTTTTTTCCGGCCTGCCTGTTAACTCACCCTTGAGTTAAAGCGGGCCGATTCATTAATTAGATAGTATTAATAGACAGGAAGAGTATTTCGATGAGTGATAATCATACTCTGAATATAGAAGAAATCTTAGAACTACTTCCGCACCGTTACCCATTCCTTTTGGTTGACCGTGTATTGGATTTTGAAGAAGGTAAATCTTTGCGCGCGGTAAAGAACGTCTCTTTTAACGAGCCATTCTTTCAGGGACATTTCCCTAGCAAACCAATTTTCCCGGGTGTTTTAATTTTAGAAGCAATGGCTCAGGCTACGGGTATCCTTGCGTTTAAAAGCGTAGGCAAACTTGAACCTGGCGAATTGTATTATTTTGCAGCGATTGATAACGCACGCTTTAAACGTCCCGTTCTGCCAGGAGACCAAATGATCCTGGAAGTTGAATTTATCAAAGAACGTCGCGGTGTTGCACGTTTTAAAGGTGTTGCAAAAGTTGATGGAGAAGTGGCCTGCGAAGCAGAAATGATGTGCGCCCGTCGTCGTGAGGTCTGATATGATTGACAAAACTGCCTATGTTCATCCCTCATCTATTGTAGAAGATGGAGCTATTATTGGTGCCAATGTTCGCATTGGTCCTTTTTGCTATATCGGCGCTAATGTTGAAATTGGTGAAGGTACTGAGCTGAAATCTCACGTTGTTGTCAACGGACACACGAAAATTGGTCGTGACAACGTTATTTTTCAATTTGCTTCGATTGGTGAAATTAACCAAGACCTGAAATACCAAGGTGAGCCAACTCGCGTTGAGATTGGCGACCGTAACCGCATCCGTGAAAGTGTGACTATCCACCGTGGAACCACACAAGGTGGCGATCTAACTAAAATTGGTAATGATAATTTACTGATGGTTAACGTCCATATTGCGCATGACTGCATCATTGGTAACCGCTGTATTATCGCGAATAACGGAACGTTAGGTGGTCACGTCACTCTTGGTGATTTCGCTATTATTGGTGGTATGACTGCGGTGCATCAATTCTGTCAGATTGGTGCGCACGTAATGGTCGGTGGATGCTCTGGTGTTGCACAAGACGTACCTCCATACGTTATTGCACAGGGCAACCATGCAACTCCATTTGGTTTAAACCTTGAAGGTTTAAAACGCCGTGGTTTTGAAAAAGAATCTCTGCACGCTATTCGTAACGCTTACAAAACGTTATATCGTTCAGGGAAATCTTTAGAAGAAGCACGTGAAGAAATTGCTGAAATGGCAAAAACTGACGAACACGTCAAAGTATTTAGTGATTTCTTAGAAGACTCAGCACAATCTAAGCGCGGAATTATTCGTTAACTTTTGCTGCTGTAGATGAACACAAGAAAAGGCCTTTAATAAGGAGCGAATTTTGGTGAATAGCAACCGCCCACTTACTATTGGCCTTGTTGCCGGAGAAACCTCTGGTGATATCTTAGGCGCTGGGCTCATCCGCGCTTTAAAACAACAAATTCCCAATGCCCGTTTTGTTGGTGTTGCTGGCCCACTCATGCAAGCAGAAGGTTGTGAAGCTTGGTATGAAATGGAAGAGCTCGCCGTCATGGGGATTGTTGAAGTCCTCGGTCGTTTACCGCGTTTATTATCCATCCGTAAAGATCTAACTCAGCGTTTTACTGAGTTACAACCTGATGTATTTGTTGGTATTGACGCGCCTGATTTTAATATCACCCTTGAAGGTCGTTTAAAATCAAAAGGTATCAAAACTATCCATTATGTCAGCCCATCGGTATGGGCATGGCGCCAAAAACGCGTATTCAAAATTGGTCGTTCCACAAATTTAGTCTTGGCATTTCTCCCGTTTGAGAAAGCATTTTATGACCGTTTTGATGTCCCTTGCCGTTTTATCGGGCACACTATGGCAGACTCAATCCCCTTAAATCCTGATAAACAGGCTGCGCGTGAGCGTTTAAATATCCCCACGACTGCAAAATGTTTAGCATTGTTACCGGGAAGCCGCCATTCTGAAGTCGAAATGCTCAGTGCTGATTTCTTAAAAACCGCTACACTATTAAGTAGCCACTTTACCGATCTACATATTGTAGTGCCTTTGGTAAATCAGAAACGACGCCAGCAATTCGATGAGATAAAACAACAGGTTGCTCCAGAGTTGAATGTCCATATTCTGGATGGACAGGCTCGTGATGCAATGACCGCAGCAGATGCGACATTACTCGCTTCGGGCACTGCTGCCTTAGAATGTATGCTAACCAAATGCCCAATGGTAGTGGGTTATCGCATGAAGCCCTTCACATTCTGGCTTGCCAAGCGCTTAGTCAAAACGCCTTATGTTTCTTTGCCAAATTTATTGGCAGGGAAAGAAATCGTGAAAGAATTACTCCAAGAAGAGTGCCAGCCACAGCAACTTGCAGACCAGTTACTTCCATTGTTGGAAGGCGGAGAGCAAGTCGATGCGCTGAAGGAAACTTTCTTACAATTGCATCAACTGATTCGTTGTGATGCAGACCAACAAGCCGCTGATGCTGTATTAGATTTGGTTAGAAAATAATGGAATTTATATACCCAAAAGCCAACTTAATTGCTGGCGTTGATGAAGTGGGACGTGGACCGCTTGTCGGTGCCGTCGTGACCGCTGCTGTGATTTTAGACCCCAACAATCCGATTGAAGGGCTTGCGGACTCAAAAAAACTGAGCGAAAAAAAGCGTGAAAAGCTGTTCGATGAGATCAAAGAAAAAGCGCTGTGTTGGTGTATTGGCCGCGCAGAACCAGAAGAAATCGATCAATTGAATATATTGCATGCCACAATGTTAGCTATGCAAAGAGCGGTAGAAGGCCTTTCCATTCAACCAGAGTTCGTTTTAGTCGATGGTAACCGCTGCCCTAAACTGACCATGCCATCACAGGCCGTTGTTAAAGGTGATAGTTTAGTCCAAGAGATCAGCGCTGCATCCATTCTGGCGAAAGTGGTCAGAGACAGAGAAATGGTCGAGCTTGATAAAGCTTTCCCTGAATATGGTTTTGCGAAACACAAAGGCTATCCCACAGCGTATCATTTAGAAAAATTAGCTGAGTTTGGCGCTACCGAGTTTCACCGTAAAAGCTTCGCGCCTGTAAGACGTGCGTTAGACATTAAATAGTCGGCATAAGAAAAATAGGTATAAGGTTAATGGCTTCTCCTCGTTTTATTCATCTACGTGTTCACAGTGACTACTCCATGATTGATGGGCTGGCAAAAACCGGCCCATTAGTGAAAAAAGTCGCCGCCATGGGCATGCCTGCATTTGCCATCACGGATTTTACTAACCTTTGTGGGTTAGTGAAGTTTTATGGTGCGGCTCATGGTGCGGGTATCAAGCCAATCATTGGGGCTGATTTTTATATGGAAAGTGAGCAACTTGGTGATGAGGTTGCACATTTAACGGTTCTAGCTCGCAACAACGAAGGCTATCAAAATCTCACCTTACTCATCTCCGAAGCATACCAAAAAGGCTATGGCGCCATTGGCCCAACGATTCACCGGGATTGGCTTGTCAAACATAAAGAAGGTTTAATCCTATTATCAGGCGGGCGAAAAGGAGATGTGGGGCAATTTTTACTGCGCGGCAATCAAGCGTTAGTGGATGAAAGCCTTGAGTTTTATCAAACCCATTTTCCAGATGCTTACTATCTTGAGCTTATTCGTACTGGGCGACCTGATGAAGAGAGCTACCTACATGCCGCTGTCGAGTTAGCAACTCAGCGTGGCCTGCCTGTTGTGGCAACCAACGATGTCTGTTTCATTGAAAGCAGTGATTTTGATGCCCATGAAATTCGTGTCGCGATTCATGATGGATTCACGTTAGCCGATCCGAAGCGTCCAAAAAATTATAGTCCTCAGCAATACTTACGTACTGAAGAAGAGATGTGCGAGCTGTTTGCCGACATCCCTGAAGCATTAGAAAACAGTGTAGAGATTGCTAAGCGCTGTAACGTCACTATTCGTCTTGGTGAATATTTCCTACCGAAATTCCCAACAGGGGATATGGAAACGGAAGACTTTCTGGTCATGCGTTCAAAAGAAGGTCTGGAAGAGCGCCTCAAATTCCTATTCCCAGATGAAAAAGTTCGAGCAGAAAGACGCCCTGAATATGATGAACGTTTGGAAATCGAACTCAACGTTATCAACCAAATGGGGTTCCCTGGCTACTTCTTGATCGTGATGGAGTTTATCCAGTGGTCGAAAGATAACGGCGTCCCTGTTGGTCCGGGACGAGGCTCAGGTGCGGGTTCTTTAGTGGCCTATGCTCTAAAAATCACTGACCTAGACCCACTTGAACTTGACCTACTGTTTGAGCGTTTCTTGAACCCAGAGCGGGTATCAATGCCAGACTTCGACGTTGACTTCTGTATGGAAAAACGCGACCAAGTTATTGATCACGTTGCTCAAATGTATGGGCGGGACGCGGTATCCCAGATTATTACCTTTGGTACGATGGCTGCAAAAGCCGTTATTCGTGACGTGGGACGTGTACTGGGTCACCCTTACGGTTTCGTTGACCGAATTTCTAAACTGGTTCCCCCTGATCCGGGAATGACCCTTGAAAAAGCCTTTGAAGCAGAACCGCAGCTGCCTGAAATTTATGAAGCAGATGAAGAGGTTAAAGCGCTAATCGATATGGCGCGTAAGCTTGAAGGGGTAACGCGTAACGCCGGTAAGCACGCCGGTGGGGTAGTTATTGCACCAACTAAAATTACGGATTTTGCGCCGCTCTATTGCGATGCTGAAGGTAATAACCCCGTTACACAATTCGATAAGAACGATGTCGAATATGCTGGCTTGGTAAAATTCGACTTCTTAGGTCTGCGTACGCTAACCATTATTAACTGGGCATTGGAGATGATCAATGCCCGTCGAGCCAAGAAAAATTTAGAACCGATTGATATTGCAGCTATTCCTTTACAGGATAAGAAAAGCTTCGATATGTTGCAGCGCTCGGAAACCACGGCGGTATTCCAATTAGAATCCCGAGGAATGAAGGATCTGATTAAACGTCTGCAACCGGACTGTTTTGAAGATATGATCGCTCTGGTGGCGCTATTCCGCCCAGGCCCGCTGCAATCGGGGATGGTAGATAACTTTATCGACCGTAAACATGGTCGCGAAGAGATCTCATATCCTGATGTAAATTGGCAGCACGAATCATTAAAACCTGTTCTAGAGCCAACTTATGGTATTATCCTATACCAAGAACAGGTTATGCAGATTGCTCAGGTTTTAGCAGGCTATACCCTCGGTGGCGCGGATATGTTGCGTCGTGCGATGGGTAAAAAGAAACCTGAAGAGATGGCAAAACAGCGCTCTGTTTTTGAAGAAGGTTCCATCAAAAACGGGGTAGATGGCGAATTGTCGATGAAAATCTTTGACTTGGTGGAGAAATTCGCTGGTTATGGATTTAACAAATCACACTCCGCGGCCTATGCGCTGGTTTCGTACCAAACATTATGGCTAAAAGCCCACTATCCGGCTGAATTTATGGCTGCAGTAATGACTGCGGATATGGATAACACGGAAAAAGTAGTCGGGCTGGTCGATGAATGTTGGCGTATGGGCTTGAAAGTATTGCCACCAGATATCAATAGTGGGTTATATCACTTCCATGTGAATGATGAAGGTGAGATAGTTTACGGCATCGGCGCAATTAAGGGCGTTGGTGAAGGGCCAATCGAAGCGATTATTGAAGCTCGCCAACAAGGTGGGATCTTTAAAGAAATTTTCGATCTTTGTGCTCGCGTGGATATTAAAAAGATCAACCGCCGCGTGATGGAAAAGCTGATCATGGCAGGGGCATTCGATCATTTAGGTCCTCACCGAGCAGCCTTGATGTCATCCCTTGAAGACGCATTAAAAGCGGCAGATCAGCATGCGAAAGCAGAAGCTATCGGGCAAGGGGATATGTTTGGGGTGCTTGCCGAAGCGCCAGAGCAGGTTGAAAGTTCTTACGCGAGTGTGCCGAAGTGGCCTGAGCAAGTCGTGCTAGAAGGTGAGCGCGAAACGTTGGGTCTCTATTTGACAGGTCACCCAATAACGCGATACTTAAGTGAGATAGAGCGTTATACAAATGGTTTGAGATTGAAAGATGTGAACCCAACCCCTCGTGGTCAAGTGACAACTGTGGTAGGTTTAGTGCTCTCTGCCAAAGTGATCACAACCAAACGTGGAAACCGAATTGGGATTTGCACGCTCGATGATCGTTCCGGTCGTCTGGATATTATGTTATTTTCAGATGCGCTGGATAAATACCAACATATGTTGGAAAAAGACAATATTTTAATTGCCACCGGTCAGGTCAGCTTTGATGATTTCAATGGTGGTAATAAAATGACAGTGCGCGAATTGATGGATATCGGCGAAGCAAGGGAAAAGTATGCGCGCGGCCTTGCAATTTCACTGTCCGATAAACAGATTAACGATCAATTACTGAATCGGCTTCGTAATGCGCTTGAACCTCACCGTTCAGGCACGATACCGGTTCACTTGTATTATCAGAAGGATGATGCCAGAGCTAAGCTTAAGTTTGGCGTTGTTTGGCGTGTAACACCCGTGGATCCCCTTCTGAACGACCTTCGAACTCTGCTGGGTAGTGAGCAGGTAGAATTAGAATTTGACTAAAATAGGAATATTATGAGTCTGGACTTTCTTGATTTTGAACAGCCGATTGCTGAATTAGAGGCGAAAATCGATTCCCTAACTGCAGTTAGCCGTCAAGATAACAACTTAGAAGTCAACCTAGATGAAGAGGTTGCTCGTTTACGTGAAAAAAGTGTTGAACTGACACGTAAGATTTTCTCTGATCTGGGGGCTTGGCAAATTGCTAAACTCGCTCGTCACCCACGTCGTCCATACTCTTTGGACTACATTTCCCGTATTTTTACAGATTACCAAGAGTTAGCGGGTGATCGTGCATATGCCGATGACAAAGCAATTATTGGTGGTTTAGCTCGTTTAGATGGGCGTCCTGTGATGGTTATTGGCCATCAAAAAGGCCGTGAAACGAAAGAGAAAATTCGCCGTAACTTTGGTATGCCAGCACCAGAAGGCTACCGAAAAGCACTGCGTCTGATGGAAATGGCTGAGCGTTTTAACCTGCCAATTATTACGTTTATCGATACTCCGGGTGCATATCCGGGTGTTGGTGCAGAAGAGCGCGGTCAATCCGAAGCGATTGCGCGTAACTTACGTGAAATGTCTCGCTTATCCGTTCCAGTGGTTTGTACTGTGATCGGTGAAGGCGGTTCAGGTGGAGCATTAGCGATTGGTGTGGGTGATAAAGTGAATATGCTGCAATACAGCACCTATTCCGTTATCTCACCAGAAGGCTGCGCATCTATTCTGTGGAAAAGTGCCGATAAAGCACCATTAGCGGCTGATGCGATGGGTATTACGGCGCCTCGCTTAAAAGAGCTGAAGCTGATTGATAGTGTGATCCCTGAACCTCTGGGCGGCGCTCATCGTAACTACGATGAAATTGCAGAATCTCTGAAAGCACAAATCACGCAAGACTTGAATGAGTTAGAAACTCTGGATGAAGAAGCACTGAAAAATCGTCGTTATCAACGTCTGATGGGATATGGTTACTGCTAATTAGCTAACCTATTAAGTGCAATCCATTCTATTTTGAAACGGGAGTCGGTTTAGCCAACTCCCGTTTTTTATTATCTTTAATATAATATTGAATTAAGAAGTGAGTGGAATAAAGGGAAGATAATGGCGAAATCCTCACAGCATATTCTCGCAACAGTTCGAGAAAAAATCGGAAGCTACCGAAAAATTCTGGTTGGATTCAGTGGTGGTATCGACTCCACGGTATTGCTTCATGCTCTTTATCAGATAAAAATCAGTGAATTACCGTCATTAGAAATCCGCGCCATTCATATTCATCATGGTTTAAATATTCAAGCGGATAAGTGGGAAACTCACTGTGCTTCATTATGTCAACAATGGAATATCCCGTTTATTTGCCAGCGTGTAACCGTAGACAGCACTCAGATTGGTGTTGAAGCAGCAGCAAGAGCTGAACGTTATCAGGCATATCGCGATGAGCTACTTGAAGATGAGATTTTAGTGACGGCTCAGCATCTTGATGATCAAGCTGAAACATTCATGCTGGCGCTTAAGCGAGGCAGTGGACCCGCAGGACTTTCCTCAATGCCAGAGTCACTTCCTTTTCAAGCGAAAAATGGAAAAACGATTCTACTACGACCTTTATTAGTCATTTCTCGCCATGAATTAGAAAACTATCGAGCGGAATATCAACTTCCTTGGGTTGAAGATGATAGTAATCAAGACGACCGATATGATCGTAATTTCCTGCGCTTGCATATTATGCCAAGATTATCTGAACGCTGGCCACATTTTGCGAATGCAGTTTCCCGAAGCGCCTCATTATGTGCAGAACAAGAGGCGCTGCTGGACGAGCTACTGCAAGATTCACTGGATGATATCATTGATTACCGTGGTGGATTATATATTGATGGGCTTATCCAGTGTTCAGCTGCCAAGCGTAACGCCTTGATCCGCCGTTGGATTGGCCTCCATCATCTTGCTATGCCACCATTTAATCAATTAGAACGAATTTGGCAGGAAGTGGCACTTGCTCGGCAGGATGCAGAACCTATCTGCCGTTTGGGGGGCGTGGAAATTCGCCGTTATCAAGGGGCTTTATGGGTGGTTAAGCGCATTAATAGCCTGATGGGAAAACAATATCAGTGGAATTATCCTGAGGATTATTTATTACCTGAATCACTGGGAACGCTGGTTGTGATGGATGGAGAAGGGCAGATCCGTCCACCACAAGAAACAGAAAAAGTGACAGTTCGCTTTGGATTGCAAGGCTCGCTAAATATTGTTGGTCGTCATCATTCACGTAGCAGCAAGAAAATTTGGCAAGAGCTGTGCGTTGCACCGTGGATGAGGGAAAGAACCCCACTAATTTACTATAATGAAATACTTATTTGTGCAGTAGGCTGTTTTATTACACCGGACGGATTTGTGGGAGAGAATAATATTGGCATTGCTATTGATTGGCAAAATTCCGAGTATTGGATTAATACCGATGAGTTTTCCAGAGAATAACGTGAATAAACTATCTATAAATTAGAAACCCCTTATGACTGTGACTACCATAAGGGGCATAGAAGAAACTCAGAAAAAACGAGTATTAGTGGGAGTGGTCGACAACGATAGTGCCGATTTCAGGATGACTGAAGGATGAGATAATATCCAGTCGTAGCTCCTTAGTGCCTTCCTGTGTGATCAGGACGAGGTACTCAATTTTTTTTCGTAGGAGCAAATCACTGGCTTGCCCTTCAATATTCTCGCCGTCATTAAGCTTAATTTGCAGCTTTAATTGACGCTGGCATGCGATTTCTAGATATTCGTAATCATCACAATTGATTGGTTGATATTCATTATCTGTAGACATATTCCCTCACCAC
The DNA here is from genome assembly GCF_030315915.2 of Providencia zhijiangensis. Classification (NCBI taxonomy): domain Bacteria; kingdom Pseudomonadati; phylum Pseudomonadota; class Gammaproteobacteria; order Enterobacterales; family Morganellaceae; genus Providencia; species Providencia zhijiangensis. The sequence continues at coordinate 2,984,886 of NZ_CP135990.1, read as the reverse complement.
TGTGTTAGTGGCGGTTATTGCCGCCTTGAACATGTTTGTTTTATCTAAAAACACTAGCATTTATCGACTAAGCATTTACCGATGAAATAAAAAGCTAAATCAAAAAGTGCTTCGCTCGATAATAGCATAGTAATTTAATAACTATAATCAGTGACGTGGGAAAAGGAAAATTCTTATTCACTAAACTGATATCTTTAGCTGGTTATTTATCCGATTGTAAATTTTTGCATACCTTATTTTTTTATTTCTTGAAATGCTATGATGTATTAATAAGCGAAACAGTAATAATTGAATGATCTGAAAGGAATTATAATGAAGAAAGTACTTTTATTGGCTCTTATTTCGGCGGGTGCTGTGGCATTATCCGGTTGTCAAAGCAGTGTGAACGAAGCGAACTTCGCTCCTGTAGACCATGTTTATAGTGGTGTACTTCCTTGTGCGGATTGTTCAGGTATTGAAGCCACATTATTAGTCAATCCAGATGGTAGCTATGTTGAGCAACTGCTTTATTTAGAAACCCGTGAAGGGAACCAAATGTTCCATGAAACAGGGAACTGGTCTAGCACGGAAAATGTATTAACATTAACTAACTCGAAAGCAGAGCGTACATACTTTGCACAATCTCCTGATAACCAGTCAATCACACTGCTGGATTTAGAAGGCAAAGCGATTGAGAGCTCAATGAACCATACCTTAAAACAGGTCACTCCAAGTAAAAAACGTGGCGAATATCGTTATATGGCGGATGCCGCTATATTTACTGAATGTGGTTCTGGGCGTAAATATGCAACGTCAGGCATTGAACTAGAGAAAGCTTATAGTGATACTGATGTGGATGGCGGCACGCCAGTTTATTTAGAGGTGGATGGTTTCTATTCTATTCGCCCATCCATGGAGGATGGCCAATTTGATTCTGCATTTATTCCTACTGGGAATATTCAGTTCGATAAAACCCGCTCTTGCAAATAACCTGAATTCGTTTTGGTTATATAGTAAAAAGGCTTAGTGACAATAAAAAAGCTCAGAGACAGTAAAACTGAACTCTGAGCTTTTTGTATTTAGGCTAACGTAACGGTTATTTAGCTAGTTTTTCTTTCAGGAAGCTAACCACGTTATCTAAACCAACCAGTTGTTTGTCATCACTGCGGCGTGATTTATATTCAACTTGGTTAGTATCTAAATTACGGTCACCAATGACGATAGTGTATGGAACACCAATCAGTTCCATATCGGCAAACATCACACCCGGGCGTTCTTTACGGTCATCGAAAATAACATCGATACCTTGTGCTTTCAGGTCTGCATACAGTTTTTCAGCAACTTCTTTAACGCGATAAGACTTATGCATGTTCATTGGCAGGATAGCAACGTGGAATGGTGCGATAGCATCTGGCCATACAATACCGCGTTCATCGTGGCTCTGCTCAATCGCTGCTGCAACAATACGAGTTACACCAATACCATAGCAACCCATTGTCACAATTTGGTTATGACCTTCTTCGTTCTGCACAGAGGCTTTCATCGCTTCAGAATATTTTGTGCCTAACTGGAAGATATGACCTACTTCGATACCGCGTTTGATTAACAGGGTACCTTTACCATCTGGGCTTGGGTCACCCGCTACCACATTACGCAGGTCGTAAACTTCTGGCAGTGGGAGGTCACGTTCCCAGTTAATGCCAAAGTAGTGTTTACCATCAATATTTGCACCAGCACCAAAGTCGCTCATCACCGCAACGCTGCGGTCAATGACGATTGGCATTGGCATATTCACTGGGCCTAAAGAGCCTGGACCTGCGTTAACAGCTTTGCGGATCTCTTCTTCTGATGCAAATTGCAGTGGGCTTGCCACTAATGGGTGTTTTTCTGCTTTGATTTCATTCAGTTCATGGTCACCACGAATTAACAGGGCAACTAAAGTATGACCAGAGTCTTTCTCTGCATGAACAATCAGAGTCTTAACGGTTTTCTCAATTGGCAGATTGAACTGTTCAACTAATTCAGCAATCGTTTTTGCATTTGGTGTATCCACTAAATGCATTTCTTGGCTTGGCGCTGCACGTTGAACATTTGGTGCAACCGCTTCAGCAAATTCGATATTAGCTGCAAAATCAGATTCAGTAGAGAAGACAACATCATCTTCACCGCTTTGTGCTAAAACTTGGAATTCGTGAGACGCGTTACCACCGATAGAACCGGTGTCTGCTTGCACTGCACGGAAATCAAAGCCAATGCGGGTGAAGATTTTGCTATAAGCTTGGTACATTGCATCGTAAGTTTCTTGCAATGACTCTTGGCTTGTGTGGAACGAGTATGCATCTTTCATGATAAATTCACGAGAACGCATTACACCGAAACGAGGACGAACTTCATCACGGAATTTGGTTTGAATTTGGAATAAATTCAATGGTAATTGTTTGTATGAAGTGATCTCGTTACGCACTAAATCAGTAATAACTTCTTCGTGGGTTGGACCTAAAACAAATGGGCGCTCGCCACGATCTACAAAGCGCAGTAACTCAGGGCCATATTGTTCCCAACGTCCACTTTCTTGCCATAAGTCAGCAGGTTGAACGACGGGTAAAGATACCTCGATAGCGCCTGCATTTTCCATTTCTTCACGAACGATGTTTTCTACTTTACGCAGAACACGCACGCCAGTGGGTAACCAGTCATACAGACCAGAAGCAAGTTTACGGATCATCCCTGCACGCAGCATCAGCTTGTGGCTGATAACTTCTGCATCCGCAGGGGTCTCTTTCAGAGTTGAGAGCAGATATTTGCTAGTACGCATTGTATAGGTTCCATTAGAACAACAAATCATGGTAGGGCTTACGCCTACCCAATAATTTAAAGCTGCTAAGCAGCGGAATAAACAGCTAGTCTACCAGTGACGATGCTTTGTCAAAAGAGGTTAACGCGATTTTTCATTACGTTCGATGGCAAACACTTCAGTGATATTATTAGTCACTCGCCAACGCACATTGAAATCTAATAAATGAACCGCATAATCACGGGCTTCATTGGATTGTTTCTTATAGGCAGGACGTGGGTCTTGCTTTAATACTTGCTCAATAAAAGAGGCTAATCCGGGATAGCGAGATTGGTATTTTTCACATTCAAGTTGAGCTTGTGTACTAAATATAACCTGCATATCTTCTGATGGCGCTTCTTGAGCATAACCGGCTTTGGCTGTTGTAATAGCTTCAGCAAAAGGCAGATACGGTTTGATATCGACCACTGGTGTGCCATCAACTAAATCTAGGCTACCGAGTTCAAGAATGACTTGGTTGTTTTCGATAGTCACGTCTTTTAATTCAACTAATGACATCCCGATAGGGCTTGGTCGAAATGTTGAACGAGTGGCAAATACACCCATTTTATCGTTGCCACCTAAGCGGGGAGGGCGTACGAGAGGTTTCCAGCCACCTTCCATCGTTTGGTGAAAAACAAACAACACCCAAATATGACTAAATTGAGTTAATCCTCTAACGGCATTGGGGTCATTGTATGGCGGATGTAAATGCAAACGCCCAAAGCCGTTTTGAACCAGCCCAGGCTGGCGAGGAATAGCAAACTTTTCTTTATAAGGGGATTCGATATGCCCGATAACATTAAATTGAAAAGATTGCATAAGTTGATTATTCAACAATTTTAAGTGCACTACCTTCACAGACCGTTGCTTGGAAACAACCCGGCGCTGATTTGGTTTGGCATTGATGTAGTAACACGGCATCCGCAGCGATATAAGCGGCTTGCGTCAACATACTGTTTTTAGCTGAATCAAGATTAATAGGCGGACTCTTTGCATTTTTTCTGCATGACTCACCAGACACAATACCTAAGTCACGAAATGGCATTCCTAATAATTCTTCAGGGCTGTTCATTAATTTAATGTTTTCTGCACTGACATCTTCTTCTTCAGTTTCTACAGGCAAAGGCTTCGATAATTTCATGCTCGAAAACCCTTTATTCATGCTGGGACTGGTGTATTGATTAATTCCGCACCCAGCTAAAGCAAATGTAGCGAGGGCGAGCAAAAACAATCTCATAAATATTACCTTTTTATTATCTGCGCTAGCGCATTAATTATGTAATCGGTTTAAAGCTAATTTATTTAAAACAAATCGGTTTAATGCATGTTGGTATGATACAAAAAAACTAGGTGACATAAAGTCACCTAGCATTTTATACACATTTTTTTTAAGAGAAAAGCTTACCAGCCTTTAACTGCACCACCATCGAATACTTCGTTGGCTTTTTCTGCCACTTCATTAGATTGATATGCTTGAATAAACTTCTTCACATTCTCGCTATCTTTATTATCTTCACGAGCCACAATAATGTTCACATATGGAGAATCTTTATCTTCAACAAACAGACCATCTTTTGCTGGAGTCAGTTTTGGTGTTGCACTGCTAGCCCAAGTTGTGTTGATGATAGCCAGTGCAATTTTTTGATCATCCAGAGCACGTGGTAATTGTGGTGCTTCTAATTCAACAAATTTTAAGCCTTTTGGATTCTCAACAACATCCAACACGGTAGGCATTAAACCTGTGCCATCTTTTAACTTAATTAAACCTTGTTTTTGCAGTAACAGTAATGAACGACCTAAGTTAGTTGGGTCATTTGGCAGCGCAACTTGTGAACCATCAGCCAATTCATCAATAGATTTAATTTGTTTAGAATATCCCGCGATTGGGTAAATAAAGGTATTTCCAACAGGGACTAACTTGTAGTTACGGTCTTTAATTTGCTGATCCAGATAAGGCTTATGTTGGAATGCGTTTGCATCAATATCACCTTTGCTTAATGCTTCGTTTGGTAATACGAAGTCATTGAAAGAGACTAATTCAACATTCAGTCCATATTTTTCTTTAGCAACTTTTTGTGCAACTTCAGCAACTTCAAACTCTTTGCCCATGATCACACCGACTTTGATGCTATTTGGATCTTTTTGTTTTTCACCACAGCCAGCGAGAGCTAATGTTCCTAACAGCGCGCCAACTACTGCAATTGATTTTAACTTAATAGACATAATTTACCCCTTTAGACACTATTTATAGCACCTTAACTACTGTGTAGCGTTTTTTGGCGCTGCTATTGTTTCTGACTATCTAGATTACGGACTATTTATGTGACACTTTTTTCATTAGATATTCACCAGTGAACTGAATGATGAATACTAAGACAATCAATAGAACCAGAACGGTATTCATAACTAATGGATTATAAGTATAGTATCCATATTGCATTGCAATTTGTCCTAATCCACCGGAACCTACTGCACCACCCATTGCGGAATAGCCGACTAACATGATTAACGTAATGGTTGCTGCGTTAATTAACCCCGGTAAAGATTCTGGCAGTAATACTTTGCGGATAATCTGTAACGGTGTTGCGCCCATAGCGCGTGAAGCTTCAATTAAACCATTCGGAACTTCTAATAATGCGTTTTCAACCATGCGAGCAATAAACGGAATTGCACCAACAGTCAATGGAACAATCGCACCTTCGATACCAATCGCAGAACCTACGATGAATTTGGTAAACGGGCTGATCCAGACTAATAAAATAATAAACGGTATTGAGCGGAATACGTTCACAACAGCAGAAATAACGCTATACAGAACGGTGTTTTCCATAACTTGCCCACGACGAGTGACATAAAGTAGGACGCCTGTCGGGATACCTAAAATAAAACCTAAAATTGCAGAAACGAAAGTCATGATAATCGTATCAATCGTTCCTGAAATAAGCAGTGAAATCATTCCCTCAGACATAACCTAAAACCTCAACTTTCACGTGGTGCTCTTTCAAAAATGTAATGGTGGACTCAATGCCATTTTCTAAACCGTGTAATTCAGCCAGCATCACACCGAATTTAACGCCACCGGCATAATCAATCTGAGAGCTTAAAATATTAATATCGATATCAAATTTACGTACGGCCATTGAGATTAATGGCGCATCCACTGATTGTCCTGTGAATTCCAGTTTCAATAACGGGGAGAGATCTTTACCTGATTCTGGCTGCAAACGTTCTTTATAGTCATCTGGAATATCGATAACTAATGTTGACTTAATAAATGCTTGAGCAACAGGCGTTTTAGGGTGAGAGAAAACTTCACTCACTTTATCTTGCTCAATAAGCTGACCGCCACTGATCACTGCCACTTGGTCACAAATGCGTTTCACGACATCCATTTCATGGGTGATCAATAAGATAGTTAAACCTAAGCGACGGTTGATATCTTTCAATAATTCTAAAATAGAGCGCGTTGTAGCTGGGTCTAGTGCACTTGTTGCTTCATCACACAGTAATACTTTTGGTGAGTTTGCTAAGGCGCGGGCAATAGCCACACGCTGTTTTTGACCACCAGAAAGATTCGCTGGATAAGCATCTTTTTTTTCAGATAAACCGACTAACTCTAATAATTCATTAACGCGCTGTTTAATGGTCTCTTTCGGTGTATTGTCTAATTCTAGTGGCAGTGCCACGTTATCAAACACAGTGCGCGAAGATAATAAATTAAAGTGCTGAAAGATCATGCCAATTCCACGGCGTGCTTTTGTAACTTCTTTCTCTGGCAGAGACGTTAAATCTTGTCCATCAACAATGACTTGCCCTGATGTTGGACGCTCCAGCATATTCACACAACGAATTAAGGTACTTTTACCTGCGCCGGATGCACCAATGACACCATATATTTGACCAGCAGGAACATGCAGGCTGATATCAGTCAGTGCCTGTATATTGCGGTTTCCTTGCTGGAACACTTTATTAATATTTGAGAGCTTTATCATACTATCTTCTATTCTCTGACGAATTATATTCAAGATACTGTATCTAACATGCATTGGATGTTAAGGCGTCTAGACGTCTAAGTCAATAAAGTTTGATGGATTTATTCTATTCTCATTTCATTTCTTTTCATGAGATACTAAAAACCATTTCAGTTTGAGGAGTAAAGCAGTGAGCAAAGGCATTCCAGCAATCTTTCTAGATAGAGATGGCACAATTAATATCGATCATGGCTATGTACACCAAATCGATGACTTCGAATTTATCGATGGCGCTATTGAAGCCATGATTGAACTCAAAAAAATGGGATATGCATTAGTTGTCGTGACTAATCAATCTGGTATTGGTCGTGGTATCTATACTGAAGACCAGTTTATGACGCTAACTGAGTGGATGGATTGGTCTCTTGCCGACCGTGGTGTTGATTTAGATGGTATCTATTTCTGCCCTCATCATCCGGATGCAACAGTAGAAGAATATAAGCAAGAATGTAATTGCCGCAAACCAAAACCAGGAATGCTCTTAGATGCCCAGCAATTTTTAAACATTGATATGGCTTCTTCTATTATGGTTGGCGACAAGCTTGCGGATATGCAAGCGGGCAAAGCGGCTCTTGTGGGGACAAATGTATTAGTAAAAAGCGGAGAACCTGTTACAGATGACGCTATTGCGAGTGCAGATCTGGTGATTAATAGCCTTGCTGACCTACCAAAAGCCTTAAAAAGCATCACAAAGTAACCTTTTTGGGTGATAAATCAGCACTTGGAAATTATTTTAAAAAAAACACTTGCGAGATTTTTCGAGCTCCCTATAATGCGCATCCGTTGTCACGACAAACCGGCTCGAAGAAAACCTCGAAGCCCCGTGATAACAGAGGTGAAGAAAGAAAATAGTTGAAAATAATCGCTTGACTTTCTAAATAAAAAACGTAGTATACGACACCTCGCGACAACGACCTAAAGTCGATAATCAAAAGATTAAGTCGCACCGCTCTTTAACAATTTATCAGACAATCTGTGTGGGCACTCACAGGACACTATCAAAAAAATATTTGATTTTAAGTCTTGAAGAGTGACTAACACGTTAATTCATATATATGAACTAATAGGTAATTTGGTTTCTTCGGAAATCAAACGACAGTAACATTCTTTGAGCATCAAGCTTTTTAATTGAAGAGTTTGATCATGGCTCAGATTGAACGCTGGCGGCAGGCCTAACACATGCAAGTCGAGCGGTAACAGGGGAAGCTTGCTTCTCGCTGACGAGCGGCGGACGGGTGAGTAATGTATGGGGATCTGCCCGATAGAGGGGGATAACTACTGGAAACGGTAGCTAATACCGCATAATCTCTTAGGAGCAAAGCAGGGGAACTTCGGTCCTTGCGCTATCGGATGAACCCATATGGGATTAGCTAGTTGGTGAGGTAATGGCTCACCAAGGCGACGATCCCTAGCTGGTCTGAGAGGATGATCAGCCACACTGGGACTGAGACACGGCCCAGACTCCTACGGGAGGCAGCAGTGGGGAATATTGCACAATGGGCGCAAGCCTGATGCAGCCATGCCGCGTGTATGAAGAAGGCCTTAGGGTTGTAAAGTACTTTCAGTTGGGAGGAAGGCGTTGATGCTAATATCATCAACGATTGACGTTACCAACAGAAGAAGCACCGGCTAACTCCGTGCCAGCAGCCGCGGTAATACGGAGGGTGCAAGCGTTAATCGGAATTACTGGGCGTAAAGCGCACGCAGGCGGTTGATTAAGTTAGATGTGAAATCCCCGGGCTTAACCTGGGAATGGCATCTAAGACTGGTCAGCTAGAGTCTTGTAGAGGGGGGTAGAATTCCATGTGTAGCGGTGAAATGCGTAGAGATGTGGAGGAATACCGGTGGCGAAGGCGGCCCCCTGGACAAAGACTGACGCTCAGGTGCGAAAGCGTGGGGAGCAAACAGGATTAGATACCCTGGTAGTCCACGCTGTAAACGATGTCGATTTGGAGGTTGTTCCCTTGAGGAGTGGCTTCCGGAGCTAACGCGTTAAATCGACCGCCTGGGGAGTACGGCCGCAAGGTTAAAACTCAAATGAATTGACGGGGGCCCGCACAAGCGGTGGAGCATGTGGTTTAATTCGATGCAACGCGAAGAACCTTACCTACTCTTGACATCCAGAGAATTTAGCAGAGATGCTTTAGTGCCTTCGGGAACTCTGAGACAGGTGCTGCATGGCTGTCGTCAGCTCGTGTTGTGAAATGTTGGGTTAAGTCCCGCAACGAGCGCAACCCTTATCCTTTGTTGCCAGCACGTGATGGTGGGAACTCAAAGGAGACTGCCGGTGATAAACCGGAGGAAGGTGGGGATGACGTCAAGTCATCATGGCCCTTACGAGTAGGGCTACACACGTGCTACAATGGCGTATACAAAGAGAAGCGACCTCGCGAGAGCAAGCGGAACTCATAAAGTACGTCGTAGTCCGGATTGGAGTCTGCAACTCGACTCCATGAAGTCGGAATCGCTAGTAATCGTAGATCAGAATGCTACGGTGAATACGTTCCCGGGCCTTGTACACACCGCCCGTCACACCATGGGAGTGGGTTGCAAAAGAAGTAGGTAGCTTAACCTTCGGGAGGGCGCTTACCACTTTGTGATTCATGACTGGGGTGAAGTCGTAACAAGGTAACCGTAGGGGAACCTGCGGTTGGATCACCTCCTTACCATTGAAGTGTACTTGTGAAGTGCTCACACAGATTGTCTGATGAAATAGAGTAACGGTATCGATAGGCTTGTAGCTCAGGTGGTTAGAGCGCACCCCTGATAAGGGTGAGGTCGGTGGTTCAAGTCCACTCAGGCCTACCAAAATCGAATTGATGCTTCGTTATAACTCAGCTCGTTTACCTGACGTAAACGTCGCCAAGTTATGCCTTGCCTAAATTCGATTTAACTCAAAATTCTTTCTTAGTGAGAGAATCGATACTGGAATTACCTTTATGGGGCTATAGCTCAGCTGGGAGAGCGCCTGCCTTGCACGCAGGAGGTCAGCGGTTCGATCCCGCTTAGCTCCACCATAAACTTTCTGATTATTCAGAATAGATTAGAAATAGTCTATTGCGAATAATTATGCTCTTTAACAATCTGGAATAAGCTGAAAATTGAAAACAACGCACATTGTTTATCGCTTAAACAATGTGAGAGTCTCTCAAAAATCTCAACTTGAACGTGTTTTTCAAACACACAAGCAAGTGGCATGAGCGAGCAGTGTGAAATTCAAGGCGGACAGCGTGCAGCAAGCGCAGCGTACATGAGTACGTGAGCATTGCGAACCCTGCCCAACGAAGAACTTCACCACGCACAGCCATGACGTTTCGTGTCGTCTGATGAAAAGACACCTTCGGGTTGTGAGGTTAAGCGACTAAGCGTACACGGTGGATGCCTAGGCAATCAGAGGCGATGAAGGACGTGCTAATCTGCGATAAGCGTCGGTAAGGTGATATGAACCGTTATAACCGACGATTTCCGAATGGGGAAACCCAGTGCAATTCGTTGCACTATCGTTTGATGAATACATAGTCAAACGAGGCGAACCGAGGGAACTGAAACATCTCAGTACCTCGAGGAAAAGAAATCAACCGAGATTCCCCTAGTAGCGGCGAGCGAACGGGGAGCAGCCCAGAGTCTTAATCAGCATTAGCATCAGGAGAACGGTCTGGAAAGGCCGGCAGTAAAGGGTGATAGCCCCGTATCCGAAGGTGTTAGTGTTGTGAACTCGACGAGTAGGGCGGGACACGTGTTATCCTGTCTGAATATGGGGGGACCATCCTCCAAGGCTAAATACTCCTGATTGACCGATAGTGAACCAGTACCGTGAGGGAAAGGCGAAAAGAACCCCGGCGAGGGGAGTGAAATAGAACCTGAAACCGTGTACGTACAAGCAGTGGGAGCACCCTTGTGGTGTGACTGCGTACCTTTTGTATAATGGGTCAGCGACTTATATTCTGTAGCAAGGTTAACCGTATAGGGGAGCCGTAGGGAAACCGAGTCTTAACTGGGCGAATGAGTTGCAGGGTATAGACCCGAAACCCGGTGATCTAGCCATGGGCAGGTTGAAGGTTGGGTAACACTAACTGGAGGACCGAACCGACTAATGTTGAAAAATTAGCGGATGACTTGTGGCTGGGGGTGAAAGGCCAATCAAACCGGGAGATAGCTGGTTCTCCCCGAAAGCTATTTAGGTAGCGCCTCGTGAACTCATCTTCGGGGGTAGAGCACTGTTTCGACTAGGGGGTCATCCCGACTTACCAACTCGATGCAAACTACGAATACCGAAGAATGTTATCACGGGAGACACACGGCGGGTGCTAACGTTCGTCGTGAAGAGGGAAACAACCCAGACCGCCAGCTAAGGTCCCAAAGTCATAGTTAAGTGGGAAACGAAGTGGGAAGGCTCAGACAGCCAGGATGTTGGCTTAGAAGCAGCCATCATTTAAAGAAAGCGTAATAGCTCACTGGTCGAGTCGGCCTGCGCGGAAGATGTAACGGGGCTAAACTATGCACCGAAGCTGCGGCAGCGATATGTAAATATTGTTGGGTAGGGGAGCGTTCTGTAAGCCTGTGAAGGTGTGCTGTGAGGCATGCTGGAGGTATCAGAAGTGCGAATGCTGACATAAGTAACGATAATGCGGGTGAAAAACCCGCACGCCGGAAGACCAAGGGTTCCTGTCCAACGTTAATCGGGGCAGGGTGAGTCGACCCCTAAGGCGAGGCAGAAATGCGTAGTCGATGGGAAACGGGTTAATATTCCCGTACTGGTGATAATTGCGATGGGGGGACGGAGAAGGTTAGGCTGGCCGGGCGACGGTTGTCCCGGTTTAAGGATGTAGGCAGGTGAATTAGGCAAATCCGGTTCACTATATGCTGAGGTCTGATGACGAGTCACTACGGTGGCGAAGTAGCTCATACCCCGCTTCCAGGAAAAGCCTCTAAGCTCTAGATTATCATTAATCGTACCCCAAACCGACACAGGTGGTCAGGTAGAGAATACTCAGGCGCTTGAGAGAACTCGGGTGAAGGAACTAGGCAAAATGGTGCCGTAACTTCGGGAGAAGGCACGCTGGCATTAGGTGAAGTGATTTACTCATGGAGCTGAAGCCAGTCGCAGATACCAGCTGGCTGCAACTGTTTATTAAAAACACAGCACTGTGCAAACACGAAAGTGGACGTATACGGTGTGACGCCTGCCCGGTGCTGGAAGGTTAATTGATGGGGTTATCCGTAAGGAGAAGCTCTTGATCGAAGCCCCAGTAAACGGCGGCCGTAACTATAACGGTCCTAAGGTAGCGAAATTCCTTGTCGGGTAAGTTCCGACCTGCACGAATGGCGTAATGATGGCCAGGCTGTCTCCACCCGAGACTCAGTGAAATTGAACTCGCTGTGAAGATGCAGTGTACCCGCGGCAAGACGGAAAGACCCCGTGAACCTTTACTATAGCTTGACACTGAACATTGAGCCTTGATGTGTAGGATAGGTGGGAGGCTTTGAAGCGTGGACGCCAGTCTGCGTGGAGCCAACCTTGAAATACCACCCTTTAATGTTTGATGTTCTAACGTAGCCCCATTATCTGGGGTGCGGACAGTGTCTGGTGGGTAGTTTGACTGGGGCGGTCTCCTCCCAAAGAGTAACGGAGGAGCACGAAGGTTGGCTAAGCATGGTCGGACATCATGCGGTTAGTGCAAAGGCATAAGCCAGCTTGACTGCGAGAGTGACGGCTCGAGCAGGTACGAAAGTAGGTCTTAGTGATCCGGTGGTTCTGTATGGAAGGGCCATCGCTCAACGGATAAAAGGTACTCCGGGGATAACAGGCTGATACCGCCCAAGAGTTCATATCGACGGCGGTGTTTGGCACCTCGATGTCGGCTCATCACATCCTGGGGCTGAAGTAGGTCCCAAGGGTACGGCTGTTCGCCGTTTAAAGTGGTACGCGAGCTGGGTTTAGAACGTCGTGAGACAGTTCGGTCCCTATCTGCCGTGGGCGTTGGAAGATTGAAAGGGGCTGCTCCTAGTACGAGAGGACCGGAGTGGACGCACCACTGGTGTTCGGGTTGTCATGCCAATGGCATTGCCCGGTAGCTAAGTGCGGAAGAGATAACCGCTGAAAGCATCTAAGCGGGAAACTTGCCTTGAGATGAGTCTTCCCTGACTCTTTAAGGGTCCTAAAGGAACGTTTAAGACTAAGACGTTGATAGGTTGGGTGTGTAAGCGTAGCGATACGTTGAGCTAACCAATACTAATGAACCGTGAGGCTTAACCTGACAACACCGAAGGTGTTTTCGAGATGAGAGATTAAAGTTGATTCAATGAAGTGGGACGCCGAGAGGTGGACACGACAGCTTGTTCAGGATTGATATTCTGGTTTAGTGGATTAGAGACTAAACGGGAATAAACAGAATTTGTCTGGCGGCAATAGCGCGGTGGTCCCACCTGACCCCATGCCGAACTCAGAAGTGAAACGCCGTAGCGCCGATGGTAGTGTGGGGTCTCCCCATGTGAGAGTAGGGAACTGCCAGACATTAAATTAGCCGAGAAGCCACCCATTGGGTGGCTTTTTTGCGTTTGGAGTACTGGAAATCACAGAAAGGTATACCACTAACTGTTTTACCATTCACAACGTCGGTGATGCCTCCACTCACTAACTGCCTAATATCGCTTTGCTTCCCAACCCATAAACGGTGTTTTTACTATCAGCAATAAAATTGCCCTGCATATTGAGTTGAAAACCGACCGCCATATTAACCTTACCCGCCTTATATCCTAATCAAGTAGTAAAGAATGCCTCTATTACGTGTATGTTTTTTCTTTGTTAAGCCATTATCTTGCAAGTTTATCATGGCGGATGGCAGGTAATTTGACGAAGATAGTTGGGCTAACCTGGAAAAGTCACAAAAAGGAATAATAAGTTCCGTAAGATAACCTGCAAGATATTTGATATACTGCACTTGAGTCAGTCAAACCAATGCTAAACTAGCATAGTCGACAACAATATTGTTGTTATCAATTTCGTAGGGAATCCGGTACGTGGCTAAAAGAACCTATTCTGTTCGGTACATTGCAGGCGAGCCTGCAAAACGTATTCAGCCTATGCCAATCCATATGCTGGGAGATTCTCTTCCTATTGGTCTTCCTCTGTTTCCTGCGGGTGAAACGTTGGATGTTGTTACGTGGAATATTTATAAGCAGCAGCGACCAAATTGGAAATCTACGTTAGCAGAGCTCGTTAAAGAAAAAAAACTGTTATTGCTCCAAGAAGCACAAATGTCACCAGAATTGGTTTCTTTTGCTGCTTCACATCAGTTGATAGCAGACCAAGTCCCTGCCTTACCTTTTTCCCCTCATCCATCAGGGGTAATGACACTCGCGACCGCTCACCCTATTTATTGTTGCCCATTACGAGAAAAAGAACCGTTATTACGTTTAGCGAAATCGGCGTTGATCACGGTTTATCCATTGCCTAATGGTAAGCATTTAATGGTCGCGAACGTACACGCAATCAACTTTAGTTTTGGGGTTGATGTGTATACGAAGCAATTGAGTAAATTAGGTTCTCACATTAGCAAACATGTTGGTCCCGTTATTCTCGCTGGTGACTTTAATGCATGGAGCCGTCAGCGAGTAAATGCATTAAAACGCTTTATTCGTTCCGTTGGCTTGAAGGAAGTTTTCTACGATTCAGATTTACGGACAAAAGCGTTTGGTCGTCCATTAGACTTTATGTTTTACCGCGGCTTAAAACATAAAGAAAGCCACATATTACAGACGGATGCGTCAGATCATAACCCTATTATTACCCAATTTAAATTAACTAAGTAATGCCTTTTTAAGATTATCCCACCTTATTTATCCCTGTAATTATTGTAGATTTGATTCTCTATTTTGCGGGGACCATACCTTGAAACGATTATTACCCATCGCTTTACTATTTTGCATGTCCTATGCATTAGGAAAAAATAACCTTGAATTGGCAAAACAGGCTGAACAGTTACCTCGCCTTGTTGTTTATGATTCATCTTATCGCCAGATAGATTACCCCAATGGGGATGTTCCCAGCCATTATGGTGTCTGTTCTGATGTTGTGATCCGCAGTTATCGTAAGCTGGGTATTGATCTTCAAAAACAGCTTCATGAAGATATAAAGAAAAATTTTAGCCAGTATCCAAGCCAAAAAATGTGGGGGCTTCGTAAGCCTGATACCAACATTGATCATCGGCGAGTACCTAACTTAGAAACCTTTTTTGCTCGAAAAGGCACGGTTAAACCTATTACGTTAAAAGGGGAGGATTATTTGCCCGGCGATATCGTTTCATGGCGTTTAGATAACGGTCGTCCACATATAGGAATTGTGACATCCATCAAAGCGTCGAATAATCAATATTACTTAGTGATGCATAATATTGGATATGGGCAAGCCGCCGAGGACATCTTGTTTAAATGGAAGATAGTTGGGCATTATTCATATTAATACTATTATTTCAATGAGTTGTAATGAAGTTTATTTTGTTATTTATGAGTGCATGACTTTTCTTTTACCGGAGAAAGTACTTTAATATCTCAAAGTGATTAATTTTTTTTGTTAATTTTTGAATTATATGCAATTTATTGTATTGGTTGTTATTGGCATTAAACTATATTTACTAAGTGTAAAGCACGGCGATGAGCAGGTTTTATTTATCGAGTTGTTTTATTTCTTAAGGATTTTAAATCATGAAAAATATAGTTATTGTGGGTGGTGGTACTGGCGGTACCATGTTAGCTAATATTTTGGCTAGAAAACTGAATAAAGACATTTTTTCTAAAAAAATAAAAATAACATTAATAACAGATAATCCGATACATTATTATAAACCTGCATTTATGTATGTGGCTTTTAATATGTTCTTTAAAGAAGAATTAAGCCGACCTGAACGTGAATTATTAAGACCAGAAATTGAATTAGTCATTGATAAAGTTGATTCTTTTGATTTTAAAAATAAAGAATTACACTCAAGAAATAATAAAAAATATCACTATGACTATTTAGTTGTTGCAACTGGGTGTATTCCAAGACCTGAACGCATTGAAGGATTAAAGGAAATGGGTAACCATTTTTATGCCTATGATGCCTCGCGTAAATTAGCCGATCAATTATCTAAGATTGAAAAAGGTCGTATTTTTATTACCGTTTCATTTCCTGAAACACCAAATGTTCCCCATCAGTGTGGTATAGCACCGATGGAAACAACACTCATGATTGATGAGTTTTTACGTAAACGTCGGGTTAGAGATAATATTGAAATTGTTTATACCTACCCAACGGTTGCACAATTACTGCGTAACTGTTTATTCATGCAACAGCCAGTTTGTGAAGTTATTCCAGAAGTATTTGTTACTAGAGATATTAAAGCTCAGCGAGGATTCACTTTAAGTAAAGTCGACCCAGATAAGAAACTAGCTTATTCCAAAGAAGGGGATGAACAGCCTTTCGATTTATTAATTAGTACGCCACCAATTACTGCGGTAGAGGCGGTCGTGAATACAGGGTTAAGTGAACACAATAATGGTGAAGGTTGGTTACCGACCGATCATGAAACTATGCAAGTCTATGGTGTTGAAGGCGTTTATGTAATTGGTGACACGGTTGATTTACCAATTAGTAAAGCCGGCGGTAGCTGCCATAACCAAGCTGCAATTATCGCTGATAATATTTGTGGCGAGTTGATTTATGGCTATCCAGCGGCTATTTATGATGGTCGAGTGCAAGCTGTTGCTCAAATGGGATTAACGGCGGGTATGCCTCTGCAATATGATTACAAGCACGATGTTATTCCGACTCCGCCAACGAAACTCGGTGGATTACTAAGAAATGGCTTCAATAGAGGTATTTATTGGGCAGCAATCCGTGGCTTAGTTTAATAAGGAATTAAAAATGTCGAATAATGAAAGTCAAAGCAAACTGGTTGAATTATTAAGCTCAGAATCCGGTAATCATCTTGCTGAAAAATTAGCACCGTTATTACAGTTAAATCGCCTAGACAATATTGTGGATCTACTTTCACTAGTATCCGATCTTGTCGATATATTAGATAACAGTACTGTAGAGCGATTATCAAATTCTTTTGAAGATACTTTAGTGCCTGTATGGGAATTAGGTACTGCCTACAATATGGCAAAAATGGAAGGAATACATGATAGTAAAAATCCTAACTTTCGCTCAGTGTATGGATTATTAAAAGATCCAAATACATTGCGTGGAATTACGACACTTTTGCGAACAATGCAAATTGTCGGTTCTCGATTATCTCAATCCCAAGGAGGGTAATTTTTCGGAGGTGGTATGAGTTTAGATATAAAGCATTCTTTCGAAACACGGGTAATTCATAGTCACTATAATGCACAAGATCATTTAGGTTCACTGGCATCGCCAATTTATCAAACATCGACTTATGTATTTAAAAGTGTCGAAGAGGGCGCTGCCTGTTTTAGTGGTGAAAAAGATGGCTATATTTATACCCGAATTAATAACCCAACATTAAATCTATTGGAAAATAGAATTGCTTCCCTTGAAGAAGGGGAGGCTGCAATTGTGTTCTCGTCGGGTATGGGCGCAATCACGGCTACATTTTGGACATTATTAAATCCTGGTGATGAACTGTTAGTGGACTTAACGGTTTATGGTTGTACTTATGCCTTTTTTCATCATGGATTGGCTCGATTTGGTGTGAAAGTTAAGCACATTGATATGAGTGACCCTGTGAATGTCGCGAAAGCCATTACGGAAAAAACGCGCATGATATTTTTTGAGTCACCCGCTAACCCGAACATGCGTTTGGTGGATATTGCTGCAGTGAGTGAAATTGCGCATCGACATAATATTTTAGTGGCGGTCGATAACACCTACTGCACGCCGTATATTCAAAAACCACTAACACTGGGGGCGGATATTGTGCTGCATTCTTTGACCAAGTACATGAATGGTCATGGGGATGCTATGGGAGGAGCGGTAGCCACAACGGCAGAGTGTGCAAAACTCATTCGATTAGTTGGTTTGAAAGATATGACGGGGGCATGTTTATCTCCTCATGATGCTAACCTAATTATTCGAGGGATGAAAACCTTGTCTGTTCGTATGGATAGGATAGCCCAGAGCACACAGAAAATTGCGGAATATTTAGAAGTGAACCCAAAAGTCGCTACCATTATGTACCCGGGGTTACCGAGTTTTGAGCAGTACCAGTTAGCCCAAAAGCAGATGAAATTAGCAGGAGGCATGATTGCATTTGAGCTAAAAGGGGGACTTGAAGCTGGTAAGCAGTTCTTAAACCATTTAGCGCTGTTCTCTAGAGCGGTGAGTTTGGGAGATTGCGAGTCGTTGGCACAGCATCCTGCTAGTATGACTCATTCAACCTATACACGGGAAGAAAGGCTACAATATGGTATTAGTGATGGGCTGATTCGACTATCGATTGGTTTAGAAAATGTGGATGAGCTGATTGCGGATATCGAACAAGCGCTTGCATCAGCATGATGTTGATGCGCTAGGGGTTTCATAGAATCGAAAAACATTAAAAAAACAGCCTTAGATCTGCTCGACCTAGGGCTGTTTTATTGATCTCTTAATGAAAAGGGATCAGCGTTTTTGGTAATAACGCATTGCAAAGAAGGTGATACTGAGTAAAGCCACCCACACAAAGCCTACAATCAGCGCCACTTGTGTATCTTTAAAGAAGCCTAATAAGGCGATAACAAACACCATAAATGCGATAGTGATTGCTGGGCCTACAGGCCAGAAAGGCACAGGGAATTTCAGTTTTTTGACTTCTTCTTGGCTCATTTTACGGCGCATGGCTACTTGAGACAGTAAGATCATTAACCAGACCCACACCGTCGCGAAGGTCGCAATTGACGCGATGATCACAAAGATTTTTTCTGGTAACAGGTAGTTCAGGTAAACCCCTAATAACATCACAACAGACATCACCAGCACTGTCACCCATGGAACACCGCTTTTGGTCAGTTTGGTAAAGACCTTAGGGGCCTGTCCATCTTGAGCCATGCCATACATCATGCGGCCTGCACCAAAAATATCACTGTTGATAGCGGAAATTGCTGCGGTGATCACCACGATATTCAAGATATTTGCTGCAGATTGAATACCTAAGCTATCGAAGATTTGGACAAACGGGCTACCGTTTTGACCGATTTGGTTCCATGGATAGATACACATCAGGATAAACAGCGTTAATCCATAGAATAATAGAATACGGATAGGTACAGCATTGATAGCTTTCGGAATAGTTTTTTCAGGGTTTTGCGCTTCACTTGCCGTGATACCAATCACCTCAATACCACCAAAAGCAAACATAACGATTGCGAGAGAGGCAATTACCCCTTCAATGCCATTTGGCATAAAGCCGCCATGCTCCCACAAGTTTTGGATACCCACTTCATGGCTAGTTTCTTGACCAAAACCGTAGATCATCAAGAAGGCACCACCGACAATCATGGCAATAATGGCACTAACTTTAATAATCGATAGCCAGAATTCCATCTCACCGAAAATCTTAACGTGGCAAAGATTGAGGGCGCTAATAAATAGCACAATACTCAATACCCAGACCCATTGGTCGACATGTGGGAACCAGAACCCCATGTACATCCCGAAGGCTGTAATATCGGCTAAACAGACCACGAGCATTTCAAATACATAGTTCCAGCCTGTTAAAAAGCCCGCTAGAGGCCCCATATAATGGCTTGCGTAGTGAGAGAATGAACCTGGGACTGGATGATGAACTGCCATTTCGCCGAGGGCGCGCATCACCATAAATACGGCGGCACCACCTAACATATAGGCAAGTAACACCGCGGGACCTGCAGCCTGAATCGCAGACGCAGAACCGTAGAATAGCCCAGTACCAATCGCTGACCCTAAGGCCATAAAGCGAATGTGCCGGACACTCAGCCCCTTTCTGAGTTGATTTTGTTCACTACTTTGCATGTCTTTTCCTGTCATTGACTTTATTTCGAAATATTGTACCGAATATTGTTTCGGTTTCGTTGTTTGAGTTGACGTACTTTCCTGAACGCAGGGTGACTACATTATCACAAAGTGCATTGCCCGCGAGATAGATATCTGCAATATAATATGCGCCAAATGGAATCTTCTAGGAGCAATATGAAATACCCAATTAATGAAATCTTCCAAACTTTACAGGGGGAAGGTGTTTTTACTGGCGTCCCTGCTGTTTTTATTCGTTTGCAAGGCTGTCCAGTTGGCTGTAGTTGGTGCGATACCAAACAGACCTGGGACAAAGAGCCCGCGAAGGAATCCACATTGGGTGATATTGCATTAAAAACACAAGACAGTGATTTATGGGCAATGTCCGATGCCGAAAGCCTAATCCAACTGATGCAACAAAACGGCTATACCGCAAAACACATTGTGATAACGGGTGGCGAGCCGTGCATTTATGATTTAACTGCCTTAACACAATCCCTTGAAGCGAATGGGTTTCAATGTCAGATAGAAACCAGCGGCACTTACCCTATCATCTGCACCGAAAATACTTGGGTCACTGTCTCGCCGAAAGTGGGGATGAAAGGTGGATTACAAGTACTCGAACAAGCGATTAATCGTGCCAATGAAATCAAACATCCTGTGGCGCGTGAAAAGGATATTGAAGCCCTTGACCTGCTATTATCTTTGCGAACTCAGGGTGAGCCACCGATTGTGGCGCTTCAGCCTATTAGCCAAAAAGTGTCGGCGACGAAGCTATGTATCGATACCTGCATTCAACGCAACTGGCGGCTATCCATTCAAACCCATAAATATCTGAATATTCAGTAATCACTATGTCTTTGAGCTGTAGGTGATAACTTACAGCTCAGCATCTCTTTGGCTTATGCTTCTCCGCGATACACACAGCCTGCATTGCAGGTTTCTTTAACCGTAATGGCGCTTAATAGTGGTAATAGTGGCTTGGTTTGCTGCCAAATCCAGCGAGCAAGTACTTCACTGGTTGGGTTTTCTAACCCTTCTATTTCATTTAAATAATGATGGTCTAGACGCTCATAGATAGGTTTAAAGGCGCTTTTCACATCAGCAAAATCTATGATCCATCCCGTATGCGCATCAATTTCACCCGTGATTTCTAAGCGCACCATGAAAGAGTGCCCATGCAGGCGACCACATTTATGCCCCTCAGGGACATGAGGAAGGCGGTGGGCTGCTTCAAAGTGAAAATCTTTGTAGATGGTTGTGCTCATAAATTTCTCCTTACTAATGTTTAGTAGCGTATTCTACTGTTATTTTTACTCAAAATGTCGTTATTTATCGATTTCTGGCTAATCTTTTTATTCGATATTCATCATCGAATATTTTCTTTAGGATTTTTAGCTATTAGTTATGGCTATAGTTTCTTATCTTCCTAGTTATGGCTGTTATAACCTTTATCTTCATTTGGGATAGAGAATGGCATAAATAACGTTTTATTGACTATTCAATGATGGATCACGTTGGAGTGACAAAATAATGCAAAACAAGCAACCTCCATTATCAGCATTACCGATTTCGACGGAGCAATTAGGGCGCTTACAAACCGCAGTGGGGGATTATTCATCCCATCAATTGGCTTGGCTATCTGGCTATTTGTGGGGCATGGTAAATCAAAACAGTACGCTGAGCGAGCCTGTGGCTGCAAGCCATTCATCTGCAAGCAATGCGCCTCAAGAAACCGTGACCATTATTTCAGCCTCCCAAACGGGTAATGCCCGCCGTTTAGCTGAGCAGCTTCGAGAAAAACTACTGAGTGAGAAAATCAGTGCCAATTTAGTCAATGCTGGCGATTATAAGTTTAAGCAGATCAACCAAGAGAAAGTGGTGATCGTCGTGGCATCCACCCAAGGTGAAGGGGAGCCAGCCGAAGAGGCCGTTGCATTACATAAATATTTGAATTCGAAGAAAGCGCCTGATCTCTCAACCGCCCATTATGCGGTTTTTGCGCTTGGCGATTCTTCTTATGAGCATTTTTGCCAAGCCGGAAAAGATTTCGATAGCCAGTTTGCGAAGCTGGGGGCGAGTGCGTTGCTTCCTCGGGTCGATGCGGATGTTGAATACCAAGCATTGGCAGACGAGTGGGTAAGCTCTTTGACGCAGATTTTAAAAGCGCGAGTTCCCGCTCAAACGGACAGCCAGCTCATCAACACCCAATCAGGCAGTGTGAATCAGCTCGATTCTTCCCCTTACAGTAAAACAGCGCCATTAACCGCCTCGCTATTGAGTAATCAAAAGATAACAGGCCGCGGTTCCGACAAAGATGTGCGCCATATTGAGATTGACTTGGGGGATTCCGGTCTACGCTATCAGCCAGGTGATGCGCTGGGCGTGTGGTTTGATAATGACCCCGCGTTAGTGGATGAGCTGATTAGCCTGCTATGGCTACAGGGGGATGAGGACGTATTTATTGGTCAACAGCGCCATTCGCTGCGTGATGCGTTAACTTACCAATTAGAACTAACCCAAAACACCTATTTGATCGTCGAAAAGTATGCGCAGCTATCTAAAGATGACAATTTATTAGGTTTGATCAGCGATAAGCCCGCCATTATGCAATATGCGCAAACCACGCCGATCGTCGATATGGTTCGCCAAGCGGCAGCTCAGCCAAGTGCGCAAGAATTTGTGGATTTACTGCGTCCATTGACCCCGCGCTTGTACTCCATTTCCTCTTCACAAGCGGAGGCCGCTGATGAAGTGCATGCCACTGTTGGGGTTGTTCGTTATGAAATAGATGGTCGTCCAAGAACAGGGGGGGCTTCTGGGTTTTTAGCGGATCGTCTCAATGAAGGTGACGAACTGCGGGTGTTTATTGAACATAATGATAATTTCCGCTTACCCGCGGACTCAAATACGCCCGTAATTATGATTGGTCCGGGCACGGGTATTGCCCCATTCCGCGCTTTCTTACAACAACGAGATAACGATGGTAGCGAAGGTAAAAACTGGCTGTTTTTCGGCAATCCGCACTTTGTTGACGATTTTTTATATCAAGTGGAATGGCAGCGTTATGTCAAAGACGGTTTGCTGACCCATATTTCATTAGCGTGGTCGCGGGATCAGGCTGAAAAAGTGTATGTACAAGACAAATTGCGCGAGCAAGGTAATGAAGTGTGGGACTGGATCCAGCAAGGTGCGCACATTTATGTGTGTGGGGATGCAAATCGGATGGCGAAAGATGTGGAACAAGCATTATTGGATGTCATCAGCGAGCACGGGCACATGGATGAAGAGCAAGCGGATGACTTTTTAAGTGAGCTGCGTGTGATGCGCCGTTACCAGAGGGACGTTTATTAATGAGCAATGAACATCAAAAAGCTGCACCTCAGCCAGCCTTAGTGGTTGAAGGGAAGCTCGCTGACAGCGAGCGGATGAAGCAGCAAAGTAACTATTTACGAGGCACTATCAAAGACGACCTCAAAAATGGCTTAACGGGCGGTTTTGACGGAGACAACTTCTTGCTGATCCGTTTTCACGGCATGTATCAGCAAGACGACAGAGACATTCGTGCAGAGCGAGCTGAGCAGAAGCTGGAACCGCGTCATGCCATGATGCTGCGTTGCCGCTTACCGGGGGGGATTATTACCCCGAAACAGTGGCTCGATATTGATAAATTTGCCTCTGAGCACACGCTGTATGGCAGTATTCGCATCACCAACCGTCAAACATTCCAGTTTCACGGTATTCTGAAAGGGGATGTGAAGCCGGCGCATCAAATGCTCAGTCATGTGGGGCTGGATGCGTTAGCGACCGCCAATGACGTAAACCGTAACGTACTGTGTACTTCTAACCCCGTGCAGTCTGAACTGCATCAGCAAGCCTATGAATGGGCGAAAAAAATCTCTGAGCATTTGCTACCTCGCACCAGTGCGTATGCTGAGATTTGGTTGGATAAAGAAAAGATTGTGACCACCGATGAAGAACCGATTTTAGGGCAAACCTATCTTCCTCGGAAATTTAAAACCACGGTGGTGATCCCTCCATTGAATGATGTGGATCTCCATGCCAATGATATGAACTTTGTGGCGATTGCTGAAAAAGGGCAATTGATCGGTTTCAACGTGCTGGTGGGCGGCGGTTTAGCGATGACCCACGGCGATACCAACACATTCCCACGCCTTGCCAGTGAATTTGGTTTTATTCCCTTAGATAAAACCTTGGCAATTGCTGAAGCGATTGTCACTACGCAGCGGGATTGGGGAAACCGAACTGATCGTAAAAATGCCAAAACCAAATATACCCTTGAGCGCGTTGGGATTGAGGTGTTTAAGGCGGAAGTGGAAAAACGTGCCGGCGTGCAGTTTGAGGCTATTCGCCCTTACCAATTTACGGAGCGTGGCGATCAAATTGGCTGGCTTAAGGGAATTGATAACCGCTGGCATTTAACCTTGTTTGTGGAGAATGGGCGCTTAATCGACTTAGCGGATAAACCGTTAAAAACTGGCGTCGCCGAAATCGCTAAAATCCATAAAGGGGATTTTCGCCTGACGGCCAATCAGAACTTAATTGTGGCGGGGATTGCGGAAGAAGACAAAGAGACAATAGAGAAAATTGCCATTGAGCACGGATTGATGAGCGGTGAAGTGACGCGCCAGCGTGAAAACTCGATGGCGTGTGTCTCTTTCCCAACCTGTCCGCTAGCGATGGCGGAAGCGGAGCGTTTTTTGCCAGAGTTCGTCACGCAAGTTGAAAACATCATGGCGGCGCATCACGTGGCGGATGAACATATTGTTTTACGGGTTACGGGCTGCCCAAATGGCTGTGGTCGCGCGATGCTGGCGGAAGTGGGATTGGTGGGTAAAGCCCTCGACCGTTATAACTTGCATTTAGGTGGAAACCGCATCGGTACGCGTATTCCTCGAATGTATAAGGAAAATATCAGCAGCACAGAAATTTTAGCCATCATGGATGAGCTGATTGGTCGCTGGGCAGTTGAGCGTCAACCGAATGAAGGTTTTGGTGATTACCTGATCCGCGCTAACGTCGTGAAGCCGGTACTCAACTCAGCTATCGATTTTTACGAGGTCAAGGAGGCGGTATGAGCCGACTTCAATTAGCGCAAGTTCATCCGTTAGATAAACAGGCTCAAGTCGCTTATTTAGCGGAATTGAATACGCAACTTGAAGAGATGACCGCACTAGCCCGCATTGAGTGGGCGGTTGAACATCTTCCTGCTGAATTCGTGTTGTCATCAAGCTTTGGCATCCAAGGTGCTTTGGCGCTGCACTTAGTCACGCAAGTGGTGCCAAATATTCCTGTGATTCTGACGGATACGGGTTATCTGTTTCCCGAAACGTATCAGTTTATTGAGCAGCTTACTGAACGCCTGAATTTAAACTTGAAAGTGTACCGAGCGGCGACGAGCCCTGCATGGCAAGAAGCCATTCATGGGCAGTTGTGGACTCAAGGGATTGAGGGCATAGAGCGTTATAACCAATTGAACAAAGTGGAGCCGATGGCGAGGGCGCTGCATGAACTGCAGGCGCAAAGCTGGTTTTCAGGATTAAGGCGGGAACAATCGGCGAGCCGTTCTGAGTTACCCGTACTGAGTCTTGGGCGCGGGATCTTTAAAATTCTGCCGGTGATTGATTGGAATAATAAAGATGTTTATCAGTATCTGACCAAACATAATTTACCCTACCATCCATTATGGGAAAAAGGGTATTTATCAGTAGGGGATACCCATACCAGCCGTCCGTGGGAGCCGGGAATGAGCGAAGAACAGACCCGTTTCTTTGGCTTAAAGCGAGAATGTGGGCTGCATGAAAATTAATGCTTTTTAAGAAAACTAAAGACTTCGTTTAAATAATTAATTACTTGCATTACTAATAAGTAGAAAGTTAATTTATTTGTGTAATAACAAAGGGATACCTTTATCTAAAATAAGGGTGTCCCTTTATTGTTTATTTATACAAAATCGCGAGAGATAGGCTTAATTTACTGGGTTTTCCTCACTTTATTTAGCTTATGCCTTTCTGTTCCTATTCATGCTTTTTTGTCATTTCAAAGTGACCAATTCAGGCCATATAGTCAATTTCATTGCTCTTATAATTAAAATGTTGGATGGAAGCGATATATGGATTACTTACCCTTATTTGTGAGTGTGCGAGAAAGACAAGTTGTCTTGATTGGCGGCGGTGTGGTTGCGGCACGTAAAGCCGAATTATTATTGAAAGCCCATGCCTCGCTGGTGGTGATTTCCCCTGAACTTTGCGAAAGCTTACAGTTAGCTTATCAGCAAAAACAATTGCACTGGGTGCAGCAGCCTTATCAAGCTTATCACCTTGATGATGCTTACTTGGTGATTGCTGCCACGGATGACCAAGCGCTCAATGAGAAAGTTTTTCATGATGCGCAGCAGCGCCATATTTTTGTCAACGTGGTGGATGACCAACCCCTATGTTCCTTTATTGTGCCTTCGATTATCGATCGTTCTCCCATTATGGTGGCGATTTCATCGGGTGGAACCGCACCTGTCTTAGCCAAATTATTACGAGAAAAACTGGAAACCTTGTTGCCGACATCGCTGGGTAAAATGGCGGAGATTGCAGGGCGTTGGCGTGAGCGCGTTAAGCAGAATTTGACCAAGCTCAGTGAGCGTAAACGTTTTTGGGAGCTGAGTTTTAGCGGGCGTTTTGCCTCTTTGGTGGAAAGTGGGCAACTGGATGATGCCGAAAAGCAGCTGGAGCAACAGCTAGCGAAGCCGGATAACCAAGGGGAGCTGACCTTGGTGGGAGCAGGTCCGGGGGATGCGGGGCTGCTAACACTTAAAGGGCTGAGAGTACTGCAAAACGCGGATGTGGTGCTGTATGACCATTTGGTGAGCTCGGAAATCCTTGACCTTGTTCGCCGTGATGCAGACAAAGTCTGTGTGGGTAAACGAGCAGGAAATCACAGCGTTTCCCAAGAGGAAACCAATCGGTTGATCGTCAACTATGCCCAGCAAGGCAAAAAGGTGGTGCGCTTAAAAGGCGGGGATCCGTTTATTTTTGGTCGTGGTGGTGAAGAGTTGCAAGTTGCTGCCGAGGCTAACATCCCTTTTCAAGTCGTACCCGGCATCACTGCTGCTATTGGTGCGGCGGCTTATGCGGGGATCCCGCTGACCCACAGAGAACACGCGCAGAGTATCACGTTTATTACCGGACATTGCCGACAAGAGGGGGCTGAGTTGGATTGGCAAGCATTAGCACGCGGTCATCAAACACTGGCTATCTACATGGGCACCGTGACAGCTGCCAATATTCGCCAGCAGCTTATTCAATATGGCCGTCATCGAGATACCCCCGTTGCGGTGATTGGTTGTGGGACTCGGCAAAATCAAAAAGTGATTGTGGGGGCTTTGCATGAATTGGAGTCATTGGCTCAGCAAGCGCCAGCCCCTGCATTAATCGTCATTGGTGAAGTGGCGGCATTACATCAACAGCTGGCGTGGTTTGGCCAGCAACCCGAAACCATCCAATGGCGCTCAGCCGTGCTGGAATTGGCTTAATCGAGGAGTAAATCGTGAACGAAAAAAAATTAACCCACTTACAGCAATTAGAAGCGGAAAGTATTCATATTATTCGTGAAGTGGCGGCGGAATTTGCGAATCCCGTGATGCTCTATTCAATCGGTAAAGACTCATCTGTGATGCTGCATTTGGCTCGAAAAGCGTTCTATCCTGGCACGATCCCTTTCCCTTTGCTACATGTGGATACCGGATGGAAATTTCGTGAAATGTACCAGTTCCGTGATGAGACGGCGAAAAAATACGGTTTTGAATTATTGATCCACCGAAATCCCGAAGGGGAGCGTCTCGGCATAAATCCGTTTGTTCATGGTAGTGCGAAGCATACAGATATCATGAAAACCGAGGGCTTAAAGCAGGCGCTAGATAAATATGGCTTTGATGCCGCGTTCGGTGGTGCTAGGCGTGATGAAGAAAAATCACGAGCAAAAGAACGAATTTATTCATTCCGTGACCGCTCGCACCGCTGGGATCCGAAAAACCAACGACCGGAGCTTTGGCACAATTACAACGGACAAATTAATAAAGGGGAAAGTATCCGCGTTTTCCCGCTATCCAATTGGACTGAACTGGATATTTGGCAATATATCTACTTGGAAAACATCGACATTGTCCCACTCTATTTTGCCGATGAACGCCCTGTGATTGAACGCGACGGCACCTTAATCATGGTGGACGATGGGCGCATAGAGCTAAAAGCGGGAGAGGTTATTGCCAAGAAAAAAGTACGATTTCGCACATTAGGCTGCTGGCCATTGACGGGAGCTGTGCCGTCGAATGCCAGCACGCTACCGGAAATTATCGAAGAGATGTTGCTATCCACCACCAGTGAACGCCAAGGGCGTTTGATTGATAGTGACCAATCCGCCTCTATGGAGCTGAAAAAGCGCCAAGGCTATTTTTAATTAATCGGTGAGGAGAGCAACATTATGGCTGAATTAGCGTATAACGACGCAATGGCGCATCAAATTCAACTGCAAGGTGGCGTGGAAGCTTACTTGCAGGCTCAGCAACATAAGGGATTATTGCGGTTTCTTACCTGCGGCAACGTGGATGATGGGAAAAGTACCTTGATTGGGCGCTTGCTGCATGACACTCAACAAATCTACCAAGATCAATTGTCCGTTTTACAAAGCGACAGTAAGCGAATTGGCACTCAAGGCGAGAAATTGGATCTGGCCTTGCTGGTGGATGGGCTCGCTGCCGAGCGCGAACAGGGGATCACCATCGATGTGGCATATCGCTATTTTTCGACAGAAAAACGCAAGTTTATCATCGCAGATACACCTGGACATGAACAATATACCCGCAATATGGCGACAGGCGCATCAACGTGCTCGTTATCTATTCTGCTGATCGATGCTCGAAAAGGCATTCAAGAGCAAACGCGACGCCACAGTTTTATTAGTACGTTGCTGGGGATCCGCCACTTGATCGTCGCGGTGAATAAAATGGATCTGGTGGATTATAGTCAGTCAGTGTTTGAGAAAATACAGCAAGATTACCAGCAATTTGCTCAGCAACTTCCGCTCGATTTAAACGTCTGGTTTGTGCCGATTTCGGCACTGGATGGGGATAACATCGTCTCACCAAGCGAGAATTTACCGTGGTATCAAGGGGAAACGTTATTGTCGCTGCTGGAAACGGTGCAAGTGACTCAGACGGCCGCTGAGCAGCCATTGCGCTTCCCTGTGCAATATGTGAATCGCCCAAACTTAGATTTTCGCGGCTACAGTGGCACGGTGTCATCGGGGGTTGTACAGGTGGGGCAACGCGTGAAAGTGCTGCCTTCAGGGAGCGTTTCAACTATCAAAGAGATTGTGACATTTTCCGGTAACCCGACTTCAGCCATTGCGGGTGAGGCGATTACGATAGTACTGAACGATGAAATTGATATCAGTCGCGGCGATTTAATTGTCGCTGAAAACGAAGAGTTACTTGCTAGCCAGCACGCCTTAGTGGATGTGGTGTGGATGTCAGAACAGCCGTTGGTGCAAGGGCAACAAGTGGATATTAAAGTGGCAGGCAAGCGAAGCCGAGGCAAAGTTGAAAACATTCAATACCAAGTGGATGTGAATAACTTAACTCAGAAAGTGGCCACGGAACTGCCATTGAACGGCATCGGTTTGGTGGAGTTTTCATTCGATGAGCCATTACTACTGGAAAATTACCAAAGCAATGGTGATACTGGTGGGATGATTTTGATTGATAGGCTAACCAACGTGACGGTGGGGGCTGGGCTAGTTAGAGAGGTGCAGCCAGAAGAAACGGTACATCGTGGTGAGTTTAGCCAATTCGAAGTTGAGCTTAACCAACTGATCCGCCGCCATTTCCCGCACTGGGGTGCCCGGGATGTGTTAGGTGGGAAGTAACGTTATGGATACATTGGAAAATGGCCTGTCGGATAATATTGTTTGGCATTCCCATAATGTGACTCGGCAATGGCGAGAGCAGCGTAATGGTCACAAAGGTGCGGTGCTGTGGTTGACGGGCTTATCGGGGTCGGGAAAGTCCACGTTGGCGGGGGTGATAGAGACACAATTGGCTAATTTGGGGATCAAAACCTATCTTCTTGATGGAGATAATGTTCGCCATGGATTGTGTCGTGACCTTGGGTTTAGTGATGCGGATCGGCAGGAAAATATTCGACGGATTGGCGAAGTTGCCAAGTTAATGGTGGATGCGGGGCTGATTGTGGCTACAGCGTTTATTTCTCCTTATCAAGAAGATAGGCAGCGTGTACGTGAACTGTTTGAACCCGATCAGTTTTATGAGCTGTATGTGGATACGCCCATTGAGGTTTGTGAAAAGCGAGATCCCAAAGGGTTATATCAGCAAGCACGAGCAGGAAAAATTACCCATTTCACGGGGATTGATTCGCCTTATCAACCACCACAAAATCCAGAATTACACCTTGATGGTCTGCGCCCTATCCATGATTCTTTAGCGCAGGTGATTCAACTGCTGCAACAGCGAAATATCATTTCTATAGCAAATTGATTTTACTTAAATATCATCCTTTTCTACATTTATAGGGAATTGGATGATATTTAATCTCTTCTAGCGCGAACAATTCTGACTTTTTTAGACAATATTTGCATCGCAGTAGCGTCACGCGCTCAGTTATGGGATGATTAGCAAATCATTTCAGGGGGCAAGATGGGTAAATTAACGCTACTATTAATTGCGATATTAGCTTGGTTACAATATTCCTTATGGTTAGGCAAAAATGGCATCCATGACTATGTCAAAGTCAAGGATGATGTTGCTGCGCAGGAAATTGTGAATACGCGTTTAAAACAGCGTAATGAGCAGCTATTTGCAGAAATCAATGACTTGAATGATGGTCAGGATGCAATTGAAGAGCGCGCACGTAGCGAGCTAGGCATGTTAAAGCCTGGAGAATCATTCTATCGAATGGTCAAAGAGCGTAATAATCCACCGTCATCTCAATAATCATCGTGTAGGGCAGACCACACCCAAGAGCCTGATAATTTCTGATGTAAGATTCGAATCATGATAAATCCAAGAACATCCAGCGCAGTACCGATTGTTGCGCTGATCCCCGCTGCGGGAGTGGGCAGTCGTATGAATGCGGATTGCCCAAAGCAATATTTGTCGGTCGCAGGGAAAACTATTATTGAACACACCATTGACGCCTTATTGCGCAGTGGCGACGTACAAAAAATCGTGGTTGCATTAAGTGCCGAAGATGATTATTTCCATCACCTCGATATAGCCAAAGACCCTCGCGTCATCACGGTTATCGGGGGGAAAGAGCGTGCAGATTCAGTATTATCAGGATTAAACTATCTGGTTTCGCAACCTGAGTATGATGATGCTTGGGTATTGGTGCATGATGCGGCACGTCCGTGTCTGCATTTAGATGATTTAAATACTATCGTTCAGTTAGCCACTCAGAATGATTGTTGTGGGGGCATACTGGCGGCTCCGGTTCGGGATACGATGAAACGGGGCGTGGAGGGAACGCAAAGTATTTCCCATACTGTTGAGCGAGAAGCGCTCTGGCATGCCTTAACACCGCAGTTTTTCCCATTAGTATTACTACGTGACTGTTTAGATAAAGCATTGAAAGAAAATGCAGTAATCACGGATGAGGCTTCCGCACTTGAGCATTGCGGTTATCAACCGATATTAGTATCGGGACGAGCAGATAACCTTAAGGTGACGCGACCAGAGGACTTGGCGCTGGCGGAATTTTATCTTTCAAGAATGAAATCATAAGGAAAAAAAATGAGAATCGGACACGGTTTTGATGTGCATAAGTTTGGCGGAGAAGGCCCTATCGTTATTGGTGGCGTTCGCATTCCTTACGAACAAGGTCTTATCGCACATTCGGATGGTGATGTGGTCTTACACGCGCTGACAGACGCCATTTTAGGTGCTGCGGCACTTGGGGATATCGGAAAATTATTCCCAGATACTGACCCTGCTTATAAAGGCGCAGATAGCCGAGTATTACTCAGAGAAGCCTTTTGCCAAGTACGTAAAAAAGGTTATTTAATTGGCAATATCGACGTCACTATCATGGCGCAAGCACCAAAAATGTTGCCGCATATCCCACAAATGCGCGTGAATATCGCCGAAGATCTCGAATGCCACATGGACGACGTCAATGTGAAAGCAACCACCACAGAACAATTGGGTTTTGTGGGGCGAAAAGAAGGGATTGCTTGCGCCGCTGTGGTTTTACTTATCAAAGATAATAGTAATGAAAGTTATGAATGTTCAGTACCTGCATGGTAAACCCCTCTCTTCAGGGACATTAAAAAGTATTCCTGAAGATTTCGTGGTGAAAGAAGATTTGGGTTTTGAGCTTGATGGCGAAGGCGAACACGTTATGGTTCGCGTCGAAAAAACAGGCTGCAATACATTATTTGTTGCGGAACAACTGGCAAAGTTTGCTAAAATTTCAGCAAGAGCAGTCAGTTATGCGGGACTAAAAGACAGACATGCGGTGACAGAGCAGTGGTTCTGTCTGCAAATGCCGGGTAAAGACACGCCCGATTTTTCGGCTTGGCAGCTTGAAGGGTGCCGTGTGTTAGCGGTCACTCGCCAGAAACGTAAATTACGCATTGGTTCCTTAAAAGGGAATCAATTCGAAGTGATATTGCGGGATATTACGGACACCGATGATGTAGAACAACGCCTACAAAAAGTGGCTGATTTAGGTGTTCCGAACTATTTTGGCGAACAACGTTTTGGTCGGGATGGGCAAAACTTGGTTCAAGCTCGCCGCTGGGCAAATCAAGAAATTACAGTACGTGAACGAAATAAACGCAGTTTTTATCTCTCTGCCGCGCGAAGTGCTATGTTTAATGATATCGCCAGTGCGCGCATCGCAAATCATACACAGCAACACGCAATGTTGGGGGATGCACTGCAATTAACCGGACGTGGTAGCTGGTTTGTGGCGACGGCAGAAGAGTTAGACTCTCTGCAAGCGCGTTTACAATCTGCTGAGCTAAGTGTGACAGCGCCGCTTCCTGGGGATGGCGATTTAGGCACTCAAGATGATGCCCTAGCTTTCGAGACTCACTGTTTACAAAATTATCAGCCATTTATGGCACTAATGAAAAGTGAGCGAGTTTCTCCAGCGAGACGAGCTGTACTGGTTAAGCCGCAAAATCTGCAATGGCAGTGGCTAGACTCGTCAACCGTGAAGCTGTGCTTTTTCCTGAATTCAGGCAGCTTTGCCACGAGTGTTGTACGCGAAATTATTAATCAGGATTGTATTGATGCTGAACATATTATTGAGTAACGATGATGGTGTATCGGCGCCGGGGATTCAAACTCTGGCAGCGGCATTGCGCCAACATTATCATGTGCAGGTGATTGCACCCGATCGCAACCGTAGTGGCGCTTCAAATGCATTAACCTTGGATAGACCATTAAAAATCCAAACATTAAGTAATGGTGATCTCGCTGTACAAGAAGGCACTCCAACGGATTGTGTGTATATCGGGGTGAATAAAGTTGTGCGTCCTCGCCCTGATATTGTGGTGTCTGGAATCAACTGTGGCCCAAATCTCGGGGACGATGTGATTTATTCTGGTACCGTTGCGGCGGCAACAGAAGGGCGTCACTTAGGTTTACCGTCTATTGCGGTTTCATTGGATGGTGATGTGCATTATGAAACGGCGGCCAAGGTAACGTGCGATATCCTCACTATGCTGCAAAAAAATCCATTGCGTGCGGGAAATATCTTGAATATCAATGTGCCAGATATTCCTTATGAGGAGCTAAAAGGAATTAAAGTTACCCGCTGTGGCAGCCGTCATGCGGCATCTGAGGTTTATAATCTAGAAGATCCTCGCGGTAATATGCTGTATTGGTTAGGGCCAGTTGGGGAAATTCGTGATGCAGGCCCAGGTACGGATTTTGAAGCGGTACAAAATGGCTATGTTTCGATAACGCCGTTACAAGTGGATTTAACGTCTTATAAAACTCAGGCTGTATTAGAAGAGTGGCTAGATAAGTCAGGAGTGAAGGCAAAATGAAAATTGGGCTCATGAAAGAACTGCTGGCACAATTGCGCCAACAGGGAATTCACGATGAGCGCCTATTAGACGCGCTCGCGCTAGTTCCTCGCGAACGGTTTGTTGACGAAGCGCTCTCTCATAAAGCCTACGATAATATCCCATTACCCATTGGTCATGGACAGACCATTTCGCAGCCGTATATTGTTGCAAAAATGACTGCATTATTGGCGGTCAAACCGACGGATCATGTGCTGGAGATTGGCACGGGATCTGGGTATCAAACGGCGGTTTTGGCTCATCTTTGTGAGCATGTGTATTCAGTCGAAAGAGTTAAAAGCTTGCAGTGGACGGCAAAACGTCGCTTTAAGTTGTTAGATTTACATAATATTTCTACTCGCCACGGTGATGGCTGGGAAGGCTGGCAATCGAAAGGCCCTTTTGATGGGATCATTGTGACCGCCGCACCTAGCGAAATTCCGTCATTGTTACTTAAGCAGTTAAAAGATGGTGGACGCCTCGTGCTCCCTGTCGGTGACAAAGATCAGGCTCTGAAATTAATTACCCGTCGCGGTAATGACTATCACACTAATGTGATTGAAAAAGTGCGTTTTGTCCCTCTTGTTGCTGGCGATTTGAGCTAATAACCCTTTAAGTTATTTTGAATTAATGGGTTATTTCACTCAAACTGTTAAGTGATAATCTCAATTTGTTATACTTTTGATACATTTAACTTGTCCATTATTTTATATTTCTGCTTTAATAAGCGAAATATTTTAAGATACTAATATTCTATAAGCATTAATTGCATTCTAACCCTTTAGTATCAGGTCAGATTTTTCTTCACGGGAGAAGAAATATGAAAATTGTTAGCCCAATAAACAGAATTCGATGGGCGGTTATCTTTTCATTTAGCGGTGCTTTATTAGCAGGATGCTCAACGCCTTATCATCCCGCAGCACCGATTTCGAGTGTGAATGATGGAGGTTCATCTAGCCAACAATCCGCACCAAGAACGGTGCCGAATCCTCCGTCCAATACTGGAATGAGCACGGCGATGCCTTCAGACAGACCTAATTTGTCGTCTAATAGTTCGATGGGAAATAATGCCTCTAGACCTGTTTCAACCAGCAGCGATGGACGTATTGTTTATAACCGAGACTATGGCCGCATTTCTAAAGGAAGTTATAACGGAAATACCTACACCGTTCAGCGCGGTGATACTCTGTTCTATATCGCCTATATAACGGGTAATGATTTCCGTGAGTTAGCATCGAAAAACAATATTTCTGAACCATACAGCCTAGATGTAGGTCAGGTGATAAATATTGGTAATGCAAATGTGAGCTCGATCACACAAACTGCGTCAAATAGTCAACAGCGCCCGGTTGATATTCAACCAACTAATGGGTATCCTGAAAATAGTAGCGGGCAGAATTCAGGTAAGATGTTGCCGAATAACAAGAAACCAGCCTCAACGGTTTCAACGACAACAGCGAGCCCAACCACTACGACTGCAACAGCAACAACAGGAAGTAGCACCAATAATTCGTCAATTAAATGGCGTTGGCCAGCTGATGGGAAGATGATTGAAGGCTTCTCTGATGCGCAAGGCGGAAACAAAGGTGTTGATATTGCTGGTTCTCG
The DNA here is from genome assembly GCF_030315915.2 of Providencia zhijiangensis. Classification (NCBI taxonomy): domain Bacteria; kingdom Pseudomonadati; phylum Pseudomonadota; class Gammaproteobacteria; order Enterobacterales; family Morganellaceae; genus Providencia; species Providencia zhijiangensis. Next base: position 2,949,356 of record NZ_CP135990.1, on the reverse strand, counting down.
CGGTCAATCTGTTATTGCAGCTGCTCCTGGTAAAGTCGTCTATGCTGGTAATGCACTGCGCGGATATGGAAATCTCATAATAATAAAACATAACGATGACTACTTAAGTGCCTACGCACATAACGATACGTTACTTGTGCGTGACCAACAGGATGTTGCTGAAGGTCAAAAAATAGCCACTATGGGTAGCACCGGAACAAGTTCTGTTCGTTTGCATTTTGAAATTCGTTATAAGGGAAAATCAGTAAACCCGTTGCGTTATTTACCGCAGCGATAAACTGGGCGGAGTGACACATTCCGTCCTCATTATCTTGGGTCGGAGTCACTGATGAGCCAAAGTTCGCTGAAAGTTAACGAGTTGTATAATGACCTCGATGAAAATGCGATGGATGAAGCATTTGATGAGAGTCAATTCAAAGAAGAGGATCTAGTTTCAGAACTGGATGAAGAAACGGAATTACTCCAAAGCGCGAGTCAACGTGTTTTGGACGCAACCCAAATTTATCTCAGTGAAATTGGATTCTCTCCACTCCTCACCGCAGAGGAAGAAGTTTTCTATGCTCGCAGAGCCCTTCGGGGAGATGTGGCATCGCGTCAGCGCATGATAGAAAGCAACCTTCGCTTAGTGGTAAAAATATCTCGCCGTTATAACAACCGAGGTCTTGCCTTACTCGATTTGATCGAAGAAGGAAATCTTGGGTTGATTCGTGCAGTTGAAAAGTTTGATCCCGAAAAAGGCTTCCGTTTTTCAACGTATGCGACTTGGTGGATCCGTCAAACGATTGAACGCGCTATCATGAATCAAACCCGAACAATCCGCCTACCGATTCATATCGTCAAAGAACTCAATATATACCTTCGTACAGCCCGTGAACTTGCTCAAAAGCTCGATCACGAGCCAAGTCCTGAAGAGATAGCTGAGCAATTAGATAAACCTGTTGAAGATGTTAGCCGAATGCTACGTTTAAATGAGCGCATTACATCGGTTGATACGCCTATTGCTGGGGATTCTGAGAAGTCACTGCTGGAAGTATTATCGGATGATAATGATTCAGGGCCTGAAAACACTATCCAAGATAACAACTTAAAAGAAAATATCGTTAAGTGGTTATATGAACTCAATCCGAAGCAACGTGAAGTTTTAGCGCGCCGTTTTGGTTTGTTGGGATATGAAGCGGAAACTCTGGAAGAGGTTGGGCGCGAAATTGGGCTCACTCGTGAAAGAGTTCGTCAAATTCAGGTAGAAGGTTTAAGACGTTTAAAAGATATTTTACAAGGCGAAGATTTAACGCTGGAAGCGTTATTCAATATGTAATCTGCCGTGTTAAAACACATGAAGCCCCTGTTTTCGTTGATAACAGGGGCTTTTCTTTTTAGTTGGTGGAGCTAATTAATCGGTACGCCGCTGTGGAACTTAAAGTCTTCATCAGGCATTAAAATCAACTTAGCCTCAACTTCCCCATAAAAACGCACACGCTCAGTGATATCTGTTTTACTAATCAACTGAGCAAGTTGCAGATAATCCTGATAATGGCGCGCCTCTGAACGCAGTAATGAGGTATAAAAATTGGCAAGTTGCTCATCCAAGTGTGGCGCCAATTTAGCAAACCGCTCGCAAGAGCGCGCTTCAATATAAGCCCCAATGATGAGCTTATCTACCAAAGTTTTCGGATCATGAGGGTCTAAATGACTGAATAACCCTTTCGCGTAGCGACCTGCGGTGATCCCATCATACGCAATGTTCCGTTGATGCATAATTTCTAGCACTTGGTAAAAATGGTGCAATTCCTCTTTGATTAACAACACCATTTTATCAATCAAATCTTGGCTATATGGAGACTGTTTTTTCGCTAGGATCTGTTTTGAGATTTGGTTCTTATTTTTCAATGTGTGAACATCACCAATGCGATCATACGCAAAGGCTTCATAGGGTTTGAACCACTCTAATAAAATCGCCGCACTTTCTTTATCCACTGCATATTTGCGAATTAAAAACATGGCACTTTGCGCGGCTTTTAATTCACACAGCAGATGATCCTTCAAAATCGTTGGTAAATTTTCAGGTTGACTGGCTTTGTGGATCCACGCATCGGGCGTTTCACACTGCAAAAATTGTTTAATTGGCGCTAGTAATTCAGCGTACTCATCCATGCTACTTATCCATTTCCTTTAAACGATATAACCAATCAAGGGCTTGGCGTGGAGTTAGTTTGTCAGGGTCGATTTCCTCTAAAGCGGCTAATACTGGGGATGGTTCTTCTTCCACAGTCCCTAAGAAGCTCAGCTGAGCGCTATCCACATGACTCGCATTGGCATTATTGGAGATAACTTCTAGCTCTTTGAGTTTTTGCTTCGCGCGTTTGATCACTTCTTTTGGGACGCCAGCCAGTGAAGCAACGGCTAAACCGTAACTCTTGCTTGCCGCACCGTCTTGCACATTATGCATAAAGGCGATGGTATCACCGTGTTCAATCGCATCGAGGTGAATATTGACCGCACCTTCCAATTTTTCCGGTAAGGTGGTTAATTCAAAATAGTGAGTCGCAAATAAGGTCATCGCTTTGATGCGATTGACTAAGTTCTCTGCACATGCCCACGCTAAAGAAAGCCCATCATAGGTAGATGTGCCGCGACCAATTTCATCCATCAACACTAAGCTGTGTTCAGTGGCATTATGCAGAATATTCGCAGTTTCAGTCATCTCTACCATGAAGGTTGATCGTCCTGAAGCGAGGTCATCAGAGGCTCCAACGCGCGTAAAAATACGGTCAATAGGCCCAATGACGGCTTTACTGGCTGGCACAAAACTCCCGATATAAGCCAGTAAGGTGATCAGGGCAGTTTGGCGCATATAGGTACTTTTACCGCCCATATTGGGGCCTGTAATGATCAGCAAGCGGCGTTGCGGAGAAAGAGACAGCGGGTTAGAAATAAAAGGCTCACTAAGCACTTGCTCGACAACCGGATGACGACCTTCAGTAATTTGAATACCGGGCTTGTCTGTTAATTGAGGACAGGCATAACCGAGGGTGTCTGCACGCTCTGCGAGGGTGGAGAGGACATCCAACTCAGCCAGCGCTTCGGCACTGGTTTGTAACGCAGCTAAATGCGGTAGCAGCATATCGAACAATTCATCATACAAGGCTTTTTCGATAGCGAGCGCTTTACCTTTTGATGTCAGTACTTTATCTTCATACTCTTTCAATTCAGGGATAATGTAGCGCTCCGCATTTTTCAGCGTTTGGCGACGAACATAATGAATTGGCGTAAGGTGGCTTTGTCCACGACTCACTTGAATGTAGTAACCATGTACCGCGTTATAGCCCACTTTTAGGGTATCGATACCCAGTTTTTCACGCTCACGAATTTCTAAGCGATCGAGGTAATCTGTTGCTCCGTCTGCCAATGCGCGCCATTCATCGAGTTCGCTGTTGTAGCCAGGGGCAATGACGCCGCCATCACGGACTAAAACTGGAGGTGCATCGACAATCGATTTTTCCAGTAGGGTTTGCAACTCATCGAATTGACCAATACGTTGCGTTAGTGCACCGAGGTAGCCGCAATCTGATTGCGCTAGAATTTGGTGAATATCATGATATTGCTGGAATGCATGGCGCATACGCGTTAAGTCGCGAGGGCGCGCTGAGCGTAATGCGAGACGAGCGAGCACTCGTTCTAAATCACCAATCTGGCGAAGGAACGGTTGTAGCTCAAAGCCGTATTGTTGCAGTGCACCAATGGCTTGCTGGCGGTTGTTCAACACGGAGAGGTTACGCAATGGGGTATGCAGCCAGCGTTTTAGCATACGGCTTCCCATTGGGGTGACACACTTGTCTAAGATCGCGGCAAGGGTATTTTCGGTGCCCCCAGCAAGGTTTTGGGTTAGTTCTAAATTTCGGCGAGTTGCTGCATCTAAAATCACATTATCTTGTTGTTTTTCCATGATAATGCTACGAATATGCGGCAGTGCAGTTCGTTGCGTATCTTTCACATATTGCAGCAAACAACCCGCAGCACGTAAGGCTTTGTGGGCATTTTCAACGCCAAACCCGATTAAATCTTTGGTGCCAAATTGCAGGTTTAATTGCTGTTTTGCCGTGTCTAATTCATATTCCCATAATGGGCGACGGCGTAAGCCTTTATTCAGCTCAATCAATGACATGCTAGCGAAATCTTCAGGATAGAGTAATTCCGCTGGGCGGGTACGCTGAAGCTCGGCTTTTAATGACTCTTCATCATCAATTTCACTGATGATAAAACGACCTGATGCGATATCTAAGGTCGCAAAGCCATAGCCTTGAGGCTCTTGCCATACCGCTGCCAGTAAGTTGTCTTGGCGTTCATTGAGTAAGGCTTCATCGGTGATGGTACCCGGTGTGACAATACGTACTACTTGGCGCTCAACAGGGCCTTTGCTGGTGGCAGGATCACCAATTTGCTCGCAAATGGCGACAGATTCTCCCATCTGTACCAATCGGGCTAAATAGTTTTCGGCTGCATGGTGAGGAACGCCCGCCATCGGGATAGGTTGACCGGCAGATTGACCACGCTTGGTGAGAGAAATATCCAGTAACTGAGAGGCTTTTTTAGCATCATCAAAGAACAGTTCGTAAAAATCCCCCATACGATAAAACAGCAAAATATCGGGATGTTGTGCTTTGAGTTTTAAGTACTGCTGCATCATCGGCGTATGGGATTCGAAACTTTGATTTTCTGTCATGTGTTTAACTTGTTGAATATTTGATGTATTTATGGGCTTTTGACTTTCGGCGTAAACGCTATTTTATCTTGTTGTTAGGGTGAATTCGCGGAAAGTTGAAAGGGCGTTTGCGACCCTCATAGTAGCCCAGTTAAGGAAAAACTTGTACTGCTAATAACGGGGAATTTACCTCGCAATGTTATTGAGCAGCGGGTGAGCTAAGTTACAAGAGTTGAAGCAGTTACGTCGATTAAGTCGATGCCCGGTCATTGAGCTAAAAGAAGAAAGCAATATAACAAGCAGGATATTCCGGTATAAACTCTGAATGCAGGCTTAATACGGTCTCATCCCGAGCTGTTAGCTGCAACTTGAAAGCTCTAGGGTATATGGTATCGTACGCGTCAGAAATACCTTTAAGAGAGCCCGTCACGGTGGAAAAAAAGAAAACCTTCCCGCAGCAGAAAAGCGGTTTGCACCCGCGTAACCGTCATCGCTCGCGCTATGATTTCCCGGCGTTGATCGCCAGTTGTCCTGCACTGGAGCCGTTCGTCAAACCGAACGCATGGGGCGACATCTCGGTAGATTTTGCCGATCCTACGGCGGTTAAAATGCTCAACCGTGCGTTGCTGCAACATTTTTATGGCATCGAACACTGGGACATTCCCGCCGGTTATCTGTGCCCTCCGATCCCTGGGCGTGCCGACTATTTACACCATCTGGCTGACCTGCTGGCGACCAGCAACGGCGGTGAGATCCCTCGTGGTAAAGGCGTGGCAATCCTTGATGTGGGCGTTGGTGCCAACTGTATTTATCCGATCATTGGCCTGCGTGAATACGGTTGGCGTTTTACTGGTTCGGAGGTTGAACCAGTATCGCTCAATGCGGCCAAAATGATCGTGGAGATGAATCCGACGCTGAGAAACGGCGTGCGTCTGCGTTTGCAAAAACAACCTGAATCTATTTTGAACGGTATCATCGGTGTGGCGGAGAAATTTGATGCCACAATGTGTAATCCTCCGTTCCATAGCTCTGAACAGGAAGCGCAAGCCAGCACCCGCCGCAAGCTGCACAAGCTGGGTAAAGGCGAGGTAGCCGACACGCCGGTACAGAACTTTGGTGGAAAAAATAAAGAGCTATGGTGTGAAGGCGGTGAAGAAGCCTTTGTACGTAAAATGGTAGAGGAGAGCGTTAGCCTAGCACAAAACTGCCTGTGGTTTACCTCGTTGATTTCTAAAAGCACGACCCTGCCTTCGATTTATCATGCGTTGAAGCTGGTGGGGGCGGCGGAAGTCCGTACCATTGAAATGGCACAGGGGCAAAAAATCAGTCGCTTCGTGGCCTGGACTTTCCACGACGCACAACAGCAGGTCGCCTGGGCGGCAGAACGCTGGCGTTAATTTCTCTGGTGTCGGTTATTTAACTGGCACCGATAAAATTTCGCATTTCTCTTTCAATTTCTGCATGTTGCGTTATTCTCAACATATCTTCCTAAAACAAGCTTGTCTAACTTAAAGGGTCTATCAAGTCGGTGGCTATTCAGTTGTAACTCATTATAATTGTTCATAATGATGAGGGCATATTCAACATTTCCAGCGCTAACTCGATCCATGCCGTAGCCCGACGACTTGGATGGGATTCTTTCAAAGTTGCTAGAGCCAGCTCATAGGCTAGAACAGGCTCCGTCACTGGAATAATGGAAAGCCCCTCAATATGATTCTTTTTCCACATACTTTCAGGGAGTAAGGTGATACCAACTCCTGCGCGCACCATCGCCATCACAAGATCTAAATGCCCACTGCGTCCTGCAATAATTGGTTTTTTGCCATAGATCCCGCACGCACTAACAACTAGTTCATTAATTCGAAAGCTATCTTGAAAAAAGATAAATGGTTCATTCAGAAGTTCTGCAAACTTAACGTTATTTTGAGTGGCTAATGGGTGTTTTTCGTTCATGAGTAGCATCAATCGGTCAGTCGCAAATCGATATAAATTAAATCGTTGTTCATCAAATGGAGACATTACCGCTGCCGTTTCTACATCTCCTTTGAGTATGGCATTCATCATATGGTTTGAACTTAATTCAATGATCTGCAATTCGACTTGTGGATATTTCTGACTAAATGCCATGATGATATCGGCAAAATAGGTTGAGGCAATTACAGGGGGTAAACCGACCTTCAAGATCCCTGTGAGTGGGCCTGATTTGTCTTTTAATGCGTTATTAAGACTGTCGAATTGCGCCAGAATTTGCTGAGCATGGCGGAATAAAATCTCACCATCATCGGTCAGTTTCACGCCGTCGGTTTCGCGGATCAGTAAGGTTACTTCAAGCTCTTGTTCTAATTTTTGAATGCTACGGCTGATTGCTGGCTGGGTGACGCATAATTTATCCGCTGCTCGGCTAAAGTTATTTTGTTGTACTACTTCGACAAAATAGCGTAATCCTCGAATGTCCATCGTGACCTCTATTACATTTTGTTATAGCGATAATGATTATAAATAATTTCCGTTAATGCAATATTAGGGCTAGTAATAATACAAAGCTGAATAATCAGCATAAATTATTATTAGGAATTGCATTATGAAGACGGTTATCGAATATGTTCTGGAACGCTTGCAAGCACTGGGTATCAACGAAGTTTTTGGGGTCGCAGGGGATTACGCTTTTCCTATTGAAGATGCCGTTTGTGAAAGTGGCTCATTGCGTTGGATTGGTAATTGTAATGAGTTAAATGCCGCTTATGCCGCGGATGGTTACGCAAGAATCAAAGGTGTTGCCGCACTTTCGACAACATTTGGTGTGGGGGAACTCAGTGCGTTGAATGGTCTTGCGGGGTCTTATGCTGAGCATTTACCTGTCTTCCATCTGGTGGGCATGCCAGCGAGTGGTGTCCAGAAAAACCATCGTCTTGTTCACCACACTTTAGGCAATGGTGATTTTGATGTGTTTTATCAAATGAGTCAGCATTTGAGCTGCGCTCATGCGATATTGACTCCAGAAAATTGCATTGATGAAACCGAGCGATTAATTGCAGCAGCCCTAAAAGAACGTCGCCCCGTCTATATGGGCTTCCCATCTGATTACGCGGTGATGCCCGTCATTGCCAATGGGAAACATAAAAAAACTGAGTCACAGAAAAGTGATACACAGTCACTCAATGCCGCAGTGAATGCCATTTTAGATAAACTTAATGCCAGCCAACAAGCCTGTATTATTCCGGGGATTTTGACGGCGCGTTTAGGGTATTCGGATGATGTGCAGGCAATTATTGATAAGACAGGTCTGCCGTATGCCACGATGTTTATGGACAAAAGTATTGTGAGTGAATCCAACCCGACGTATATGGGAATTTATAATGGCAAATTAATGAATGCCCAAGTGGGCGAATTTGTTGAAAGTTGCGACTGTATTTTAGGCATTGGCGCGGTATTAACGGATTTTAACTCAGGCAGTTTTACGGCATCTATCTCCCCTGAGCAACGTATTAATATTTTAGCGGATCAGGTGAAAGTGGGTTCAGCGGTTTACCCAAATGTGATGATGAAAGAGGTATTGGATAAACTGAAAATATTAGCGCCTTCGTTAAAGCATCAAGGTATTGCGGCTCAAGGATTGGGTGAGCCTCGACAAGGTGATAACGGTCAAATTACCGCACAATATCTGTATCCGCGCTTAGAGAAAATGTTTAAGGACGACGATATTGTGATTGCGGAAACAGGGACAGCATCAATGGGCTTGGGTTTTGCTTTACTGCCTAAAGATGCTCAGTTTCATAACCAAACATTATGGGGATCAATTGGTTGGGCAACGCCAGCAGCATTTGGCGCAGCAATTGCAGCACCTAATAAGCGGGTGATCTTAGTGACAGGGGAAGGTTCACATCAATTAACAGCGCAAGAAATTAGTCAGTTTGCACGTTTTGGATTAAAGCCGATTATTTTTGTGCTTAATAATGATGGTTATTTAATTGAACGATTATTATGTAAAGAGCCTGAAGCTTATTATAACGATCTACCTCAGTGGAATTATGCTCAATTGCCAGCGGCATTAGGGTGCACTGATTGGTATTGCCAAAAAGTCACCACTTGCGATGAATTAGACGCTGCTATTAAACACGCTGAAGTGACGGATTCAGCCGCCTATATTGAGATAGTTATGGATAGATACGCCGCTTCCGATCTGGCCAAAAAATTAGGTAAGTCTGTGGCATCGTTATATTCGTTTTAACATCAGGCTGAGCCATATTTTTAGTACTGATTTAAAACGTTAGAAATAGCATAAATAAAAGCAATTTATGCTAAGTTTCGCACGATATTAAATTTGATATTCATCGCTACATTCTTTATTTTAATAGGTAAATATAATCTTATATTATCAGGTAAATAATATTCTTTTAACGATACTCATAATTTTATTCTCTAAAAAAGAATGCATTTCAATGGGGACGTTATTTTAATAAGAGGTGATTTTGATGAATAAATTAAAAATAGCATTGGTTTCTTTGATGTTTTTAAGTCCATTTGCGATGAGTGCAACTGAGATTAATTATGTTCAGTCCATGGAAATGAAATTAGTTGGCAACATTAATATCGTAATGAATGCAGCGACAACAACGGATTATGTGAATGCAGTTTCACAAAAAGCGGATGAAGCGGGCGCAAAATACTTTATTATTACCTCAGTGAACTCTGAAGGTGAAGGTAACGATATTTCAATCAATGCTAGCTTATACAATAAATAGTCTATATTTATATTTTATGCGTCGTGATCCCCTGCACTTAAGTTGTCGTTAAGTGCAGTTTTTTTGTACGCCATTCATTTTATCCGCAAGGCTCCCACCTTATTGAATTACCAAGAATACAAACAAAAATTTAATTTTATCTGTGTTAAGATTTTGGCTAAAGATATCCATTATCAGGTGTTCAGGAAGGGATCTCAGTCTTATGTCTGAAGTATTAACTCAGTGGTTAATGGAATATGGCTATTGGGCTGTATTTCTTGGCGCGATGCTTGAAGGGGAAACGGCAGCTTTTCTATCGGGAGTGGCCGCACATAATCAATTACTCTCTTATCCTTTGACGATGTTATTTGCTGCGCTTGGTGGTGTCGTCAGTGACAATGTGCTTTTTTTTGTCGGGCGTTATGCGGGAGCTCGGGTATTGCCTAAACTTCAAAAACATCAGGGTAAGATTGTACGAGTTCAGCAGTTAATACAACGCCATGAAAATTGGATTATTATTGGGATCCGCTTTGCATATGGAATGAGAACGGTTGGACCGATTATTATTGGTGCTAGTAAGGTAAATCCACTCAGATTTTTTGTATTAAATATCCTTGGTGGCGCAATTTGGGGATGTTTGATTGTTTCTATCGGCTACTTTGTCAGCTCCCTTGTTTTTGCGCTCCCATTTCACCCGCATCTCTCTTGGCTAGCTATCATTGTTTTGGTGATTGTTGGTGTTTGGTGGATCCGCCAGCGGCGACGCTGAGGATCATCGTTGATGATTGTGAGCCACCGTGGCCTAGGGGGCTAAGCGTCATTATTTAAGATGTTTTGGTGTTTCTGCCCTGATTATTTTTCCCATTGCTTGCAGCAAATCTGAGGTTTCATATCTGTCGGTGACGATTTCAATATAGGCGGCAGTATCTATTCTTTCGAGTGTATTGAGAACTCGATCGAGTTCATCGCAAGTGGTGACTTTCTGACAATACCAATTTTTGCATCCAAGGGTTGCGGGAAGCTGAGCATAGTTCCAAGGGTGGATATCGTTGTAATAGGCCTCGGGTTCATGGCAGAAAAGGCGTTCAATTAAATAGCCATCATTATTGAGAACAAAAATAAGTGGTTTCAGCCCCCAGCGAGCAAATAAGCTAATTTCTTGCACGGTTAATTGATGGGAGCCTTCGCCGGTAGCCAGGATCACGCGGCGATGAGGTGCGGCAAGTGCTGCACCTAGTGCCGCAGGGGTTGCCCAGCCAATCGAACCCCATAGGGATTGAGTTTGAAAAGACACTTCTTTAGGAAGAAGTGCAAAGCCTAATCCCATGGAAAATGTTCCAGTGTCTGCTATAACGATGTCATTTTGCTTAATAAATTGTTCAAATCGCGGGTATAAATAATCACTGGTTATTTTTCCGTTAGCATTACTGATTGGTTCACCTAGGCCGTGAACTTTTATTGAGCTGCTCGGAATAAATGTCAGAATATCTCTTAGTTCAGCAAGTAGTTCATAAATATAAATATCGGAATATCGAATTGCATCGATAACGACATAATTATCCATTATGTGGATCATATTATTTGTATCAAGATCTGCAGTGAAACACCCTGTGTTTACATCACTCATCATCGCGCCAATATTGAGAATACAATCGCAGCCTTCAATAAACTCAGCAATGGCTGGGTTCATTAAATGTCCACTGTACATGCCTATATATTGTGAGTGGGTTTCATTTAAAACACCTTTATCCATAAACATTGTGGCATAAGGTAAGTGAGTGATTTTAATCAGTGCTTCTGCTTCTTTGACTAAGTCAAATCGTGATATGAGCGAACCCAGTAAGGCGCATGGGGATTCACTGTGGCTGAGTTTATTGACTATCAAACTGAGGACTTTTTTTAAGGTATCAGGACGACTACTTGGTAATGTGAACGGCTTGATACTCTGTACTACGATGCGTTTCACAGCATGATCAGCAGGTATGCCAATATAAACTGGGCGCCTTTGAGCAAAAGCCTGAGCGATTAAACGGGTCATTTCACTGACACAGTTTTCTGGTGTCAAAATCGCGTGAGCACACGAAAAGGATTGAGCAACTTTATAAAATACCTCGAAATCACCATCACCTAAAGTATGGTGCATAATAGGTTGATTTTTTTGGATATGGCTGGCAGGCATTCCGACTAAATGAAAAATAGGTAATCTTTCTGCATACGCCCCTGCAATGCCATTTAATGCACTGAGTTCTCCAACTGCGAAGGTTGTTGCGAGTGCCGCAAACCCTTTTACGCGAGCGTAACCATCTGCGGCATAGGCCGCATTTAATTCATTGCAGTTTCCTACCCAACGTAAATTTGGGGAGGCGCAGACGGCATCATTAATAGGAAAGGCATAATCACCTGCAACACCAAAAATATCATTAATACCGAGTGCTTGTAATCTGGATAAAACATGTTCGATAACAGTTTGGACCATGTGATTTCTCCATATTAGAATCATTCAATAAAATAAAAAATAAATTTATTTTTAATTTTTAGGTGATTATTTTATTTTTGTATATTGATAATAGTAGCTGGAATATCAAATGTGGGAGTGTTTTTTTTATCAGAAATGATAATAAAAAGAATATTGACGTAGTGAAATGTACGAAAAGGATAGAAAAAAGATAAAAAAGGCATTCAAGAGAATAAATTTAATCTTTTTAATGCCCTAGGTGAAGTGAATATTAGCGTTGTGCTGCGGTCACCATCACTTCAACGAGTACTTGCTCACGTGCCATATTCGCTTCAACAGCGGCGCGAGCAGGGCTAAATTCAGCTGGCATCCAATTTTCCCAAACGGTATTAAAGTCAGCAAAATCACGCTTCATGTCTTTTATCCACACTTGAGCTGATAAAATGCGGGTTTTATCGCTATTGCTAGCAGCTAATAATGCGTCAATTTTGTTTAATACATCTTGGGTTTGAGCGGTAATGTCTCCGGTTAAATCTGTAGGCACTTGTCCAGATAAGTAAACTAATCCAGCATATTCAACGCTGTCTGCTAAGCGTGGTTTTGGGTTATTACGTTTAATGGACATTAATTACCTCGTTAATCCTTCTAATGAAATAGGGGGGCGTTGCTGGGTAATGAGCTGAGTTAATATCTCTGCGCTACCCGCTGCTAATGTAAAACCTAAACTGCCGTGACCCACATTGAGCCATAAGTTGCTGTGTGTAGTTTTGCCTAACATTGGTGGTCCCTTTGGTGTTGACGGACGTAAACCGCACCATGTTTCAGCTTCATCAATTTTAGGTAAATCCGGGAATGTTTTTCTAATAATGTTTTTTAATGCAGAAATTCTGTTTTCTCGTAATCCAAATTTGTCATAACCAATATCGACCATAGCCGCGATGCGTAATTGGTCATTAAGCTTGGCGTAGACAATTTTATTGCCGTAGTCGGTTACGCTAAGTTTAGGAACGATATGTGCCATTTGTGGGTATTCCACACTGAGGCTGTAGCCTTTTAAACCGAGAATTGGCACATCAATGCCAAGGGGTTTTAATAACTCACGGCTACCATTGCCTGCGCAAATTACCACATCATCCGCTTGAATTGTGCCTTGATTTGTTTCTACACCCTTAATGGTATTGCCAAGTTTAATAAAGGATTTGACCGAGTGCTCTAGGCATAATGTAAATTGTGGCTGTGTTGATAAATAAGCCAGAATATTTTTGCAGAATAAATAACAATCAGCGGTTTCATCATCGGGCGCGTAAATCGCGCCCACTAGTTGTGATTGGATATTCTTTAATGCAGGCTCTAATTCAACGATTTCATCCGCATTCAGGACTTTTTGAAATTCCTTATCCACGGTTTCACTGGCTTTTTTAAAGCTAGATTGCTCGCGATGGATAATTAATTTTCCTGATTTTTCCCAAGCGAAATCAGCAATATCACCATTCGTCCGCCAAGTATTCATGACATTTTGACTGAGTAGTGATAATCGTAATAAATGAGCGCCATTAATTTTATTGGTTGTGCGGTTACAGGCTAAGGTGAATTGGGTCATCCAAGAAAGCTGCTGTAATGTAAAATCGATTCTCAAATTTAATGGGGAATCATTTTTACCCATCCAGCGTAAGCCTTGTAATGGAACGCCCGCATCTGCAAGTGGCGAAACATAGCGATAACTTAATTGTCCACCATTGGCAAAGCTGGTTTCCATGCCAACGTCAGAATCAGATTCAATTAATGTGACGGTTTGACCCGCTTTAATTAAAGCATATGCAGTACTTAATCCAATCACTCCAGCACCGATCACTACCACATGTTTAGTCATAATATTCCGCAACCAATAATAACGTAGGAGTTATCATTTAACGGCGAATAGTCAGACTAAACAATTGAGTTTTCATCACCGGAGTATAACTTTTGGTTAACTACTGCGTTGCGTTTTTTTAGTATTAATGACAAGGTGTTTACATAATTTTGTGCGGCTTTCGTGAGCGGTCTATCTGCGCGGTGGAAAACGGATACGGCTAAATGCAAGTTCTCTTTAAGAGGGTAGATCATCGATTCTGGCAAGGTATGTTCTGCAGAAAAAATGTCGGTAATACTGCAACCTAGGCCAGCACGAACGAACTCCGCCGCCATGTGGTAGGTGTGTACGCTGATATTGGATTCTTGGAACTCATGTCTTTGCTGTAGCAGTTGAGAGAGGGAGTCGGAGCCTGGGTGGATCCAGCGGTCTTGGTCAATATCCACCAGTGAAACGGGAGATTTTACGGGAGTCTGGCTATCCACATAGACGAGTGGAATATCAGCAACAGGCAATACGGTGATCCCACCTTCAATGGCCAAATTAAATGCAATACCGATATCAAGATCTTGCTGCGTTAATAATTGCAAAATATCCGTGGTGTGATGGGTTCCAATAGTGAGTTTTATATTCGGGTGTTTTTTAATAAATAGCGCGGTGACTTCAGGCACTAGGTTAAGACCAAGGCTAGGTAAACAGCCAATCGCTAATTTCCCTTGTGGGTTTCTGGATAAATTCTGTGCCAAAATTCTGAGCCTATCTAAATTCTGATAAACCTCTTTCGCCTCTTCAAATAATAAATTGGCTTCATCTGTTGGCAGTAATTTCCCTCGGATCCGTTGGAATAAAACGAGCCCCAATTGCTGTTCAGCATGTTTGAGGGCTTTACTCGCCGCTGGCTGGGAAATATGCAGAACTTCTGCTGCACGAGTGAGTGAGCCGCAGGTCATCACAGCATAAAAGATATCAAGGTGCCTTAACTTCATTATTGGTCGTCCATGGTTAGAGCTGGGTAATACTTTGCATTTTTTCTTATTCTACAGAAAAAAATTCCATGGATCCGATATCGAGGTCACTTACCAGAAATGAAAAATGCCAGCTCATATACTTTTGGTTATGAGCCGGCAAGTGCTATCAAGAATTATGCGATGGCTGCGCCTAATTCAATATATAACTTGATGATGATACTGTTGGTGATATCCACCAAGAACGCACCGACCATCGGTACCACTAAGAAGGCTTTGTGTGATGGGCTGAATGCACGAGTAATGGTCTGCATGTTAGCGATTGCCGTTGGTGTTGCCCCCATCCCGAACCCACAGTGACCCGCACTGATAACGACAGCATCATAGTCACTGCCCATCATCTTGAAGGTGACAAAGCAGGCGAATAACACCATCACAACGGTTTGTACCGCAATAATGATTAATACTGGACCCGCCATGCTAGCTAATTGACCAAACTTCAATGACATTAGCGCAATAGCAAGGAATAACGAGAGCGCCACGCTACCTAAAACGTCAACAGTCGGCTCGAAAACTTCATGTTTAAACACGTGAGTTAAGACGTTACGGATGATGATACCGACAAATAAACACCAAACGAAAGTCGGTAAGTGCATTGGCGTATCTTTTACTAACTCACTGATATAGCTACCCGCAACGATACAGATAATCAGCATTGAAATGGTTTCAATGATGTTATTGGCGTTGATTTTTCTTTTTACCGTTGGTTGTTCAAATGCTTCAAGGATGGTCTCTTTTTCTTGCTCAGTCGCTTTTGGAATGGTCACTTTTTTCAGTAAGTGGCGCGCAACTGGCCCCCCGACTAGTCCACCTAGAACCAGACCCATAGTCGCACACGCCATCGCCAGCTCAACAGCGCCTGTTACGCCATATTTATCGGCAAGGATAGGGCCCCAAGCACCGGCGTTACCGTGACCACCTGTTAAGGTGATTGAACCTGCAATCAGACCGATAAATGGACTTTCGTTTAGCATGACAGCTAAACCCATGCCCACAGCGTTTTGGATCACAATCAAGATGGTTACAGCAAGTGTTAAAATAACGAGAGGTTTCCCGCCTTTTATTAATCGCGAAAAATCTGAACTTAAACCAATTGATGAGAAGAAGGCGATCATCAATGTGCTTTGTAATGAGGTATCAAACGAGAAAGTATAGCCTGCCGCTTTATCAACAATTAATAAAACGATAGCAACAATAAATCCGCCGACTACAGCATCAGGAATATGGTTTTTCTGTAGAAAAGGGCTGATTTTCACCACAATCATCCCAATAAGCAGCGCTAAGCATGCAAACAATAGCGTATAGCTGGCATCTAGGGTCATTATTTTTACCTCACATTTATTTACCAGAGCATTCACTTTTGCGATTTAACATTAGTGTTAAATGAAGTTACTTTGCTTAACTTTTGTTTAACAATGAGTTTTATTGAGGTTGATATAACTTTTAGTTAAGTAAATCGTTCGAAAAAAGTACTTTTATTGATTGGTTTAACTCATTACTAGAAGGTTATTTAATCAATGAAATCACTAATGATTAGTTATTGTATTGATTTTGTGATGTATTTTAATTTCTCTCATCTGGCGGGAAAATGACATAATTTTATCGTCTTTTTTCGAGCGATAGCGCTGGCGTTAAGTCGTGGTAATTGTTGGAAATGTGATGGGTGGCATAAAAGCCGCTATATTGTTAATGAATGTTAAGAAATTGCAACGTAACTCACGTTTTAGCCAGTTTTGATGCCGATGAATCTGCTTTTTCCGCGACAAATTGAGGCTGAAATTAGTATAAAGACCAATATTCTTAAGTACCTTTCATGCTTTATATGGATTAAATCTTAGAGGGCAGTATTTATTCCCATTGTATTGTTATCATCGAAACAAGATGCTTATTTAACTAATTGTATTTAATGATAATTAAAAAATAGAGTGGATTTTCTTAATGCCCTAGTGCTCGGATGAGTCAATATTCTTCATTGTAGGGATTGGTTATGATGGGCGTTAATTCAGGTATCTTAATTAGGGTATTTTAAATGAAGAAAACCATTCGCCAAGTGACTTTTGATTTACTACGTCAATTGAACATTACCACTATTTTTGGGAATCCCGGTTCGACGGAAGAGACATTCTTAAAAGATTTTCCGAGTGATTTTCGTTATATCCAAACATTGCATGAAGCTTCTGCCGTTGCAGCCGCAGATGGCTATGCCCAAGGCATGCGTAAAGTGGCGATGGTCAACCTGCATACCTCTGCGGGGCTAAGTAATGGGATGAGTAATATTCTGACCGCTTATATGAACCGTACGCCACTGATTATCACGGCGGGTAACCAAACCCGTGAAATGTTGCTGATGGAGCCTTGGCTAACCAATATTGAGCCTGAAACTCTTCCAAAGCCATGGGTTAAGTGGAGCTATCAGCCTGAGCGTGCGGAAGATGTCCCTGCCGCGTTTATGCGAGCATATGCGATGGCACTTCAGCCACCAGCAGGCCCCGTTTTCTTATCAATCCCCCTTGATGATTGGGATAAACCAGCCATTGCCCAAGAGGCGGTTGTGCGTGAAGTTTCCCAGCGCATAGGCTATGACCCTGTTCGTTTACAAGCGTTTGCTGATGCGTTTAATGCCGCCAAAAATCCAGTATTAATTTATGGCTCCGCCATTGCGCGGGGGGAAGGCTGGGACGCGGGCATTGCATTAGCCGAAAAATTGAATGTGCCTGTTTGGGCGGCGCCAGCATCGGAACGTCCGCCATTCCCTGAAACTCATCCGTTGTATGCAGGTGGGTTGCCTTTCGCGATGGGTCCGTTGTCAGACAAGTTGAAAGGGCATGATTTGGCGTTGATTATTGGGGCGCCTGTTTTCCGTTATTATCCTTATGTAACAGGAAGTTATTTACCAGATGGAATGCGTTTACTGCACATTACCGATGACCCTATTGAGGTAGGAAGGGCACCCGTTGGCGACAGCTTACTCAGTGATGCGGTATTGGCCATTGAAGGACTGACATCGTTAGTGAATGCTAGAACGGCCTCGAAAAATAAGGTTGAAAAACAGTCCCATGGTATGGCTCCACATCCTGCCGCGCCAGAGGTGAAGGGAAGTTCAACGGTATTAAGTGCAGCGCAGCTGTTTAAAGCGCTGAGAGAAGTCTCCCCGAAAGAGACTATCTTGGTAGAAGAATCGCCATCAAACCTCGGCGAATTACATCGTGAATGGCCAATTGATGCACCGGATTCTTTCTATACCTTTGCCAGTGGATCATTAGGTTGGAACTTACCAGCAAGCGTGGGAATTGCCTTAGCGGAAAAAGACAGTGGCCGACACCGCCCTGTGATGTCGATTATTGGCGATGGCTCGATGCAATACTCGATTCAAGGGCTATGGAGCGCTGCGCAACATAATTTACCGATTGTGTTTGTGATCCCACGAAATAGCGAATATGCCATTTTAAAATCTTTCGCGGTGTTAGAAGAGACGCCGGGGGTCCCTGGGCTGAATATTCCAAACTTGGATATTGTGGCATTGGGTAAAGGTTATGGTTGCACGGCGTTAAAAGCCACGACGGTGGATGAGGTTAAAGCGGCTTGCCGTGAGGCATTTAAGCGCCAAGGCCCAACGGTGATCGAAGTGCCTATTCAGCCACAAATTCCACCACTGATTTAATATGCGGATTTAAATAAGAAACAGATAGGAATAAGAAACAGATAGAAAAATAGCCTCAAGTAGAGGCTATTTTAATAAAGAGGGGAGCAGACTTAGTGCTTCACTAACGTTGAGAAGTAATACACTAATGGCACTGCAAGGATCCACAGACTGATTGGAATTTCGCGCCACTTGCCTGCCACGGCTTTAATTAAGATATAGAACAGTAACCCGCCTGCAATCCCTGTACCGAAGCTATTCGCGATTAACGTGATCATCACCATCATTAATACTGGCAGACCGTCGGTAAAGTTAGCTAAATCCACTTTACGTAATCCGCTGAACATATTTAAGCCAATTAAAATCAGTGCAGGTGCGGTGGCTTGTGCTGGGATCATTAATGCGATTGGGGTGAACAGTAACATTAGCAGGAACATGAACGCCGCCGCTAATGCGGTCATACCGGTTTTACCGCCTGCTTCTGCGGCTGCTGAAGATTCAATTAATGCGGTCGCTGCTGGGATACCCACCATTGGACCTAACGCTGCTGCGATGGAATCCACAATAAACGGGCGGTTGATATTTGGCATGTTGCCTTCTTTATCCAGTAATCCGGCTTCGCCACCAACCGCTAGTGTGGTTCCCATGGTGGAGAAAAATTCCGCTGCGAAGAACACAAATAAGAAAGGTAAGAAGGCGATGTTTAATGCGCCAATTAAATCTACCTGACCTAAGACTGGAGCAATAGAATGCGGCATGCCGATAAAGCTTTCGGGTAACTTTGTGACGCCAAACGGAATGCCCAGTATAGTAGCGAACAAAATGGCCCATAAGATCCCACCAGGAATACGGCGAGCCTGTAATGCGATAGCCACAAAGAAGCCCGCAAGAGCGACTAAGGCTCCCGGAGAGAGAAAATCCCCCAGCATTAATGCGTTGGTTTTTGGGTTGGCTAAGACTAAGCCAGCATTACGAAAACCCAACACTGCCACAAACAGACCGATAGATGCTGTTAAGCCTAATTTGATGGATTGTGGTACGGAGCGAGTGACCACTTCACGCAAACCGAATTTGGTTAACAGGAAAAATAAAATTCCAGACCAGCAGGCGATACCTAAACCGATTTGCCAATCAATCCCTTCACTGCCTGCAAGGGTGATCCCCACTAATACGGAGCCGCCAATACCGGGACCCACAATAAAAGGCAGGTTGGCGTAAAACGCCATTAATAGGCTGGCGAGTACAAACACGATGATAGTGCCTGTGGTCGCCGCGCCTTTATCCATGCCACCCGCGGCTAACAATCCGGGAATAACCACGAGTAAATAGGCGGCAGCAAGGAACCCTGTGGCTCCGGCGAGGCATTCTGTTCTGATTGAACTACCGCGTTCACGCAGCGCAAAACGCCTTTCTAACCAACTCCCTGATGTTGGCTGATGAAGAGAATCGTTAGCCATTAATTGGCGCTCCTATCATTATTTTTTATTGGATGAGTGTTTTTAATATCGCTATTACTTTCAGTACGTTCTAAGACGGCATCAACTATCTTGCGAGTGGTACCGCAAGTCAGTCCTAAATCGGTTAAATGAGGGCCTGCATTACAAGCAAGGCAAGTACCTTCAATGGCTTTGAATACGCGATACGGAGGTTCCCAGTCAGCAATCTGGCTGCTCAATTCTCTGAGTTGGCGAAATTGTTCTGCCAGTTCAGGTGCAGGTAATTCCGATAGCATACCTGCAATTGGCATGGCCACATGAGCAAGGATCTTGCCGTCTTGAACTAATGCCATACCGCCACCGCTTTCAATCAATAGATTGGCTGCCATCGCCATATCGTTGGCATCACGCCCGAGCACGACAAGGTTATGGGAATCATGGGAATAGCTGGTGGCAATGGCGCCTCGTAATTCTCCCCATCCTTTGAGTAAGGCAATTTGTGGTTTGGCATCATGGCGTCCATGGCGATGTTGTACGCGGATTAAACTAAATTCATCTGGCAGTTGCACGATACCGTTTTCGACTTGAACATCGACCTCTCCCCACTGAGTAAAGCGGGCCCCGCTAATATGGCGTAAACGCGCAGTACCATTTTGCAGGTCAGCTAATTGAAGCTGGCAATCTTGGGGGGAGATTGGCGTCAGGTGCATAGTATCGCATGGCGGTAAAATCGTATTTTCAGTGGCAATTGGCGAAATAAGTTGCCCATTTTCTGCCACTTTTTTGCCGTCGACATAAACTTGCTGAGCTTTTAAGGTATCGAGTGAATCAAGAATCACTAAGTTGGCGCGACGACCTGCGGCTATCAAACCTAAGTCATTGCGCTGTAGGCGAATTGCGCCATTGAGTGTCGCAAAGCGCAACACATCGGTTGCTTTCATTCCGTGCTCAATTAATAAATTCAGCAGTGCAATTACACCGCCTTTTTCAATCAATATGTCTGGCGGAACATCGTCTGTGCATACCGTGATTTGTGAGGATAAATGAGGCAGTGTTTGCAATGCCGCCACAATTTCAGGGAGCAAATACGGGTGAGAGCCACGAATTTCCAGTGTTAGCCCAGCACGTAATTTTTCGAGAGCATCTTCCGCTGAAGTAAGCTCATGATCTGAAGTGACGCCAGCAGCGAGATAGGCTTGTAAATCAGCGCCTTTTAACCCGCGGGCATGACCTTCAATGATTTTGCCGGAGTTTAATCCAGCATCGAGGATCTCTTCCATGCGTTCGCTGCCATTTAGCACGCCGAACATGTCCATCACTTCTGCCACCCCCCGTACTTCTGGCCAGCTCAGCATGGTGGACATCTCTTGTCCTGCGAAGTCTGCACCTGACATTTCTAAACCGGGAGTTGACGGCACAGAAGAGGGGGCTGCAACCATCACATCAAGTGGCAAATTACGGCTAGCATCAATGGCATAGCGTACGCCATCTAATCCCAAAACGTTGGCAAGTTCATGGGGATCCCAAAATACGGCGGTGGTGCCTTGTGTGAGGACAATTTCAGCATAACGAGCAGGAGGAAGGTGGGAGCTTTCTAAATGAACGTGGGTATCAATAAAACCTGGAGAAATAAATTTCCCTGATGAATCATGGGTTTCATGGCTATCAGTACGACTCCCTGTTGGGTGTACACTGGCAATAAGGCCATCGGTAATGCCGATATCCGCAGGTCGAATTTCCCCAGTCACCATATCGATAATATTGGCGTTGGTGAGTAAAAGATCAAAAGGCACTTCGCCTTTTGCGGCTTGTACGGCACGACGTCGAGTTTGATTTGTTAGCTTCATAAAACACCATCTCAAAGATTTATGCCGCTACTTTATGAGCAAGGCAAACGTTTGCCAAGATGATAAAATTTATCGAATCATAAAGAGAGGTTATAATGAAGCGCATCATGATAAGAATGACGATCCAATTTGCGAGGAAATACAATGACTGAGCCATGGCAGCGCCTTCCGGCATTAACATTAAAGCAGCTGCAATATTTTGTGACTCTTGCGCATCTGCGTCATTTTACCGAAACCGCAAATCGCTTAGCGGTGAGTCAGCCTGCATTGAGCAGCGCGATACGGCAGATTGAAACTGTGATTGGCGGTAAGTTGATTAACCGCACGGCAGCGTCAGTAACATTGACGGAGCTAGGCGCCGCAATCTTACCGCATGCGGAGCGTATTTTAAGTGTCTCCCACCGAGGCTTCAGTGATATTCAAAAAATTATCGAGGAGGGGGGCGATGGCACATTGCGTATTGGGCTGGTTCCTTCTGTCAGTTCGTTATTATTCCCGATTATTCCTGAACAATTACAGCAACATTTTCCTAAGCTGAATGTGGAATTCTATGACCAAACGAATGACGCATTAGTGAGTAAATTAGTGAATAACGAAATTGATTTTGGGGTAGGTGTATTGGATAGCTCCGTTCCTGCCGAATTAACTTTATATCCTTTGCAAGATGACCCCTTTGTGGCGGTGATCCACCGTGATGAATTTATTTCAGATAATGCATTTCATCTGCCGTGGAAGCTGTTAAATAACCGTGATATTGCCATGTTTTCGAAAGGAAATATTAATCGACTAGTGAGCGCAACAATTGAAAGTAATCGTTTTAATATTAATCCGCGTTATCAAGTCGATTATATTGAAACCTTATATGGATTAGTAAGATCGAAATTAGCGATTGGCATTTTACCTCAGTTATACACGGTGCATTTACGGGATCCGGAACTAAAAGTTTTACAGCTACAACAACCCGCATTAATGCGCTCAATATCTTTAATGCGTAATAACCAAATGCTAACGCCAATGATGGAATCCGTTTTTCAGCTATTATTTAGAGCATTACGTCGTACGCCTACTCATCAATCTTAATTTTACAGGGTACTTCTATATCAGATTTTTTATAGTTCATCATGATTGTTTGATTTTCAACAAGTAAGAAGTATTAAGCACTAATCGTAAAACTATTTTTATTGAGATGAATAAGATTACTACCCTTGACTGTTTATTTTTTGGTCTATTTTTTGATGTGTAATATGTTGAGGATATACATGAAAGCTATATTGAAAGTCAGCCTGCTCACGACAGTAATGCTATTGATTACTGCCTGTGGTGATCTCGATCTTATGGGAAATAAAGGAAAGTTTTATTATAGCAATCCGACAGAAAACACGATTTCCTTTAAAGTGGACGGTAAAGATTATCAGGTCGAACCTAGCCAGTATGGCTCAGTATCATTAGCTAGCGGTGAACATACGCTTGAAGATGATGCCGGTCATGTCACCAAATTTATGGTGTTTGAACATAATTCCGGTGGGATCCTAAACCCTAATCAAGGGGTGTATTACACGTTCTCGGAAGTGTATACCGAGCAAGATAAATATAAGGGTTATCAGCCAGCGCTGCGAAATGTCACTATTTATGGGCACGAATTAAGTTTACCCATTAAAAGCAGTAATGCCGTGGTGATTGATGGCAATTTATTCCGTTGTACTTACCCAATTGGCAAAGCGTTGCCGGGGGCAGAAAATAAGCAATACAAGCAAGAAGATATTAAATCAAAATGTTTTGATCAATCAGAGTTAATTGAATATTTTGCTAACGAACACGATCAAAATTTAGTGCCTAATTCACCACAAAATGAAGAGAATAATTCGATTAGTCAGCATTTAAGTTATCAAATTCCTCAAGCGGCTTTCCGTGATCCACAGGTTCAATCGGTGGCGAATGAGATTATCGCGCTAACGGAAACGCTGAAAAATGCGAACAAAGTCGATATTCATCAAGACTTAAATAAACAATATCATCAATTAACTGTTCAGTTAGTGGAAACGTATACTGAAAGTCCTTCCAGCAATGTGGCTGAGGAATATATAAAATTGAATGGGTTTATTAAAGAAATTAACAAACTCAGAAATTATGGTGTGTGGATAAGATAAGTCTATTCCATTAAGTTTATTTGAGCGTCTTTATAATTAAGAATTTGCTTATAAATTAAGCAGAGTAATCTTATGTGATATCCCGTTGAAACACGGAAACTAAGAGATAGTTTCGTTAGGATAATATTATAAAGAGGCTCAGTGATGAATTTATTTAAGACTTCATTTTTTACTGCAATATCTGCTGTATTCCTACTCTTTTTTTCCAGCGTCTCTGGCGCTAAATCCATTGTTGAACCCGTTAAAGATTCTGAAGTATTAGACTTGGTGTTTATCTTGGATAAAAGCGGTTCTATGTCAGGATTTGAATCTGACACTGTCGGTGGATATAACAGCGTACTGACAGAAAATAGAAATAAATCGGGTAAAACCTTTATTACCACTGTGTTGTTTAATAATAAAACCAGTTTATTACACAATAGAGAACCCATTGATAAAGTTAAAAACCTCACGCTAGATGACTATTCTGTCGGTGGCAATACCGCTTTATTAGATGCCATTGGCGATACCATGGTGAAAATGCGTGAGAATAGAAAAATCACCAAGAACAATAATGTTTTGTTTGTGATTATTACTGATGGTGAAGAGAACAGTAGCACCAAATATAGTCAGGCTAAGATTAAATCTATGATTAAATCTGCAGAAGTTGAAGATAAGTGGGACTTTATTTTCTTAGGTGCCAATATTGATGCAATTACGGCTGCGGATAATATTGGTATTAAGAGTTCTAATGCCACAGGTTATGTTCAAGATGGCACAGGCTACGATAAGGCATATAAAGCGGTCAATAAAGCCGTAGAAGCCAAACAGAATGCCGCACCAATATCAGAGGAATGGAAACAGGAAGTTGAGCAAGACGCGAAGGATCGCAAAAAATAAGAAGATAATAAAATCAGTCTGTAGATGAAGAAGCTGAAGGCCCCGAAATAATATTCGGGGTCTTTTTTTATGGTTCTATTTAGCGTCTTTCAGCGCGGCAAATAACCCTTTAGCGAGTTGGTCTTGCTCGGATTGAATGCCGGGTAAAACGAAATAGTAACCCCCACCAAATGGTTTAATATAGCGCTCCAGTGGTTCGCCATTTAACCGTTTTTGAGTATCAATAAAGCCGGTTTTTAAGTTCTTTTGATATGAAACGAAAATCAGCCCCATATCCAGAGCGCCATTATCGGTTAAGCCAAGAGAGTAACTGTAACTGCGGCGGCGTAACTTAGCGGTGTGGCGCGTTGGGTTTCTTGGTTCGGCACGGCGCATGTGGGAGTCAAATAAGACGCGGTCACCGTGAGGATCTTTGTCGAATGCAGGGTCATCCATTTCGTGCTTCATGCCCATTGGTGCGCCAGTTGTTTTATGGCGCCCAAAGTCATTTTCTTGGTCTTCCAGCGGGGTTCTATCCCAGAATTCAAGATTAAAACGAATTAAGCGAACCGCTTGATAGGTTCCACCAACGCACCATGCTGGCTCTTTGCTGTCTTCAGTGACCCAAATCAGCTCATCCATTAATTTGCTGTCGTCGGCTGGCGCATTACCGGTACCATCTTTAAAGCCAAATAAATTAATTGGAGTAGAGCGTTTATCAATATCCCTTGAGGGTAAGAACCCATCGATTTTCCAGAGTGGGAACCAATAAGGTGAAGTGTGGCGGAGAATATCGCGCAGCGCATAAATCACGCTTTCTTGGCTATTGGCACATATTTGCAGCACCACATCACCACCACACCATTTGTCTTCTAAACGGTCGTTCGGGAAGCTGGTCATTTCCACCAATTGGCTCGGCTTAAGCTTTTCTAATCCAAAGCGTGAATCGAATAAGCTATCGCCCAAGGAGACCGTGACACTCAAGGCGTCAGGCTGAATAAGCGTACCTAAAATCCCAGACTCTGCGGGCGGCATTTTATCATTCTGATTCGGCGTAGATTTTTGTACTTGGGTCAGAAAGGCAATGCGTTGAGTTAATACAGTGAACAGCGTTTGCAGCTCATCAAGAGTCGTCGACGTGATTCGAAAAGCGATAAACGAGGCATTTTTCTGTTCTGGGGTTAACACGCCCGCTTGGTGTGAACCTAAATAATTGATGCTTTTGTCATAAGTCAGCTCGCAATCCGCAATGGATGCTTTCGCACTGAGAGCTGGGGCGGCGAGGATTGCGCCTCCCATGACTAAGGTTTTTAGCGCATGGCGGCGAGATACTTTAGATTGAGAAAATCCCAAAGGTTGTGACTCGCTTTTTAGTTTAGCTTGCATAAATTTATGCCTTAATATTTATAGTAAACATCAACATCTAACTGAGCGCGTAATGTGGCGAGCAGTTCAGCTTGTTGCGTTAACAGGGAATAGAGCGCCATTTTGTCTTGTTGTTTTAGTTGGCTGTAAGGCTTGTATTGACCTTTAGCTAATTGATATGACTGCACTATTTTATTAATTTTCTGATCATTTTCTTTTATTTGATCAAGGGTCTTGGATTCAATAAACGGGCTGATAACCTCGATGATGGCTTGAGAACCCTTGGCATTTGCCGCCATATCCGACAGGTCAGAGAGACTATAAATATTCTCTTGTCCCGACAGTTTTGTTTCGAGGATCATCTCCATAAAATCAGCGGAGGCTTGCACCAATTTCGGAATTTCAATGGTTTCGGTCAGGACACGTTTTTGTAAATCTTTCCCTTTTAATAACAGCTCATCAGATGCTGGCAGTGCCGCTTTGAGATCTTGTTTGGAAAATAAAAGGTATTCAACCAAGTGAAATCCCACGAAGCGGTAATCTTTTTCTTTATCCAAAAAATAATTCGCACGAGGGTTGATGGTTCGGTCGGTATTACCAAATAACACAATGACCGGACGCACGGATTCATAGTGCTGATGGGCTTGAATATAGGCCGCTTTCGCCTGCGCTAATTGGCCTTTTTGCACACTTTGATTGAGTTTTTCTAATTGCACCACCATTTCACCTAACTCCTTGTTGACGAAGGATAAGTATTCTTTAATGGCGGGCTGATATTTCTCAGGGGTAGGAATATCCCCTTTAGCAATGATGATATTGTCCCCTGTTTGCACAGGGGAGCGCAGGGCTTTGCCATAAGCGGTAGATGCCACGAGTGACGCGACGATTACGCTAATGGCTATGCGGGTGATTTTACGCATTTTGTAAGTTCCGTTTAGCGGCATGTTTTTTGCTCCAAACAAACAGTGCGAGGATCACAACCCAATAGATAACAAAGGTGATGACACTGAGCCAAATTGGCTGTGAACGGTATGCAAAGAATGATGAGATAAAGTTGCCAACCACACCGGAGTCATCCAGTAATGCGCTGGTATCCCATGCTGGGTAGATTAAAAATTCAGGAATTGGATAGTCAAACTCAATCATTAAGTTTGAAATCTCTTCGACGCCTCTGAGCAATAAGGAGAGGGCGAGGAACAGTAAAATCACGCCAGTGACTTTAAAGAAAATTTTCCACGAAATAATGCGGTTAGTGAGTAAGAAGGCGTACAGCGTCATACCTGCAATAACGACACCCGCGGCAACTTCAAAGATAAATTCGTTAGCATTTTCAGCGGTTAACGACATGATGAAACTGGAAAGGAAAACGACAATTTCGCTGCCTTCACGGGCAATCGCGATAGCGATAATCAAGGTTGCGCCCCACCAACTGTGGTGTTCTGCATTACGATTAATACCCGATTCCAGCTCTTTTTTCATCGAGCCGCCGCTTTTGTTCATCCAATAGACCATTTGAACAATCAAGATACAGGCGAGGATCTCCATGACTATCATGAAAATAGATTGTCCAGTGTCATCAAGGACATTGAATACGCCGTAAATCAGCAGTGCGAGTAAGATGGACATGGCGATACCCAGTCCAACTCCGCCCCAGAGGAATTTCATCCCATTGCGAGCGTCAGGGTGGCGTTTGATCCACGCATAGATGATGCCGATAACTAATAGCGCTTCAAAACTTTCGCGCCAAACTACGAAGAGAACTTGTCCCATGTTGAGTCCTACTCTTTAGCGATGATCTCGCCTTTTGGATGTGACAGATGGAAATCGTCGAAAAATGTGTAACTACCTGGTTTTAACGGTGCAATGACCACCACGGAACTGGCACCGGGGGCTAATACTTTTTCTTTGCGCAGTTGCAGGCTTTCAAACTCTGCGGGTTCAGTGCCGGTATTGGTAATTTTGATACGAATAATGGTTTTTGCTGGCACTTCCAGAACGCGAGGGATTAAATCCCCATTTTTCATTTCTAATTCAACGGTATATTTTTCGGCGCTTAAGGCAGATTGTGGAAGTAATGCGCAAATAAAAACCAGTAAAAAGCTGAGTAGTGTTTTCATTGTTGGCTCAAACTTATTGAAAATAGAGAGTTCCTTACTAGCGAAAAAGGGCTCGCGCGGAATATTACCCCCGCGAAAGCCCTCAGCGCATCATTGAAAAATTAGTAACTGCCTTTGCGACCTATGCCGGCATAGTCAAAGTCCCAAGAGACTTCAAACGGTTCGAACCAAGGCGCAACCCCAGTTTCTTTATCAATGTGGCGACCGAAAGCAGCTTGTTGATTGTGTGAAGGTGGGTAAATTTTATAAGTAACGCGATATTTACCATTACCATCCAGTTTAATATTTTCACCGTAGTGAGGACCATCGCTCGCTACCATCGGCATAAAGGTGCCTGATTGAGTCTGTGGTTTATCGCCCAGCTTGGTGACGGTATATTCGACAGTTAAGTAAGGCATCCAATCGCCTTCTGCAAAGCCGTTCGGGTTATCTTCTACGGCGTGGATGTCGGCTTCTAAGTGAACGTCGGCTTTATCCGCTGGCAGGTGAGCCATCTTGTGATGACCTTCTTCGGTGTCCATGGTGATAGGCTGTAAATAAACACCTTGAATTTCCATGCCGTTTTTAATGACTGGGTGACCGAGAGGATACTCTTGAGCAAAGGCGGATAGAGAGAATAAGGCTAAGCCCGAAACGGCTGCCTGATAAGCGAATTTCATTGTGACATCCTTACCTGAATGAAGTTAGAAGCATAATGATAATCATTACTATTAATCAAAAACAAGCAGAATGTTTTAGGCTTATATCCAATCCTTACTATGAATATATTTAAATTTAATATTAATCAAAGTGTTAATGCTTTCTTTTTTAGTGATAAAAAATAAGTGTTAGAAAGGTGATTTGCTTCAGACACCGTAGTGGGTTTCACATGCTATAGTCGAAACGTTGATCGGTATTTATTAGGTATAAAATCGAGGTACTGGAGATGCAAAAACGTTATTTGGATTGTTCCGCTTCTGAAATTGCAAAAATGAACAAGAAAAACTTACTAGAAGCGATTAAAGCCAGCGAAGGGCGATTACTGGTGAGTGAAACTATCGGGACTATTCAGCCCGTCTTGATGAACGTCACTAATGCGGAACTGGCAGCAAGCCAAGGTGCAGATATTTTGCTATTGAATGTTTTTGATGTGAATAATCCTGTGATGCAAGGTTTACCAGAAGGCATTGCACCCGATGACATTATCCGTACCTTAAAGCACTTAACAGGACGTGCAATTGGCGTGAATTTGGAACCTGTTCCTGCAGGGTTTAATAATCCCCATCAAGATAAACAGTGGAAAATTTCTGAAGGGCGTTTGGCCACTGTCAAAAATGCCTTGAAATTAAAACAGATGGGGGCAGATATTATTGTCCTGACAGGGAATCCGGGTAATGGT
Organism: Providencia zhijiangensis; assembly: GCF_030315915.2. Taxonomy (NCBI): domain Bacteria; kingdom Pseudomonadati; phylum Pseudomonadota; class Gammaproteobacteria; order Enterobacterales; family Morganellaceae; genus Providencia; species Providencia zhijiangensis. Next base: position 2,919,819 of record NZ_CP135990.1, on the reverse strand, counting down.
GTCACTAACCAAGAAATCAACCAAAGCCTCAAAGAACTCAAAGCGGTGGTGGGGGAAGATATCGTTCTTATTACGGGGAAAATGCATGCAGCGGGAGTCCTCAATGCGTCTGCTGAGCAATTAATTACCAAAGAGGATATTCATTCCTTTATAGAGAGCGGTGCGGATATTATTTTATTGCCAGCACCGGGAACCGTTCCGGGAATATCGTCGGAATTTGTGCAGAAAATGGTGAGTTATTGCCATTCTCAGCGAGTGATGACCATGACGGCGATTGGCACGTCCCAAGAAGGGGCTGATCTGCAAACCATCCGCCAGATTGCTTTAATGTGCAAAATGGCAGGAACAGATTTACATCATATTGGTGACTCAGGTTATAACGGCATTGCCTTGCCAGAGAATATTTTGAATTACAGTATTGTAATCCGTGGTGTTAGGCACACCTATTCCCGTATCGCCCGCTCAATTAACCGCTAATCTTTGCTGTTTTTCTGAGTGAAATCCCTGCGCTAGAAATGGCGCGGGGATTTCGCTCGAAATGCCATTTCTCATTTTTGCAATTAGTAAATCAACAGCTTTCTATGATTGCATGACTATCACTGAAATAATTAAAGTTCTTTTACAGGATAGGTTTTTTTTATATTTGAGCCATCACTGTACATTTCGGTGATACTGAGTTGATCATCTTTAACGTTATAAAATACCTTTTCATCTAATGGATCATCTCTCCAACGCCCGATACTATCTGGGTTGTTAGATGCCCACATCACTTGATTACCTATTAGCTTGCACTTAATTGCCCACTGTGTTCCGTCAACAGGTCTGATGTAGTGTACATATGCAACTGCAGATTCAATTTTCTCTAATTGCATGATTTTATGATCACGACCAAACATTGCAGCGGAAGCTGCTTTACATACTTTTCCAACATCAGCTTCAGAGGCATAGAGTGATGAGCTAAAAAGTATGGATAGGAGCAGTAGTTTCTTCATTAGAAATATCTCATTATTAGTGTGTTAAATAATGTTATCGGCATCAATAGGATTAACTGCACAAGTAACCGTTTTGTCATTCCCACCGCCAAAAAAATATACAATTCCCGCTATACTTCAGGTAAAATCCAGCCCATTTTTTAAAAAAACATCTATAACACAATAAAGAAGTGAGCTATGTCGCAAAATACGAATTCAGTGCCAAAGATTGGCTTTGTTTCGCTTGGCTGTCCAAAAAATCTCGTTGATTCAGAGCGTATCTTAACGGAGCTGCGTACTGATGGTTACCAAGTCGTTCCTAGCTATGACGATGCCGATCTGGTTATCGTGAACACCTGTGGCTTTATTGATAGTGCCGTTCAAGAATCGTTAGAAGCTATCGGCGAAGCGTTGAACGAAAATGGTAAAGTGATTGTGACAGGGTGCCTGGGCGCAAAAGAGAACCAAATCCGTGAAGTTCACCCGAAGGTATTAGAAATTACGGGCCCACATAGTTATGAACAAGTGTTAAATCACGTTCACCACTATGTGCCAAAACCAGAGCATGATCCGTTCTTTAGTTTAGTCCCAGAGCAAGGCGTAAAATTAACGCCAAAACATTACGCTTACTTAAAAATATCGGAAGGCTGTAACCACCGTTGCACTTTCTGCATCATTCCTTCAATGCGTGGTGACTTAGATAGCCGTGCCATTGGCGATGTACTAAATGAAGCCAAACGTTTAGTGGAATCAGGTGTGAAAGAGTTACTGGTGATTTCTCAAGATACGTCTGCTTATGGTGTGGATGTTAAACACCGTACAGGGTTCTGGGATGGTCAGCCAGTAAAAACCAGCATGGTTGGATTATGTGAACAGTTAGCGTCTATGGGCGTTTGGGTTCGTCTGCATTACGTTTATCCATACCCACATGTTGATGATGTGATCCCATTAATGGCCGAAGGTAAAGTATTACCTTATTTGGATATTCCATTACAGCACGCTAGCCCGAAAATTTTAAAACTGATGAAACGTCCGGGTGCGGTAGAAAGAACGTTAGAGCGTATTAAACGTTGGCGTGAAATTTGTCCTGAGTTGACATTGCGTTCGACGTTTATTGTTGGTTTCCCTGGTGAAACAGAAGAAGATTTCCAGATGCTATTGGATTTCTTACAAGAAGCGCGATTAGATAGAGTCGGTTGCTTTAAATACAGCCCAGTTGAAGGCGCAAAAGCGAATGAACTGGCTGATCAAGTCCCTGAAGAGATTAAAGAAGAACGTTATCATCGCTTTATGCAGCTTCAGCAAGAGATATCCACTCAGCGCTTACAAGAGAAAGTGGGTCGCGAGCTTTTAGTTATTATCGACGAGGTCGATGACGAAGGTGCTGTAGGCCGTAGTATGGCCGATGCGCCAGAAATTGACGGCATGGTGTACCTTAATGGCGAGTTTGATGTGAAAGCAGGGGATATCGTTAAAGTGCTGATTGAGCATGCTGATGAATATGACCTGTGGGGCACCGTTGTTAGCGAATAAAAAATAGGCTATTATCTGGCTCAAAATTTAGCCTGCGGATCACTTTCGCAGGCTTTTTTCGATATAACCCACTGTTTTGGGTTTTTTCTATATTTCAAATACTTGATCTATATCATCCCGCCAAAATCTATCAAATCATAACTTGATCTAGGATATAAAACTTAACTGACAACTTGACATAATCAGAGAGAATACTTATCGAAGAATAAGGCTGATTATGACTATTGATTTTACAATTCCCAAACTCGCACAGCTTACAGAAAAATCTTCATGCTCCATTAATCCGGAGTTATTGATACAACTGGCAAGTGAAGCTATCACAAGTGGCTTATCACCTATCCATGATTTCGACATTGAAGGAATGTTGTTGGATAAATATGGTCAAACCTTATGGTCTAACCGTAAATCAGACAGCGGCGCTATGTTGCCATCTTGGATATTCTCTCAAATGCAGGTCACTTCGTTAGATGACCAGCCGATTAACTCACAAGGACATACTTATTATTTTGCCCCTATTTATGATGAAACGCGGTTGCTAGCCACGTTGGTGTTACGTGGGGAGCCAACCAGCAGCAATATATTGTTAGCACTCACTCTTACCCTAGGGCGAGAAATCAGTGAAAAGTTGAAGTGTCACTTTTACTGGCAAAAACTTTCAGAGAAGACTCTCGGACATAATCTGTTCCATGACTTGAACATTCATGAAGTGGAAAAAGCGTTAATTATCGAAGCCGCACTGGCTTACGGCGGAAAAATTCAGGAGATGCATCAAGCGTTAAATATGGGACGTACGACACTGTGGCGCAAGTTGAAGCAGTATCAGATTGATATTCGCGAATACAAGCTATAGCTATGTTAATAAAAACAGTTCCGTCAATAAAAACAGTCCTGCCAATAAAAAAAGCTTCTACTGATTTTCAGCAGCAATGCTGAAAACGTTCGAAGCATTCAAATCACACAGCCTTACGGTAATCACTAAGCCCACTATCAATGCATATTGATTGCGGGCTCAGTCACGCCTTGCAGCGAAACGAAAGAGAAGAAATGAAAAAGAGCTAAGATTATCAACCTATCTTGTCGATAAGTATGTTGATCTCAGTACGCTTTTTTTTAGGAATTGGTTTTAATTTGACGTTATAGATTTTTATTTCAGTGAATACGCATACTCACAGTTAGAGTAAATGGCTATGGGGATATATATAGGTTTATATTTTATTTTAAACTAAATATATTAATCTTATATTTAGCTATAAATGCGATTTTTGTTATTAATAACTAGAGTAACAGTTTCCTTGTATAAAAATGATAGTGCAATTTATTTAATTTTCCACTATTGATTAAAAAATAGTTATTTTAGGGTGATGAATTAATAAAGCGAAATAGAATGCATAATCGTTATGCTAAGTTTGATAGTGAAAAATAGTTAGCCGAATAGTTAAGTGGATAGTTAAGTTAAATGATTAAACTAAATCGTTATCTAAATAAAAATCTAAATTTAATTGTATTTTTCTGGATGATCTCGAGGAAGAAAAAATGCCTAATGGTTTTTTGATAAACCATTAGGCAGGAAGGGTGTCTGGTGAATAAAGATAATTAAGCGTTTGCAGAATAAGTATTAATATATTCATACTCTTGGATTAATTGAGGCAGTGATTTTATTCCTAGTTTTGTATAAATATTTGAACGGTGTACTTCTACGGTTCTTGGTGATAATGATAGTTTTTCAGCCGTTTCTCTGCTGGTGTTCCCGTCTAAAATCATGTCCATGATTTCACGCTCTCTTGCAGAAAGACGGTCGAATTTATCGGCTAAATAGATATATTTTTTATGATTTTCATTTTGTTTATCAAAGTGTTCATTAGCTCCTTGAATAGCGCTTAGAAACACTCTGTCATCAAATGGAAATGCATAGAAATCAAAGGCCCCAGCCTTGAAACAGTCTCTACATAGTGCCGCGGAAGGTTCTTCTGCGATGACGATAACAGGGACAACGGCTAAAGATTGAGTAAGGTTTTTTAATTTATTAATATGACTTGAGTTATTGCCTACGAATAATAAAACACAATCCTTTGCATTCTCTTCTTTAGGGTAAGTATAAGTACTAATAAATACCTCTTCGTCATTATAGAATTTAAAAATAAAATCTAAAGATTCCATCTTTGATTTCAGTTTATTCTTAAAGACATTATCGTTTTCAACGATTACATGAATGGCGTTATTCATCACCAAACTCCTGTTAAACGGATTTGACATTCAAATTAACGTAGTTTAATAGAATGAGAATAATTTACCGATGAAAATGGCAATATATTTCCAACTATTCTTTTTTATAGATTATTGCTGAACGTAATTGATATTAAAAAAAGTACTAGCCTAATTTTAATATAAAAAAGAAACAAAAGTTAAAGTATGTGTCAAAACGTAACATCTGTTTAATGTTTTGTAACAAGATAGAGTTTTAAGCTTGTCTTACGATTATTATGTTTTCTAGATAACATGAAAATAATGTTATTTAGCTAAGTAATAATATCGCAAAATGTTAGTCATAAAAAGCACTATTAGCAATTTTATGAAATTTAATTAATCATCCGCCTTGATATTTTTTATCTGTTTTTATGTTTTGTGATGAAGTTATTAAAATTCGCTCCGTAAAATTGCAATGCACTCTAAAAAAAATGAGTGAATACACGTAATGATTTCCTTAAAAGATATTGCACTATAGGTTTTCATATCATTAATAAAAGTGTTTAGTGTGAATAAATTGGTCGATAACCTTAGTGATAGTTTGCACTTCAACCTATTATCTTTCCGTTATTGGCGTATTATAGAGAAGAAAAATCAACCACACTTTCATACGGATAAATTATGTTGCTGCGTTCCGGGGTAGCATTAGCTATCTTTTCTTATATTCTTTGGGGGATAACCCCGCTGTTTTATCGGTTACTTCCAGATGCTCAAGCCATGGAATTACTGGCGCAACGATTGATTTGGTCTCTTCCGTTCTTATTTTTTATTCGGTTGCTTATCAAGAATAAATCCCTGTGGAAACAAGTGTGGGCAGATAAACGTTCAATTGTACTATGTTTTTTTAGCTCCTCGATTATGGCGGTGTCGTGGACAACCTTCACTTATGCTTTAACCCATGGACAAGTACTGGCTGCGAGCTTGGGTTATTTTATTAATCCCTTATTTTCCATTTTGCTTGGGGTGATTTTTTTGCGAGAGCGCTTAGTTTTTGCAGAAAAACTCGCTGTGGTGTTTATTTTCTCCGGTGTTGCCTACCAAATTATTCAATATGGGGAACTGCCCGTTTTAGCGTTAGTGATGGGGAGCGCCTTTGCGGTTTATGGTTTGATCCGTAAATTTATTCGTTTTGATGTTATCACCTCGCTGTTTTTAGAGGCGCTCTGGTTATTACCCCTAGCGGTAGGTATTACATGGTGGTTATCCGCACATGGAATGAGTGCAGTAGAAAATGGTGATTGGCAAACCAAAATGCTGTACATGTTGGCGGCACCTGTGACAATTATTCCATTACTCTTTTTCACGGCAGCGATTAAACGCACCACATTAACGGTGATTGGTTTAGCACAATATATAGAGCCAACAATTCAATTCTTGTTAGCCGTTTTCCTGTTTAATGAAATTTTCGATTGGGTCAAAGGTGTCAGCTTCACCTTGATTTGGATTGGCCTACTGTTTTGCGTGTTAGCGCTGCTTCATAAACGCTATGGCAAAGGTGCGCGCCGCCAACCTTATGTGACCGGGCGAGATGAACCTCCTCAAATTTAACCTGTGATTTTAATCAATTAGCCTGTTTATGGAGAATATCGTCAGCAGGCTGCGCTTCTATCATGGTCAAAGCAAACGATTGCGTATATAATCCCTGCCATCTTTTTAGACATTATCTTTTATGTAGCAGCATTTATCTCTGGGGATATAAGGTCATTATCATGAGCCAATTAGGTACTGCACTTTGTTCTAGCGCGACAAAAGTTATGCTTCTCGGTTCGGGGGAGTTAGGTAAAGAAGTGGCGATTGAGTGCCAGCGTTTGGGTATTGAAGTGATTGCGGTGGATCGCTATGACAACGCACCCGCGATGCATGTTGCTCATCGTAGCTACACCATTAATATGTTGGATGGTGAAGCACTACGCCAACTTGTTGCGAGCGAGAAACCGGATTTTATCGTGCCTGAAATTGAAGCGATTGCCACCAAAACGTTGGTGGAACTCGAAAAGCAAGGTCAAAAAGTCGTGCCATCTGCTAATGCGGTTTACTTAACCATGAACCGTGAAGGGATCCGCCGTTTAGCAGCTGAAGAGCTACAGCTCCCAACCTCTGAATACCGCTTCGTGGAAACGAAAGCGGATTTTGAAGCCTCAGCCCATGAAATTGGCTTTCCCTGCATTGTAAAACCAGTCATGAGCTCGTCGGGGAAAGGGCAGAGCATCATTCGCTCCGCGGAGCAGCTTGATAGTGCGTGGAATTATTCCCAAGAAGGCGGGCGTACAGGTCAAGGGCGCGTGATTGTTGAAAAAATGGTGAATTTCGATTTTGAAATTACCTTATTAACCATTAGCGCGGCAGACGGTGTGCATTTCTGCGCACCAGTGGGGCATCGCCAAGAGAAAGGCGATTATCGCGAATCTTGGCAGCCGCAAGCGATGAGTGACATTGCTTTGCAAAAAGCGCAGGATGTGGCGAAGAAAATTGTCACCGCTTTAGGTGGATACGGCTTATTTGGTGTGGAGCTGTTTGTCTGTGGCGATGAGATCATTTTCAACGAAGTCTCTCCTCGCCCTCATGACACAGGCATGGTGACGTTAATTTCTCAAAACCTATCTGAATTCGCATTACATGTCCGCGCTTTCTTAGGCTTACCGATTGGCACTGTTCGCCAGTATGGGGCTAGCGCATCGGCCGTGATTTTACCAGAGCTGCATAGCCGGAATGTAGTTTTTTCGGGCATTCATGAGGCACTTGGTTCTGATATTCAATTGCGTCTATTTGGTAAGCCGGAAATAGCAGGAACGCGTCGTTTAGGTGTGGCGCTCGCGGTCGGAGATTCGATTGAGCAAGCCCTAGAGATGGCAAAAACGGCGGCGGATCGAGTGAAAGTAACAGGCTAGTGATTATCCCCCGCCATGCTGGGTTTAGGCGGGGGGCTTTTTAGGGGGATTATTGCCTATCTTCAATAATCATCGCGGCTGCGCGTTCCGCAATCATGATGGTTGGCGCATTGGTATTGCCACTTGGGATTTCTGGCATCACAGAACAATCCACCACACGTAGTTTGTTGATCCCATGAACGCGAAGACGTAAATCCGTGACGGAATTTGCGGTATCGGTTCCCATACGGCAAGTGCCAACAGGGTGATAAACCGTTTTACAGAAATTACGCACAAACTCTTCTAATTGCTCCTCATCATGCTGAACTTGGGCTGGCGGCATCAATGTATTTTTACTGACAGCTTGCAATGATGGCTGGCTTAATACCTCTAAACCGAATTTCACCGCACGTTTACAACCTGCCATATCTTCTGGTTCAGCTAAGTAATTGGCGTGAATTTTTAACGGATCTTGCGGGTTTTGGCTACGCAGTAAAATTTCCCCGCGAGACTTAGGTTGTAAGTAACCGACTTTCAGTGAAAAACCGTGAGCGGCAGGTAGCGGCTCTCCCGGTACATCATCCCAGCTATCTAAAATAGGTAAAAAGTGAATTTGCACATCTGGGCGACCTTGGTTGCAACTGTCTTTAAAGGCGGCTCCTTCTAAAACGTTAGAAGCGAGTAGCCCACTGCGAAATGCCATCCACTCAAAACCATGTTTGATAGCGGCAAAGCCTTGGTCGGCACCAAATAAGCTGATGGGCTCTTTGGTGGTGACGTTGATGGACATATGCAAATGGTCGTGAAAGTTTTTGCCCACGGGTAAATTCGTTACGGTTTTGATCCCTAAAGAAGAAAGGTGTTCTTCAGGGCCGATACCAGAGAGCATCAATAACTTCGCTGATCCCATTGCGCCGGAGCAAACTAGCACTTCTTCTCGCGCTAGGGCTTCGACTTCGTGACCATTTTTACCTTGGTAAGCCACGCCAACCGCTTGCCCATCGCGGATAATAATGCGATTAACTTGGGTATTAAGTTTGAGAGTTAAACGGTCGCTATTTGCCACTGATTTCAAATAGGTTTTGGAGGTGCTTGCTCTTTCCCCATTGTGTGTGGTGGTTTGATAGAAACTGGTTCCTTGTTGGCTCTCTCCATTAAGGTCATTAACGTAAGGTAAACCATGTTCTTGAGCCGCTTGAATGAATGCCATAGAAAGTGGATGGCGATAACGGTTTTCACTGACGGGAAGAGGTCCTTCAGTGCCGTGGTATTCCCCGGTTAGGCTTTCATTGCGTTCGGCTTTTTTAAACCACGGTAGGACATCTTGATAACCCCAGCCTTCGCATCCGTACTTTTGTTCCCAGTTATCATAATCCTGTTTTTGCCCGCGAATGTAGATCATGCCATTGACTGAACTGCTGCCCCCGAGCACGCGACCTTGAGCAATTTGCATTTTGCGGTTGTTGGCGTGAGGTTCTGGTTCGGTTTCATAGGGCCAACTTTTTTGGGCAATAATTTTTGCTACACCAGCAGGCATACGGATAAACATGTGGTTATCGCAACCGCCCGCTTCAATAAGTAGCACGCGAGCTTGGGTTTCTTGGATCAGGCGTGCGGCGAGAACACAACCTGCGGAGCCTGCACCGACAATAATATAGTCATATTTTTGTGTGCTCATTTCATATCCTCATTGAAATTAACATTCAATCATCATTTAGTTAACAATAACGCCTTTGAGTTATTAATGTATGAATAATGTTCTTTTAGTGTGATTTGCTTCAAAAATAATTTCCTATGTAACTATTTTTTAGTTTTATCTAATTATTGTTATTTAAAAGGAAAATATTAATTTCATAATTTTTTAGTCTTGTTTTTAATTTTATTAATAAGTTAATGTTTTATTGGTTGGGTTATTCTTAGTGAAAAATAGTGCGAACGAAAAAGACGCATAGAAAAGAATTGCGTGATTATCTGATACCCATTAGGAATGCTTTAAGGGATGCTGGGCGTCTAATAAAATGAGAGGCGCCTTTACGAATGAAAGCGATACTAATAAAAAGCATGCTGATGAGTTCTGTGTTGACGACAATGGCAGCTGCCATGCCACTCGAAGAACAGTTTCAGTTAATGGCGGAAGAAGAAAGCGAAAAAATCCGCTGCTTTGAACCTTCTTCACCTTTCCTGTATTGCCTTAAAGGAAGCGTATATACAAAAGGTGGCATCAGGCTCGTGGATAAGCAGGATAATGAAGTGTATCAGTTTTACTATTTTGATAATGGTCTTGACCCTGCGAGTGAAGGGCTATACCGAATTCGTCAGGGGGAAAAAATAGGTTATGCCAACGCACAAACTGGAGAGATTGTGATTGAGCCGATTTATGATTGTGCATATCCATTCGAAAACGGTAAAGCCAAGGTCGGCGAGAAGTGTGAGCGGCAAACCGACGGAGAACATAGCTGGTGGATTGGGGGAGAATGGCAAGAAATTGTTAATCCGCTCAAGGGGGGGAATTAGCGTTTTATTCATGTATTACCCTCTGGGATTTAACAAAAGTCACAATTTAAACATGATTTTAAAAATTACTTAACTTATTGAAATAGAAAATATTTGGTACTCAGATCACATTTTTTTAGGGTTGGGCGACGCTTGAAAACCATTCACTGCAAAAAACTAACCGCTTAATTCTGTATGCCACCACTCAAGGTAACTTTTCGCTTTTCCTGATAGTAATTTCTTACCATACCCACTATGGCAGAACTCAATTTTTCACATTCAAAATCATTCAACCACTGCCTATTAAAAAATCATTTGTTATTCATCGAAAACGACTAAAAACAACGTTTTCGCAGTTTAATAAACGGTAATTACGTATTAATGGCATGTTCGTTCTACCTCAGAAGGGTGTTCTATGAACAAAAATGGTATTTTAAAACACATTCCATGGATGATCCTCGGGATCATCGGTGCAATCTGTTTAGGGGTTGTCGCGCTAAGACGCGGCGAGCACATTAGTGCATTATGGATCGTCGTCGCATCAGTGGCGGTGTATCTGATTGCTTATCGCTACTACAGCTTATATATCGCTAAAAAAGTGATGAAGCTGGACGAAACGCGTGCTACACCAGCGGTCATTAATAATGACGGCTTAAACTATGTTCCAACCAATAAAAACGTTCTGTTTGGTCACCACTTTGCGGCTATCGCAGGGGCGGGTCCATTAGTTGGACCAGTATTGGCGGCTCAGGTGGGTTACTTACCGGGAACATTGTGGCTACTGGCAGGGGTTGTCCTTGCGGGGGCGGTACAGGACTTTATGGTGCTGTTTATCTCCTCACGCCGTAACGGTGCATCCCTTGGTGAGATAGTTAAAGAAGAATTGGGGCCAATCCCAGGTACGCTAGCACTGTTTGGCTGCTTCTTAATTATGATCATCATCCTCGCCGTATTGGCGCTGATCGTGGTTAAAGCACTGGCAGAAAGCCCATGGGGTGTCTTTACGGTTTGCTCCACTGTGCCGATTGCACTCTTTATGGGGATATACATGCGCTATATCCGACCGGGACGTGTGGGTGAAATTGCCGTTATCGGTATTGCACTGTTAGTCGCTTCTATTTGGTTTGGTGGTGTGATTGCACACGACCCTTACTGGGGCCCAGCACTGACCTTTAAAGATACAACCATTACTTATGCTTTAGTCGGTTATGCGTTTGTTTCCGCGTTACTGCCTGTATGGCTGATTTTGGCGCCTCGTGACTACTTAGCTACATTCCTGAAAATCGGGGTTATCGTTGGTTTAGCAGTGGGTATTGTTATCCTTAACCCTGAACTGAAAATGCCAGCGGTGACGCAGTTTGTTGATGGTTCTGGTCCTGTTTGGAAAGGTACACTGTTCCCATTCCTGTTTATCACCATTGCGTGTGGTGCTGTATCCGGTTTCCACGCCTTAATCTCTTCAGGTACGACGCCAAAACTGTTAGCGAACGAGAAAGACGCGCGTTACATCGGCTACGGTGCGATGTTAATGGAATCTTTCGTGGCTATCATGGCGCTAGTGGCCGCTTCTATCATCGAGCCAGGCCTGTACTTTGCAATGAACACTCCACCATCAGCATTAGGTATCACTATGCCTAACCTGCATGAGCTGGGTGGCCCTGATGGCGCGGCAATTATGGCGCAACTGAAAGATGTGTCTGTTCATGCAGCAGCAACGGTCAGTTCATGGGGCTTTGTGATTTCCCCTGAACAAATTATGCAAACAGCGACAGATATTGGTGAACCTTCGATTCTGAACCGTGCCGGTGGTGCGCCAACCTTAGCTGTCGGTATTGCATTTGTATTCCACGAAATTATGCCTGCTGCCAATATGGGCTTCTGGTATCACTTCGGTATCCTGTTTGAAGCACTGTTTATCTTAACGGCACTGGATGCGGGTACCCGTTCTGGCCGCTTTATGCTGCAAGATTTACTGGGTAACTTCGTGCCATTCCTGAAGAAAACCGACTCTCTGTTTGCTGGGATCATCGGTACAGCTGGATGCGTAGGTTTATGGGGTTATTTACTGTATCAAGGCGTTGTTGACCCACTGGGCGGCGTTAAGAGCTTGTGGCCACTGTTCGGTATCTCCAACCAGATGCTGGCAGCGGTAGCGTTAGTCCTGAGTACGGTTGTATTGATTAAGATGAAACGCAGTAAATACATCTTAGTCACTGTGTTACCAGCGGTATGGTTATTAATCTGTACCACATGGGCTCTGGGACTGAAATTATTCAGCGATAATCCTCAACTGGAAGGTTTCTTATACTTAGCGAAATCTTACAAAGAGAAAATCGCCGCGGGTGGTGCTGAGTTAACGGCACAAGAAATTACTAATATGAATCACATTATTATTAATAACTACACTAACGCGGGTCTGAGTATTCTGTTCTTAGTGGTGGTTTACGGTATTATCTTCTACGGTATCCGTGTGGGAATGAAAGCCCATAAAAACCCAAATCGTACAGATAAAGAAACCCCTTATGTTCCTGTTCCTAAAGAGGGTGTGAAAGTGTCATCTTCACACTAAGAGCAGAATAATGCATCGAGTTAAGTTTCACTCGAAACAGTAAGGGAAGCCCGACATTGTACGAAAATGCAGTGTCGGGCATTTTGCCTTTGGAGATGGTTATGTTTGGAAACTTGGGTAAAACTGGTAAATATTTAGGGCAGGCGGCGCGTATGCTGGTGGGGATCCCCGACTACGATACTTACGTGCAGCACATGAAAGATAATCACCCCGATAAACCTGTGATGACCTATAAAGAGTTTTTTCGTGAACGACAAGATGCTCGCTACGGCGGCAATGGTAAAGGCGGATTTCGCTGCTGTTAACGAACTTTCTTATCAATGAATGGCATGATGAGGGCAATAATGAAACCAATCAATGTAACGATTTTAACGGGCTTTTTGGGGGCAGGAAAAACCACGCTATTGAGCCACATTCTCAACGCGGAGCATGGCCATAAAATTGCCGTGATCGAAAACGAGTTCGGCGAAGTTCCTATCGATAATGCGTTGATTGGCGACCGTGCCACGCAAATCACCACCTTAAGTAATGGCTGTATTTGTTGCAGTCGTTCTAATGAATTAGAAAATGCGCTGTTGGATTTATTGGATGGTTTAGACAGCGGCAAACTCGATTTTGAGCGTTTAGTGATTGAGTGTACGGGTATGGCCGATCCAGGTCCGATTACACAAACATTTTTCTCTCATGAAGTGCTGTGCGAGCGTTATTTATTGGATGGCATTATTACTTTGGTGGATGCAGTTCATGCCGATAAGCAGCTTAATGATTTCGCCATTGCCCAAGCGCAAATTGGTTATGCTGACCGAATCCTTCTCACCAAAACCGATATTGAGCCAAATACTGATGCGTTGATTGAGCGTTTGCAGCGCATTAATGCCCGAGCACCGATTTATCCAGTGGTTCATGGGGATATTAATTTAGATTTGCTGCTAGATATTGAAGGCTTTTTGTTGGATTCAAAACTCAATGTTAAGCAACCGACGTTCCGTTTCGCGCCTAAGCAGCAAAATGAAGTAGGGTCGATTGTGCTGGAGTTTGATTACCCTGTAGAGTTGATGGCCGTCTCCCAAGTGATGGAAGATTTATTACTCGGTTTTGCAGATAATTTATTACGCTATAAGGGAATTTTGTCCATTATCGACGAGCCAAAGCGCCTATTATTCCAAGGTGTCCAGCGCCTGTATAGCGCCGATTGGGATAGAGATTGGGGCGAAGATGAAACGCGCAGCAGCGTCCTCGTTTTCATCGGCATCGATCTCCCCGAAGCCGAAATTCGCGAAAAATTCGCCGCACTAGAAAATCAATAAAAACGCAATAAAAACTCAATAAAAACAAAGAAGAAGCTAACAGAAGATTCTAATTCAAAGATATTCGAGTTGTCGCAAGGCGGTAATCGAGTTAAGGGCTAGGAGCATACATAAGTATGTGACTAGCCTTAACGAGTGCAACCAACACAGCGACAGCTCGAAGAGCGAAGAATTAGCGAGCTTTGGAGGACATTATTTCGATTATTTGAATGTCCGTATGCCGCATTGAGCCCGCCGCCAACGAACACAAATTCGCAATCGACTGATCCACATCATCCGACACAATTCCGTCCGAGCCTCTTACGCAGCTATTATCTAGCGCCATCAATACGGCTTTGTATGCCGCACTCGCACTGGTGGAGACTTTCATTGCACAGCTGTTGGATGCCCCATCACAGATCATGCCGCTGACGTCGCCGATCATGCTTGAGATTGCCATTGCGACCACTTCATAGCGAGCTTCCAATAACCATGCAATCCCAGCAGCAGCACCCATTGCTGCGGTGGTTGCCGCACATAATGCAGAAAGCGCAGGCAGTTGGTTATGAATATAAATGGCCATTAAATGGGAGAGCATCAGCGCACGAGCTAACTGTTCTTCGGTAGATTGCAGATAATCTGCGGTCACAACGACCGGCATAGTAGCTGCAATACCTTGGTTACCGGAACCGGAATTACTCATGGCGGGCAATACCGCACCGCCCATACGTGCATCAGAGGCTGCCGTTGTGCGGATCATAATTTCGGATAATAAATCTTTGGACAATAAACCGCGGTCACGTTGAGCCTGCAACGTTTTACCAATATGCAGGCCGTAGCTATTGCGCAAACCTTCTTGAGATAACGCATCATTTAAGTGTGCGGCTTCAAGAATGAAACGAATATCGTCTAATGGTGCTTGAGTTGCGAACTCATAAACCGCTTTAGCAGTGACTTTCGGTAAGCTGACATCGGTACCACAATCAACGGGATCCCGGGTTTCTGTTTTATTCTCAGTAATATCGAACAGAACCTGATCTCCATGGATAATTTTGACAATATGCGTGTGAGAGCCTGCGATGATCACCGTGGCAGAATCATTGTCGCTGTAGGCTGTCGCTTCTGAATAAACAACATCATCACAAGGGGATTTAATATCAACGGTGATGGAACCGTCCGCGAGCATCGCTTTACTGCGTGCAATTGCTTCAGGTGATGCTGATTTTAATACTTCTAACCCAGCGTCGGCATCACCGCCCACTGCGCCTAGCGCCGCGGCAATCGGTAATCCCACCATTCCTGTTCCCGGAACGGTGACGCCCATACCATTTTTCATGAGATTAGGGGAAACAAATGCGGCAACGCGGATCACTGGCGATGACAGATAAGACGCTGCTTTTGCCGCTGCATAAGCAAGGGAAATGGGTTCAGTACAACCCAGAGCAGGTTTAACGTCTTGTTTGACGGCATTGATAAAATATTGCCAGAGAAGTTCTTCAGTTTGCGTTGCCATGGTGATATCCCTAAAAGTCATGTGGTGATGGAATTATTCTAATGAAGAGGACGGAGAAAAACTTCACAATGTTTATGGATAAATGGGGATGAGAGAGAAAATTTATCTCTAATATGATTTGTTTGGGGTAAATATTTTTAAATATGATGCCGATCACAAAAATCCTACCTATTTTCATAGGTAGGATACGGAGAGCTTAGCTTTCTAAATCGAGGCGTTTACTTTGCCATTTACGTGAACGCCAGCGCCACGCATTGGTGAGCCCGCGAACCCACTCATCGACAAAGAATCCAATCCAGATACCGATTAACCCCATTTCCATTTTTATGCCAAGGAAGTAGCCCAATGGAATGGCGATCCCCCACATAAAGAGTACGGCGGTTAATAATGGGAATTTCGCATCACCAGAGGCGCGAAGGGCGTTTACCATGACGATGTTGATAGTACGTCCCGGCTCTAAGAATACGGATAATAAGAAAATTGGCAGCAATAACTGAATGATGCCTTGATCGTCCGTTAAGCTTTCGAGGATGGGTGCGCGGAATAACCAGAATACAAACACCACGCCGATAGTGACGTAAAAGCCCCATTTCAAACTCTTAAACGCACGGCGATAGGCATCTTCAAAGCGCTTAGCGCCCACTAAATGCCCGACCATAATCTCATTACCAATACTAATGGAAATTCCAAACAGCATAATAAATAGCGAAAGTTGGAAATAGAGGGTTTGCGCAGCAAGGGCAGTTTCACCCATTAAGCCGATAAAGGCGGATGCGGTCATAAAGTGCAGGATCCACACCAAGTTTTCGCCCGCGGCAGGTAAACCAATATGCAGGATTTTGCTGAGCATTTTACTGGACCAACGGATCAGCATCATTGGGGTAAATTTGATTCTTAGCCCATAGAACAGCAGGCAGAACAGTAAAATGACTGCCACAACGCGTCCAACCACCGTTGACCATGCAACGCCTTCCAGACCATATTGCGGTAAACCAAAGAAGCCATACAGCACAATCATGTTACCAATCACGGTAATGATATTGGCAATCAGAGTGACCCACATCGCTGGCTGAGCTTTACCATAAACGCGTAAACAAGCCGCGAGAATGATGGAGATCGCTTCTGGAATTAAACAGATACCCAAAATGTGTAAATATGCGTACCCATCATCCATTAAGTGGGATGGGGTATTCATAATGGTCAGAATTTTGTAGCCAAAAAAGAGCGCAATTAAGGCGCTGGAGAAACCTAATATAAAGTTAAAGGCGATGGAAATATGAATCGCTTGGCTGGCTTTATCACGGCGACCTGCCCCCAGATATTGGGCGATAACGACGCTACATCCCACGCTAATAAAGTTAAAGATAGTAATAAATAGGTCAAAAACCTGATTCCCGACCCCCATTGCAGCAAGGTAGGCCGTCGATACATGGCTCACCATGTAGGTATTAATTAATAAGGTGGCCAAATGAAGGAAAATATCAATAAAGATTGGCCAACTGAGGGAATAGAGTGACCTCTCAGTGACATCGGGCTGATGCATTAAGAACCTTTGTATTCGTTGAAATTAGAGAAAAGAACGAGATTTGCTCGGATTCTACCTCTAATTGATAAAGTAACCTAGTAATAAAAGCCGGAACTTTTTAGATAATTAAGCTTTGTTTAATCTATATAAATTTGTTATTGATATGCATCTTGTATTTGAAATATGACATCAGAATGACCGAGGAGTCACAATGACAAAAATTAAAACAGCAATAGTGGGTTACGGCAATATTGGTCGTTATGCACTAGAAGCTGTTCAAGCCGCTGATGATTTCGAATTAGTCGGAATTGTACGTCGTAATACCCAAGATATTCCAGCGGAATTAGCCGGATATAACGTGGTTGATGACATCGAAAAATTAGATGGCGTGGATGTTGCGTTACTTTGTTCCCCTACACGTGCTATCGGAACTTTAGCAGAGAAAATCTTAAGCCTAGGGATTAATACCGTAGATAGCTTCGATGTGCACTCTGATATCGTGGCATTAAAACACCAGCTTGATAGCGTCGCGAAGAAGCATAACAGTGTGTCAATTGTATCGGCAGGCTGGGATCCGGGTTCAGACTCCATCATGCGTACGCTGATGCTGGCAATGGCACCAAAAGGGGTGACTTACACTAACTTTGGCCCAGGTATGAGTATGGGGCATAGCGTTGCGGCGAAAGCAGTTGATGGCGTGAAAGATGCACTTTCAGTCACCATCCCTCTAGGTACTGGCGTCCATCGTCGTATGGTGTATGTTGAGCTGGAAGCGGGTGCAAAGTTTGATGATGTGGTGCGCGCAATCAAGCAAGATAGTTATTTCTCTTCCGATGAAACGCATATTCGCCAAGTGGATAGCATTGATGCATTAAAAGATGTGGGACACGGCGTTCAAATGACCCATAAAGGGGTTTCTGGTGCGACACACAATCAGTTATTCGAATACTCAATGCGTATCAATAACCCTGCATTAACGTCGCAGTTTATGGTATCTGCCGCACGTGCAACCATGAAACAGCCTGCGGGGGCGTATACCGTCATTGAAATTCCACCAGTGAATTTCCTGCAAGGTGATTTAGATAGCTTAATCGCTAAGCTGGTTTAATTTTCAAATAGCGTTAATCACTGATTAATGGTGCGCAGCATAATGAATAGCATTGTGACTGCGTGTCATTTTCTCTCCTCGCTTTTTATTTTATTCCCCTTCAGAATAACGCCATTATTTAGGATTGGTTCGACACCAGCATAGAAGAGTGTCAACGGAGAAATAGAATGGAAACACCCAAGGAAAAGAAACCGGTTACGAATAAAAATAGAGGGCGCCAATCCTCATCAGCGAGTTTTTTCCCTAAGAAGAAAGCGGTCAAAAGCGTTAAAGAGACCCATAATTCATTTAGCGTCGTTCGTGCTTTTTCGAAAATGATCAATTATGGATTTTCAATATTCTATGTGGGTTTTATTATTTCGGTTTGGTTTTTCCCTGAAAATTACAGTGTCGAGATTATTTATAACCTCACGTTGATCCTTATATTCGAGTTTATCCTAGTGCACTCCGGCGTATTTATGTCGGTATTTAAGAATTTTTTTGTGATATTAGGATTTGCCTTGTTTTATGGTCTTTTTGCGCTGGCCATTAATATGTCAGTGCTGGGAGATTCTCCCGTCATTTTATATCTCTACAGTGCGACAGTGGTCAACAGGATGCTGTTTGGATTAACTAGTCGAACCGACCAAGAGCGCCAAGAAAATATGGGTTATTCCGCTTTAATGGCAATGAACTTTATGTTCAGTATCTTTACTGCGCTGTTGTTATCGTGGATGGTGCCGTATGGTGGGTTAACGCCAGCGTATCTGGAATCGATTCATTATTTAGACTCTATCGGTACGGGTGGGGAGTTTCCTGAAAAGCCGCATGTGGCGTTTGCGTTTGGCGTGCTCTATTTTTCGTTGCCTGTTGTCTTGCCTGCGTTATTTGGGCTACTGAGTTTACGCAAAAAGAAAAAAGCCCAAATGGCCGATATGGACGGTCAATAGGTTGGATAGCCAATAAGTTGAATAATAAATAGAAAGAAAAACGCCTACCGAAGTAGGCGTCCTGGTGTTGGCAAAAATAAAGTAAAACAAAAAATACAGAATGAAAACTAGCGAGTTATTGATTTAAATTGCTGTGTGGTCTCTTTTAATGCCACTTCTGTCGGTAAACGTTCCATGGAACTTGCACCGTAGAAGCCGTGGCAATCTGGGCAGTGCGCTAAAATATATTCTGCATCTTCCGGCGTGGCGATAGGGCCACCGTGGCACAGAATAATCACATCATCACGTACAGATTTTGCGGCTTTCGCCCAATCATTGATAAGTTCAACGCAATCCGCCAGTGTGACAGCGGTTTCCGCGCCGATGTTGCCGCCAGTGGTCAGGCCCATGTGTGGCACAATAATATCCGCACCCGCCTGTGCCATTGCAATGGCATCTTCACGGCTAAAGACGTATGGCGTGGTTAATAACCCTTTTTCATGCGCCATGCGGATCATATCGACTTCTAAACCGTAACCCATGCCTGTTTCTTCTAAATTGGCGCGGAAGTTACCGTCAATCAGTCCTACGGTTGGGAAGTTTTGCACCCCAGCAAAGCCAGTTGCCTTGATATCATCAAGGAATTTATCGAACTGACAGAATGGATCGGTACCGTTAACCCCAGCAAGCACAGGGGTGTGCTTCACGACAGGGAGAACTTCTTTCGCCATATCCATCACGATTTCGTTGGCATTACCATAAGCTAGCAGACCGGCGAGAGAGCCACGACCTGCCATACGGTAACGACCTGAATTATAAATAACGATTAAGTCGATGCCACCGGCTTCTTCACATTTAGCGGACAGACCAGTACCTGCGCCACCGCCAATGATGGGTTCTCCACGAGCAATCATCTCTCTGAAATTTTTCAGTAAGTCTTCGCGGTTATGTTTCATTGATGAACCTCTACTTGTTTACTATTTCCTGGTGTAATTCAATAACCTGCTCACAGAATTCAGGGGAATTAATGTGATGCGGGCTTAATATTAATTGTCGTTTTTCTGTTGTGACTAAGTGCTGTGTTAATGCGTCGATAAAGGCTTGGTCTGCCTGCGGATCCCAAAATGGTGCGCCGTCGATGTCTAATGCGGAAAAACCGGCTGTTGGGATAATAAAGCGAATTTCGCCCTCACAAGCATTCAGCTTTTCTGCTATCCAATGTCCCATTTGACGGTTTTCTTCTACGGTTGTTCTCATCAGTGTGACTTGGGCATTATGGTGATAAAACTGTCTGTCTTTATACTGTTCTGGCACGGTGGAAGGGCGACCAAAGTTCACCATATCCAACGCACCGCAAGATAATACGCAAGGTGTTTGAGTTCGCGCGATGGCACCAAAGCGGTCTTCATCGCAAGCCAATACGCCACCAAATAGGTAGTCGCACACTTCCGTGGTGGTGATATCCAAAACGGAATCTAATAAGCGGCTATCAATCAATTTTTCCATGGCTTTGCCGCCACTTCCCGTTGCATGGAATACTAGGCAATCATGGTCATGTTCTAATTTTGCTGTCAATTGCTGGACGCAAGGGGTGGTGACGCCAAACATGGTCAAGGCAATGGCGGGTTTATTTTCAGCGGTATCGGCTTCACCGTTATCAAACCAGACAGCGCCAGCAATTTGGTTGGCTGCATTTTTCAGGACTTTACGTGAAATGACATTGAGTCCAGAAACATCCGTGACGGAGTACATCATGGCGATATCACTCGCGCCGATATACCCGGAAATATCGCCCGAGGCCATGGTGGAGACCATAAGTTTTGGCACACCGACAGGTAAAATTTGCATTGCTGGTGTAATCAGTGCCGTACCCCCTGAGCCGCCTAGCCCAAGTATTGCGGCGACGTCAGTTTGTGCAGCAAGATAGAGGCTGAAGGCTTGCGCCATCGCTTCTATCGCTTTCCCGCGATCTCCGCAGAAAATGGCGCCAGCACCTTGAGGGTGGAAACTGGCAACCATTTCAGCGGTGACATCAGCATTTTTTTCTAATAATGATGGCTGAGTACTCAAATCAACGGTACGTACAGCAAGCCCTGCATTTTTAATTAAGTCACTGACATAAAAAAGTTCAGCGCTTTTGGTGTCTAGGGTGCTTGCGACATAAATAAAACCCTGATGCTTTGGCATAGAAAAATCCTTTGTTTTTTATGTAACTTTGTTTGGTTACTTAATATGTGTAGGGTATGTTGAATTTTCCATCTCAATGAGACTATAGTATCATTTACGATAAGTCAATAATGAGACTGCAGTCTCATTTTTTGGCGTTATCTGCTTTGATGTATAGAAGATGATTTGTATCTTATTGATTAAACATTATAAATAGAATGGTTATCATAAAATAGTTAAACCAGATTAATGGTTTTTGTCCATGAATATTTAAATATAATGATTTACCGTGCTGTATTTATAGCGTAATTTTGAGAGCGAGCACACAATATACTCGTCAGACGATTAAGAATGCTTATCGGAAAATATGTACTGTGAAAGATATTGTCTACACTCATAG
Organism: Providencia zhijiangensis; assembly: GCF_030315915.2. NCBI lineage: Bacteria > Pseudomonadati > Pseudomonadota > Gammaproteobacteria > Enterobacterales > Morganellaceae > Providencia > Providencia zhijiangensis. The sequence goes on along the minus strand of NZ_CP135990.1, from coordinate 2,898,236 downwards.
AAAGGCGATTTTAAGGATAAAGACATGCCACTGAGCCATCTCATGCCAGACTACAAAGGAACGCGCAAACGTACCTATAATTTACTCGTGTCAACGGCAGTTGATCTATTTGAAAAAGGGGCAATGCCGTCAGTGTCTGAGTTAGCGATGGAAGCGGGCGTTTCGCGTGCGACTGCGTATCGTTATTTTCCAACGCAAAGTGATCTGATTGCCGCGACAGTGAATGTTAGCCTCGGCCCTATTTTGACGTGGAAACCGCAAAGCGAAAAAACAGAAGAGCGGATCGATGAGCTGTTACGTTATGCATTTCCACGTATGTTTGCTCACGAAGGGGTTTTGCGTGCAGCGTTACAAACATCACTTCAACAGTGGGCGCTTGGGCGTTCATCACCTTCACCGGAACCCGAAGAGAAACGATTAGAGCGTGGTAATCGTAAAGATATTTTGGCGATGGTAACATCACCGATGAAATCTGAGTTTCCGGATGAAGTCATTGATAAAGTGATTAAAGCATTTTCCGTGATCTACGGATCGGAAATTTTCTTGGTATTAAAAGATATCTGGAAATTGGATAACGATCAGGTCACTGAAATCGCACAATGGATGGCAAAAGCGATTATTAATCAAGCGACTGCGGATAAGCAGCAGATTGAAAAACCATAGACATTAACCCCTCTCAAATTCACCTAATATCCTCCTGTCTATAGGGGGATTTTATGCACCTCGTAGGATTATCGGTCAAACCTTCACGAAAAACAGGCACGACACTCATTTCAGCATTCTTAGCCTCATGAGCTTGAATGATTGTGATATAACTTAATCTCATAATTAATTATATCAATGGTTACTGTCCGATGATAAAGCTGATAAAAATGAGTGTTGGGATCATTCTTTGTGCCATTGTTGGCGGTGCACTCACTTATATCGGCATTCCCTTAGCGTTGATGTTTGGCCCTATTATCGCCATTATAATTTTCCATCGTTTTGGCTTCTCATTTCCTATCCCTAAACATACCATTACTTTTGTTCAAGTGACGCTCGGAACCTCTGTGGGGTTGATGTTTAATCAAGTGTCGCTGAAGGATGCAGATAACTTATTATTACTGTTATTGATGCTGGTGGTCTGTTTGGCCGTGCAGTTTTCATTTAGCTTTTTCTGGTTTCACCGCAAGGTCGGGTGGACAAAACAGGAAGCGATGTTGGGCTCGGTACCGGGAGCAATGGCCGCTATCCTTGCCTTAACGGATCACACCCATACTCCGCCGCAAAAAATTGTCATCTCACATACTATACGTTTGATTATCCTTATTTTATTGGCAGGTTTGGTGGTGGGGAGTGAAGGCGATCCTCAGCCACTAATTGAATGGCCAGCGTTAACCCTAGAATCCACGTTCTGGTTATTGGTGATAGTGACGGTGGGAGTGGTGGTCGGGATGTTTTTGCAACGCCTGCGAGTACCGGCGCCTTTTATGTTAACGTCCCTCGGGGCGGCAACGTTAATTCAAGGTTGGATTGATGTTCAGCTCGATTTCCCATTGATGCTGACTGAGCTGAGCATGGTGTTAATTGGGATGAATATCGGAAATCATTTCATTGTATTCCCGCTATCCGCGCTGATAAAAAATATCTACTCTTCAGCCCAAGTGGTGATCATCAATATTATTTTGACCTTTTTGATCACGGTGTTTGCTGCGTGGATCACGGGGTATGATATTGCGGTGTTATTGTTGGCTTGGGCACCGGGAAGTATGGAAGCGATGACTTTCGCAGCAATAACGATGAATTTAGATGCGGGCTTTGTCATGTCGAACCATATTATTCGGATGGTGATTATCCAAACGATTCCATCAGTAGTTCTGTTTTGGCAGGAGCGAAAAGGGAAGAAAGAGGGATAAGATGGAAACATGTATCGATGTGGATTATAAGGGGCATCGACATGTTTCCGCTGGGATTTTAGGCTTATTTTACGTAAGCAAATAGCCCTAAAGAGTCTCTCGCCAAAGATTGGCATTTAAACTCTTGAGTCAGTGGAATGCCTTTTAAATCATCGTAGCTTTCTTTATTCAGCTTACTCATTTTATCGGAGTTGTAGTTTCCCAAATCCCACTTATTACTTTTCGCAAAGTAAACAATGGCGCGTTCAATTTCTCTGTCAGGAATTTGGGAATAGCCGCAATCATATTTTAAATAAATAAATACAGCGGTCAGATCAGCGAGGTCTTCAGCTTCATTGGTAGAGAGTGCTTTGGCGGTATTGGTTAGCCCCAAAAGCATCATTAAGCATGACATCAATATAAATTTTTGCATTCGATATTCATCTGGTTTTTATGTCAAGTAACATTAGCATAAGAACATACTCGCATTACATCAATTTGCCTGATTTCTTTATGGCTACGATGTGCTCTATAGATACTAAGTACTTTAGATTATTTTGTGTATAGATTCGTTAGTCAATTCTAACTTTCTTAAATCTATGTAATAAACCCATATTAGATGCATGGGTTTATTGACCTTCCTGTAAGGGGAAGCTTTATCATCCCAATCATTAAACCACGTTTTGCTTGGCAAGGGCAATTTCAGACTTGTCATACCGTGCTCACTGATTGTTGATTTTGATAAATAAAAGGAAGGTTATCTATGTTACGTCGTGATTTTCTGAAGCTGAGTGCTATCGCTTATGCCGCGAGCGCACTGCCAGTTTGGAGCCGCATGGCCGTCGCTGCCGGGAATTATCCCTCATTGGCTATTCCACCACTTGTAGAACCGGATGCACAAGGGAATATTCAAATCGCCATCAAGCAAGGTATTTCACAGTTTGTGCCGGGCAAGAAAACCACAACGTGGGGATATAATGGTGATTTATTGGGACCCGCACTTAGCCTGAAAAATGGGCAGTCAGTAAACATTAATATCACCAACCAATTACCTGAAGAGACAACCGTACACTGGCATGGTCTGGAAATTTCCGGTGAGCAAGATGGTGGGCCTCAAGCAATTATCGCTCCCGGAGCTAGCCGTAAAGTCAATTTCACCCTCAACCAACCTGAAGCCACTTGCTGGTTCCATCCTCATACTCACGGAAAAACGGGTTACCAAGTGGCGATGGGGTTAGCGGGATTAGTGCTTGTTAAAGATGAAGATAGCCAAAAACATGGCTTACCGAGCGAGTGGGGCGTCGATGATATTCCCGTTATTCTGCAAGATAAGCGCTTAAAAGATGACGGACAAATTGATTATCAATTAGACGTCATGAGTGCTGCCGTGGGCTGGTTTGGGGATATGATGCTGACGAATGGAGCGGTTTATCCTAAACATGTCGCACCGAAAGGTTGGATCCGCCTGCGGTTATTAAACGGTTGTAACGCACGTAGTTTGAACGTATCGACCAGTGATGGACGAAAAATGTATGTGGTGGGCAGTGATGGTGGATTGCTGGCTGAACCTATCGCATTAACTGAATTGCCAATTTTAATGGGCGAGCGCTTTGAAGTATTGATTGATGCCTCAGATGGTCGTTCCTTCGACCTTGTCACTTTACCTGTTGGGCAAATGGGAATGACCATCGCGCCATTTGATCAGCCACTGCCTGTTTTACGCATTGAAACTACTTTAAGTGCGGGAGCTGGAAAATTACCTGAGCAATTAGCAACGATTGCTGCCATTCCTTCACTGACGGGGCTAAATCGCCGTAAATTCCATTTGATGATGGATATGCGCTTGGATATGCAAGGCATGATGATGCTGCGCGAAAAATATGGTCCGCAGGCTATGGGGAACATGGGGGGTCATGGTGGTATGATGGGGAATATGGATCATTCCAATATGAATGGTGGCAATATGGGGAGTGGAAACATGAACCATGGCAATATGAATAACAGCAATATGGGTCATGGTAATATGGCAGCCGGTACGCAAAGTAATGGCGGTCATTGCGGTATGGGCACGGGTGATCTGGATATTCATAATGCGAACACCATCAATGGACAGGTTTTCTCAATGACCCATCCTGCGTTTAATGCGCCGCTAAATCAGCAAGAGATTTGGGTGATTTCAGGGCGTGGCGATATGATGTTGCACCCATTCCATGTTCACGGAACGCGTTTTAGGATCCTCAAAGAAAATGGTCGCCCAGTTGAACCGCATCGCCAAGGTTGGAAAGATATTGTGAAAGTGGAAGGCCAAGTGAGCGAAGTCTTAGTGGAATTTAAACATACTGCGACGCCACAGCACCCTTATATGGCACATTGTCACCTACTGGAGCATGAAGATACTGGCATGATGATGGGCTTTACCGTAGGCTAGGGTCATCGAAACTGGCAGTGGCGATGTGGTCACTGCCATTTGTTTTGTCGTCGCGTCTTTGTGTGGCTTATGTTAAAATTACGCGCTTTCCTTTCCCATACATGCGTAATAGATGATGAAACATACTCTGGATGTAATGATCTCTGAAGAAGAGATTGCTCAAAGAATCAGTGAATTAGCAGACAGCATTAGTGCTCATTACCAAGACAAACAAGGTGATTTAGTGCTGGTTGGTCTGTTAAAAGGCTCCTTCATTTTTATGGCGGATCTGTGCCGTAAAATCACCGTACCTCATGAAGTTGATTTCATGACCGTATCAAGCTACGGCAATGCAATGACATCAAGCCGTGATGTGAAAATCGTGAAAGACTTAGATGAAGATATTCGCGGTAAGCATGTGCTGATCGTGGAAGATATCATTGACTCAGGCAACACGTTAAATAAAGTCCGTGAGATTTTTGGCCTGCGTGAGCCTGCATCTGTAGCAATTTGTACTCTGTTGGATAAGCCATCTCGTCGTGAAGTGGATGTACCGGTTGAGTGGATTGGTTATTCAATCGAAGATAAATTCGTTGTCGGTTATGGTATCGACTACGCGCAGCAGTATCGCCACCTGCCGTACATTGGGCATGTCACCCTGCTGGAAGAGTAAGTTTTTTAAACTGTATTCTTAGCAATAAAAAGAGCAGCCTAGGCTGCTCTTTTGCTATCTTATTTTCGAATACTATCTCGTTTTCGAAAAATTATTTTTTCTGTGTGAGCTTAGAAATAGCCTCACGATAACCTAACTCTAACTTCTCGCGGCTATCTGAGGTAATGTGTAAGTCGTGTAAGCGACCATTATTGATACCGTAAACCCAGCCGTGGATCATGATTTTCTGACCACGTTTCCATGCGGATTGCATGATAGTGGAGTGACCTAAGTTATACACTTGCTCAACCACGTTTAATTCGCAAAGACGATCTAAGCGTTCGCACGGTTTTAGTTCACCTAACATAGAGCTATGGCGATACCAGATATCTCGAATGTGTAATAACCAGTTATTGATCAGGCCCAATTCGGTGTTATCCACCGCTGCTTCAATACCACCACATCCATAGTGACCACAGATAATAATGTGTTCGACTTCCAGAACATCAACCGCATACTGAATAACTGATAAACAGTTTAAGTCCGTATGAATAACTAAGTTCGCCACATTACGGTGAACGAAGAGATCCCCAGGGGCTGCGTTGATCAGCTTTTCGGCAGGCACTCGACTGTCTGAACAGCCGATCCATAGAAATCTTGGTTTTTGAGCTTTTGATAATTCTTTAAAGAATTCAGGATCTTTTTCTTTTACAGACGCTGACCATGCTTCATTATTAGCAAACAGCTCTTCAATTTTTCTCATCATGACTTATAGCCTAGTTGTGTGACTTTGCGATAAAATCTTATACAGCATTTATTGATTAAATAATAATTAGTTATACTAATTTCACATCTATGATGAACCACTCATTTATACATGACAACCCTCATTAAGGGGGATGTTGAATAATATATTGTTAAATTATTATCACTTTTCTGCATAACATCCGACAGGAAAAAGTGGCATCATTAATCTATATTGCCTCCAAACAGCCCCAAGAATAAAGGTATTTTTAATATATGACTTACGCACTCGAACTATCGCAGCTGACCAAAACCTATGCAGGTGGCGTGAAAGCCTTGCGTGGCATTGATTTAAGCGTGGAAGATGGTGATTTCTATGCCTTACTTGGACCGAATGGTGCAGGAAAATCAACAACGATAGGCATTATTAGCTCATTGGTCAACAAAACCAGTGGCTCGGTAAAAGTGTTTGGCTATGACTTAGATAAGCAAGTTGTCCTGGCTAAACAGCAACTTGGGTTAGTGCCTCAAGAGTTCAACTTTAACCCGTTTGAAACGGTCTTACAGATTGTTTTAAACCAAGCGGGTTATTATGGTGTTCCTCGTCATGTGGCAAACCAACGTGCAGAGCAATATCTTACTCAATTAGATTTGTGGGAGAAACGTAATGAGCGTGCGCGTAATTTATCCGGTGGGATGAAACGCCGCCTGATGATAGCTCGTGCCTTGATGCATCAGCCAAAACTGTTGATCCTCGATGAGCCGACTGCCGGTGTTGATATTGAACTGCGTCGTTCTATGTGGACGTTCCTGAAAAAGCTGAATGCACAGGGCACTACCATTATTTTGACCACTCACTATCTGGAAGAAGCGGAAATGCTGTGCCGTAATATCGGGATCATTCAGCATGGTGAGCTGGTGGAAAATACCAGCATGAAGCAGCTTTTAAGCCAGCTAGAGTCAGAAACCTTTATTTTCGATTTAATGCCAAAAAGCCCAATTCCAAGTCTAACGGGGTATGAATCTCGCTTAGTGGATACGTCAACTCTCGAAGTGGATGTGAAGCGTGAGCAAGGGCTCAATGGCGTATTCAGTCAGTTAAGTGACCAAGGAATTCAAATTTTGAGTATGCGCAATAAGGCTAACCGCCTTGAAGAGCTGTTTGTCAGCTTAGTGAAAAAAGATAACCAAGTTTCAGAGCAGGAAGGTGCGCAATGATCTCGCTATATTGGGTTGCCCTAAAAACGATTTGGATCAAAGAGGTCACTCGCTTTGGCCGTATCTGGGTGCAAACATTGCTGCCACCTGTAATCACTATGTCGCTCTATTTTGTGATTTTCGGAAACTTAATTGGTTCACGGATTGGCGATATGGGCGGTGTAGACTACATGCAGTTTATCGTCCCTGGCCTTATCATGATGGCGGTGATCACTAACTCATACTCCAACGTCTGTTCGTCATTCTTTGGGTCTAAATTCCAGAAAAATATTGAAGAGCTATTAGTTGCTCCCGTACCGACTCACGTGATTATTGCCGGTTTTGTTGGCGGTGGGGTTGCACGTGGGATTTTAGTCGGATTCTTGGTGACTATTGTATCTCTGTTTTTTATCCCATTGCAGGTTCATTCATGGTCAATGGTGGTGATCACGCTGTTATTAACGGCGATTGTGTTCTCCCTTGCGGGTCTGTTAAATGCGATTTTTGCCAAAACCTTCGATGACATCAGCATTGTTCCAACCTTCGTTTTAACGCCACTGACCTATCTGGGTGGGGTGTTCTATTCGCTATCTTTACTGCCGCCATTCTGGCAGGCAGTTTCTAAGCTCAACCCGATTGTGTATATGATCAGTGGCTTTAGATATGGCTTTTTAGGCATTGCAGATGTGTCTATCGTCGTGACTTTGAGCGTATTAATGGTGTTTTTAATTATCTTCTATGCTTTGACATGGTATTTAATTGAACAAGGTCGCGGATTAAGAAGTTAACCTAGCAAATAGGTTGAGTTGAGGGTGAAATAGGACTTTTCGCCTAATATATAAAGAAGGAAAATCACGCGTTTATCCCTCTTTATGTGTCACTTTAAATGCCCCTAAGAGGGGCATTTCTATATTAAATTAAGCCACTTGAACAGGCACGGCTTTAGCAATGCGGCTCATTGTGTTGTTCGCATCAAAGTAAGCCACTTTGGGTTGATGCTGGCGGGCCTCTTCATCAGGTAACATACCGTAAGTGCAAATAATCAGCTTATCGCCAACCGCAGCGCGACGTGCCGCAGCACCATTCACAGAGATAATTTTAGAACCGCGTTCCCCTGCAATCGCATAGGTTGAAAAACGTTCGCCATTATCCACATTATAAATATCGATAGCTTCGTATTCTAAAATGCCGACAGCATCCAAGAAATCCTGATCGATGGCGCAAGAGCCTTCATAGTGAAGATCAGCTTGAGTGACCGTAGCGCGGTGGAGTTTGCCTAGTAGCATTTTTCTTTGCATTTATTCTTCCTCATTCAAGCCACAGCGTTGTTGGCTGCGTGCTCTTGCCCTAGTCACATACTTATGTATGCTCCTAGGGTCGCGTTTACTTGCCGCCTAGCTGTGACATGAATGGGTTTGAATAAATCTCAGGTTATTCTTCCGTATTCAAGCCACAGCGTTGTTGGCTGCGTGCTCTTGCCCTAGTCACATACTTATGTATGCTCCTAGGGTCGCGTTTACTTGCCGCCTAGCTGTGACATGAATGGGTTTGAATAAATCTCAGGTTATTCTTCCGTATTCAAGCCACAGCGTTGTTGGCTGCGTGCTCTTGCCCTAGTCACATACTTATGTATGCTCCTAGGGTCGCGTTTACTTGCCGCCTAGCTGTGACATGAATGGGTTTGAATAAATCTCAGGTTATTCTTCCGTATTCAAGCCACAGCGTTGTTGGCTGCGTGCTCTTGCCCTAGTCACATACTTATGTATGCTCCTAGGGTCGCGTTTACTTGCCGCCTAGCTGTGACATGAATGGGTTTGAATAAATCTCAGGTTATTCTTCCGTATTCAAGCCACAGCGTTGTTGGCTGCGTGCTCTTGCCCTAGTCACATACTTATGTATGCTCCTAGGGTCGCGTTTACTTGCCGCCTAGCTGTGACATGAATGGGTTTGAATAAATCTCAGGTTATTCTTCCGTATTCAAGCCACAGCGTTGTTAGCTATGTGCTCTTACCTAGTCACATTTATTCTTCCTCATTGTATGCCACAGCGTTGTTGGCTGCGCGCTCTTGCCCTAGTCACATACTTATGTATGCTCCTAGGGTTGCGTTTACTTGCCGCCTAACTGTGACAGCAATGAGTTTGAATAAATATTAGGTGACTTGAATCTAAAGTATTTTGTTTTTAAGCGATATCGAGCGGTAACTCGACTTGCAGATTGTCGATTAAACGGGTTTGACCTAACCATGCGGCCATTAAAATCACAGCGCGGCGGCTGGAAACCGTCAGTTCGCCGAGGTTATCGGCATCGCGAATAAAGAGCTCGTCAGGGGTAAATCCTGCTTGGCGCAAAGACTCTTCCATTTCACCAATTAAACTGGTTGCTGCCGCGGGAGAGTTCGTGAGCTTCTCACCTGCTTTTTGCATAATCGCAAACAGCTGAGGGGCGATTTTTAGCTCATCGGCAGACAAATTATTATTGCGTGAACTCAGAGCCAGGCCATTCTTAGCGCGAACGATAGGGACACCGACAACCTGAATATCGAAAGAAAGGTCAGTTACCAATTTACGTACTAACTGAAGCTGCTGATAATCTTTTTCACCAAATAATGCAATATCAGGCTGCACGAGATTAAATAGCTTGGTCAGCACTGTTGCAACGCCACGGAAATGCCCTGGACGGCTAGCGCCTTCTAGCATGGTGGAAATTTCAGGTACTTCAACGTAACTTTGGTTGTCCATACCTTCAGGATAAAACTCGGCGGCAGACGGTGCGAAAACTAAATCAACACTTTTACGTTTCAGTTTTTCGCAATCTTCCTGCAAGGTACGAGGGTAATTGGCTAAATCGGATTGACGGTCAAACTGCATTGGATTGACAAAAATGCTGGCAATAACAATGTCGGCTTGCTGTTTAGCTTGGTCAATCAGTGTCAGGTGCCCATCATGTAAATTGCCCATCGTTGGGACAAACGCAATACGTTTGCCTTCTTGTTTCCAGCGACGAATTTCACGGCGCAAGATTGGCGATGTTTCAACGATCCGCATACTTCCCATCCTTATCGTTATATTTTATATAGAATTACGAAAATGAGTGAGCGTCACTCGGGTAAATTTCTTGCTCAACTTCTTGAATATAGAGGCGAATTGCATCGTGAATATTGCCCGCTTCAGCCAGAAAGTTTTTGGCAAACTTCGGTGGTTTGGCGGTGATCCCTAACGCATCGTGCATCACCAGAATTTGCCCGTCAGTGCCATTACCCGCACCAATACCAATGACTGGCAACAGTAATTCTTCAGTCACTTGGTTCGCAAGGGATGTTGGTACACACTCAAGAACCAGCAGCTGAATACCTGCATTCTCGAGGGCAATCGCATCTTTGATAAGCTGATTGGCGGTAACTTCATCACGACCTTGGACTTTATAGCCCCCAAGGACATTCACCGCTTGTGGGGTTAAGCCTAAATGGCCGCAGACCGGTACGGAGCGTTCACACAGCATTTTGACGGTTTCACATAGCCAGCTGCCACCTTCGATTTTCACCATATTCGCGCCAGCTTGCATCAAAATAGCGGCATTGGCACAGGCTTGCTCCGGTGTGGCATAACTCATAAAAGGCATGTCGGCGATGATGAATGTGTTAGGGGCGCCTTTACGTACGCAGCGAGTGTGATAGGCGATTTGCTCGATGGTCACTGGTAGGGTGCTGGTTTCGCCTTGGATAGTCATACCTAAAGAGTCACCAACCAGCATCACTTGGATACCTTGCTCAGCAAACAGTTGAGCAAAACTGGCATCGTAGGCTGTAATGGTAGCGAATTTGTGTTTCTCTTTTTTATATTGACACAAATCGGCGAGAGAAATGGGTTTCATTAAAATAACCTCCGGAAATGATTTCTCTTATGACCATACCTGAACGAGGTTAAACACATTAGGAATTTATTCCCAAAGCATTAGGCCATTTAGAGGGACGTGTGTAAGTCTTTCTGACAGTTTTTCACCATCAGGAAAAATCAGGGAAGGGGTAATGTCACTGAGCGGATAAAGCATAAACTCACGCTCTTTTAGCCCATAATGTGGAACAGTTAAGCGCTCGGTGTGGATCACTCGATTGCCAAACAACATGATATCGAGATCTAATGTTCTCGGCCCCCAGCGCTCATCTTTACGAACGCGGCCTAAATCTAATTCAATTTTCTGGGTGTAATTGAGTAATTCTTCAGGTTCGAGTTCAGTTTCCAGCAAAACTGCCAGATTGAGATAATCAGGTTGATCCTGTGGGCCGAGGGGTTTAGTTCGATAAATAGAGGAAGTGCTCACAACGCGAGTGCTTGGAATCGCATCTAATGCGGCAATCGCTTGTTGTGCTTGCTTCAGTGGCTCGCCTAAGTTGCTGCCAATGGCAATGTACACTTGCTCCATCTCTTTATCTCTCTATCTTAATCTCTCTATGGTGATCGCAACGACCGTTTAAGCCGCTGCGATTGAACCATTATGATTTATTCGGTTTTCTATTACCGGATTGTGATGAACGATGCGGACGCTGGCGGCGGCGAGTTGGGGCACTACCGAGTTCCGAGATCATTTCACGCTGTTTCTGTGCATTAGCTTGTTGGAAGTCATTCCACCATAAAGCGAGTTCTTGTAGCTCATTACGGTGTTCTACATTGGCTCGAAGCTCTAATAAATCAAAGGCAGCACGGAATTTAGGGTGCTCCATCAATTTATTCGCACGACGCCCTTGGCGACGTGGTAAGCGTAATTGCAACATCCAGATATCACGCATGGTGGTCGTAATACGTTTTGGTATTGCAATAGAGCGGCACTGTTCATCCAGTACATCGTTCATTGCCAGCGCAAAGGCATCATAGTAAGCAAGACCGCCTTCCTGTGATAGTTTCTCTGCGTGCTCAGTGACGGGATACCATAACATGGCTGCAAATAAAAATGCAGGGTTGACGCGCTTATCATTTTTTAGTCTGAAGTCGGTGTTTTTTAACACCTGTTCAATGACTTTTTCCATTGGTGAGTCACCATTCTCAGTGAAGCGGCTCGCAATCACTGGGAACAGTTGTTCAAACAGATGATACTGATTCAGCATTTTATAGGTGGCGTAACCATAACCTGCTTGAAGTAATTTTAATGACTCTTCAAACAGTCGTGCAGAAGGAATTTCACGCAGCAATGGAGCTAAGCGATGAATTGGCTCTGCGGTATTTGGCTCGATACGCATATTCAGCTTACAGGCGAAACGCACGGCGCGGATCATACGAACTGGATCTTCACGGTAGCGAGTTTCTGGGTCGCCAATCAAACGAATAACGCCATCTTTTAAGTCTTGTAATCCATTGACGTAATCGCGTACGGAGAAATCATCAATGTTGTAATACAGGCTATTGACAGTAAAGTCACGGCGGATAGCATCTTCTTCAATGGAACCGAAAATATTGTCGCGAAGCAGCATGCCATTTTGCGCTTGAGATGACAGGTTTTTATCATCGACTTCTTGGTCGTGGTGACCGCGGAAGGTGGCGACTTCAATAATTTCTGGGCCAAACATAATGTGCGCAAGGCGGAATCGGCGACCAACCAGTCGGCAATTACGAAATAGCTTGCGAATTTGTTCTGGGGTTGCATTGGTGGTGATATCGAAATCTTTTGGCTTTTGGCCTAATAATAAATCACGTACACCACCGCCAACTAAATAGGCTTCATAGCCATTTTTATTAAGGCGGTACAATACTTTCAGTGCATTTTCACTAATGTCATCACGCGAGATTATGTGTTGAGCGCGTGGAATAACGGTAATCGATTCTTGTTTCGTCACGGATGTTCGCTTCTGTGTTTGAGCATCGGAACGTTTAGAGGGACGAACCGCTTTCTTTGTTTGTCTCGTATTCTGGTCATGTCTAGTATTCTGCTCATGCCGAGTTTTCCTCTCAGATTTTTTCTCTGATGCAGAAGGAGTGACTGGCCTTTCACCGGCTGCCTGTGTGTCTCGCGCACCACGCTTTGGCATCGAGTCCTGTTCTGCGGACGATGCTGGTTCATTGCGAGATAAAATATTGCGGCAGAAATTTGCTACTCGGTTAAAAATAGTACACCTCGATGTCATTACATAGATTCATTAAACAAAATAAGCGGCTAATCATAGCTCACTGAAGTTTCTTTGAGAATGGTTAAACGAATAAAAGTCATGGCTAATTATTTTTTATATCAATTAAACCAGTGAATATTATACAAATTGTAGCTTTTTGCGCGAGACGCAAACGATAACAAATGTAGAGAAAATGAGAGAAATAAAGATGAGGAAAAGGGGAATTTAAACATTTTTGAGGGTGCGAATCCTTATAACGGCGCAGGGTTAATGCGCCGTTGAGGACTCCCAAAACAACAATTAGCCAGCCATCTGCTTTTCGCGGATCTCTGCTAATGTTTTACAGTCGATGCACAAATCTGCTGTTGGACGCGCTTCCAAACGACGGATGCCAATTTCCACACCACAAGATTCGCAGTAGCCAAAATCTTCATCTTCAACTTTCTTCAGCGTCTTTTCGATCTTCTTGATCAATTTACGTTCGCGGTCGCGGTTACGTAATTCGAGGCTGAATTCCTCTTCCTGAGCGGCTCTATCAACGGGGTCTGGAAAGTTAGCTGCCTCATCTTGCATATGAGTAACAGTCCGGTCCACTTCATCTCTGAGTTGATTGCGCCATGCTTCGAGAATGAGCTTAAAATGCGCCAATTGGGCTTCGTTCATGTACTCTTCGCCAGCCTTCTCATGATAGGGCTCAACCCCGGCAATGGCGAGAATGCTTAAGGACGATGTCTTACGTTTTTGCCCTTCTTGCATAATGCTTCTCCTACACACGCAAATTTTACAAAAACCCCAAGGGGGAAAATTTAAGGTCGCTATAAATATCAGAAGACAGCCGTCTTGGCAATCGTTCATGTGATGAGTTTTGTAATGCTGTGAGGACAAGCGTGTTTCTTCCCTTCACTAGCACTCCTAACTCGATGACCTTGTTTAAATATCGACTAATCTAAAATGACTTAGTCGGGGTGAAGCGAATTGATGTCCCTATTTGCATTTTTTGTTTAGATATATCCACTTGATAACACAGAACTTCGACGCCATTGGCTATAGCCTGTTCTAACAACGCTGCATATTTAGGATCAATATGTGCAGCCGCGGATACTACGTGGATACCGCTATGTAAAATTACAAACATAAGTATGGCGCGTTTTCCTTCTTTCGCAATCAAAGTCAACTCTCTAAGGTGTTTTTGTCCTCGGATTGTCTGAGCATCAGGGAAATAGCCATGGTTGTTTTCCAGCAAAGTCACTGATTTTACTTCAATAAAACAATCAGCTAAGCCCTCTTGAGTGAGTAAAAAATCAATCCGACTGTTTTCACTGCCATACTTCACTTCAGGGGTCACTATACTGTAGTCAGATAATTCTGGAATATGCTTTTTTGCCAACGCTTCTGCCACTAATTGATTCGCTCGCAGCGTATTAATACAAATTAGATGGTCATTTTTGGTCTGTGTTAACTCCCAACTGTACGGATATTTTCGTTTTGGGTTATCCGAGGTGGAGTACCACACGGTATCCCCAGGCGTTGCACAGCCTGTCATCGCCCCTGTGTTTGCGCAGTGTATTGTCATTTCCTCACCCTCGGGGGTGACGATATCCGCTAAAAAACGTTTATAGCGTTTAATTAAGATGGCTGATTTTAAAGGGGGGATAAATTCCATGTATTCTCCGTTTACCGCGTTGTTCGTGACATAACATAGCACCATGCTATAGATGGGGTTAGTTAATAGACAGTATTAATGCGTCATATTCGTTAATGCGACAATTTGTTAATGCTACAATGCTTCTCATAGAAAGTTAAACCTCATGGAGTTACCCCTTAGTGTTCCCTATCTTAGAAGTAAGCGATGACTTACTCGCTGCTTTAGCGAAATCCTCTCAAGTTCTGTTGCATGCACCGACAGGGGCTGGAAAATCAACGGTATTGCCGCTAGAAATCCTCAAAAGTGGGCAGATAGACGGGCGAATTATTATGTTAGAGCCGCGGCGTATTGCAGCGCGTTCAGTCGCCGCTCGCTTGGCGCAGCAGTTAGGGGAGTTGGTAGGGGAAAGCATTGGTTTACGTATGCGCTCAGAAAGCAAAGTGAGTGCAAAAACGCGTTTGGAAGTCGTGACGGAAGGGGTTCTCACTCGCCAATTACAAAATGACCCGATGCTTGAAGGTGTCGGATTGGTCATTTTGGATGAATTTCATGAGCGTAATTTGCAGGCCGATTTAGGGTTAGCGCTGTTGTTGGATTCTCAGCAAGCACTGCGGGACGACTTAAAAATTCTACTAATGTCCGCTACGCTGGATGATCAAGGGCTTAGCCAGTTATTTCCGGATGCGCCAGTGATCAGTTCACAAGGGCGGGCATTCCCTGTTCAACGGGAATATAAGCCTATCAATCCGAACAAACCGTTTCATCAAGAAGTCGCGAGCGCGGTTTGGCAGCTGATGCAGCAACAAACTGGCTCTTTGTTACTCTTTTTACCGGGTGTAGGCGAAATTGAGCGGACGAAAAGCGAGTTAGAAGGGTTAGTGACTGACGATGTGATGTTGTGCCCAATGTATGGCGCGCTATCAATTCAAGCCCAGCAACACGCGATTCTGCCTGCCCCCGAAGGAAAACGTAAGGTTGTGCTGGCGACCAACATTGCGGAAACCAGTCTCACCATCGAGGGGATCCGTTTAGTGGTGGATAGCGGTTTTGAGCGCGTAGGGCAATTTAACCCGCGAAGTGGGCTTACAAAGCTCATTAAAAAACGCATTAGCCAAGCTTCAATGACTCAACGTGCGGGGCGAGCAGGGCGTTTAGAAGCGGGTGTATGCTGGCACCTAATGAGCGCCGAACAAGCTGAACGTGCAGCACAATTTAGTGAAGCAGAAATCAATAATAGTGATTTAAGTGGATTATGGTTAGCGCTCCTTCAATGGGGCTGTCACGATATTTCCCAACTCCAATGGTTAGATGTTCCCCCTGAGGCGGCATTATCGGCAGCGAAAACCCTGTTATTCAAATTGGGTGTCACCGATGCCCAAGGGAAACTCACGTCGATGGGCAATAAAATGGCGGGAACGGGAACGTCAGTGCGTACTGCTGCCATGCTGTATCACGCGCAACAAACTCAAAATAAATCCGTTATTCAACTGGCTGCATTATTAACGGCAATTATTGAAGAGCCACCCCGTGGCGGAGTGATAGACCTACATACCTATTTAGAACGCCCGACGGAAAATTGGTGCAAACGCGCCTCTATCTTAAGTTGTGAGAAAGTTACCCATTCTTTAGGGAAAACTTCTGGGTTGATTAGTGAGTGGTTACCAACCTTACTTGCCGCAGGGTTTCCTGGCTATATTGCGAAATCCAGAGACAACCAAACCCGTTATCAATTAGCCAGCGGGTTAGGGGCCACACTGAATGATAATGACCCACTAATGGGCAATACATGGCTGATGGTAGCGGCATTATGGCAGTCAGAAACCTCGGCAGATGCGCGTATCTCCTTGGCATATCCTATTGAAATTGAAAAGCTTCAACAGGATTGCCCGCATCTTTTTAGCACTCAAGAGACAGTTGAATGGGATGAGCAGCGAGGAAGCTTGCTGGCATGGAAGCGCTTGCAATGTGGGCAGCTAGTCGTGAAATCTCAACGACTGACTAATCCAGAACCGGAAGAGATTAAAAAAGCGCTGGTTTACTGGCTTCAGCAAAATGGTTTGCAACAGTTAAACTGGCAAGAAAATACCCTACAGTTGCGCATTCGTTGTGAATTAGCGGCGCGTTATTTTCCTGACTCGCCATTGCCTGCAATGGATGATGAGACTTTACTCGAGACGCTTGATGAATGGCTAGCCCCCTATCTTAATGGCGTGACAAGCAAGAAAAAGCTACAAGAAATTGATTTAATGAATTTATTATTGAATCGATTGGATTGGCAGCAACGCCAATGGCTCGACAGCACTTTCCCTATGACCTATGTTGCCCCTTCTGGGAGCGAGGTAAGTATTCACTACGCGCTAGACAAGCCTCCGGTGGTTGAAGTTCGCCTGCAAGAAGTGTTTGGTGAAAAAGCCAATCCAACGGTGGCAAATGGCAAAGTGACATTAATATTATCATTGCTTTCACCGGCAAGGCGCCCTATTCAGATAACTCAAGATCTCGGTGCATTTTGGCAAGGGAGCTATAAAGAGGTACAAAAAGAGATGAAAGGGCGTTATCCAAAACATCCTTGGCCAGATGACCCTGCGAATGCTGAACCAACACGACAAACAAAAAAAGCGATGATGAGTGCGAAATAACCTAATTTTGTGCTCTAATAACGGGCTGTAAATTAGGCAATGGCGTCCAATAGGCAGCGTAAGGAAGTGTAATTAGGAGCTTTCTTCCGTGAAATTCCTTGAATTATGAGCCAAAATTAGCCTTATGTTACATTTACGCATCTGTAATTGTGCTTACGCACATGTCGTTATGTTTGCGCATACATAGTTAGATTTTAATGCCTATTTAGGTATAGGAGATATGGAGCGACCATGTCCGGTAAAGATTTTGAACCCATTGGCAGACGCAAAAGACGCGCTGCCGAGAAACAATCCTCCTCTTCACGCCGCCGTAGACGCCGCGATGATTATGATGAAGATCTGTATGATGACGAAGATATTGATGATGAATATCTTGATGATGAAGACGATGAAGAAGAGCAAATGACCAAAAAAGGCTCAAAAAAGAACAAACCTCGCAAGAGTAAATGGCGCTGGTTCTGGCTGCTAGTTAAATTAATGCTGGTACTCGCAGTGATACTGGCGGCTTACGGTTTTTATCTAAACCAACAAATTAAAGAGCGCCTTGATGGTAAGGTGTGGGACTTGCCTGCGGCGGTATACGGACGCATGGTAAACCTTGAGCCGGGTATGGATTACAGCCAAGCTGAAATGACCAACCTGCTTGAAGGGATGCAGTACCGTAAAGTCAGCAAAATCACCACATCCGGTGAGTTTGTGGTGAAAGGCAATACCATTGAAATTTTGCGTCGCCCATTTAATTTCCCAGACCAAAAAGAGGGGCAAGTCCTCGCGCGTCTGGTGTTTGAAAATGGCATGCTGAGCAAGATTGAAAATATTGAAAATGGGCGCTCGTTCGGTTTCTTCCGTTTAGATCCGAAACTGATCACCATGATGCAATCTGCGAATAATGAACAGCGTTTAGTGCTGCCAATGGCGGATTTTCCTGAATCCTTGGTGAAAATCCTCCTCGAAACGGAAGATAGAAACTTTTATGAGCATGATGGTGTTAGCTTATATTCTATCGGTCGTGCGGTGGTGGCGAACGTCACCGCGGGTCGCTCCGTGCAGGGGGGAAGTACCTTAACGCAGCAGTTGGTGAAAAACCTATTTTTAACCAACGAAAGAACCCTGAAACGTAAAGCTAACGAAGCCTTTATGGCATTGATTTTAGACTACAACTACAGCAAAGAACGCATTCTTGAGCTGTATTTGAATGAGGTCTATTTAGGGCAAAATGGTAATGACGAAATTCGC
Organism: Providencia zhijiangensis; assembly: GCF_030315915.2. Lineage (NCBI taxonomy): Bacteria > Pseudomonadati > Pseudomonadota > Gammaproteobacteria > Enterobacterales > Morganellaceae > Providencia > Providencia zhijiangensis. The sequence goes on along the minus strand of NZ_CP135990.1, from coordinate 2,879,747 downwards.
GGCTTCCCGCTGGCGAGTTTGTATTACTTTGGCCGACCAATTAATGAGTTAAGCTTTGACCAACAAGCATTGCTGGTGGGAATGGTGCAAGGTGCATCGACCTTTAACCCGTGGACTAAGCCACAAAATGCGATTAAACGCCGTAACATTGTGCTTAAAATCCTCGAAACCCGCGGTGTTATCGACAATGAGATGTACCAAGTTCTGAGCGCTCGACCACTCGGTGTGAAAAACAAAGAAGGGTTAGTCGCATCTCAACCCGCGTTTATGCAGATGGTGCGACAAGAGCTAAGTGAGAAGCTTGGGGATAAAGTTAAAGATCTCTCTGGTGCGAAAATCTTTACGACCTTAGATCCTGTGGCGCAAACGGCGGCGGAAAATGCAGTCGAGTTCGGCGTGGCTGATTTACGTAAAGCACGTAAATTGGATGATATCGAAGGTGCCATGGTGGTGGTTGACCGTATTAACGGCGAAGTGCGTGCAATGGTCGGCGGCTCTGATCCAAAATTCTCAGGCTTTAACCGAGCGTTGAATGCCCGTCGTAGCATTGGTTCTTTAGCAAAACCACCGGTTTATTTAACGGCATTAAGTGAGCCAGACCGCTTCCGTTTAAATACGTGGCTATCCGATGAACCACTGACTATCAAAGTCGGTAATCAAAGCTGGAGTCCACGAAACTATAGCCGTAACTTCAATGGCCGTATGATGCTGGTGGATGCATTAGCGAAATCACAAAATATTCCAACCGTAAACTTAGGGATGGAAATTGGTCTCGACCAAGTGATGAATACGTTTATCCGCCTGGGCGCACCAGAAAGTGCGATGGAAAAAGTGCCTGCGATGTTGTTAGGTGCGGTGAACTTAACGCCAGCTGAAGTGGCGCAAGTGTACCAAACCATTGGTGGCGAAGGTAATCGTGCAAAATTATCTGCATTACGTTCAGTGATTGATGGTGATGGCAAAGAGCTGTATCAAAGTTACCCATCCGCAGAGCGTGCCGTACCATCTCAAGCCGCTTATTTAACGCTGTTTGGTATGCAGCAAGTGGTACAGCAAGGGACTGGGCGCGTATTACTGAATAAATATGGTAAATACAATCTGGCGGGTAAAACGGGTACCACCAACGATCTGCGTGATAGCTGGTACGCGGGTATCGACGGTAAGGAAGTGGCTATTGTCTGGGTCGGTCGCGATAACAACGGACCAACACAGTTAACAGGCTCAACAGGGGCATTACGTGTTTATCAGCGCTATTTAGATAACCAAACGCCACTGACACTTATCAACCGAGCGCCAGAAGGGATAACCGACATGCGCGTCATGATGGATGGCCAATTTAGCTGCTCTGATTTAGGTGGCGGCAGAATGTTGCCAGTCTGGACAGAAGATCCGCAAAGCCTATGCCAAGGATCAGCATCGCAAGATCCGGCGTGGAATTTGAATGGGAATGGTGAGGCGCCGCAAGAAGATGGAGCAGCTCCTGACTGGGTGAAGGATATGTTTGGCGATTCTCCGTCATCCCGCACGCCGTAGCGTTGTTGGCTGCGGTCGCTAACCCTAGTCACATACTTGTGTATGCTCCTAGGGCTTAGCTCACTTGCCGCCTAGCTACAGCGCACGGGATTTAGGAGAATAATTTGTTTGATTGAAAACGAAAAAAGACCAAAAAATAGATAAAAAAATAGGCGCCGTCTTATGTAGATGGCGCCTATTTTTTTGAGCGGATTATTGCGGGGATTATTCGGCTTTGATTTTTGCCAGTGCAATTTCCGCGGCATCGATGGTGCGCTGGATATCTTCATCGCTATGAGCGACAGACATAAAGCCCGCTTCGAATGCAGATGGTGCTAAGTAAACGCCTTCTTCTAACATGTAGTGGAAGAATTTCTTAAAGCGAGTCACGTCGCATTTCATCACGTCTTGGTAGCAAGTTACAGACTCAGCGTCAGTGAAGAACAGACCAAACATCCCGCCCACATGGTTGATTACCATTGGCACGCCTTGTTCTTTAGAAACACGGGCTAAGCCACGAGCCAGCTTATCGGTCAGTTCTGTTAAGCGTGCATGAACTCCCGGTTGAGAGACTTCATTTAAGCAGGCTAAGCCAGCCGCCATCGCGACAGGGTTACCAGAAAGTGTGCCTGCTTGGTAAACCGGGCCGATAGGCGCTAATTTTTCCATCACTTCATAGCGACCACCAAAAGCACCCACTGGCATACCGCCACCGATGATTTTACCTAAACAGGTTAAATCCGGTTGTACGTTGTAGTGATCTTGAGCGCCACCGAGTGCAACACGGAAGCCAGTCATCACTTCATCGATGATCAGCAGTGCATTGAATTCATCACATAATGCACGCAGACCCGGCAGGAATTCTGCGGTTGGTGGAACGCAGTTCATATTGCCCGCGACAGGTTCAACAATCACACATGCCACTTCTTCAGGGTAGTTTTCGAAAGCTTGGCGTACAGAGGCTAAATCGTTGTATGTGCAAGTTAATGTATGCTTAACGAAATCTTCAGGTACGCCCGGAGAGTTAGGCTCACCCATGGTCAGTGCACCGGAACCTGCTTTCACTAATAGGCAGTCAGCGTGACCGTGGTAGCAACCTTCGAACTTAATAATTTTATCGCGACCTGTATAACCACGAGCAAGGCGGATCGCGCTCATGGTGGCTTCAGTGCCGGAGTTAACCATACGGATCATATCGATAGATGGCACTAACTCACACACCAGTTTTGCCATTTCCACTTCAGCAGCCGTTGGCGCACCAAAGCTTAAGCCTTTATTGACGGCTTTAATCACCGCATCGCGGATAGCCGGATGGTTGTGACCCAGTACCATTGGACCCCAAGAACCCACATAGTCAATGTAAGCTTTGCCATCGACATCATAAATGTAAGCGCCATCAGCGCGTTCGATAAATAACGGAGTACCTCCCACACCATTAAAGGCGCGAACAGGGGAGTTAACACCGCCAGGGATCAGCTGTTGGGCTTCATTATATAATTCTTCGGAATGGTGCATTGCAGGGCTCCTGAAAAGAGACTAAATAAAAAGTTGCCGCTATTCTAAAGCACAAGGGAGATTAAACCAATGCTATCAATCACAATGATGGATCAATCATAAAGATGAATAGTAACTCTGTGCTCAATTGTGTAACAACACTTGAACCAATGAGTCAGGTGACGGATAATTGAGAAATTGATCTAAGTAGGCTTTGCCTTACCTATGAATTTACCGGTCACCGGTCTGGAGTAATAAATGAGTGATGATGTAGCTCTGCCTCTGCAATTTACCGATGCAGCTGCAACCAAAGTCAAAGACTTAGTTGCCGATGAAAATAACCCAAATCTGCGTCTGCGCGTCTACATTACGGGCGGTGGTTGCAGTGGCTTCCAATATGGTTTTACCTTTGATGATCAAATCAACGAAGGGGATATGACCATTGAGAAACAAGGCGTTGCACTGGTTGTAGACCCAATGAGCCTGCAATATTTAGTGGGTGGAAGTGTGGATTATACGGAAGGGCTGGAAGGGTCGCGCTTTATTGTGACGAATCCTAATGCAAAATCCACTTGCGGATGTGGTTCGTCGTTCAGCATCTGATCTTTCGTTATATTTTGCGCTGTGGCGGTGTTGGCTTCGTTCAGCTACTCGGGTCACATACTTATGTATGCTCCCCGAGATATCCTCACTTGCCGCCTAGCCACAGCACAAACTATTTAGAAAGATTATTTCGTGAGATTTTAAACGAAAAAAATTAGTTTAATTATCTTATTGTCCTGTTGTATTAATTCTGCTCAAAAAATCCTGCTGTAATCTTAGATTTTTAACTTCTTTTCTTAGTTTGGTAGTGCGTTTAGTTGATCACATAGCTGCTCGGTGGCATTGATGATGCGGGGGCCGGCGCGGTAGAACCAATCCTCATTTAAGCGAATGATAGGGACATTGAGTTGAGTGCCCCAGAAAGCTTTGACGGCATTTTCTTGCTCTGGTGAGCCGGTCATGATGATGGCATCGGGCTTGCGAGCGAGAACTTGCTCGCGGCTGACTTGAGGCCATTGGACTGCGCTGTTTTCAAAAATATTCTGAGCGCCGCAAATTTTAACCACATCATTTTGAAGGGTATGATTACCAGCGCTAAATAATGGCTGAGTGCCGAGTTGAATAAATAATTGCTTAGGTTTCTTATTAGTATCTAATTTATCTTTTTGTATCTTTAGCGCGCTGCGCATTTGGCTGATATTTTTCTCTGCCACTTCAGGACGAGGGCTGTATTGTGCAAGTTCCTCCAATGAGGCGATAACGCCATCAATGCTTTGCGGATCAAAATAGACAATTGGAATCCCCAACGACGCTAGTTGATCTAATGGTCTCTGTGGGTTACCGCCTCGCCACGCTAAAATCAAATCCGGCTTTAAGGCAATAATTCGCTCCACATTTAACCCTTGCCAATCCGCAACTTGCTCAAGCTTTTTGGCAGAGTCGGGATAATCGGAATAGGCGCTTACGGCAACTAAGCTATCTCCCAATCCCACGGCATAAGCCAGTTCAGTATTAGCTGGCGATAAACTAATGATTCGGGATTTGGGGGCGGCGAATGCACTATTGATTAGGGTTAAGAAAAATAGAAAACCAATCAGTGAGCGCATGAGTTTGGTCGTTAGATTCATAGCATTACTTCACAAAGAGGTATTAGAAAAGGCATAAATGAAGGTCAGTTATGCCTTAGAAAGTGAGAAATAAATTACGCTAATGCTGTGACAATCGCAGCAACCATTAGGGATGATTGACGTGCAGCGACAGGTAAGAACTCATCAAAGCTGGTGTGAGACTCTTTATCCGCCACATCTGAAATTGCACGAACCACCACAAAAGGCACGTTAAACTGGTAGCAAACATGACCGATAGCAGCAGCTTCCATTTCAACGGCAGCAACGCTTGGGAAGGTGGCTTTGATGCGTGCTAAAGGCTCGGCACCATTGATGAATGCATCACCACTGCAAATCAAACCACGCACTGCGTTCATATCTAGCGCTTTGACACATTTTTCGGTTGTTTCGATTAATTTTGCATCTGCAATAAATGCAGGTGGGCACTGTGCCATTTGACCGGGTTCATAGCCAAATGCGGTGACATCCGCATCGTGATAACGTACTTCTGTAGAGACAACAATATCCCCAACATTTAAACGAGGATCTAAACCACCCGCTGACCCCGTGTTGATCACCACATCTGGTTTACAGTGTTCTAACAGTAAAGTAGTACCGATTGCCGCTGCGACTTTACCGATCCCTGATTTTAATAAGGCAACATCAACGCCGTTCATTTTTCCAGTGTAAATTTCACAGCCAGCAAGGCTCAATGTTTGGCAACCTTCAATTTTTTCGCGTAGGGTCGCAACTTCTTGCTCCATCGCACCTATGATACCGATTTTCATTATGTCATACTCACTGTTGATTAATTAGACACTTATGTCGTAGATGGCTAAAGTGTAACATCGAAAGGTGGGTTTTCCTCTGCCTTTTCTTTGAGGATTTAGGAATAAAACGGTAAGGCGCAGAGGCTAGCATGGCGGAAAAAGAGATTAATTTTGTTAAGAAGCTGAGTTTTCAACGTAACTATATGAGCAGCGGGAAAAATCAAAGAGTCTCACCCGATGATGAAGATGCCGTAAACCGTCTATTTGAAAGTGACCGTGGGCGAATTATTAATTCGGCAGCCATTCGTCGCTTACAACAGAAAACCCAAGTTTTTCCCCTTGAACAAAATTCCGCCGTACGCAGCCGTTTAACCCATTCTCTTGAAGTTCAACAAGTTGGGCGCTACATCAGCAAAACGGTGTTGGGTGAATTGAAAAAGAAAAAATTGCTTGATGAATATGGGTTAACCGACCGTTGTGATGCCTTTGAGAGCCTCGTAGAAATGGCGTGCTTGATGCATGACATTGGCAACCCGCCGTTTGGGCATTTCGGTGAAGCCGCGATTCAACGCTGGTTTAGTAAATTATTAGCACCAGACTATTTGTTCACGCCTGAGTCTGAAGACCCATGTAAAATTAAAGCGTTGCAACTGACGGGTAATGAAAAACAGGACTTATTTCGCCGCCAGTTGAAGCGGGATTTATGTTCATTTGAGGGGAATGCGCAAGGGCTGCGTATGGCTCATCGCCTATTGAAGCTGAATTTAACCTACGCCCAGATTGGCTCTATCTTAAAATATACTCGCGGCGCCTATGATCTTGAACCTATTCCTCCAGAGTTTGATTATTTAATGAAAAAGCCAGGCTATTACTGGTCTGAAGCGGATTTTGTCAGCGAGCTCAGTAAAAAACTGGAGATGGACAAATATTGCCGTTTTCCGCTCTCCTATATCATGGAAGCGGCGGATGATATTTCTTATTGTATTGCGGATTTAGACGATGCAGCAGAAAAGGGCATTTATACCGTTGAGCAGCTAATTGAGTACCTAAAAGCAGAGTGGGGCGAGGTAAAATCTGGGGATCTCTTCGATCAAACTATTTTGCGGGCATTCAATAATATCAGCGATAACCACACGAGGCGTATTCAGCAAGATCAGTTTTTCATGTATTTACGCGTCAATATTACGGGAAAGCTTGCACATTACAGTGCTCAACGCTTTATTCAAAACCTACCTGAAATTTATCACGGTAGCTTTAACAGCGCGTTACTTGAAGATAAAAGCCAAGAGCATCGCCTATTAAAAGCTTTAAAAACAGTGGCGTTTAAGCATGTGTTTAATCACCATGAAGTGGAAGAACTAGAGCTACAAGGCTACCGAATTATCAGCGGATTATTAGATGTTTACAGCCCACTGTTGATGATGGATAAAGAGGATTTTGCAGCATTAGTGGCGCAGAATTACCATAAACACTTTTTTATCGAAACTCGCCTATTTCATAAGTTATCGAATAAACATCGACTCTCGTATAACGAAGCCTTAGAAAAAATTTCAGTCACCAGCGATGCGGATAAATCGATGTTAGAGTTTTATTATCGAGCCAGACTGATTCAAGACTACATTAGCGGAATGACTGACCATTATGCTTATGAAGAGTATCGAAAATTTATGGTGACAAATTAATGCTGATAAAAAAAGTCAGTATATAGCGTGACAAAAAAACTAAGTGGTCACTAATTTCGGTAAAAAAATGCTATGATAGCCCGCTAATTTGTCTACCCAATTATCAGGCAGTCGCAGTGATAAAGTAAGCCGTTATACAGTAAATATGGGCTTACCAACCTGTGGCTTGAAATAGAAATTATTTAACCCCGTTTAGTGACTACTTATGGCCCAATTTTACTCGCCAAATCGCCGCACCACCCAACGCCGTCAAATCACGGTTCATGTCGACAGTCTAGATGCCGCAGGGCAAGGTGTAGCTCGCCATGATGGCAAAGCCATATTTATCACTGGTTTATTACCAGGGGAAGAGGCGCAAGTCGAACTGACTGAAGATAAACGCCATTTCGCGAAAGCCAAAGTCATTAAACGCCTCAGTACTAGCCCGCAACGTGTGAAACCCCGCTGCCGTTATTTTAATCAATGTGGCGGATGTCAACAGCAGCATGTGGAGATTGGGCTTCAACGTGAAAGCAAAGCGCAGGCTTTACAGCATTTAATCGGGCGCGAAACTGGGTCTGTATTGCCACCTATTTCGGTGATTGGTGGTGAAGAATATGGCTATCGCCGCCGCGCGCGTTTGGGACTGCAATATCAAAATAAATCCAATCACTTAATGATGGGGTTTCGCCAAACGCAAACCAATACGCTGGTGGACATTAAAAGTTGTTCTGTATTACACGCAGAACTCGATGCGCTGCTAGCCCCACTGTCCAGTTGTTTAAATCAGTTATCGATTGCTAGTAAATTAGGGCATGTAGAGCTAATTCACGGGGATAACGGTAATCTTATCCTGTTACGCCATTTAGCCCCTGTTGACGCATCTGATAGAAAATGTTTGCTAGAGTTTGCCAAATCTCATGAGCTTAGTATTTGGTTAGCGGGGAATGAAGGGCAATTATTGCCGCTTGAGATTGACTCCGCGTTACCTGAATATCAGGTGGCGGGTGAAACCTTGCAATTTAGCCCTGCCAATTTTATTCAAGTGAATGGCGAAATTAATCAGCACATGGTGGCGCAAGCTTTAGCATGGTTAGATCTAAGCCCAGAAGATAGGGTATTGGATCTTTTCTGTGGGATGGGTAACTTTACGCTGCCAATTGCCCGTTTAGCAAAAATGGCGGTTGGTGTTGAAGGTGTTGAAAATTTAGTCACTCAAGCGAGAAATAACGCCCAGCGCAACTCAATTGAGAATGCGGCGTTCTATAATGAGAATTTGGAAGAACAGATCCACACTCAGCCGTGGGCGCAAGAAGGTTTTAATAAAGTGCTGCTAGATCCTGCTCGAGCAGGTGCCGCTGGTGTAATGGAACATTTAATTAAACTGATGCCAGAAAAAATTGTCTATGTTTCTTGTAATCCAACAACGTTAGCAAGAGACAGTAAAGTTCTGCTTGAAGGCGGGTATCAGTTATCTCAATTGCGGATGTTGGATATGTTTCCGCAAACTAGTCATCTGGAATCTATGGCGCTATTTGTTCGTAGCCCAGAGGTGTAACAGGTAGGGAGAATATATGGTTGCAGTAAGAAGTGCGCATTTAACCCCAGCAGGTGAATTTGCCCCCGAAAAGTGGGTTAATGATTTGGGTTTGAATAACAAACAATCAGAAGAAAAACTCATCCATACCTGGCAGTATTGTCACGATAAATTATCGGGGCAGGATATTGCGCCTCTGCTACTGTGGCGCGGCATTGAAATGACCGAAATTTTATCCACGCTCAGCATGGATATCGGTAGCTTACAAGCTGCGTTACTGTTCCCTCTGGTTGAAGAGGGAAAACTCGACGAACAATCCGTTATTGATGATTTCGGCCAATCCATTCATGCGCTGGTAAAAGGCGTGATTGAGATGGATGCCATCCGCGAACTTAAAGCCACACAATCTAACGAAACCAGTTCCGTACAGGTGGATAACATCCGCCGTATGCTGCTGTCGATGGTGGAAGATTTCCGCTGCGTGGTCATTAAACTCGCCGAGCGTATCGCCCATTTACGGGAAGTCAAAGATGCCAGCGAAGATGAACGCGTCTTAGCAGCGAAAGAGTGTTCCAATATTTATGCGCCGTTAGCAAACCGCTTAGGGATTGGACAATTAAAATGGGAATTAGAAGATTTCTGTTTCCGTTATCTGCACCCGGATGAATACAAAAAAATTGCGAAATTGCTGCATGAGCGCCGTATTGACCGTGAAGAGTACATCGACAATTTCGTCAGCACACTGCGCAAATATATGCTCAAAGAGCAAATCCAAGCGGAAGTGTATGGCCGACCAAAACACATTTACAGTATTTGGCGCAAAATGCAGAAGAAATCCTTAGCATTCGGCGAATTATACGATGTGCGTGCGGTGCGTATCGTGGTTGAACGCCTGCAAGATTGTTATGCGGCGCTGGGGATTGTGCATACCCATTTCCGTCATTTACCCGATGAGTTCGACGACTACGTTGCGAATCCAAAACCCAATGGTTATCAATCGATTCATACCGTGGTTTTAGGGCCAAATGGCAAAACCTTAGAAATTCAAATTCGTACCCGCCAAATGCATGAAGATGCTGAGCTGGGCGTTGCTGCGCACTGGAAATACAAAGAAGGCGCAAGTGGTGTTGGTAAAGGCAGCAGCTACGAAAACCGTATTGCATGGCTGCGTAAACTGATTTCATGGCAAGAAGAGATGGCAGATTCTGGCGAAATGCTGGATGAAGTCCGTAGCCAAGTGTTTGATGACCGTGTGTATGTGTTTACACCAAAAGGCGATGTGGTGGATTTACCAACAGGTTCTACACCACTCGATTTTGCTTATCATATTCACAGTGATGTCGGACACCGCTGTATTGGGGCGAAAATTGGTGGGCGCATCGTGCCATTTAGCTACCAATTACAGATGGGTGACCAGATTGAAATCATCACCCAGAAACACCCAAACCCGAGTCGTGACTGGCTCAACCCTAACCTCGGTTACGTGACGACCAGCCGCGGACGGGCGAAAATTCAAAACTGGTTCCGTAAACAAGACCGCGATAAAAACATTCTGGCGGGGCGTCAAATCCTCGACAGCGAATTATCCCATCTGGATATCAGTTTACGAGACGCAGAGAAACAGTTGATTGCTCGCTATAACGTGCACTCACTAGATGAAGTGTTAGCGGGTATTGGCGGTGGTGATATTCGTATCAACCAATTGGTTAACTTCCTACAAGCTAAGTTTAATAAAGCGACCGCAGAGGAAGAAGATCGCGCGGCGATGAAATCACTGGAGAATAAATCTGGTGTCCCAAGAGCACCATCCCATGGCAGTGGGCGCGTGGTGGTCGAAGGGGTCGGTAACCTGATGCACCATATTGCGCGTTGCTGCCAGCCAATTCCGGGAGATGAAATCGTCGGCTTTATTACCAAAGGTCGCGGAATTTCGATTCACAGTGCGGATTGTGAACAGCTTGCCGAGCTGCAAAGCCACGCGCCAGAGCGTGTGATCGATGCCGTTTGGGGTGAAAACTACTCGAGCGGTTACTCGTTGGTGGTAAGAGTCATAGCCAATGACCGCAGTGGATTACTGCGTGATATCACGACGATTTTGGCGAACGAAAAAGTCAACGTGTTAGGGGTAAGCAGCCGCAGCGATGTGAAGCAGCAGCTCGCCACCATCGACATGACCATCGAGTTATATAATATTGAGGTGCTGGGACGAGTTCTCACGAAGTTAAATCAATTGCCGGATGTTATCGAAGCAAAAAGACATTCAAATTAATTTTCTTCATATTTTGGCGTGCAGCGTTGTTGGCTGCGCGCGCTCGCCCTAGTCACATACTTGTGTATGCTCCTAGGGTCTTGCTTACTTGCCGCCTAGCTGCACATCCAAACTATTTTGAAAATACACTTTAGTAGCGAGTAATTGCTATAACAAAAGCTTGAAAGATTTAGCGTATTTAATTCAATTTGGTTAAGGTATAGCTCTCATTAAGTCACGATGAATAATTTTTGATAAGGGTTAAATATGCAGCAGGGCAATAAACAAATTGAGCGGTTACTCACTATTATGGCGCGTTTGCGTGACCCGCAAAATGGCTGCCCGTGGGATACGCAACAAACGTTTAAAACCATTGCCCCTTATACCCTTGAAGAAACCTACGAAGTCCTAGACGCCATTGAACGAGAAGATTTTACCGACTTAAAAGGCGAGTTGGGGGATCTCCTCTTTCAAGTGGTGTTCTACGCGCAAATGGCACAAGAGCAAAATCTCTTTGATTTTGATGATATTTGCCAAGCTGTCAGCGACAAACTTGAACGTCGCCATCCTCATATTTTCGACGAAAACAACCAGCTCAGCAGCCAAGAAGCTATTGCGGGCTGGGAACAACGCAAAGCCAAAGAGCGTGCAGAGAAAGACCAATACTCAGTGTTGGATGATATCCCGAATGCACTTCCTGCCTTAATGAAAGCCTATAAAATTCAAAAACGTTGTGCCTCAGTCGGTTTTGATTGGGATACGCTGGGCCCTGTAGCTGGCAAAGTCACCGAAGAGTTAGCGGAAGTGATGGAAGAAGCCACTCAAGCAGTCGTGGATGAACAGCATCTTGAAGAAGAAATTGGCGATTTATTATTTGCGACTGTCAATCTATCTCGCCATTTAGGACACAAACCTGATCTTGCCTTACAAAAAGCGTGCAGTAAGTTTGAGCGCCGTTTTCGTGAAATCGAAAGACGATTAGCAAAAACTGGCAAATCGACAGAAACTGCTACACTTGATGAGATGGAAGCATTGTGGGCGTCTATCAAATTAGATGAATGATTCAATCTAGACAGCTAAATTTTTGCAAAGAATGCTCGTCGATAATGATAGTCACGGATTGAAATAGTTATTCAAAATCAAACAATCGGTAAAATGATGTTTTTTCAGTGATAGATTAAGCTGAAAGGATTTAGCATTTATACAAAAATGTGTTAATCTTGCAAAACAGTTGAATAGCACCCTAGAAAGTGACTATTTATCAAACGATAAATATTTTTATTTTTAACTTGCTGATTTATTTAAGGTATTAATGAAAACTAGCCTTATTGCGCTTAGAACATTTGTAGGAGATTTAAGGTTCGGGTATACTGTTTTCCCGTCCTGTTATATCCATCATCTTTTAAACCTAAACGTTCAGGTTCAGCATGAAAACTAATTATATTTTTGTGACCGGCGGGGTCGTATCCTCTCTGGGTAAAGGCATTGCCGCAGCCTCCTTGGCGGCTATACTCGAAGCCCGTGGACTCAATGTGACCATTATGAAACTGGATCCCTACATTAACGTAGATCCAGGCACAATGAGCCCAACCCAACACGGGGAAGTTTTCGTTACAGAAGACGGCGCTGAAACTGACTTGGATTTAGGTCATTATGAGCGTTTTATTCGTACCAAAATGACACGTCGCAACAACTTTACGACTGGACGTGTTTATTCTGAAGTCCTGCGCAAAGAGCGTCGTGGCGACTACTTAGGCGCGACCATCCAAGTTATTCCTCATATCACTAATGAAATCAAAGATCGCATCATCCGTGGTGGTGAAGGTCATGATGTTGTATTAGTCGAAATCGGCGGTACAGTCGGTGATATCGAGTCTCTGCCATTCCTAGAAGCTATTCGTCAAATGGCTGCGGAAGTGGGCCGTGAGCGCACACTGTATATGCACTTAACCTTAGTGCCATACTTAGCGGCTGCGGGCGAAGTGAAAACAAAACCAACACAGCACTCTGTGAAAGAGTTACTGTCAATTGGTATTCAGCCTGATGTGCTGATCTGCCGTTCAGATCGCGTTATTCCTGCGAATGAGCGCGCGAAGATTGCCCTATTCTGTAATGTTCCAGAAAAAGCGGTTATCTCTCTGAAAGACGCAGATTCAATCTATAAAATCCCTGGCATGCTGAAGGCGCAAGGTTTGGATGAGTACATCTGTAACCGTTTCCGCCTTGAATGCAAAGAAGCTGATTTATCTGAGTGGGAACAAGTTATTTACGAAGAAGCCAATCCAGCAGGTGAAGTTACCATTGGTATGGTGGGTAAATATGTTGAATTACCAGATGCATACAAATCAGTTATCGAAGCACTGAAACATGCAGGTCTGAAAAATCGCTTAACCGTGAATATTAAGCTGATTGATTCTCAAGATATCGAAACCCGTGGCGTTGAGCTACTTAAAGGTCTGGACGCGATTTTAGTCCCAGGCGGTTTCGGTTCTCGCGGTATTGAAGGCAAAATTCTGACGGCACAATATGCCCGTGAGAACAAAATTCCTTATTTAGGTATTTGTCTGGGAATGCAAGTGGCGCTGATTGAGTTTGCACGTAATGTTGCGAACATGAAAGACGCGAACTCCACTGAATTTGATGCAGATTGCAAATTCCCAGTTGTTGCGCTGATTACTGAATGGCGCGATGAAGATGGCAACGTTGAAGTGCGTTCTGAAGAGAGCGACCTTGGCGGTACGATGCGTGTTGGTGGTCAGCAATGTCATTTAACTGATGGCAGCTTAGTGCGCGGTATGTACGGCGCAGAAACGATTGTTGAGCGTCACCGCCACCGTTACGAAGTGAACAATCTGCTGTTGAAACGTATCGAAGATGCGGGTCTGAACATTGCAGGTCGTTCTGTGGATAATAAACTGGTTGAAATCATTGAAAATCCAAACCACCCATGGTTTGTGGCTTGCCAGTTCCACCCAGAATTCACTTCGACCCCAAGAGATGGTCATCCGTTGTTTGCAGGTTTTGTTAAAGCCGCTGGTAAGTACCAGAAAGGTGAGTTGAAATAAGATACGGGGAAGTCGGCAATTTTCGCCAACTTCCCGAAATTTAACTTGTACTGAGGAAAACCTAATGTCCAAAATTGTTAAAGTGATCGGTCGTGAAATCATTGATTCTCGTGGTAACCCAACTGTTGAAGCTGAAGTACATTTAGAAGGTGGTTTTGTTGGTTTAGCTGCGGCTCCATCAGGCGCATCTACAGGATCTCGTGAAGCACTGGAACTGCGTGATGGTGATAAATCACGTTTCCTGGGTAAAGGTGTTCTGAAAGCTGTTGCCGCTGTTAACGGTCCAATCGCTCAAGCAGTTATCGGTAAAGATGCTAAAGATCAAGCAAATATCGATAAAATCATGATTGACTTAGATGGTACTGAAAACAAATCTAAATTCGGTGCAAACGCAATTCTGGCAGTTTCTTTAGCAAACGCAAAAGCAGCTGCTGCGGCAAAAGGTATGCCTCTGTATGAGCATATTTCTGATCTGAATGGTACTCACGGTCAATACTCTATGCCTCTGCCAATGATGAACATCATCAATGGTGGTGAGCACGCAGATAACAACGTTGATATCCAAGAATTCATGATCCAACCAGTTGGCGCACCGACACTGAAAGAAGCGGTACGTATGGGGTCTGAAATTTTCCATCACTTAGCAAAAGTACTGAAATCTAAAGGTATGAACACGGCTGTTGGTGATGAAGGTGGTTATGCACCTAACTTAGAATCTAACGCTGCTGCACTGGCTGCTATCAAAGAAGCGGTTGAGCAAGCGGGCTACGTTCTGGGTAAAGATGTGACTCTGGCGATGGACTGTGCAGCTTCTGAGTTCTACAACAAAGAAACTGGTAACTACGAGCTGAAAGGCGAAGGTAAAACCTTCACTTCACAAGAGTTCACTCACTACTTAGAAGAACTGACTAAACAATACCCAATCGTTTCTATCGAAGATGGTTTAAACGAATCTGACTGGGATGGTTTCGCATACCAAACTAAAGTTCTTGGTGACAAAATCCAATTAGTTGGTGACGATTTATTCGTAACTAACACCAAGATCTTAAAAGAAGGTATCGAGAAAGGCATCGCTAACTCAATCCTGATCAAATTCAACCAAATCGGTTCTCTGACTGAAACATTAGCTGCGATTAAAATGGCGAAAGATGCTGGCTACACGGCTGTTATCTCTCACCGTTCAGGTGAAACTGAAGACGCAACTATCGCTGATTTAGCGGTTGGTACTGCAGCAGGTCAAATCAAGACTGGTTCTATGAGCCGTTCTGACCGTGTTGCTAAATACAACCAACTGATCCGTATTGAAGAAGCTCTGGGTAACAGCGCACCATTCAACGGTCTGAAAGAAGTTAAAGGCCAAGCGTAATTTATATTCGCTGAAATTAACTCCTAGAATGGGTCGAGAAATCGACCCATTTTTTTGTCTGAAATAAATGTGCTAGATAAATAGTTTTGAAAGTATTTAAGCCTTATAGATAATGCGGAATAACTCCATCTCGTCCTTTTTAATTTTTATGCTACTAATAGAGCCGCAATCAAATAGTGATTGTTTGGATAATTAACATGAATATTAAATAAGGAAATTATTATGGGGAAGGATAGCCATGACTCGCTATTTACCGCGGCAAAACAAGTATATGCATATGTAAAAAAAAATGCAGATTTAATGAAGTGCGTTGCTACAATAAAGTTAGGTTATCAGCAAAATGGTGCATGGAATGAACCCCTTTCAAACCTAAAAGCGGCATTAGAAGAGAAAATTACTGATGTTACCTATATTAATTATAGCCGCACTATTCCTTTGGGTATCGAAGGCTTAAATATCATTGAGCAGAAACAATTCTTAGCCGATTTTAAAAAACATTTCTCAGAAAATACTCATATTGAAGTTAAAGTCCAGGGGCAAAATGATAATAATTTTTCATTGTTAAATGATGATGAATTGTTAGATGGTTCTGCATATCGAATATTACCGAAGAATTATCGTGAGCGATATAATAGCCGCTCAATGTTAATGTCTCGATTAACAGTTAATGTGAAGAAAGAATATTTTTCAGACTTAGCCAAGGGATTAATGCAGCTTTATGAGAATGATCCCCATAAAAAAGTGATGCAGACAAAAATTATGGGTCCTAAAAAATTAGGACGAATAACGGATCAAGCGGTGATTTATTTTTCTGAAGCGAATCTACAAAGTGCCACCGAGATTAGCCAGCAACTAAAAGCATTATTACCCGAAGATGCGATGATTGAGCACGTCCCGATGGGAATGTATCGTGTTGATAAAGGTTTTTCTTATTCAGAAACCCTTGAAGGGCAATCCAGTAGTCATGGTGAATCAAGATCTGAAATGATATCTAAAGGGATTGTTTCATCACTGATTTCAGATGAACCATTAGAACAAAGCCTTTCCAAAGAATTAAGGATACAAGGCTACGATGTGGAACAGCCCGCTTTGTTGTCTCAGTCTGTTAAGGAAACGTATTTTGACATTTCGATTACTGGCGGCGGCACGAATTCAGATAATCAGCCTAGTATAGATATTGAAAAATTTAAGCAAAACCCAGTTGAATTTGCCCGTGACTACAATATTAATACCAAAATACTTAACTCTATTTTGCAAATACCCACGGAAGGTAAAATATTATTCAGTAAAAATTTTGGTAAAGGTTACCAAGTTGAATATGTGGACGCCAGTTATGGTCAAGACCAGCGTTACGCCATAGATTGCTATCTTTTAGATTCAAAGGCGCGAAATAAAGAAAGCAAACGTGTCGAATATGTGGATATTCCTAAAAATCATCCGGAGAAAGCGTTTTTATTCACAGGGTTATTACGTGGTGAGTCGGTTGTGGTGATTGAATTAGACCACGAAAACTACCGTGTTTATCGTGATAACCGTGCAGATGCCTCATTACTTTATGATAATGTTGTGATGGCTGTTGATGCGCGGGATTACACGATCGTCGAGCAAAATATTAGTAAAGCTAGCGCATTCATGCATTTTAATGGTGATGAGTGGAAATTGATTGTTCAACCCCAGCGCAATCGAATCGTCCTCAGTGCAGAAAAAAATATGGTTAGAGTCCAAAAGGCGGGGGACTATAATCTTTCCGATAGAAAGCTGCGCTTTGAAAATGTTAGGGAGAGACTTCATAGTGAATTAAAAATGCTGGCCAAAAAAGCCAATGTGAAAATTGGTGATATTCCGAATGAAGAAGTACTCATTTCAGAACCACTGACTGAGCCTTTTGAAAACCATTCATCATTAAAAACGTGGCTGGATATTGGTAGCCAAGTCAAACAAAAATTAGATACTCAAATTCAAGAGTTAAAAAAAAATCGCCGGTTACTAGAGGAAAGTTTAATTGGTGTAACAGATATAGTAGAAAAAAAGAAAATAGAAAATGCCATTGAAATGAATAAAACTATTGTCTCAATGCAGAATAAGCAATATGGCGAGCTTTTTTATCATTTACGTGAAGTGGAATATAGTTGGTTATGGCAACGTATTAAAACAAAACAAGGTATGAATGCTGTAGTTAAAATTAAAGAGTTTGATCCAAATATGGAAATACACTCGCCATATGCTTACTATTTAACGATCAATGAACGGTATGAAAATTTAATTTATCTGCACAAGTTAACGCGAAATATTCGGTTTAAAAATGAATTTAATGAAGGAGTAAATAAATACAAAAACATCAGTATGAAAGGTGTTAATGATACTGTCCCTTCACAGCAACTGAAAAAAATGTATGTCACAAATGAGTATACGGCAAGAGAACGTGGTGCGTTATATCGTGTTATTCAAGAAACAGCACATGCTGAATATATCACTAACATATTGACGCAAACAGGGAAAATCAGCGAGTTATTTTCTGAATCTGGCAGTAAGGTAAATCGATTAATTCCACAAGATTTTTATTTATCGTTAGTAAAAAGTGAATCCGGTGGGCGCTGTTATCCCTTGGTCAGAGGGATGTCGGTGAGCTTAGCGCGAGAAGGGCATTTTGGTGCGGATAAACTCATTGATAAGCTATACATCGCAGCGGCTAACCCTGAAAGCCGAGATTCTTTATTATTACAAGATTCGCTGAAAAAATTACACTCTAATGTTGCAGCAGTCGAAGCTTCTTTTTCCCACGGTATTATGGGACTGAAAAAAATCCAAACTCTGCTAGATATTAAGTCTGAAACCATAATGTTCGCTGTAAACAGCAAAAGCCACTCAATGCTGGTAGGTAAAACAGTAATTGAAGGGAAAAGTACTTATTACTTTTATGATCCTAATTTTGGGCTGTTTTCATTTAAAAATAGCAAGTGTCTTTTTTCATCTTTAAAAAAATTTTTCAATGAAAAGAAAATGGCCGATTACTATTCTGCCTATGAAGTTGATAATAAACCAGCATTTGAATTGGTCTTTATTAATACAGACGATATGGCAAAAGTCCCTATCGGTCATCATTTAACCGTCAATGATTTAAGTATTGATGAAAAATTATCTGATTTAAGTGACAGAGGAAAAAAAGTTGAAGAATTAATTTTTAATCAAAAAGAAATTACTGAAGACACAAAATTAAAAAGTACACTGGCAATACTTGATGCTCAACAGTGGGGAGAGCGAATCAATGAAGCAACAATGAAACTTGCTGAGGAAAAATACTTTAATGAAAAATGGATCCCACTATTTTCGACTGTAGAGCAAACTGAGAACAATACATATCGAATTAAATTTATCAATATTGATAATACAGACTTAACTCGTTGGGTTGAAACGACAGATAAAACTTTTATCGAGTTTCACCAATATTCAGTCGAACAAATGGGTATTTTCAGTAAGTATTATCGATTTGAAGAGAATGAAATAAAAGTACGACTTAATGAAGCAAGCGCTATCTCCGTTGATGGTTTGAATGCAGGGATCGCAATTCAATCCATTATTCAGTGGGTGGAGAATAAAAATCGTAACGAAGTCTCAGAGAGAAAAAAATCATCGAATTTATTTCTGGCGCTAAAAATTCATACTTACGTAAATTATTCAATGATGGCACATAGTACCGTCAATGATATGATAAAAATAAATAAAATCATCAAGCTTGGATTAAAAGCGGAAAGCGAAGCCAGTGCAACGGAGATGAACTGTTTCTTTTCATCGATGGCAAAAACAGCAAATGAAGGGTTGGTCGTCCTTTTTAGTGGTGTTCTTGTGGGATTTGATATTTACGAACTCACCAATGCAGATAGTGATCCCGAGCGCATTATATTTAGCACTCAACTTACTTTTGATTCAGCAAGCTTTGTGACTGGAGCGGGTGGGGTTGGGCTAGGTGTAATAGGGTGTTCCACAGCAGCGGCTGCATTAGGGAGTGCCAGTGTGATGGTTGCAGGGGTAGGTATTGGCTTCGTAGGGCTAGCACGTAATTTTGCGATTATTGGCGAAGATGCAAAAGCCGTTGGCGTCTATTTTTCTACGTTGGATAGCGCCTATAATGGCAATGGTTATGACTTTATGGCAGATAAAAAACTGCTGATTCCTAAGTTTGGCGCTGTGTTCTGAGAGATCCCCTCATAATTTCCCCAAAGCGTAACCATGTGTGAATAAATTTTGAGCTAGTAGGGTTGCAGCCACGAGTAAGTCTTCCCTTGTTATTGTGTAGCCAGAATGCCGCAAAACTTCCATGCCTAAGCGAACTGTTGAGAGTACGTTTCGATTTCTGACTGTGTTAGCCTGGAAGTGCTTGTCCCAACCTTGTTTCTGAGCATGAACGCCCGCAAGCCAACATGTTAGTTGAAGCATCAGGGCGATTAGCAGCATGATATCAAAACGCTCTGAGCTGCTCGTTCGGCTATGGCGTAGGCCTAGTCCGTAGGCAGGACTTTTCAAGTCTCGGAAGGTTTCTTCAATCTGCATTCGCTTCGAATAGATATTAACAAGTTGTTTGGGTGTTCGAATTTCAACAGGTAAGTTAGTTGCTAGAACCCATGGCTCCTTTGCCGACGCTGAGTAGATTTTAGGTGACGGGTGGTGACAATGAGTCCGTGTCGAGCGCTGATTTTTTCGGCCTTTAGAGCGAGATTTATACAATAGAATTTGGCATGAGATTGGATTGCTTTTAGTCAGCCTCTTATAGCCTAAAGTCTTTGAGTGACTAGATGACATATCATGTAAGTTGCTGATAGGTTTCCAGTTTTCCGCTCCTAGGTCTGCATATTGTACTTTTCCTCTTACTCGACTTAACCAGTACCAACCCAGCTTCTCAACGGATTTATACCATGGCACTTTAAAGCCAGCATCACTGACAATGAGCGGTGTGGTGTTACTCGGTAGAATGCTCGCAAGGTCGGCTAGAAATTGGTCATGAGCTTTCTTTGAACATTGCTCTGAAAGCGGGAACGCTTTCTCATAAAGAGTAACAGAACGACCGTGTAGTGCGACTGAAGCTCGCAATACCATAAGTCGTTTTTGCTCACGAATATCAGACCAGTCAACAAGTACAATGGGCATCGTATTGCCCGAACAGATAAAGCTAGCATGCCAACGGTATACAGCGAGTCGCTCTTTGTGGAGGTGACGATTACCTAACAATCGGTCGATTCGTTTGATGTTATGTTTTGTTCTCGCTTTGGTTGGCAGGTTACGGCCAAGTTCGGTAAGAGTGAGAGTTTTACAGTCAAGTAATGCGTGGCAAGCCAACGTTAAGCTGTTGAGTCGTTTTAAGTGTAATTCGGGGCAGAATTGGTAAAGAGAGTCGTGTAAAATATCGAGTTCGCACATCTTGTTGTCTGATTATTGATTTTTCGCGAAACCATTTGATCATATGACAAGATGTGTATCCACCTTAACTTAATGATTTTTACCAAAATCATTAGGGGATTCATCAGCGCTGTGTTTGATTCACTCGATTTAAGAAATAACAAAATTCAATTTGATAGCCAATATATTTATCGAACAAGTCCTCGCTCTTCGGGTGGTGGGCGCCATAACTATATATTTTGGGCAGGAAATTTCCCTACTATGGTTAAAGATCGAGAGCAAGCTATAAATATCCGTCAGGGTATTGGCTATCAGTCAGCGACGCATGAACTAGATTTTAGTCATGCCGATTCCGTTATGTTACCTGTTATTCCTAAGTCCTATATTAAATACAATTACAACTTATGGCCGGGATGTACATCGCGTCATGATAATGGTTTCGATGTTATTCGCCGATTAGAACAGGAAGATAATTTTGATTATGATTTCTATATATTCCCTAGCGAAAATACTATTACACAGATTTTCCATGAATATGTGGATACCCCAATTGATGTTATTTTAGATGAAAAAAATCGTGAATTAGTTATTCCTCAGCTAGCGAAGGAATGGTATGGAAAAATTGAATATAAAATAAAAGGTTACGGTGGAACGTATAAGCTCAATCTAAATAATGGGGTACGTATCAGCCTAACGGATGATGCGCAAAATAATCAAAATTCAAAATGGATTATAGACGCCAGCCAGTTGGATAATAGCGCGGTTAAAATTCAAAATAATCAATTAATAGTGGGGAATATTGAAATCGATATCGATGTTGACCGCGTGAAAGGTCAAATCGTCGTTGTTGATAAAAATAAAGAAGTACAGGAAATTGATTTTTCAGCATCTCAGGTAGCTATTTTGAGTGAAGATGAAAAATTATGGCAAGGAATTCCCAAAAGTTTAGACCAACATTTACAGCACTATGCTAAGCAGCATAAAGCGCACGGGCAGTATATTGCTATCGATAATCACCAACACAATGGCAAGGATGTGGGGCGAGCTTTCTATGATGTGAGCAATCAGCGCTATATTTTTATTGATACTTTAGATTCTAATAAACAGTACGCTATTTTTAGTGCTGTGGTGGATGATTTGGCTTATTTCTACTTACCAGTACAAAAGCGAATATGGGAAGTGGATATTACAACCGGTGGGGTGAGTGCTGAATATCAATTAGAAAATCAAAATAATCGTCCATTTGAAATATTACAGTTATGGAAAGGTGATGGGCATATTTATTTTTCATGCAAATATACTGATACTAATGAAGTTGTTAATTTTCAACTTGAGCAAAATAAAATTAAATTAATCGGCTTAAATGCGAATTCAACTTTATTAGAACAATTAGCTCAAACACCAACCCAGTTTTCAACGATAACGCCTCAGAGATTCCTACAGAACTATATGTTAAGTGGTACTCACAAACCTGATGGTAAGCAGTCTGTACAGATTGAAGCTGATTTAGGTCAGAGCGTGACGATATCAGGGATTGATAGTAACCAAGCTCTACACCGTTATTGGTTAAGAGTGGAGGACAATCTTCTTATTAAACCTAATTTATCTCCTTCTCTTGGTTATGGTAAAGAGCCGACCAATATCCGATTACATCAAAACCATTGGGCTATTCCGCCTGATTTAGCATTAATGGGAAGCCTATTTGATGATAAGGGAACGGAAGTTTTCTATTTTTACAGCCATAAAAATAAAGAACTGTATCGCCAAGAAGGTGCAGGGCAGAACATATTAAATGTGATTAAACCGACAGCATGGATTGTGAACACCCCTCATAACATACAAAACGTTATATTTTGGCAAGGTAATTTATTTCTGTCTGATTCGGATGGTGTCGTTTGCCAAATTGATGCTAGCGGGAAATATCATCCCGTTGCATTAAATGAAGTTTGGTTTAAAGAGCGGGCAAATTGGTGGGAAAAATTGGGGGATTATTATTGCTGTAAAACAATCACGTTGATTGGGCTAAATAAAGAAAATTCCCTGCAAAATATTCCCGCATGGTACATGAATGGAAAATTGATTATTGCTGATGAATTATCATTAGAAAATAATATTCAGTTTCTGGGATTAAGTGCGGATAATTCAGCTGGATTAATTTTTGATCCAACAGCTAAGAAATTGTATCGCCAGTCATTTGCGATGGAGAATCAGTTATCTTCTGCATTTGGACAAGGCCAGCACTTGATCAGCAGCGCTCAGTTACCAAAAATTGTCGATGTTTATCCTGATTTACGGTTTGATAATGTGAAAATTGTCGGTAATGGCTTGTTAATGTTTGCTGAAAGCGGTGAAATTCTGTATGTCGATATTTTAGCGAATGAAAACCAATCACAAAGCGCTCATATCGGTTCTTCATTGATTATTCGTGGTGGCAAGCAAAATGATAGGTTATCGCCCGCAATCATTCAGGATGTGGAAAACATCGTGCTGAGTGCTGGAAATGGACAGGATACTTACAGGATTTCGAAAGAATCATGGGCGTATTACCACTCTATTATTATCGATAATCATGCGCTTGATTCTCAGTTAGATACGCTAATTTTACCTGTCTCAGAGAGTGATGAATTGGTGATGAGCCAGCACGATGACGATTTATTTATCACAGATATGAGCCAAAATACCACTTTAGTGTTGAGGCAAGTTTTTGGTGATCAAAAACAGGCTCATCAACATTTGCAGTTACGTTTCATCAACCAAACAAAAGATGTGTCATTAGAACAATTTATTCAGCGCCACTCACTGGATTTAACGATTGATCTGGCAGAAACGCATATTGAGCTTAAGGATTATCAGCGTATTGAAAGTGATGTTCATTTTTCGTTGTTGTCGGAACAGGCTGCAGGGTTTGCACAGAAAGATTCATTAGGAATGCCTAGAATGGATACCCAGTGGTTACCGAGCATGACATTGCATAATGGTTTGTTAGGCCATCCATCCCAAGGATAACTCATAAAAATGTAAGCCAGCCTGAATTACATAGTCCGCTGGTTTACAGCTCACAAAATAGAAATGGAATTATTTATCTGAACTATCAAATTGTTATATATTTCTGGTGAGGGGAATTTATAGAGAAACGTCGCAGTTAGTTATTCTTACCTATACATTGTCTTAAGTAATTAATTGCCATTTTTGTGAATTAGCAGTGAGATTTTTACGATTTTCACCATAAAGTGAGTTAATTGCGGGGTGCAGATCGCAATTTTGGGCTATCTACATTTTCATCTCATTCAATTAACTCTATATTTTACTCCTCTTAAAAAACGATTAACAAAAATTACTCGAAAACTTAAATTGCTTCCGAGCTATGGAGTTAACATGGATGCTTCCGAATCTTTGACACCATCGGCTTCTCCAACCCCTTCAAATAAGCGTGGTTGGATTATCCTAGCGGTTGATATTGTAGTTTTACTTTTACTGTTGAAATTTTTGCCTTTTGATCCAAAAGCAAATGCGGGACTGGCTTTAATGGTCTTTGTGGGCGTGCTTTGGTTAACAGAGGCTATTCACGTCACTATCACGGCATTATGTATTCCTTTACTGGCTGTTGGGCTGGGATTAATGGGAACCGGGGATGCGTTAAAAGCTTTTGCTAACCCAATTATCTTTTTGTTCTTTGGTGGATTTGCGTTAGCAACTGCACTGCATATTCAAGGTCTTGACCGCCTAATAGCTAACCGCTTGTTGATGGCTGCTCGTGGGCGTCTATCGGTTGCTGTGATTTTACTGTTCGTGGTGACCGCTGGGTTATCCATGTGGATCAGCAACACGGCAACAGCCGCAATGATGTTACCGCTGGTTTTAGGTATTCTTTCTAACCTTGATGTTCGCCATGAGCGCAATACATTTGTATTCGTGTTATTGGGTGTGGCTTATAGTGCCAGTATTGGTGGTTTAGGTACGATTGTAGGTAGCCCGCCGAATGCGATCGCCGCTTCTGCGCTTGGCTTGGATTTCTTATCATGGATGAAATACGGCATTCCAATCATGGTAGTTTTACTGCCAATGATGTTTGTGCTGATGTACATGATGCTGCGTCCGAATTTAAAACACCGTTTTGACATTGAATTAGAAAAAGTTGAATGGAATGGTAAACGTATTACCGCAATGGGCATTTTCTTTTTAGCGGTTGTTTGCTGGATCACCAGTACATTTATTAGCGAAGCTTTAGGTGGTGTGAAAGATTTAGATACCATCATCGCATTGAGCGCGGCAGTATTAATCGGTATTACGGGCGTGGCTAGCTGGTCACAAATCCAAAAAAATACCGAGTGGGGCGTATTAATGCTGTTTGGTGGTGGTTTGACACTGAGCGCGATTTTAAGCTCATCTGGTGCAAGTAAAATCATGGCAGACTGGATGCAAATGACATTTGGTGAAAGCCATTGGTTTGTGATCATTCTTGCGGTGACAACCTTTATTATCATCCTGACGGAATTTACCAGTAATACAGCCAGTGCGGCACTGTTGGTTCCAATCTTTGCAACAGTTGCGGAAGCATTAGGTATGCCAGTCATGGCGTTAACCATGATTATCGGTATTGGTGCATCTTGTGCCTTTATGCTACCTGTCGCGACACCACCGAATGCGATTGTGTTTGGCTCGGGTTATATTCGACAAATTGAAATGGTACGTGTGGGTGCTGTATTGAACGTGGCATGTATCATTGTCATCTCTCTATTTGCTTGGTTCTTCTGGCTGTAATAGAAACCAGAAAATTCGACAAATAAATAGTACGGCCTCAGAGAATGAGGCCGTTTTTTATTTCTGATGCTGTTGATATGACAAGCACCTATTGGTTCTTCCCTAGCTGAAAGGCTCCTGTTCTGAATATTGAAATCTCACTATTTCCACGTAGTGAGGAATTTCTAGTTTGAGTGAATCCTTTAATATCAATTATATTTTGCAGGCAAAGAGTGCATACTTTGCATAATGTTTGATGGCTTTCAAGAGGGCGGGTATTACCGAAAGTCGTGACGTCCTTGTCTGTCACAAGATGGTGTGCTTGTTGATGAAAAGTCTCGATTTTCGTATAACGACCTGCACTCAAAATACCGTCATGAAGGGGAATGAAAATGGTGTTCGATGGATTGAAGTTGTGTTGTTTCGAGGAAGTGATAAAAGGGGCATTTTGATGATTGAAGCGATTAGCAAACAAGACAGGCTTTGCGAATTGAAAAGGTGAGGATGATGAGGGTTGGCTAGATGAATTTGAATTAACTAGCTTGATGACTCGTTGTTTTGGAGAGCGTCCCTCCATTTGGGTGATTTTCGCCCATATCATCTTGGCGATTTGGATGGTCAAACTCCGTTGACCATGGTTTTCATTGCTCAAGAAAAAATGATGCTCAATAGCCGTTGTTGAACGAATATTCCGACTGAGTAGAAAGGGTCTAGTTAGCATTATTGTATGAGCCATCTGTTATAAGTTCCTTGCTATTAAATGTCCTTAACGAGGATGACTATAACGCTAATTTCTCATTCTGCAGTTATCAAAAAATAGAATAGACCTACTAAAAATCCCTGAGCGATAGCAAAAAAAAAAGACCACATTGCTGTGGTCTTTTTGTACTTATGAATTTAATCAGTGGTTTGCTGGTGGCTGATGGTTATCAACGTGCTCTGGTACCTTTGCAAAGCGGCGACGGATCACCACAAAGAATACCGGAACGAAGAAGATAGCCAATGATGTTGCTGCGAACATACCACCCAGTACACCTGTACCGACGGAGTTTTGTGCCGCAGAACCTGCACCATTACTGAATACCAGAGGGATAACACCCAGCATAAATGCCAGTGATGTCATCAGGATTGGTCTTAGACGCATTTTAACTGCATCTAATGTTGCTTCAATCAATCCTTTACCTTCTTTCTCCATCAAGTCTTTGGCGAATTCAACAATCAAGATTGCGTTCTTCGCCGATAACCCAATGGTGGTTAACAGCCCTACCTTGAAGTAAACGTCGTTATCTAAGCCTCGGACGGAGGTGAAGAGTAACGCACCGATAACCCCAAGTGGCACCACTAACATAACTGAGAACGGTACAGACCAGCTTTCATACAGTGCAGCCAGACACAGGAATACAACAATCAGGGAAATCGCATACAGGGCAGGTGCCTGGTTACCAGACAAACGCTCTTGGTACGACATACCTGTCCACTCATAACCGATACCCGCAGGTAGGTTTTCTGTGGTCAGTTTTTCCATCATCAGCATTGCAGCACCGGTACTTTGACCTTCTGTTGCTTGGCCTTGAATGTTCATCGCTGGAACACCGTTATAACGTTCTAAACGTGGTGAACCGTATTTCCAAGGATCTTTAGATGTATCTAAGAATGCCGAGAATGGCACCATTTTCCCTTGGTTATTACGAACATACAGGTTGCTGATATCTGACGGCAACATACGGCTTTCCGCGTCACCTTGTACGTAAACTTTCTTCACACGACCGCGGTCGATAAAGTCGTTGACGTAAGTACCACCAAACACGGAGCTGAGAGTTGCGTTGATATCGCTGATCGCAACGCCTTGCGCCTGTGCTTTTTGTTGGTCGATATAGATACGGTATTGCGATGTATCATCTTGGCCATTAGGGCGTACACCTTGCAGAATTTCAGGGTGCTGCGCTGCCAGTCCAAGTAACTGATTACGTGCTTCCATCAGTTTGTCATGGCCTAAACCGCCTTTATCAACCAGTTCGAAATCGAAACCGTTTGATGTTCCTAATTCGACGATTGCAGGCAAGTTAAAGGCATAAATAAAGGCACCTTGTTTTTTGGATAGTGCTGCGTTTGCACGCGCAACAATCGCATCCACATGGTTTTCTTTACCTTTACGCTCATCCCAGTTTTTCAGAACGACGAACGCGAGACCCATGTTTTGCCCTGCACCTGCAAAGCTAAAGCCACCAACGGTAAATACAGACTCAACGTTTTTACCTTCATCTACTCTGAAGTAATTACTGACTTCATCCAAGATGACTTCGGTTTGTTCTTGAGTTGATCCTGGTGGTAACTGCACCATGGATAAGAACACCCCTTGGTCTTCTGCTGGCAAGAATGACGATGGCAGACGAACGAACATGAATGCCATGCCTACGACCAGTAAAACGTAGATCACAAGGTAACGACCTGTTCCATTCAACATACGGCTTACGCTGTCTGTGTAATGGTGAGCTTGCTTTTCAAATACGCGGTTAAACCATCCAAAGAACCCTTTCGTGGAACCATGGCTGCCTTTTTCAATTGGCTTCAACATAGTTGCACACAGTGCAGGGGTCAGGATCATCGCAACTAATACCGATAGCAGCATCGATGAAACGATGGTGATAGAGAACTGACGGTAAATTGCCCCTGTAGACCCACCGAAGAAGGCCATTGGGATAAATACCGCAGACAGCACCATTGCAATACCGACCAGAGCACCTTGAATTTGGCCCATGGATTTTTTGGTCGCCTCTTTTGGTGGCAGACCTTCTTCTTGCATTACACGCTCAACGTTTTCAACAACAACGATGGCGTCATCCACGAGAAGACCGATGGCAAGTACCATCGCAAACATGGTTAAGGTATTTATCGAGTAGCCAAAGGCCGACAAGATAGCAAAGGTACCTAACAGAACCACCGGTACGGCGATAGTTGGGATCAATGTTGCACGGATGTTCTGTAAGAACAGATACATAACCACAACAACCAGCATGATCGCTTCAACTAGCGTTTTAACTACCTCGTTAATCGAAATCTTAACGAATGGCGTTGTATCGTATGGGTAAACTACTTCTAACCCTTCAGGGAAGAACGGTTCCATCTCAGCTAAGGCTGCACGTACGTTATTCGCCGTATCCAGTGCGTTAGCGCCAGTTGCCAATTTAATACCGATACCTGCTGCTGGCATACCGTTAAAGCGAGCAACGGTACTGTAGTTCTCCGCACCCAGTTGAACAGTGGCTAAATCTTTCAAACGTACTTGTGAACCATCTTGGTTCACACGCAGTAAGATGTTAGAGAACTCTTCAACGTTACTTAAACGGGTTTGAGCAATAATTGAGACGTTCAAACGCTGGCCGCCAACAGGAGGAGTTCCCCCTAACTGACCGGCAGCAACTTGGTTGTTTTGTACGCGAATAGCATTAATGACATCCGAAGTTGTCATATTGTACTTAACAAGTTGCTCTGGTTTTAACCAAATACGCATTGCATATTGGGTACCAAACAGCTGGGTTTCACCAACACCATTTACACGGCTAAGTGGGTCTTTAATATTTGACCCTACGTAGTCGGCAATGTCGTATTGACCCATTGAACCGTTTTTAGAAATAAAGCCTGCAACCATTAAGAATGAGCTGGTGGACTTATCCACACTAATACCTTGTTGCTGTACTTCTTGAGGTAATAGTGGCATCGCCAACTGGAGCTTATTCTGTACCTGTACTTGGGCGATATCGCCATCAGTACCCGCTTCAAAAGTCAGCGTAATACTTGCTGAACCTGATGAATCACTGGTTGATGACATATACACCAAGTTATCGATACCGTTCATGTTCTGTTCGATAACTTGGGTCACCGTATTTTGTACCGTTGACGCATCCGCCCCTGGGTAGTTAGCTGAAATGGAAACAGCCGGCGGTGCAATCGTCGGGTACTGAGCGACAGGTAACTTGATAATTGCCAGCAGACCCGCAAGCATGGTGATAATCGCAATTACCCATGCAAAAATTGGTCTATCTATAAAAAACTTAGGCATTAATCAATAGCTCCCTTATTTAGACGCGGTTTCAGGTTTTGCCTGAGTGTCTACAATGGATTGAGTTTCTAAGTTTGCTTGCTTCGGCACAACAACCATACCTGGCTTGATTTTCTGTAAGCCAATCACAATGACACGGTCGCCATCTTTCATGCCTTCAGTCACTAACCAGTTGTTGCCAATCGCTTGTGCGACTTGTACTTTGCGTACTTCAACTTTGTTTTCAGCGCCAACAACCATCACTTGCGCATCACCTTGTGGAGTACGTGCAACACCTTGTTGTGGGACTAAAATCGCGTTTTCTTTCACACCATCTTCTAAAATAGCGCGAACAAACATACCTGGCATCAGCTCTTTATTCGGGTTAGGGAATACAGCACGCATTGTGATGGAACCTGTGGTTTCATCGACAGTCACGTCAGAAAACTCTAATTGTCCTTTCTGCGCGTATTCTTGTCCGCCACTAATGACTAAGCTAACAGGTGCTTTACCCGGCTCTTTTTGCAGAGCACCATTTTCGATTTCAGCTTTTAAACGTAAGAAATCTTCACTCGACTGAGTGACATCCACATAGATTGGATCTAACTGTTGAACGCGCATTAGTTCAGTTGCTTGACCAGCAGAAACTAAAGCACCTTCAGTTACGTTGGATTTGCCTGTACGTCCACTGATAGGGGAAGTGACTTTGGTGTAATCCAAGTTAATACGCGCTGTTTCAACTGCCGCTTCAGCGGCTTTTACCGCTGCTAATGATTGCGCATATGTTGAGCTAGCTTGATCGTACTCTTGTTGGCTAATGTAATTCGTGCCAAGCAGTGGCTTATAACGTTTAACAGTTAATGCGGCGAGATTAGCATTTGCTTGCGCTTTGGCTAATTCTGCTTTAGCACTATTGTAGGTTGCTTGGAAAGGTGCCGGATCGATTTGATACAACGATACGCCAGCCTCAACATCGCTACCTTCTTTGTAGTTACGTTTTAGGATGATGCCACTTACTTGTGGGCGAACCTCTGCAATACGAAATGCAGATGTACGGCCAGGAAGTTCGGTCTTAATGGTCAGAGGTTCAGCTTTCAGCGTAACAATTCCTACATCAGGCGCCGGGCGTTCACCGCCACCTTTCTGTTCTTCGTTACAACCAGATAACGCTAAGCCGCCTGAAAGGACCAACAGAGCCAGAGGTAACACCCCTCTGTTTTTTCGCATAAGTTAACCTCAATTAATCGATATGAGTTCAAAACAAAATTAAGAAAAAAAGCAAATTATATGATTTATCACTATGCTATAGTACAAACATACACTAATGTATGTAAATCAGCTTTCGATAAAAACGGGCGTCAATGGCACGAAAAACTAAACAACAGGCTGAAGAAACCCGTCAGGAAATATTAGATGCAGCCATCAAAACATTTTCTGAACGAGGAGTAACAGCCACATCATTAGCCGATATAGCCAAAGCTGCGGGTGTTACCCGGGGAGCTATATATTGGCATTTTAAGAATAAGGTGGATCTGTTCCATCAAGCCTGTGAATTTAGCGATAATCAAATTACTCAAGCTGAGGATTATTATCGTTCGAAATATACCAATGATCCACTTTTAATACTAAGAGAATTGCTAATATATATTCTTACCGATTTTATTAGTACTCCTAAAAATCGCGCGTTAATGGAAATCTTTTTCTTAAAATGCGAATTAGTCGGAGAAATGGCATCTGTCGTTGATTTTAAGCGTGAAAACTATCTCGCAAGTGAACAGCGGATTATTAAAAATTTACGTGATTGCGTGGATGCGGGACAACTTCCAGCCGATTTAGATTTAGCGTGTAGCGCGGTGATGATCCGAGCACTGATGTCGGGCTTACTTGAAAACTGGTTATTACAGCCAGAGCGTTTTATGATAGACGCACATACCACGACGTTAGTTGATACTCTATTAGAAACGCTTAAAAATAGCGTCTCACTGCGAGTCAAACCAACGCCAAACGAATAATCGGAGAAAACCATGTCATCCATTTTGATCATTGCGAATGGCGCGCCATACGGAAGTGAAATGTTGTTTAACTCTCTGCGCTTAGCTATCACGCTAAAAGAGCAACACCCACAAACCGACCTGAAAATTTTCTTAATGTCTGACGCAGTTACTGCTGGGATCACAGCGCAAAAACCGAAAGAAGGGTATAACCTTCAGCAAATGTTAGAGATTTTAACCGCGCAAAATGTCCCTGTTAAGTTATGCAAAACCTGCACTGATGCTCGAGGTATCAGTGATCTGCCATTAATTGATGGTGTCGAAATCGGTACATTGGTTGATTTGGCTGCGTGGACATTAGATGCTGAAAAAGTTCTCACCTTTTAATTTTATCGCCATAGATTAAAAAAGCTTTTTGAGAATTGAGCTGCGGTTTGTCAAAATTGCAGCTCAAATAGCAAGTTAGAACTCAGTATATTAGATCTAAGTATATTAGAACTAAACAATTTAAGAGCTAGATAATAGTAGGATCACAACGAGATATCATGGGCCCACTAATGCAATACAGAAAAGCGTGGTTATATTCAATTAGAATATTTTTGGCATTTGCCATCACCTTTTTCTCTTTTCAAATTTCCGCAGCAACAATTAGTAACCTTCCCAGCAAAAACGAGATAAAAACAGAGCTCAATTCGCTAAATAAAAAAAACAATGCAGGGCAAGAAGATAAACTCGCTATCGCCGATTTGGAAAAGTCATTAAATTATTATGATGAACTGGAAAAACTCGATCAGCGTTCAGACGAACTGCAAAAAAAATTAAGTCACTCCGGTGAAGAGTCAAAAAAAGCGGTTCAAGGTTTATTACAAATAAAAAATCAGAATGAAAATCCTGATATTAACTTTCAGCACCAAATTGAAAATAGCAGCCTGCAACAATTAGAGTCCATGTTGGCAACCCATTTGGATAACCTGCAAGCTGAGCAAAATGATCTCGCCACATACAACAGCCAACTGATCGGTTTGCAAACTCAACCTGAGCGCGCCCAAGCTATCATGTTGGACAATGCTCGAAGACTGCAAGAGATCCGTAACGAGCTTAACAGCACATTGACCGACTCCAGCAAGCTGCGCACCACACAAGTGAATATGCTGCAACTTGAGCAATACCTTCTACAGCAGCAAAACGAATTTCAAAAGCGCGTTCTCCAAGCTAATACGCAACTCCAAGATGTTTTGCAGAAACAGCGTGATTACACGGCGGCGTACATTGAGCAACTCGATGCCCGAATTCAGGTGATCCAAGACGCTATCAGCAAAGTGCGTCTCAGTGATTCTCAATCGACAGTACGTGAAGCACAAAATACCTCTACGGATGATGCGGTGCAGCAAAATCCGATTATACAAAAAGAGGTGGAGATCAATAACAAGCTGAGCAACCGCTTGATTGAAGTGACTCAAGACGGCAACAAAATGGTGCAAAATGGTATCCGAGTAAAAACTTGGTTAGAACGCGCCACTCAATCAGAACGAAACTTAAAAGAGCAAATCAACGTATTACGCGGAAGCTTGCTGCTATCGCGAATTCTTTTTCAGCAACAAATTGATTTACCCGCGGATATTCTCACCAAAAATTTGCCTGTCACCATCGCCGACCTACGTTTGGAGCAGTTTGATATAAACCAGCAGCGTGATGCGTTATACCAACCTACGGATTACATTAATAATCTGGAGCATGAGCAAGCGGTTAAGGTCGGAGAACAAGAAAATGCCCGCTTGTTTACCCCAGAAGATAAAGCGGCGCTGGTAAAAATTCTGGATGTTCGCCGTGAATTATTGGATGAATTGAATTTACAATTAGGTGGTCAAATTTCCCAAGCCATTAATTTGCAACTGGATCAAAACCAATTATTGAGTGTGGTTAGCTCGCTTGAGCATACTTTGGCTCAGCAGATTTTCTGGGTAAACAGTAATAAACCGATGGATATTGAGTGGTTAAAAGCGTTCCCTGAAGCGGCCAAAAATCAACTAACTCACCTCGATTTTGATTTTTCATTATCGAGCCTGAAAAAAGGCTTGCTGAGCTCGCTGTGGGTGACGATTCCGTTGTTATTGGCGGCACTGATCTTTATCTGGTTGAATCGAAAAATCACTCAGCGTCTACATGATATTGACCTGCGTTTATCTAGCTTGCGTAACGACAGCGTACTGAATACACCGTTGGCTCTGTTACTCACGTTGCTGCAAACCATCCCAATTTCATTAGTGGTTATCGCCATTGGTTACTGGTTCTTAAAAACCGGTAATCTGCAAGGGGAGTTTATTTGGTCTTATTTCTTGCAACTCGCGATTTTCTGGGCGCTATTTGAATTAACGTTCAGGGTATTAAAACCTCAAGGTATTGCAGAGAAACACTTTAATATTGAACATGAAAATGCCCAGCGTATGCGTCGTCGTATGGTGCGTTTATCGGTGCCGCTGATCCCGCTTATCTTCTTTTCCACCTATGGAATGATTAACCCGCTGAAGGTGTCTGAGGATGTGATTGGGCAGCTCGTGGTTTCTATCTGTTTATTATTATTGTGTATTTTTACTATTCCGTTCTGTAAACAGGTTTGGAAGGAAACGGGTAGCCACTTAACGCGCTCCATTTTGATCACGTTACTGACATTCTCGCCGCTAATTTTAATTGGCTTGATGATTGCGGGTTACTATTACACCACACTCCGTTTAGCCAACCGTTGGTTAGATAGCTTGTATCTTCTGGTGCTTTGGTACATCACGTATAATGTTTGCTTGCGAGGCTTAAGTTTAGGCGCTAGAAAACTGGCGTATAAGCGTGCGCTTGAGCGTCGAGCGCAGTCAAAACAGCAAGAAGAAACTGAAAACGAGCCTATCAAAGAGCCGCCTATGACCATTGAGTTGATTAGCCAGCAGTCTCTGCGCTTAACGACAATGGTGCTGTTTATTATCTTTGCGTTTGCGTTTTACGCCATTTGGTCTGATTTTATTACGATTTTCTCCTTCCTCGATAGCATCCAACTCTGGAGCTATACCGCTACATCAGCGGAAGGGGCGAATATCATGCAGCATGTGACTTTGGCCAACCTAATTTTAGCGGTGGTGATTGTAGTGGTGGCGTGGATTATGACGCGCAACTTACCAGGGTTATTGGAAGTGTTGGTGTTGTCACGACTCAAACTTCGCCAAGGTTCCACCTATGCCATCACCACCATGTTGACCTATGTGATTGTCAGTATCGGGGCGATTGCTTCCCTCGGGATGATAGGGGTGACATGGAATCAGTTGCAATGGTTAGCCGCTGCCTTAACCGTTGGTCTCGGTTTTGGTTTACAGGAAATTTTTGCGAACTTCGTTTCGGGGATTATTTTATTGTTCGAAAGACCGATTCGTATTGGGGATACCGTCACCATCGGGACTTACTCGGGAACGATCAGTAAGATCCGTATTCGTGCCACTACGATTGTGGATTTCGATCGCAAAGAGGTGATTATCCCGAACAAAGCATTCGTTACTGAGCGCTTAATCAACTGGTCGCTCTCAGACACGGTTACGCGAATTACGGTCTCTTTAGGTGTTGCGTATGGTTCCGATCTGGAAAAAGTGAAACGCGTATTACTGCAAGCGGCAACCTCTAACAGCAAAGTGATGACGGACCCTGCACCTGCAGCCTACTTCTTAAGTTTTGGCGCTAGCACGTTAGACCACGAACTGCGTTTTTATGTACGCCAGATCGGTGAGCGTACCATCACCAGTGATGAAGTGAACCGTGAAATTGACCGGTTATGCCGTGAAAACGATATCAATATCGCCTTCAATCAATTAGAAGTGCATTTGCATAACAATCAGGGTGATGAAGTGCAGGAAGTGACGAAAATTATCAAAGACAAAGATAATGATAAAAATGGCGATGAAAAATAACCTGCGTTAATTACCATTCTGACAGGCTGCTTCGGCGGCCTGTTTGTTGAGATAATCCTGCTTAACTATCTCTAATGCTTTCAGGACGGTATGGGTATCGACTTCAGCCGATTCTAATAAGTAAATTAAATCTACCGCGAGCTGAGTTTCGAGTGGTGCAGTGTCCAGTGTTTCCATTCACGATCCTCTAATCAAAAAATTGGTTTTCTTGGTGCTCGATGGCTTTTTCAATACGCATTAATGCTTGTCTACAGCGGTATAAGCGCCCGGCTAACGCGGCGAGCTCTTTTTGGCACTGGTGCTGTAAATGTGAGTCAGTTAAGCCACTTAAATAGAGTTCTTTTTCGCTTACCATTGCTTGTAAACGGCGTTCATAATCTTGATGTTGTGATAAACGTTCATATAAATCAACCTGCTCCTTTTTCGTCCGAAAAGAATCTTCTTTTTCCCGTAATCCTTGAGTGGAGAGTTCGCGGGAAATAGCTTGCATTTGATGCACGATTTTTTCGGTTAAAAAGTTCACTTGCTGGGCATGGTTTAGCGAAACGCTATTACACAATTGCTGATACAAGGTATTGAGCTCTTTCTGGCAATCACCCAGTTTGGTGGATTTATGGCTAAATAGCTGCATATCAAATCGGGAGTGTGAAAACTCATGGTCTTTGATGGGGGCGACGCGCTCAGCTAACTCATCAATCTGCTTTTTCAATGCCTCTAACAGAGCCTGTGTTTTCATTTTTTATTCTCAATAAATGTGAAAAGTGGCGGAATATTGATATCCAACAATAAAACTTACAGCAAATAGACGGCTTCTTATTGCATTTTTATGGTAGTTTGCATAGATTCTACCCTTTCGTATTTACTATATTGGTTTTTATTATGACCGCTAAAGAGCAACAACTGCAATTGATTAAAGAAAGTATCGCGACTATCCCTAACTATCCAAAAGAGGGTGTGCTGTTTCGCGATATTACCACACTGTTAAATGACCCGGCGGCTTATCAAGCGACAATCGATATGCTGGTTGAGCATTATCAAAACAAAGGTGTGACCAAAATTGTTGGTACTGAAGCCCGTGGTTTCCTGTTCGGCGCTCCTGTTGCATTACGCTTAGGCGTAGGTTTTGTGCCTGTGCGTAAAAAAGGCAAATTACCGCGTGAAGTTTTAAGTATGACGTATGATCTGGAATACGGCACCGACACTCTGGAAATCCACAAAGACAGCATTACCGCACAAGACAACGTGCTGGTGGTGGATGACCTGCTAGCAACTGGCGGTACTGTCGAAGCGACCGTGAAAATGATCAAACAGCTAGGCGCAAAAGTGGTGGATGCTGCTTTCGTTATCGGACTGCCAGATTTAGGCGGCGTTGAGCGTTTAGCAAAAGAAGGCGTTACTTCCTATAGTCTTGTTGAGTTCCCAGGCCACTAATCTGCTCCGCACTCTTCTTACTATTTTTACTGCAGTCTCGCCCAATGGGTTGAGGCTGTGGTAGCATGGTACTATTATTATATTTATCAATGTCCCATGTTGAATAACAGTGGAATCCATGAGCTATCAGGTACTTGCCCGTAAGTGGCGCCCCCAAAAATTTTCAGACGTTGTTGGTCAGCAGCATGTGTTGACTGCACTTGCTAATGGGCTAGAGCACCAACGGCTTCATCACGCTTATCTTTTCTCGGGTACCCGCGGTGTCGGGAAAACCACGATCGCCCGCTTGTTTGCCAAAGGGTTAAACTGCGAAACGGGGATCACGGCAACACCTTGCGGAAAATGCGCCAACTGTTTGGAAATTGAACAGGGGCGATTTGTTGACCTGATTGAGATTGACGCGGCATCACGCACTAAAGTCGAAGATACGCGAGAATTACTGGATAACGTTCAGTACGCACCAGCGCGTGGTCGCTTTAAAGTCTATCTTATTGACGAAGTTCACATGTTGTCGCGCCACAGTTTTAATGCGTTGCTTAAAACACTGGAAGAACCACCGGAACACGTCAAATTTTTACTGGCGACAACCGATCCGCAAAAACTGCCTGTCACGATTTTATCCCGCTGCTTGCAGTTCCATCTAAAAGCGTTGGATGTCCCACAAATCAGCGAACAGCTTGAGTTGATCCTAAACGCGGAAAATATTGAGCACGATACTCGCGCTCGTCAGTTGATTGCCCGCGCCGCAGACGGCAGTTTGCGTGATGCATTGAGCTTGACTGACCAAGCAATTGCCATGGGGCAAGGTAAAGTCACTGCGGATATCGTTAGCCAAATGCTGGGCACACTTGACGATGAGCAGCCGCTCGCCATTATTGAAGCCTTAGTTCGTGCTGATGGTCTTGGTGTGATGGCCCAAGTCGAGCAAGCTGCTTCCCGTGGCGCTGATTGGGAAAACTTACTGGTTGAAATCCTCTCTCAGCTTCACCGCATCGCGATGATCCAACTACTGCCCGCGGAACAAGAAACCGATCCTTCCTCCACGGAAGGGCGCCTAAGACAAGTGGCACGATTAATTTCTCCAGCGGATCTTCAACTTTTCTACCAAACCTTGCTGGTGGGGCGCAAAGAACTGACATTCGCGCCAGAAAGACGCATGGGCGTGGAAATGGCGCTATTAAGAGCGCTAGCCTTCCACCCAAAGAGCATTATTGAAGAAGTGGAATTGCCGCCGAAATTAGTTTCAAGCGCGCCGACGTCCACTTTTCAGCCAGAGCCAGCACCATCAACGGTAAGACGCCCGGCCCCGCAGCCTGCGAGCGCAGAGAACTTACCGGAAAATAGCCCAACATTGCAGCTATTAAAAGCCAGACAGGCACTACAAACGCCACAAAGTGAGGATCCGAGTCCAAAAAAGACTCATCCGGTGACGTCCGAAAGGGCTAAGCCGGCGGTTTCAGCACTTGAACGGCTGGCCGCGGTAACCAGCAAACATCAGCAAAATGTGATGGAAAAAGCGTCACAGAAGACAAAGCCTGCGAAGCCGAAGCCTTACCAGTGGAAGCCTCAAAATGGTGAAGTTCTTGACGCAAAAGACGCAGTAACAACGCCAACTGAAATCAAAGAGGCGTTGGAATATGAGAAAACCCCTGAATTAGCAATAAAAATCACCGAAGAAGGGCGCGAGCGTGATAGTTGGTCAGGGGAAATTGCGCAATTAAATATTCCGAAGCTAGTTGAACAATTGGCTTTGAATTCATATAAAGAAGAATTGGATGAGTCGCAAATTGTATTGCACTTGCGCTCTGCTCAACGCCATCTTGATAAACCTAACGCTCTCAAAGCGTTGCAAGACGCGTTGAGTGAACATTATGGTCGCCCTGTTGAACTGAAAATCGTTCACGATGATAATACGGCGGTGAAAACGCCGCTGGAGTGGCGTCAGGCGATTTATGAAGAGAAACTGGCGCAAGCCCGTCAGTCTATTATTGCGGATAAAACAATTCAAAAATTGCGCGCCATGTTTGATGCGCAATTGGATGAAGAGAGTATTCGCCCCGTTTAACGCTACAGTTGCGAATCTGTAGCCTCAGTTGTGAGAGAAAACTATGTTTGGTAAAGGTGGATTGGGTAACCTGATGAAACAGGCCCAGCAAATGCAAGATAAAATGCAGAAAGTTCAGGAAGAAATCGCTCAACTCGAAGCTACTGGCGAATCTGGTGCTGGCTTAGTCAAAGTGACCATCAACGGTTCACATAACTGCCGTCGTGTTGAAATCGATCCTAGCCTGTTAGAAGACGACAAAGATATGCTGGAAGACTTGATTGCTGCGGCATTCAACGACGCAGCTCGTCGTATCGAAGAAACGCAAAAAGAAAAAATGGCTAGCGTATCTAGCGGTATGCAACTGCCACCAGGCTTTAAGATGCCATTCTAATGCAAACGAGTCCGCTTCTTGAATCATTGATGGAAGCGCTGCGCTGTCTCCCCGGTGTGGGACCCAAGTCAGCGCAGCGAATGGCTTTCCAACTTCTGCAACGTGACCGTAGTGGCGGAATGCGTTTGGCTCAGTCTCTGACTCGTGCAATGTCCGAAATCGGGCATTGCCGCGATTGCCGCACATTTACTGAGCAAGACACCTGCAATATCTGCGATAACCCGCGCCGTCAGCAAAATGGGCTGATTTGCGTGGTGGAAAGCCCCGCAGATATTTATGCTATTGAGCAAACCGGTCAATTCTCAGGTCGCTATTTCGTACTCATGGGGCATCTGTCACCATTAGATGGCATTGGACCGATGGATATTGGGCTAGATAGGCTCGAAGAGCGACTTGCATCGGAAAACATCACTGAAGTGATTTTGGCGACCAACCCGACAGTAGAAGGGGAGGCGACGGCGAACTATATTGGGCAGATGTGTGCGCAGTATGGGGTGGCGGCGAGCCGGATTGCGCATGGGGTGCCTGTCGGTGGGGAGTTAGAGATGGTTGACGGAACCACCCTTTCTCACTCGTTGGCGGGACGCCAACGGCTCTAAAGTCCTCGTCATTCTTTGCGCCGTAGCGTTGTTGTCTTCATGCATCAACCCTAGTCACATACTTGTGTATGCTCCCAGGGATTAATGCATTCGACGCCTAGCTACGGCACAAATTATTTAGAGGATGATGGTGGGGAGTTGTTTTTAAAATTTAAAGGCAAACCCCTCAAAGCAAAAACCTTAATTCAAAACCTTCAAAGCAAAGCATCGTAGTTTTTGGTAATTTCCTTTCGTTTAGATTAATTTGGCGGCTAATTTGTGGTTAGTGGTTGAATTCTATTTTTTTGTCCCCAAATTAGTTTCCATCGATAAGTCAAAACTAACTATTAGATTGATGATATAGAGGCGATTAATGAGTATGAAAGGACAAGAAACTCGTGGGTTTCAATCAGAAGTCAAACAACTGCTACAGTTGATGATCCACTCTCTTTACTCAAACAAAGAAATTTTTCTGCGTGAGCTCATTTCCAACGCATCCGATGCGGCGGATAAACTGCGTTTTCGTGCATTATCTAAGCCTGAACTGTATGAAAATGACGGCGAACTGCGTGTGCGTATTAGCGCAGACAAAGACAAAGGTACGCTAACTATCAGTGACAACGGCATCGGTATGAGCCGTGAAGAAGTCATTGAAAACTTAGGTACTATCGCTAAATCAGGCACCAAATCATTCTTAGAATCATTAGGCAGTGACCAAGTCAAAGATAGCCAAATGATCGGCCAATTCGGTGTGGGCTTCTACTCCGCATTTATCGTTGCCGATAAAGTCACCGTACGCAGCCGTGCAGCGGGTGCTGATGCGAGCGAAGGAGTATTCTGGGAATCTGCTGGCGAAGGTGAATACACTATCGCAGATATCGAAAAAGCCGATCGCGGAACCGAAATTACCCTGCACTTACGTGATGACGAAAAAGAGTTTTTAGATAACTGGCGCTTACGTTCCGTTATCAGCAAGTATTCTGACCATATTGCGCTGCCCGTTGAAATCGAAGAGAAAAACGAAGAAGACGGCACGGTTACTTGGGAAAAAATCAACCAAGCGAAAGCGCTGTGGACTCGCAGCAAATCTGAAATCTCAGACGAAGAGTATATTGAGTTCTACAAGCATATCTCCCACGACTACGCTGACCCATTAACGTGGGCGCATAACCGTGTGGAAGGGAAACAGGAATATACCAGTCTGCTGTATATTCCATCTCAAGCCCCATTTGATTTGTGGAACCGCGACCAGCGCCACGGTTTAAAACTGTATGTTCAACGCGTCTTTATTATGGATGATGCTGAGCAGTTCATGCCTAATTACCTGCGCTTCGTTCGTGGGGTATTGGATTCCAACGATTTACCGTTGAACGTTTCCCGTGAAATTCTGCAAGACAGCGCACTGACTCGCAACTTGCGCAGTGCACTGACAAAACGTGTTCTGCAAACACTGGAAAAATTGGCGAAAAACGACGCAGAGAAATACCAAACTTTCTGGCAGCAATTCGGGCTGGTTATGAAAGAAGGCCCTGCGGAAGATATGGGCAACGGTGAAGCGATTGCAAAACTGCTGCGCTTTGCAACCACCCATAACGACAGTAGCGTACAAAATGTTTCGCTGGAAGACTACGTAAGCCGCATGGTGGAAGGTCAGGATAAGATTTACTTTATCACTGCCGATAGCTACGCTGCCGCGAAAAGCAGCCCGCATTTAGAGCTGTTCCGTAAGAAAGGCATCGAGGTTCTGCTGTTATCCGATCGCATTGACGAATGGATGATGAACTACCTCTCTGAGTTTGATGGCAAACAGTTCCAATCTGTGAGCAAAGCTGATGAGTCGTTAGACAAGTTAGCGGATGAAAACAAGGCTGAGCAAGAAGAAGCCGAGAAGCAGTTAGAGCCATTTGTTGAGCGCGTAAAAACCTTCTTGGGCGACCGTGTGAAAGAGGTGAAACTGACTCATCGTTTAACCGATACACCAGCCATTGTGACCACAGATGCGGATGAAATGAGCACCCAAATGGCGAAATTATTCGCGGCTGCGGGTCAAGCGGCGCCAGAAGTGAAATATAACTTCGAGCTGAACCCGAGCCATGCATTGGTGAAAAAAGCGTCTGAAGTGGAAGATGAAAGCGTGTTTGCAGATTGGGTGGATGTACTACTCGACCAAGCCTTGCTGGCAGAACGCGGTACGCTGGAAGATCCAAACTTATTCATCAAAAAAATCAACGAATTACTTTTAAAGTAGTCCATTAAGGTATTTTCGTTTTCGAACATAAACCACGTAAAAAAGCGATTTTTTGCGTGGTTTTTTTCTTTTGCGAAAAAAGATAAATGGGAAAACGTTTACGTGTCTTCTTGAGTCAGATGCCATGCTAATGGTATGGTAGAGCGTTTTCTTTTCAAATTATAAAAAACTAAATAGCAAGGGGTTTACGCAATGCGTATCATTCTGCTTGGCGCTCCAGGCGCTGGTAAGGGCACTCAAGCTCAATTTATTATGGAGAAGTTTGGGATCCCTCAGATTTCAACCGGCGACATGTTACGTGCCGCTGTAAAATCAGGGAGCGAATTAGGTTTACAAGCTAAAGAGCTGATGGATAACGGCAAATTAGTGACTGATGAACTGGTTATCGCATTAGTGAAAGAGCGCATCAAACAAGATGACTGTCGCAATGGCTTCTTGTTGGATGGGTTCCCGCGTACCATTCCTCAAGCGGATGCAATGAAAGAAGCAGGCATCAACGTTGATTACGTTTTAGAATTCGATGTTCCTGACGAAATCATTGTTGAGCGTATCATTGGTCGCCGTGTTCACGCACCATCAGGTCGCGTATACCACGTCACTTTCAACCCACCTAAAGTTGAAAACAAAGATGACGTAACTGGCGATGAATTAACTATCCGTAAAGACGACCAAGAAGACACGGTTCGTAAACGTTTGGTTGAATATCATGCACTGACAGCGCCATTAATCGCTTACTATCAAAATGAAGCGAAAGCGAGCAGCACTCAGTACTTCAAGTTAGACGGTACTCGCAAAGTGACTGAAGTGAGCGCAGAGTTAGCAAAAATTTTAGGCTAATTTTTCTGAGCGTGATCTAAATAGATTCAAATAAACAAGGCAGCGCAAAAACGCTGCCTTTCTTTTTGTGCCACAAGTTGGCAAAATTAGTTACTAAAATCTGTTATTGTTGGGAATAATTATCAATTAGGAGCTGTTCTAATGTTAGAAAAAAAATATGGAATTCTATTGGTAAATTTGGGGACACCCGATGCCCCAACAACAACAGCCGTTAAACGCTATTTAGCTGAATTCTTGACTGACCCGCGTGTTATTGATGTTTCCCCATTGATTTGGAAGCCGATTTTACATGGCGCTATTTTGCCAATCCGCGCTTCCAAAGTAGCAAAACTTTATGGCTCAATTTGGATGGATGAAGGTTCGCCATTATTGGTTTATTCACAGCGTCAGAAAGAAAAATTATCTGCATTTTTTCCTAATACGCCGATTGAGCTGGGAATGACTTACGGCTCGCCGTCAATAAAGAGTGCTATCGACAACTTGATTGCACAAGATGTGACGGAATTAGTGGTTTTACCGCTGTATCCACAATATTCATGCACCACGACTGCCGCGGTTTATGAAGCCATCACTCGCGCCTTTAAACCGATGCGGACTATCCCGTCAGTGCAGTTTATTCGCAGCTATGCGACACACCCAGCGTATATTCAAGCCTTAGCGGAATCTATCGAAGCCAGTTTTGCGGAACATGGTGAGCCGGATAGGTTAATCCTCTCTTTCCACGGTATCCCGCAGCGTTACTGCGATTCAGGGGATATTTATGATAAAGAATGTGAGCAAACCACAGAATTATTAAAGCAGGCCCTGAAATTTCCAAGTGACCGAGTGTTAATGACTTACCAATCTCGATTTGGTCGTGAACCGTGGTTAAGCCCATACACGGATCAGACGATGAAAAAGCTACCGTCAGAGGGTGTTAAGTCAGTGCAAGTGGTTTGCCCAGGGTTTTCGGTGGACTGTTTAGAAACATTAGAAGAAATTAGCGAGCAAAATAAAGAATTTTTCTTACATAATGGTGGTGAGCAATATCGTTATATTCCTGCACTGAATGACAGCGATATCAGCATCAATATGATTCAGTTAATTCTGAAAAATCACTTAGAAAGAGTGATTTGATAGGTAATTTCATAAAGAAGGTTAATGGTTATATCCAAAACTTAAATTTTGACTATAATTATGACCTCAATATTCAATGGTACAATTTAGAGTGCGTTGTTTGGAATTAACATGACTGAAAAAACCAATTTATCTCCAGAATTAAAAAAACAGCTAGAGCAAGATCCGCAATATAAATTGCAGCACAATGATGAGATCGATCTCATGGCGCTGGTAGCGGTTCTGTTCAAGAATAAGTTATTGATTATTATTGCAACAGTCATTGTTACCGCACTGAGTATTGGGGTTGTCAAAATGTTACCTCAGAAGTGGACGAGTGAAGCGGTTATTATTCCGCCAACGTCTGAAGAGGTAAAAGAAGCTAATGAATTTTCAGCACGCTTAAATGCATTAGGCATGGAAGTTGACTTGGGTTCTCAGCGTATTTATAACGAATTTATCGTTCAATACCGTTCTAAAGTTAACCAAGAAGCCTTCGTTAAAAGCACCGATTATTTTAAAACACTGCTTGATAAACTCGAGAATAAAAATGATCCTCTCGAGGTTCAACGCTTAGTGAATCGCATCATAGCGGATTCGATTAAATTGAAATACAACGGTAAAGAAAAAGACAGTGATGATAGCGACGTCGTTCTGTCATTTACCGCGCCAACAGCGGTTGAAGCGCAAGATTTAATGGATGGGTATATTCGCTATACGGCGAGTATTGTCCGTAAAAGAATGAAAACTGAAGTGGATA
Source organism: Providencia zhijiangensis (assembly GCF_030315915.2). Taxonomy (NCBI): domain Bacteria; kingdom Pseudomonadati; phylum Pseudomonadota; class Gammaproteobacteria; order Enterobacterales; family Morganellaceae; genus Providencia; species Providencia zhijiangensis. Next base: position 2,834,956 of record NZ_CP135990.1, on the reverse strand, counting down.
ATGCGATTGCACGCCAACTGATTTATAGCGTTGAAGCATTAAAACAAGATACCAACAAAATTCAGATTTCTTATGATGTTAAAATTGAGCGTTTAAAACGCGCTATTACCATCGCGAAAGCCGCCGGAATTACACGTCCTATTGCAAGAGACTCAGTGGCAATTAATGATGACCCTGATTACCCAATTGCATTAGGTTCAGAAGCGTTAGAAGAAAAATTGGGCATTGAGTTAAAGAACCGCGACTTAGCGCTGATCAGTGAAAAACTGCAAAATGCAAAAGTCTATATTGAAAACTTAAACTCACTCACAACTAAAGAATTAGATTTTGAGCCAGTGAGATTTATCCTGACTCCGGATTTACCGATTACTAAAGACTCACCTAAATCGATGCTTATCGTGGCATTAGGCGCTATTCTTGGCTTTATTATGAGCTGTGCGTTTGTACTAGGTCGTGACCTGTACCGTAACTATAATCAGCAAAATACTCGCCGTAAGTAATCACTCTAAAGCGTTATAAATACCTAACCGGCACCTTTTTATCGAAGGGTGCCGGTTTTGTTTTATCGTGTTAGAATACGGAAATGTTCCTTTTTTAATGTTCCCAATATGAAATTCCCCGGTCAACGCAAATCTAAACATTACTTTCCCGTCTCTCTCAGAGATCCTCTTTTACAACCGATGAAAGAGATGCTCTCTGATGATGAAAACTGCAAATCGTATATTGTGGGCATCGACCAAACGCTCGTCGATATTGAAGCCAAAATTGATGATGAATTTATTGAACGTTATCAATTAAGTAAAGGTCACTCTTTAGTTATCGAAGACGATGCGGCTGAAGCGCTCTACAAAGAGCTCACCGATAAGAAACTGATCACCCATGAGTTTGCAGGCGGTACGATAGGAAATACGCTTCACAATTACTCTGTCTTAGCCGATGACCGCTCCGTCTTATTGGGCACGATGTGCAACAATATTCAGATTGGTAGTTATGCTTATCGCTACCTCTGCCATACTTCAAGCCGTATGGATCTAAACTACCTACAAGGGGTAGATGGCCCTATCGGGCGTTGTTTTACGCTCGTGACTGATAACGGTGAACGTACGTTTGCGATTAGCCCGGGGCATATGAACCGCTTACACCCCGATAGCATTCCTGAAGAGATTATCGCAGGCGCATCAGCGCTGGTATTAACGGCTTATTTAGTGCGTTGCAAGCCGGGGGAAACCATGCCGGATGCGACGATGCAAGCTATCCATTATGCGAAAAAACATAATGTTCCCGTGGTACTGACATTGGGAACCAAGTTTGTTATCGCTCAAGACCCGCAATTCTGGCGTGATTTCCTTAAAGATCATGTCTCCGTGGTCGCCATGAACGAAGATGAGGCCTTAGAATTAACCGGCTTTAGCGATCCCCTATTGGCATCTAATATGGCGCTGGATTGGGTTGACCTTGTTTTATGTACCGCAGGGCCTTCAGGGCTGTATATGGCAGGTTTTACAGAAGAAGAATATAAACGTAAAACTCAGCACCCACTACTGCCGGGAGCCATTGCTGAATTTAATCTGTATGAATTTAGCCGCGCGATGCGTATGCAAGATTGCAAACAACCTCGTCGAATTTTCTCTCATATTGAACCTTATATGGGTGGCCCCGAAAAAATCATGAACACCAATGGCGCGGGTGATGGGGCGTTATCTGCGTTACTGCATGATATTACGGCGAACTCTTATCACCGTTCAAATGTGCCGAATTCCAGTAAGCACGAACGCCAATATCTCACTTACTCCTCGCTGGCGCAGGTGTGTAAGTATGCGAACCGTGTGAGTTATCAAGTTCTTTCTCAGCATTCACCGCGCTTAACCCGCGGGCTACCAGAAAAAGAAGATAGCTTAGAAGAGTCCTATTGGGATCGCTAACTTGAAGTTGGTAGTTAGAAATAAATAACACAGAAATAAAAAACACCTCGAATGAGGTGTTTTTGTTTTTATCATGATGAGAACGATTAAGCTTCTTTGGCGATCCCCGCAGGGTGCTCAGCTTTAACAGCCTCAACGGCTTTTTCATCTTCTTGTTCATAGCGCATAGCTTGTGGAACAGAGATTTTAATCGCAATAAATACCGCTAAGAAACCACCCACTAATTTACCTAACAGGATTGGTAGTACCAATGTTGGTTGGAAGTTTGCGGTAAAGGCTAAGTGGTCGCCAATCGTCGCTTGAGCACAGACCCCAAAGGCCACGCACAATACTTTATCCCTTGCACGCATTTCTTTGAATAAGTGGTAAGTTGCAATGATATTTGCCATCACCATGATGAAACCCAGTGAACCTGTATCGCTCAGCTTTAATCGACGGCTGAGTGCGCTGACTAACGGTTTGCAGTAGCGTTGGAACAGGTAACAGATAGGGAATGTACCTGCGAGCATGATCCCGATATAACCTGCAATCTCGATCGCACGGAATAATTCATTTTGATCGGCAAATAACGGATCGAATCCCCAAGCCCCAAAGACTTTACTAAATACGCCGGTAAAATGTTCCACAATGGAGAAGGCTAATACTAATTTTACGAATGCATCCATGATCTTACCGAAGATCAAAAAGCCCGTAACCATTAACATTGGACGATATTTTAAGCCCGCTGCCAGCAAGAAACAGAAAACGAATAGCGGCATTAAATATTGCAGCATCGTCAAGAAATCAAGGGTGAGTTGATGCGTGGCGGGGGAGTTCGTCGAAATAATATCGCGAACCGGGATATTATTGAGTGTGATCAACAGCAATGAAGCCAGTACCCCGAATGGGATTGAGATCAATCCTGCCATTGCCCCTAAGGCTAAATATTTGTGATCTTTACGGTTTAACATCGTTAAACCAACAGGGATCAGATAAACAATGGTTGCTCCAGAGGTATAACCGATCAACATCGCGGTGATCCACATATCGCGATTTGTAGTTAAGGCATCGGCTAACTGATATCCGCCCATATCCACAGCGATAATAGACAGCGCTGCAATGGAGACATCTGAGCCTACTGAGCTAAATACTGGCCCTAGGATGTAAGATATTAATTGTGAAAGTAGCGGAACGGCTGCCATGATCCCAGCTTGAGCGAGAAACACGGGACCAATAGAAAAAATACCGTTTACAAACTCTTTTCCGAGGTCGCTGGCAGGCCTGACAATCGATGCAACGGCACCAATCACGGCACCGCACATGATTAAGTAGATAATATAGTTTCCGAATTCGGCCATAGTAGGGTTTCCTTTCTTTTTTATTGTTGGAAGAATTAATTTCTGAGCTGGCGAGAACGGGCAATAATGTCGCGATACTGTTCCATTACACCTTGCATGTTGGTTCCATCAGGGCGTGTGACGCTAGTATTGCGTCGTATCGCCATTTCATGGCTTATTCCCAAACCTTTACGAGCAAGCAAGGCAGCCCCGAGTGCTGTGACTTCACGATTTGCTGGTGCTTCAATATTTTTTTGTAATAAATTAGCTAAAAACTGCTTAAAGTACTGATTTGACGATAACCCTCCATCGACTGAAATGGACTGACCTAATGGAGAGATTTTCTCCATTGTGAAAATAACTTCGGCGGAGCGGGCGGCGATTCCTTCTAAGACCGACTGCATCATATCTTTCTTATCGGTATCTAATGAGAGTCCCGCCCATAAGCCAGCAGCGCTGCGATCCCAATAAGGGCAGCCTAAGCCTGAAAGTGCAGGTACAAACGCTAAACCACGTTTAATCGCGGGCTCATCGCGAAAATCTGAAAGCTCATCAAAATCCTCAAATAGACCGATTTTACGTGCCCAGTTGATTGCCGAGGCGGCGTTATACACACCACCATCTAAACCGAAAACAGGGGCTTCTCCTGGAAATTTCCAGCAAAGTGTGGGTAATAATCCGCTTTGATGAGTTTGTGGGATATAGCTTCCCGTCAAGGCTTGCAAAAATGCGCCAGTACCAAAGGTAATCTTGGCATCCCCTTTTTGGCGACAACCATGGCCAAAGGTTCCTGCAAATTGGTCGACAATAATCGCGGTGACTGGCGTGAGATGCCCGTCGAGATTGACGGAGCCAAAGTCACCAATATTGTCGCGCAGTGGTGGCAAGCAGTGGATTGGTACACCAAAAATCTCACACAGCTGTGGATCCCACTCTAGCGTATGAATGTTGAGTAAAGAGGTACGTGATGCGGAGTTATAATCCGTCACAAAAACATCGCATAAACGATCAAGGAAAAATGCATCCATAGTGCCTATGCGTAGACGATTTTTATCCGCAAGGGATTTGGCCCCCACCACATTCTCCAAAATCCATCCCATTTTGCTGGCCGAGAAATAAGGATCTAAGGGCAGCCCCGACTTTGCTTGGACAAGCGGCTCAAGTCCCGCCTCTTTAAGTTGCTGGATGGTTTTTTCAGTACGCAGATCTTGCCAAACAATTGCGTTATAAAGGGGGCGCTTAGTCTGAGCATCCCACGCAACAATACTTTCGCCTTGGTGACAAATACCAATAGCATCAACGACTTCACAACTATTCAGACACTTAATGATGTTCGTTAGGATCTCTTCAGGATCGTGCTCAACCCAACCACTGTTTAAGGTGATTTGCTTGTGTGGAATACTCATCGGGGAATAGTAATGGCCGCCTTCTTCAAAGACGACGACCCGGGTTCCCGTTGTTCCCTGATCGATAGCGGCATAACGTTGATTGAGCATCGCTGAATTTCCCAGTGTTATAAATGTTGTAAATAGGTTTGTTTTTTTGCTTACTATCGTTTAATCGGAAATAAAATCCACAAAAAACTCACAATAACTTCTGTGAATGTGAGAACTGTCACAATAAGATAACAATGTGAGAAGTTTTTGGAGTGTTATTGTGGTTTGTGTTGTTTTATGTGTTGTGGTTGTGGGAATTATGTGGTTTTATGTGTCCAAGTTTTATATTAAGGATTTCAGCCATGAATGCTAATAATAAAAAAATGTGGGATGTCATTGTCATCGGTGGGGGTGTCATTGGCTGTGCAGTGACCCGAAAATTCACATTGATGGGCGCTAAAACACTGCTGTTAGAGCGTGGTGGCGATATTTTATCAGGAGCAAGCAAAGCAAATAGCGCGTTGTTACATACCGGTTTTGATGCCACACCAGGGACATTAGAATTGGAATGCATGCAAGATGGGTATCAGGAATTCATTGATATTAGAGAAAAAATGAACTTGCCGTTACTCAAAACTGGCGCGTTAGTCGTGGCTTGGAACGAAGAGCAGCTCAATAAGTTGCCGGGCATTGTAGAGCAAGCACACACTAACAACGTCATGGATGTGGGCATGATAGATAAAGAAGAGCTTTATCGTCGAGAGCCCCATTTGGCTGAAGGTGCGCTGGCAGCGGTTGAGGTTCCGGGGGAATCGGTGATTGACCCATGGAGCACGCCGCTGGCGTATTTAACTCAAGCCGTGAAGCACGGTGCAGAATATCAATTCCACTGTGAAGTGACTGCGGGTGAGCTAAATGCGGGAATTTGGACATTATCCACATCAAAAGGTGAATTTTCTGCCCGATTAGTGATTAACTGTGCCGGTATTAATGGGGATATTGTGGAATCGATTTGCCACCCATCACCATTCGAAATTAAACCGCGCAAAGGTCAGTTTTTGGTATACGACAAAGTGGCTGCGGCCGATATCAATGCGATCATTTTGCCTGTACCCACAGCGATTACTAAAGGTGTTCTGTTATCGAAAACCATTTTCGGTAATTTACTGTTAGGCCCAACAGCGGAAGAACAGCAAGACCGCTGGAAAGCGGAAGTGAAGCAAGAGGTTTTGCAAGATTTAATCGACCAAGGCTCACGGATGTTGCCATCACTGCATAATTACAGTGTGACGGCCACCTATGCGGGATTACGTCCCGCCACGGAAGAAAAATATTATCGAATTAATGATTACCCCGAAAGGCAGTGGATATGTGCTGGGGGAATTCGTTCAACGGGCTTAACGGCAGCGTTGGGGGTCGCCAATCACTTAGGGAAACTTTACCAAGAGAATTTTGACGCATTATTTGAGCTATCACCGCCAACTGAATTAATTTGGCCTAAGATGCCGATGCTCTCTGAATATGATGAGCGTGATTACCAATGTAAAAATAATGGCGGCATTGTGTGCCACTGTGAGTTAGTGACTCAACGAGAAATTGAAGCCGCGTTTGATTCTGACATTCCACCAGAATGTTTAGGTGCACTTCGTCGTCGAACTCGCGTCATGATGGGGCGTTGCAACGGTTTTTATTGTAGTAGTCAGGTCGCTGAAATTATTAACGACCGCTTTGACAATACCTTAGCGATGGAGGCAGTGAAATGAGCTTAAATTACGATGTGATCATTATTGGCTCAGGGCCGGCAGGTATCGCGGCAGCACAAACATTGCGTCGCCGTGGTATTCACAATATTGCGATTTTAGAGCGTGAAGCCCACGCGGGTGGTGTCCCTCGTCATTGCCAACATCCCACTTTCGGTTTGTTAGTATTCAAACGCCCAATGAAAGGCAACCAGTTTGCGGAAAAAATTGTTAAAGACTTGGGCGATACACCAATACTAACGCGTTGCACTGTGACGCAATTACAACCTAATGGCACTTTAACAGTCACAACACCAGATGGGGTGGTTGAAATGCGCGGTAAGCGTATTTTGATTGCCACAGGCGTTCGAGAAACTCCACGTCATCCTCGATTGGTGTCAGGCTTACGTCCTCAAGGTATTTTAACAGCGGGTGCACTGCAGCAATTTGTCTATTTAAAAGGGCAAAAACCGTGTTTAAACCCGGTGATCGTTGGTAGCGAGTTAGTCAGTTTCTCCGCATTATGGACATTAAAAAATGCGGGCGTAAAAGCCAAAGCCATGATTGAAAGCGGCGAACGAATTCTGGCATTCAAACCTGCCTCATTGTTTGCTAAAGCCATGGGAACGCCAGTGTATGTGAATAGCAAAATTACGGAAATTGGTGGGTTAGAGCGCGTGGAATATGTGATGGTGGAAACCGCAGGACAAATACGCAAAATTGAGTGCGACTCTGTGATTTTCACCGGGGGCTTTGTGGGTGAAAATACGTTAATTCGTAAAAGCCACCTGAATTTTGAGGCCAATACAGGCAAACCCGTCACTGACCAGCGTAGCCGCTGTTCGGATGGCAGCTATTACGCGGCGGGTAACATGCTACATCCTGCGGATATGGGGGATCAGTGCTATCAAGAAGGGGTGATCACCGGCGGGTATATTGCGGATGATTTATTAGCTAATCATCATCAAATGGATGTACAGCAAGGAAATAGATTGCCGGTTCGATTTGCTGAGCCAATTCATTTTACAGTACCTGCATGTATTAATATGTCCGAAAATACGGCGAAAAATGTGGATTTCAACATTCAAGTCAACACGGCAATAACGGGAACAATCCGTGTGATGGCGGGCAATACCGTGCTGTATGAAAAGCGTCGTCGCTGCTTACCGACTCGTCGTATTTTGCTGAAAAATATCGATTTAACAAAAATCCAAGCGAGTGCTACTGAAATTACTGTCACTGTTGTATAGTGCTGGAAATGTTAAATGGTCAGAAGGATTAAACTATGTGTGAGGGACGCTCCTCAAAAGTACGACACCAAACCATCATTGAGATGTTATCGACTCAAGGTCAGGTGTATGTACAGGAGCTTGCAACGCATTTTAATGTGGCGCAAGAAACTATCCGCCGTGATCTGAGTAAGCTTGAAACTCAAAAATTATTAAAGAAAGTTCACGGTGGGGCTGTCAATATTCAGTCCAAATTTGAGCGTAATTTTACAGAACGAGCGCAAGCTGCTGTTGATGAAAAGAAAGCGATAGCAGCAAAAGCAGCGGAATTAATTAAGCCCGGAGACACACTGTTTATTGATTTTGGTACGACGACCTTTGAGTTTAGCCAACGCATTAAGTCGATTGATAATATTACGGTGATAACAAACTCACCGTTGTTAGCGAGCACATTGCAGGAAAACCCGACCATCGAAACGATTTTGATTGGTGGGCAATTTAATGCGGCACAAAATGCCTGCTTAGGCGCAATCGCATTAAAGAATATTACGGAATTTTTCGCGGATTATGCGGTTATCGGCGCTGGTGCTTTTCATCCTCAGCATGGTGTAATGGATCAACACGTTGATGAGGCAGCCATTGCGCAAAAAATGCAGGAAAATAGCGATAAGCTGATGGTGTTAGCTGATGGAACAAAAGCCCATAAGCATGCGATTAATTTTGTGGCAGGATGGGAGAATATCGATTATCTCATTACTACCACTAAAGACTTTAAATTAGCTGAAAATAAAAAGCGCCCGAAAACCAAAATTATTATTGCAGATATTCTGTAAGCCATAAAAATCAAAGTATTACTCATTTAATTTATACCCTATGGAGAATAATTCATTTATTTTTCATAGGATTACTTTGCTTAAAATTCGTTAAATACGACACTAGGAATTAAAATGAAACTCTATTTTATTGCGTGCCCATACTCTGATCCTGATAGTAATGTTGTGGAAATGCGTTTCCAAGCTTGTACCCAATATGCCGCGGAATTAGCGCTTAAAGGAATTGCAACTTATAGCCAAATTACTATGACTCATCCAATCAACCAGTACTTAGCCTCTCAAGGGCAAAAAGTGGCATGGTCAGAGATTGATATGGAGTTTTTAAAGCGTTGTGATGGTTTGATTGTTCTGACGCTGGCGGGATGGGAAAAAAGCGGTGGTGTTGCCGCAGAAATTCAATTCTTCAAAGATAAAGGTTTACCTGTGTGGACTGACAGTGAATTTGCTGAAAAAATGCTGAATTCATAATAAAAAAAGCCGTAACGTTAATCAGTTACGGCTTTTTTGTTTTCAATTAAAAATAAACTTAATTGATAATGAACTTAGTGGCTCGGTTTTAGATATTCATCCAAATTTTTACCATCTGAGTTGTGATTATCCTTATCATCCGGGATAGCACAACCAAATTCGGCCACATCATTGCACATTAACGTGGTGATAGATTTTGCAATCTCATGTTCACCAATAATAATGTGGTCTGCACCGCGCTCTCTAATAAAGCTGACTTCATCATCATAGTGGGCGCGTACGACCACGGTGATATTCGGATTCAGCTCTTTGGCGGTAGCCACAATTTCACCTGCTTCATAACCGTTTGGAATGGTCAGTAACAGGGATTTTGCACATTCAATGCGGGCCAAGCTTAAGATATCTTTACTTGCACCATTACCTAAGATGGCACAGAAACCATTTTCAGCCAGCTCTTCAAAGCGTGCACGGGTATCTTCAACCACAACCAATGGGATTTCACGACGACGCAGTTTATCAGCCAGCATGCCGCCAACACGACCGTAACCCACTATCACTGCATGACCACAAATATCCACAGGGATCTGAGTCTCTTCTTCCAGTGTTTCTTCCAGAAGCTGTTCTTCGATGGTCTCGGTTTTTTCCAGATATTTATCCAATAGGCTGAATAACACTGGGTTTAACATGATAGAGACAATCGCACCAGCTAATACCAAGTTTTGCGCGTCTTTATCCATGACTCCGAGTGCTAGACCCATACCGGCCAAAATAAAGGCAAACTCACCAATTTGTGCCAAGCTGACAGAAATGGTTAATGCGGTACGGCGTGAGTGCCCAAACATTCGTACGAGCACCAGCGCGGCGGCGGATTTACCAATGATAATGATACCGAGAACAGCGAGGATCCCTAACGGTTGCTCAATGAGAACCACTGGGTCGAATAACATCCCGACAGACACGAAGAACAGTACTGCAAATGCATCACGTAACGGTAAAGTGTCCTGAGCCGCACGATGGCTCAGCTCTGATTCATTTAGCACCATGCCTGCGAAGAATGCACCTAGTGCGAAGGAGGCGTCAAAAATCGCGACAGCAGCATAGGCGATACCTAATGCAAGCGCTAAAACCGCAAGCGTAAACAGTTCACGGGAACCTGTTGATGCCGTGCGAGATAAAATCCATGGGATAACTTTTCGCCCGATGACAATCATAATGACAATAAAGGCAATGACTTTACCTATTGTCCATCCAAGGCTCATGGCTAATTCGCCAAAACTGGCTTCATTGCTATCCATGATCCCTGCGGCAGCAGGTAACAGCACCAAGGCGAGAACCATGGCTAAGTCTTCAACGATCAGCCAGCCAATAGCGATTTGCCCGCGTTGGCTTTCAATCAGTTGTCGCTCTTCAAGTGCGCGTAGTAATACAACGGTACTGGCGGTTGAGAGACAGAGACCGAAGACAATTCCCGTAAATATGCCCCAACCGAATAACATCGATAAGCCAAGGCCTAATAAAGTCGCGACGGCTATTTGAGCGATGGCGCCGGGGATGGCAATCGCTTTTACGGCTAATAAATCTTTTAATGAGAAATGTAGACCAACACCAAACATCAAAAGAATAACCCCAATCTCAGCGAGTTCAGGGGCTAGGGTGGTGTCTGCAACAAAACCGGGGGTAAAAGGACCCGCTAACACACCCGCGGCAAGATAACCGACAAGTGGCGAAATTTTTAAGCGCTGCGCGAGCATGCCTAATATATATGCAAGGGCGAGACCACCAACAATGGTTGTAATTAAGGGCGTTGAATGCTCCATTAAGTCTCCTCTGGTTTGTTTATGAATAGAAAGGTGGGTACATGCCTTTGGCTTTCAAAATGTTGATGACGTTAATCACCATTTTGAAATACAAATTGCGTGTTCATCTATTTTAGCGGTTTTGAAAACAAATTTCTTTAAAAAATTGACTGGTTTCTAAAAAAAAATCGAGCTGATAGGGCTAAATCGTTACAAGCTTTTTATTTTAGTCATTTTTATGGAAGTCTTTTGTGAAATAAAGGAAGGGTTATCCATACTTATGAAAACATAAGTATGGATAAAATAAGGTAATAAGGCTATTTGTTGTTTATATTTGGTAACAATACAGTAAAAATACCCAATAATGGTAGAAAGGCACAATATTGATAAACTTGCTCAATACTGGTTTGGTCTGCAATATGACCCAAGACAGCAGCACCAACGCCTCCCATACCAAAGGCTAAACCAAAGAATAGCCCTGAAACCATCCCCGTTTTACCTGGGATCAATTCTTGAGCGTACACCAAAATCGCCGAAAATGCTGAGGCTAAAATCATTCCGATAATCACCGTCAGGACGCCGGTCCAGAAGAGTGACGCATGAGGTAAAATCAACGTAAATGGGGCAACTCCAAGGATAGAAAACCAGATAACATACTTGCGTCCAATTTTATCGCCAATAGGGCCACCAATCATGGTACCCGCCGCAACGGCGAATAAAAATACAAACAAGTGAATTTGGGCGTTTTGTACCGAAACACCAAACTTATCGATTAAATAGAAAGTGTAGTAGCTGCTAATACTCGCTAAATAGAAATATTTTGAGAAAATTAAAACTAATAAAACGCTGAGAGAGCCAATCACCACTTTGCGAGGCAGTACTTTAATTTCTCCGTGAATAACGGGTTTTTTCTTTGCTGCGCGATGCTGCTGTTTATACCAACTGCTAACCTGCAAAAGAATAATAATGGCGAGTAGTGCTGCGAACGAGAACCAGCCGATGTTGCCTTTGCCATAAGGTTCAATAATCAGTGCAGCAAGTAGAGGGCCTAATGATGCGCCGAGGTTGCCACCCACTTGGAAAAAGGATTGTGCTAAACCATGGCGACCACCGGATGCCATCCTCGCCACCCGTGAAGATTCAGGATGGAATACAGAAGAACCAGTACCCACTAACGCGGCAGCGATTAAGATGGTTGGGAAGGTTTCAGCCATCGCTAATAATAGTAAGCCCGACAAGGTAAAGCTCATGCCTATTGGCAAAGAGTAGGGTTGTGGGTGCTTATCGGTGTAATAACCAATAATCGGCTGTAAAAGTGATGCCGTGACTTGGTAAGTGAGGGTGATCATCCCAATTTGAGCGAAGCTTAGGGAAAAATCAGATTGTAATAGGGGATAAATCGCTAATATTAGCGACTGGATCATGTCATTCAGTAAGTGGGAGACACTGATTGCCGTCAAAATACTGAAAACGGTTTTTCCCGTTTTATTAGCGGGTTTGGCGCCGCCATTCGCTGCTGTTTGCTCGCTCATCATCGTCACTTTAGTTTGTTGCGTAATTGTAACCAATATAACTAATATAGAAATTATTTAAATGGCAATATGAGTGGCATGGGCAAATTGGTGGAAAATATTAGTCGATCCAGATCTCATTTCTTTGTAACAGCGTTCTGTTTGTGCATAGCCGCTCAGATCTTGCCATCATTTTTATGCTATAAGACTGAGTCTATTAACACATGGCTTATTACCTCATAAGCTTATTACGCATAAAAAACTACGTAATCGGTAGAGATTTCTATACCAGCAGGGAGAATGTATGAAACTGACATTTAAGGCATCCGCATGCGCATTAACTGTCTCGTTAGCGCTGCTACCCGCAGCGATGGCAAATGCGTGGGAAAAAGATAAAACCTATAACATCACTATTTTGCATACTAACGATCACCATGGTCATTTTTGGCACAATGAAAAAGGTGAGTATGGCTTAGCGGCACAAAAAACCGTGGTTGATGAAATTCGTGACGAAGTTGCGAAGCAAGGTGGCAGCGTTTTATTACTCTCGGGTGGGGATATTAATACTGGTGTACCAGAGTCTGACTTACAAGATGCCGAGCCTGATTTTAAAGGGATGAATTTAGTGGGCTACGATGCGATGGCGCTTGGTAACCACGAATTTGATAACCCGCTAGAAGTTCTGAAGCAGCAAGAAAAATGGGCAACATTCCCATTTTTATCTGCCAACATTTATCAAACCAGCACAGGCAAACGTCTGTTTAAGCCTTATCAGGTTTTTGATAAGCAAGGCGTGAAAATTGCAGTTCTGGGTTTAACCACAGATGACACGGCAAAAATCGGTAATCCGGCAAACTTCCCTGATGTTGAATTCCGTGTTCCTGCCGCTGAAGCTAAAAAAGTGGTGGAAGAGTTACGCGCAACAGAGAAACCGGACATTATTATCGCAGCAACCCATATGGGGCATTACGATGACGGCAAACATGGCTCTAACGCACCAGGTGATGTTGAAATGGCGCGTAGCTTACCTGCTGGCTATTTAGATATGATAGTGGGTGGTCACTCACAAGACCCTGTTTGTATGTCTCAAGAGAATAAAAACTACAAACAAGAAGACTATGTGCCGGGAACGCCATGTGCGCCAGACAACCAAAATGGCACCTGGATTGTTCAAGCCCATGAGTGGGGTAAATATGTGGGTCGTGCCGATTTTGAATTCAAAAACGGTAAATTCACCTTAAAACACTATCAGCTGATCCCAATTAACCTGAAGAAAAAAGTGAAGAAAGACGACGGTTCATCGGATTACGTCTACTACACACAGGAAATTGCACATAACCCTGAAATGACAAAATTGCTAACCCCTTATCAAGATAAAGGTGACCAGCAATTAGGCGTGAAAGTCGGTTCAGTGGAAGGCAAGCTAATGGGCGACCGTAATAAAGTGCGCTTTGAGCAAACCAATATGGGGCATTTACTGCTGGCGGCTCAAAAAGAGCGTGCAGGGGCGGATTTTGCCATCATGAGTGGCGGCGGCGTGCGTGATTCCATCGAAAGCGGCGATATCACCTATAAAGATGTCCTGAAAGTTCAGCCATTTGCTAACGAATTAGTGTATGTGGACTTTAAAGGCGAAGAAGTTCTGCCGTACCTGCAAGCGGTCGCTAACATGAAACCTGACTCTGGTGCTTACGGCCAGTTCTATAATGTGAGCCTGACTCTGAATGCGGATGGCACAATCAGCGACGTGAAGATTGATGGCAAGCCAGTCGATAAGAATAAAACTTATCGTATGGCGACGTTAAACTTCAACGCGATTGGCGGCGACGGTTATCCAGCTATCGATAATCATCCAAACTACGTTAATACGGGCTTTGTGGATGCGGAAGTGCTCAAAGGTTATATTGAGAAACATTCCCCATTAAAAGCTGCTGATTACGAGCCAAAAGGCGAGATTGTTTATAAAAATAAATAATCGGTAATGAGTATGAAAAAGCCCCTTGATTGGGGCTTTTTATTTTTTACGATTCTTTCTTAATATCCGCAAAGCTGGCATTTAGTACACTCGCCAGATCGCTTGGTGCGAGTTCTAAATCCAAACCGCGCTTGCCACCGGAAATAAACATAGTCGTAAATTCTTGGGCTTGGCTATCAATCACGGTCGGAAGGCGTTTTTTCTGACCTAATGGGCTGATCCCACCCAGCAAATATCCCGTGGTTTTTTGGGCAATCTGCGGGTCGGCCATTTCGACTTTTTTGACTTTAAATACCTTGGCGACAGATTTGAGATCGAGCTGCCCAGAGACTGGAGTGACAGCCACGGCTAAGGTTTTTTGATCGCCATTAAGCGCGACTAATAAGGTCTTGAAGACTTGCTTGGCATCTAAGCCTAATTTTTGGACGGCTTCATCACCAAAATTACTCTCATTGGGATCGTGATCATAAGGGTGTAGCGTGAATTTAATTTTTTGTTTTTCCAGTAATTTTACTGCCGGAGTCATAATTATTCCTTTTCTTTTTTCATGACTGGGTTTTATCAATTATCGTTTCGTAAATAATCAATTAAGCTCTGTTCACCAAATAAATGCAGCGCCCCCACGGCGACAACATAATTGCCCGTAGGCAAGGTTTTCAGCTTGCTTGCCCATTCCTGATTACGCTGGGTCATCAGCACATTATAAACCCCTTCGCTAAAGGTATTCGGTAATGTAACGCAATTTTCCGGTTGAAAATCCAGCCACCAGCTAATCATGGTTTGCAAGGAGCGGGCATTGGCACGCCAATGGATTAAGGTATCTTGCAATAATGGCAAACCATCATCGGGTAAATCGAGCAGTAATTGCACTTGGGAGTCTACACCTTCTAGCTCAATGATGGGCTTATTTTGGGCTAGCGCGTTATGGATCAGTTGGTAATCAATCCCGTAGTGACCCCGTAAACCCAATAACTGCGCTTGGGTGGCTTGCATGGTCAGGGCGACTTGCCATGAAGGAAGATGGTCAAACTGAGTGGGGGATTGACGTATCTCTTGGCAGTATTGCAAAAACAGGGAAAATTCGGTGTCCGTTAATCGCTGGGAAATCGGCGCTATCAAGGCTGTAGACGTTGGAAAAGGGGAGTTTGCTTGAGTGATATCCGCCTCAACAATCAGACCATTTGCATGGTTGATTTTATCGAGCAAGGTCGCGGATAAGGGAAACATATTTTCAGTTCCCATATGAATACTGCCAACAATGTGCAGCTTTATATTATTAGGCAAGCGAACATCAACAGCAGGATAAGGATAATTCGGAGCCACTCCCCGGTGCAGCCAACTTTTTAAGTTTTCGAGTAGTTTTCCCATCTGATATTTATCCTGATTTAACGACT
This sequence comes from Providencia zhijiangensis, assembly GCF_030315915.2. Classification (NCBI taxonomy): domain Bacteria; kingdom Pseudomonadati; phylum Pseudomonadota; class Gammaproteobacteria; order Enterobacterales; family Morganellaceae; genus Providencia; species Providencia zhijiangensis. The sequence goes on along the minus strand of NZ_CP135990.1, from coordinate 2,819,397 downwards.
GAGACAAACAGAGTAAACAATCTTGTGGGAATTTGCGAATTACACCGCACGATACGGTCTATTACTAAAATATTGCCTATCACTAAGCAGACAAATTGCAGATAAAAAAATAGCACCTCATCATCAGGCGCTATTCATTATATTACGTGAGTCATTATGCAAATTAGTCTTTGCGCTTTAATAGGCTTAATAGAGAGAATAAACCAAACGCACTGAAAATTAATTCGATACCGATTAATGCGGTTAACAGCGCAATTGAGGTAATCGGACCATTGCCAATTAATAAGTAAGCAATAAAGAAGTCCAGAACCCCGATAATAATCTGCATCCAACCACCCGCAGATTTAATTTGCTGGATACCGGCATATAGGCGCATTACCCCGCCAATAATAAACAGCGCTGCAATCAGCATTGCCATGGCGATTAAACCCTGTAAAGGCTCTTTGATAAAAGCATAACCGACGATGCAGTAAATAATCCCGATGACAAATCCAAAGAGACGAGACCAACCTGTATAGATAGTGGTGCTCAGGATGCTCACAATGGCGCCGACGCCACTTAAGATTAATAACACGCCCACAATAGCACTGACGGCAATACCAGAGGCAACCGGATTAGCTAAACAGGCGATACCACCTAGCAGTAATAACACGGCGAGAACCGCCAAAATATTACGTTGCTTTTTCACATCACCATTAGCTAAGTTGGTGAGTTTTTCGCGATTAATATTTAACATGGAACCCTCAAACAGTGAAAATAATTAAAATCACTTAATTATAGAACAGGAATGATGAAGTCACTGAGGTATTCGGGCGATTTATTGCGTTGAGTCAAAATGTTGGAAAAGCCACCTTTAAAGAATAAAGGTGGCTTGATGCGGCTATTTTTCAGGTTTGAAACGTAATAAACGGTTGGCGTTGCTGACTACGGTAATGGAAGAGAGCGCCATGGCGGCTCCTGCCACAACAGGGTTCAATAACGTACCAGTAATTGGGTATAAAATACCGGCAGCAATCGGAATACCTAGCGAGTTATACACGAAGGCCCCAAACAAGTTCTGTTTCATATTACGCAGAGTTCCTTTGGAGATAGACACTGCATCTGCAACGCCGTGTAGACTCTGGCGCATCAAGGTAATTGACGCAGTTTCAATCGCAATATCACTGCCGCCACCCATGGCAATCCCGACATCAGCGCGAGCGAGAGCGGGAGCATCGTTGATACCATCACCCACCATTGCCACTTTATGACCTTTGGCTTGCAAAGCTTCAATTGCAGCAGATTTTCCGTCTGGCATCACCCCCGCAATCACTTCGTCAATTCCCGCCTCTTTGGCGATCGCTTTGGCTGTGACTGGGTTATCCCCGGTTAACATCACTAAGCGGAAGCCTTGTTTATGCAGACGGGCGAGGGCGCTAACACTATCTTCACGCAATGGGTCGCGAATAGACAGCAGTGCCGCAATCTGACCATCAACCGCCAATAGCACTGGCGTAACCCCAAGAGACGCTTGCTGATGGAGCGTTTCATCTATTTCACGGGTATCAATCTGGTTTTCAGCCAGCAGTTTCTGATTGCCGAGTAAAACGGTTTTACCCTCAACAACTGCGGTGACACCTAATCCAGCCAAAGTCCTAAATTGCTGATTGGCAACAATATCCAGACCTTTTGCTCGGCTAACAATTGCACGAGCCAGCGGGTGGTTAGAGCCACTTTCGAGGGACGCCGCAAATTGCAGAGCTTGTGATTCATTAAAGCCGTTGAACAGGTGAATATCAGTAACTTGTGGCATACCCTCAGTTAAGGTACCCGTTTTGTCAAAGACGATGGTATCAAGTTCGCTAGCTTGTTGTAGTGCATCCGCATCACGCACCAATACCCCAAATTCTGCAGCGCGACCGACACCAGATATAATTGACATCGGCGTTGCAAGACCTAAAGCACACGGGCAGGCAATAATCAGTACCGTGGTCGTGATAACCAGCGCGTAGGTAATTTGCGGGGCCGGGCCCACGAAATACCAAATTGCCCCTGAAATCACTGCAATAGCTACCACAACAGGGACAAACACTGCCGAAATACGGTCCGCTAATTGCCCGATTTGCGGTTTACTGCTTTGCGCTTGGCGGACTAAGTGAATAATACGCGCTAACGTGGTTTGGCTACCCACAGCGGCAGCGCGGAATAACACGGTACCATCTTGCACAACAGTTCCTGCGTGTACTGCATCGCCACGGCTTTTTTGCTGCGGGATAGGCTCACCCGTTAGCATAGCTTCATCCAGCCACACTTCGCCTTCAATGATTTCGCCATCGACAGGGACACGATCCCCAGTGGTTAAGCGTAAAACCATGCCTTGTTTCACTTGAGCAAGGGGCATATCGACTTCCCCTTGTTCGGTGACAACGCGGGCCGTTGGTGGCGTTAAATCCAACAATCGCTCTAAGGCTTTGGAGGAACGCTGGCGTGCGCGCTGCTCAAGGGCATGACCTAAGTTAATCAGACCGATGATCATGGCGCTGGCTTCGTAATAAAGATGGCGAGCTTGTTCTGGGAACATCTCAGGCCAAATATTGACGACAATCGAGTAGAGCCAAGCCGCACCAGTACCTAAGGCAACCAAGGTATCCATGGTGGCGCTGCCATTTTTTAAACTTTGCCATGCACTGCGATAAAAATGCCCACCTGCAAAAATCATCACCAGCAGCGTTAGCACCCCAATAGTGAGCCAAATGTTGTGGTTATCAGCGCTTAACATCATGTTGTCGCCGATCATCCCCCAAATCATCACGGGCACACCTAAAGCAAGGGCTAGCGCAGATTGCCAACGGAAGCGGCGCATATTAGCTTGCGCGATTTCTTGCTGGCGTTCACGGCGCTTGGCTTCATCTTGGATGATTTCAGCGCCATAACCGGCTTTTACAACAGCTTCAACGAGGTCATCGGGCTTCGCAGTTCCAGTGACTAAAGCACTGCGTTCCGCTAAGTTCACTCGTGCGTTTTCCACGCCAGGTACGCTATTAAGTGCTTTTTGCACTTTACTGACGCAGCTGGCGCAGGTCATGCCATCGAGTAATAATTGAATGCTGTCATCGGTCACGGCAATGTCAGGTTGTTCGCCGAGGTCAGACTCTTGTGCCGGAATATCGCAAACTGCCGCTGAACCCGTTTCCGGCTGTTCAATTGATGTCTTCAGCGGCTCAGTTTTTGGGGAGCTAGCACCTTCTTGGGCAAGTTCTGCGTGGAATCCTGCGCCTTCTACCGCTGCGATTAAATCCGCTGCAGAGGCAGTGCCATAAACTTTCGCCAGTTGAGTATCTACAACCGCAGCAGCAACGCCTTCAACCGCTTCTAATGCTTGCTGGGTTTTCCCTGCGCATTTCATGCAGTTTAAGCCAGAGAGTTGCAATTCAACATTTGGCGCAGTCGCTTCAGTGGCTTCATAACCCGCATCAACAATGGTTTGAATGAGGGATTCGACGCTAGCGCTACTTTCAATTACCGCGTAATCAATAGTGACGTTGACCGATTCAACATCAGGGCGTGCTTGCAGTGCTTTTGTCACGGAGCCGACGCAATGCATGCAGCTCAAACCTTGTAAGGATAGAATTATTTTCATTTTTGATTCTCCGGGCCTTCTCATAACGAGGGGCTATAATTTGTACACAAAATCAGTCTATAATCCGCTATGTAGTTAAGGTTAAACCTTCCCACAAGGGTAAGGTCAAGGGGAATTATGAATATTAGTGAAATTGCCAAAAAAACCGGTCTGACAGCTAAAGCAATTCGCTTTTATGAAGATAAAGGGCTGATCACACCACCGGAACGCGGGGATAATAGTTATCGCTATTATCAAGCCAGACATCTCGATGAGCTGATGCTTTTAAAGCAAGCCAAAGATGTGGGGTTTACGCTGGACGAGTGCGGGGAATTACTGGGATTGTTTCGTAATCCAAGCCGCCACAGTGCGGATGTGAAAAGTGCGACGATAGCGAAAATTGATGAAATTCAGCAGACGATTTTAAAGCTGTCGGCTATTCGAGATACGTTACAAGAATTAGTGGATGTCTGCCCCGGTGATGAAGGGGCAGACTGCCCGATTATTGACCATCTGGCGCGTGGCTGTTGTCACCATGGTAAGGCTTAACTTTTAGGGTGTTTCCGTCCACGGCGGTCACTTCCACTTCAGCTTCCGCTTTTAATGGGACGTCGCTGTATACGCGCCAACTGCCATCGGCGAGGCGCACGCGGCTAAACCCCTCTTCGGTATCAGTTAGCAAGCGTGCCCTGACACCAACCAGCTGGTGGCTGATTTGATTGACATCATCGGCACGGCTGGCTTTGCGGTGACTGAGCCATTTTCGCCATAAAATCGCAGAAACGACGGTAAATACCGCAAATAAGATACCTTGCCATTCCCAACTGAGGAATGGCAATGCAAAGGTGAGCACTCCAACGGTGACGGCGGCAATGCCGGACCAAAGTAGGTAGCCACCTGTGCCAAGAAGTTCAGCAATCAGCAGTAATCCCCCAAGACATAGCCAAAACCAGACGGGTTGAGTGCTGATAAATTCTATCATTCTTTAGCCTGCTTTTTGTTTGCGCCCATTTTTTTGCTTTCGCCAATGAGTTCAGTGATCCCACCAATCGCGCCCATTAAGTTGCTGGCTTCTAATGGCATCATGATCACTTTGCTATTTTCCGCTGAGCCAATGCTGGTCAAGGCGTCAGTGTATTTTTGTGCCACAAAGTAGTTGATAGCCTGCATATCACCGGCGGCGATCGCTTCAGAAACCATTTGAGTCGCTTTGGCTTCCGCTTCTGCCGCACGCTCACGCGCTTCTGCTTGTAAGAAAGCGGATTGACGTTCACCTTCCGCTTTCAAAATTTGCGACTGCTTTTCACCTTCCGCTTTTAAGATAGCCGCTTGACGAATACCTTCCGCTTCCAGAATATCGGCACGTTTGGTTCGTTCCGCTTTCATCTGAGCGTTCATCGCACTGACCAGTTCTTTTGGCGGTTTGACATCACGAATTTCGATACGGGTGATTTTTACGCCCCATGGGTTGGTGGCTTCATCCACCACGTGCAGTAAGCGGCCATTGATAGAATCACGCTGGGAGAGCATTTCATCCAGCTCCATCGCCCCAAGAACCGTACGGATGTTGGTCATGATGAGGTTCAGAACGGATAATTCTAAATTGCTGACTTCATACGCCGCACGCACTGGGTCAATCACTTGAATAAAGCAGACTGCATCAATGGTCACGTTGGCATTATCACGAGAGATAACTTCTTGGGATGGAATATCAAGGACTTGTTCCATCATATTGATACGGCGACCAATTTTATCCATAAATGGCACTAAAAGGTGTAAACCCGGCTGTAACGTACGGGTATAACGCCCAAAGCGCTCAACTGTCCACTGGAAGCCTTGTGGTACCGTTTTTACGCAAGTGGTAACGATAACAACGGCAATAATGACAAGAATAACAACTGGTAACGCACCAGACGCGAACAAATCCATAGGTAATCCTTAACTAGTAAAGTAATGAATAAACTTGGCGACGGAACTTGCTCGCAAGTGCATCACCTGTTCCCATTGCTGACATGATATCCATCATGGTTTTTTTGATTGCGCCATCCCCTGCGTTTAAGTCTTTGCGTAAGAAGGTGAGCAGCATGTCTAACGCTTCTTCATTGCGATTGACTTCGTGAAGCTTTAACGCCAGTTGAACGGCTAACGTAGTATTTTCTTGATCTTGATTGAATTCTTTTATCAGCTGCTGAATTTCTGGGGTATCCGCAGCTTGTTTGGTTAATTCGATTTGAGCCACTAAGCCTTGATAACGGCTATCTTTATCTTGCATTGGCACAGTGGCTAACAAGGCTTCGGCATCATCAATTAAATGTAGACCAATTTGCACTTCGGCTAATAAGAATGTGATATCGCTGTTTTTAGGCGCAAGTTGGTTGGCTTCTTTCAGTAATGGCAGAGCCTCTTGAAGTTTGCCCTCAGCCACTAATTCAGCGGCTTGCGCGGCTTTTAACTCTTCTGGGCTTGGTAATACGCGAGAGAGTATTTGCAGCACCGCCTCTTCAGGTTGTGGACCTTCGAAGCCATCAACTGGGCGACCATTTTGCAGCACATAAACCGTTGGAACGCCTTTTAAGCCAAATTGGCTGGCGATCATTTGTTCTTCATCGCAGTTAACTTTTGCAAGGATAAATAGCCCCGCGTAATCTTGAGCAATACGCTCTAACATGCTGGTGAACTCTAAGCTTTGCGGGCTGCGTGGTGACCAAAAGTAGAACATGACAGGCATGTTCATGGATTGTTCGATGGTCTGGTGTAGGTTGGTCTCGTTAATATCAATAATTTGTGCGTTAGCTAACATAAACAGTCTCTTTAAAATTCGTTATTAATCATGTCAATGAAATGGGGGCTTAGTTCTGTTTTTTCAATCTTTCTTGCCCTGACCCGCGAGGACTTTGTCCATCAGCTTATCGGGTAATATACGTTTTAGTATACGCACAAAAACCGTTAATAATGTGACGGAGTAGCGTACACGTGGACGCGGACTCTCTAATGCCAAAATCAATTTTTTGACCACATCTTCAGGATATAACGTAAATTTTGCGGCAATTCCCGGATTCTTAACCGGCTTATCTTTCTGAGTTTGCGCCACATTTTGGGTAAAGGCACTGTGGATAGGTCCAGGCTCAATTAAGCTGACGTGAATACCAGAACCTTGTAATTCTAAGCGCAAGGCATCTGACCAAGCTTCCAGCGCATATTTGCTGGCGGCATAAGCTCCGCGACCCGGCGTTGAAATAATGCCCATTACAGAGCTGGTTTGCACGATACGACCTTCATGATGCGGCAGCATGGCGGGAAGCAGCAGGAAGGTCAATTGGTGAACTCCGAAAAAATTACTGGAAAATTGGGATTCCAATTGCTGGCGGCTCACGGTGTTCAATGGGCCATATACTCCGAATCCGGCGTTATTGAATAATCCGAAAAGTTTCCCATTACAGAGCGTCAGAACCTGCTGAGCAGCGGCTTCAACACTTACTGGGTCGTCTAAATCTAACGCCACAGTTTCGAAGCCAAGTGATTGTAATCGTTCAATATCAGCCTGTTTTCGACAGGTGGCTATCACGCGATAACCACGCTGTTTTAAAGTCTGTGCAGCGCACAACCCTATGCCACTTGACGCCCCTGTCACTAATACCGTTTTTTGCATAACTTTACCTACTCTGGGCTAAATGTTCGCTATCATATTGGTTCATTATAATTTATTTACCCAACAAATTTATTTAGCTAATAACTTTATTTGGGTAATAACTTTATTTTATGAACAACTTTATTTGGTTAATAAATAGGGCGATAGCTGTTTTTCCATAAAATCTGCAATCGTGGGCTGGGCTTGCTCAGTTGGATGAATACCATCAGGCTGGATCCATTCCGGTTTGGTGATCACGCTCTCCATAAAAAATGGGATCAGCGGAAGGTTATTTTTTTCAGCCAGCGTTGGGTACACTTTTTCAAAGCTGGATGTATAGCGTTTACCGTAGTTTGGCGGGATACGAATTTGCATTAAGAGCGGTTTAGCACCATTTTGCTCTATTTGGTCAATAATCTGTTGTAATGTTATACCTAACTGTTCAACAGATAGCCCTTGCAAACCATCATTAGCTCCCAGCTCAATCAGCACCCAGTCAGGTTTGTGCTGGGCTAGAAGAGTGGGGAGACGCTCTAACCCTTGAGAGGCGGTATTTCCACTAATACTGCCATTAATAACTAAAATCGGTGGCGACTTTTTTTGCCAACGTTCGGCAAGTAATGTTGCCCAAGCTTGCTCGGCGGGTATTCGATAGCCTGCACTAAGACTATCGCCGAGGATCAATAGTTTCGTTGCCGCGAGTGTTTGACCACTGGCGGTAACTAACAGGAGAAAAACCAATATATGTCGGCGCAAAATATTCTTGAAGTTCATCATCTCATTAAACGTGTTGGTCAAGGTGAACATGAACTGACTATATTGCAAGGAGTCGAGCTAATTGTCGAGTCTGGTCAGACAATTGCCTTAATTGGTGAGTCAGGATCAGGAAAATCCACCTTACTAGGCATTATTGCTGGGTTGGATGATGGCACTAGCGGCACCGTGAAGTTGCTTGACCAAGACTTAACGACCATGGACGAAGAAGCGCGGGCGCGATTACGGGCGCAAAGTGTCGGCTTTGTTTTCCAATCCTTTATGCTTATTCCAACCTTGAATGCGCTTGAAAACGTTCAATTACCTTCATTACTACGTGGCGAATCCGAGGCTAAAAGTCACCAGCAGGCAGTGAGCTTACTGACGGATTTAGGGTTAGGGAATCGCTTAAAGCATATGCCTGCTCAGCTTTCGGGCGGTGAACAACAACGGGTGGCATTGGCGCGCGCATTTAACGGCCAGCCCAAAATTTTGTTTGCTGATGAACCGACGGGGAACCTTGACCGGCATACGGGGGATAAAATCGCCGATTTGTTATTTGCGATGAACAAAGAGCACGGTACCACGCTAATTTTGGTCACCCATGACAATGAGTTAGCTGCCCGTTGCCAACGTCGATTACGGTTAGTTGATGGGCAACTGAGGGAAGAGTCATGATTTGGCGCTGGTTTTGGCGTGAATGGAAAACGCCGTCTCTGTTGATTGTGTGGCTCGCGTTAACCTTGGCGGTAGCCTGCGTGCTGGCGTTAGGGCGTATCAGTGACCGCATTGAAAATAGCATGAGCTATCAGAGCCAAGAGTTGCTGGCAGGGGATCTGGTGCTGCGTTCATCTCATCCGAGCGATTCAACTTGGCTTGATGCTGCAAAGCAAGCAGGTCTGACTTTGAGCCAGCAGATTTCATTTTCGACCATGGCGTATTCTACTGCTGATGAAGAGGGGCGCCCGCAGTTAGTGTTAGTGAAAGCGGCAGATACGGGGTATCCGCTATACGGTGACTTAGTGACCGAGCCTGCGGGGTTAAAACCCACCAAAGGGCATATTCTCGTCGCTCCGAGGTTATTGGAATTACTGAACTTAAAGGTTGGCGAACAGATTGATATCGGCGATGGGACGTTCACGATTTCAGGGACGTTAATTCAGGAGCCGGATAGTGGTTTTAACCCCTTTCAAATTGCACCGAGGGTGTTGATCTCGATTGAGGATGCGCCATTAACTGGGGCGATTCAAGTGGGAAGCCGCTTAACGTATCGCGATATGTTTGCGGGTTCTCGCCAAGCGATTGATGTATTCAAAGAGAAATATGATGCTCAGTTACGTAGCGATCAGCGCTGGTATACTTTGGATGATGACAGCGGTGCGGTGGGGAAAACCTTTAAGCGCGCTCAGCAGTTTTTACTGTTATCGGTGTTGCTAACGCTGTTATTGGCGATCGCGGCGGTGGTGGTGTCAATGACCCATTATTGTCGAAGCCGTCATCAGCTTATTGCGGTTTTGAAAACACTAGGGGCTGGCCGCAGTGCGCTACGTAAGTGGATTATTGGTCAGTGGTTAGTGATTTTAGTGGCTGCGGCATTATTAGGGTCTTTGCTGGGACTGGCTTTTGAAGGCATTTTAATGCAGATATTGTCGGCAATGTTACCTAAAGCCTTGCCGAGCGCCAGTCTTTGGCCGTGGATCTGGGCGGTGGCCACGCTGTTTATCATCGCGATTATTGTGGGGATCCGTCCTTACTACCAATTAATGGGCACTCAACCTTCTCGAGTGTTACGGGAAGATGCCAAATCACCCATTTGGCCACTGTATTATTATCTGCCTGTGGTTACGTTGATTGTGGTCGGCGGGTTATTCCTGTTTGCGGGGGTAAACCCACTGCTATGGTCAATCTTACTGGGGATTGTCGTAGTAGCGGTGCTTCTGGCATTAATTGGTTGGCTAGGGTTGTGGTTGCTGAGAAAAATGCAATTTCGCCAGCTAAGCTTGCGTTTATCAGTCAGTCGCTTGTTACGCCAACCATTGCAAACTATTACGCAGATGAGCGCATTTTCACTGTCATTTATGTTATTGGCGTTATTGATTTTGGTTCGAGGGGATCTTTTAGATCGCTGGCAGCAGCAGCTCCCTGCGGATAGCCCGAACTATTTTCTGATCAATATGACTCAGTCTCAGCTTGATCCCGTAACGCAGCTTTTGAAGCAGTACCAAGTCACTCCAACGGAGTTTAATCCGGTTGTGTTAGCGCGTTTATCGGAAATAAATGATCAGTCTGCGATTGAGTGGGCGGATGCTCGCGATCCCAATAATAACACGGTTAGGCGAGAGCTTAGTTTAACGTGGCAATCAACATTGCCGCCTGCAAACGAGTTAGAGCAAGGGAGTTGGCCACCGAAAGCGGGGGAAGTTTCCATTGAGCAAACTGTCGTTAAAGAGTTAGGGTTAAAAATCGGCGATAAGCTAACATTCAATGCAGGTTCGCAGATTTTCACGGCAAAAGTGAGTAGTATTCGTAAAGTGGATTGGGAAAGTTTGCGTCCTAATTTCTACTTTATTTTTGCGGAAGAAACGTTATCACCAATGCCAGAAACGTGGTTGAGTAGCTTCCATTATGATGGTGATGGGCAACTGTTAACTCAGTTGAGCCATCAGTATCCGACGATTAATGTGCTGGATACTGGCGCTATCATCACGCAAATTCAGCAGATTTTACAGCAGGTAAGCCAAGCTTTAGAAGTGATGGTGGTCTTGGTGATTTTCTGTGGCTTATTATTGCTACTCGCACAGATTCAAGTGGGTATGAGCCAACGAGAGCGGGAGCTGGTGGTGTATCGCACCCTCGGTGCGAGCAAAAAATTGATGCGCCGTACTTTATGGAGTGAATTTGCCTTACTCGGTGGAATGGCAGGGCTAGCTGCGGCATTTGGGGCTGAAGTCGCACTATGGTTACTGCAAACTAAGGTATTTGATTTCCCGTGGCAGCCAGAATGGCGCTTGTGGGTGCTATTACCGCTCTGTGCTGGGTTCTTATTATCGGTGTGCGGCGGTTGGTTGGGGCTGAGATTACTCGGTACTGGCAATCAACATCGCCGATTATCAAACGGTTAATGGGATAAAAAATAGAATAGCCACGAAGGTGGCTATTCTATTTAAAAATGAAAATCGGATGCTTGAGCTTCGCTGTATAAGTTTTTTAAGTTTATGTATCAACATCAAATAAATATTATTTTGTTAATGCGACTGGTTAAACGAACTGTCTCTAATCCTTCACAAAACCTTCATTCACCGTGGTTATGATTCCTGTGTCAATTATTGATGCGACTAAATAGGAAAATAACAATGGCTCGCCGAACTCCAATAACATTTAAGCTGACATCACTCTCTTTACTGATGGGATTACTTTCTTTTAGCACCACAGGGTTTGCTCAAAAACAAGTTCCAGCCACTCTCGCAGGGCATGCCATTTTATCGGTGGATACGACAGTACCAACGCCGGAAAATGCACCGTCCGATATGCAATACAGCGGCAAATACACCACAGGAACCCGTGTTGATACGCTGGGTAAAGTTGAAGGGAAGTCCGATGGACGCCCAACAGGTAAGTTTGTGCCTATCAAGGGGCAGCCGTTACAAGGTCATTCGGGTATCAAGCGTATGGATGATGGTACCTACTGGGTTCTGACGGATAATGGTTTTGGGAATAAAATGAATTCCCCCGATTCGATGCTCTATTTAACCCAATATGATATTGATTTTAAAACGGGAAAAACCAACCCGTTGAAAACGATTTTCTTCCACGACCCCAATAAAATCATTCCTTTTCATATTATTAACGAAAGTAGTGAACAGCGTTACTTAACAGGCAGTGACTTTGACCCAGAGAGTTTTCAATTTGCGGATGGGGCTTTGTGGGTGGGAGATGAATTTGGACCTTATCTCATCAAGATGGATTTAAATGGCAAGGTGTTGGCGCTATTTGAAACGCAAGTTGAAGGCAAGAAAGTTGTTTCCCCTGACCACTACACACTGACAACGCCGGGTAAACCTGCGGATAAAGTGACTTTCCAAGTCAATCGCTCAAAAGGTTTTGAGGGAATGGCATCATCGCCGGATGGCACCAAACTTTATCCGATGCTGGAAGGGGCTTTGTGGCAAGAAGATAAACAAGACCACGAGAATGTGAACGGCAAAAAAGCGGCGCGTATTCTTGAATTTGATGTGAAAAAGCAAGATTGGACGGGGCGCAGTTGGTTATATGTGTTTGAAGATAATCAAAATGCCATCGGTGATTTTAACCTGATTGATGACACTCACGGTTTAATTATCGAACGTGATAATGGGGAAGGCACTGCGGATAAAGCGTGTGCGGAAGGCGCAACAAACAAAGAAAATTGCTTTAGCAATTTAGCCAAATTTAAACGTGTTTATCGTATTGAGTTTTCGGATAAAAATGTAGGTGGTGCAGTGGATAAGCAAGCCTATATTGACCTGATGAGCATCCAAGATCCTAATAATCTAGCCAGAAAACCGCTAAATGATGGGGTATTTACCTTCCCATTCTTCACGATTGAAAACGTGGATGTGGTGGATGATGAACATATTATTGTCGGTAACGATAATAACTACCCATTCTCTTCCAGTCGTGAACCCAATCAAGCGGATGATAATGAATTTATCTTGCTGAAAGTACCAGAGTTATTGAAGTAATGCGTAATCGGTTATACCGGTAAGAAGTAGAACGTGTAAATGGATCCTTGTTTTTCCCTTGGTTTGATATTTGCTCGGGTTATCCCCGAGCATTTTTCTTTTTGTGGGCTAATCTTTTTTTACTTCTAAAGCAGGGGGCTTCATCATCAACGTAAAAAAGAGAATGACAATGACAGGGGCGGCGATGGTTAAAAATGCAGGGGTAAAACTACCCGTAATATCTTTAATTGCCCCTGCGATAAATGGCGCTAAACAGGCAATTGTTGAGATTAAATTGACGACGGAGAACAACTCTAAATAAGGTCCGCGCCCAAAATAATTGGACAGTAAAACACTGGACGCTAAGAAGGTCATGCCGTAGCCGACACCCACACAAATCACGAACAAAATCAGCCAGAACCATGATGTGGAGATACTTAGTGCCACGACGCCAAGCACCATGATAATTAGGCTACCGATCAATAAACGTTTCGGCTCCAGCCATTCACCCGCTGCGCCGCCTAAGAAGCGCGAAAATGCATTCACAAACGCCATGGTACTCAGCAAAGAAACCGCGATAGTCATGCCAAATCCACGCTCTTCAATGTGTGCTACGGCAAAACTGTTCACAGTGATCCCGCACCATAGGAAAGAGGTATACGTCGCAGCAATTAAATAGAATTGCCAAGTGCGTAATGCGCGGCGAACGGTCCAAACTTCAGCGGTACGATAAATAGGCTTATTCGCGTGACTGACTTGTTTTTGCATTACTTTCTTGGCGTGGTCTTGTTCTTTTTTTCCTTCACGTAATGCCAAGATAGTGATGATGGTGACGATGCTAAGATAAACTGCACACAATACCCAGTGCATCCGCCAAGAGCCTAATTGATTCGATGCGTAGAAGTAAATCCAAGGACCGGCAACGCCGCCTAATCCGCCAATTGTGAAATACAATCCAAATGCCAGAGATTGTTTTTCAAATAGGCGAGAAAGTACATAGGTGCCCGGAACGGTCGCTAATAGTGTAAACCCGATGCCAATCAAGGCAGTGCCTAAGAAATAGGTGCTGATAGCTTCGGTGGAATAGAGGCTATAGAAGCCAGAGCAGAACACCAGCATCCCTAAAAGCAGCGTGAGACGAACACCGACTTTACGTATTAGCAATGAGGGTAGAAAGCTCGCTAAACCGCAGGTTAACCCGAGTAAAGTAAAACCAAAGCCTGCCTCAGTCCAACTCCATTTTAATTCGCCGATCATGCTCGGTAATACTACGCCTAATGAGGTGAAGGTGGTGGCGGTAGCAAGGAAGTAAACCAGCCCGAGGAGAATAAGAATTGACCATTGGTATAACGGACTAAATGGTGAGGCTTGTGTTTCTGGCATATGTACTCCAGTGGTGCCCTAGTGAGTTAGTCATCACTCACAAGTAATCACTATAAAAGTAGGGCAAAAATAGCACAATGCCCGAAATATTACTCTCGGGCACGAATAGCGCTATTTTCCCTATTTTTGGCGAGAGTACCAGCCTAATTTTGTTTTTGCCCACTCAATGCCACTTTTATACTCATTTGGCAGCATTGGGATCAAACTATCGAGGGTATTTTCGAGTTGATGAACATCACTATGAGTCAGATTTAAGTGACCCACTTTACGCACTGGGCGCACTTCTTTCTCATACCAATGTAAATGGACTAAAGGTAGATTTAACCATTCTTGGTTAACATCAGTGCCAATTAAATTGACCATTACTGCAGGGCTGAAAACTTCAGGCGTTGGCATCGGTAAATTTAAAATCGCGCGTAAGTGAAGCTCAAATTGGCTAATGGAAGCGCCGTTTTGTGTCCAATGTCCACTATTATGAACGCGAGGGGCGATTTCGTTGATCAGCAGTTTATCGCTAACCACAAAACATTCCATTGCCATCACACCGACATACCCTAACTCATCCATCACGGCACTGAGCATCGCCTGTGCTTGTTGTTGCTGGGCAGGGTTTGCATCAGGGAAAGCGACGCTGGTGCGTAAAATTCCTTCTTGGTGAAGATTATGGGTGATTGGGTAGAATACGGATTCGCCGGATTGACTACGAGCACCAATCACGGAGACTTCAGCATCAAATGGGATCCCTTGCTCTACGATACATTCACCGTAAATTTCTGCTGGGAGGTTTTGCTCGTCACCGGGGCGAACACGCCATTGGCCGCGGCCATCGTAGCCACCCGTTCTGCGCTTGACGATTAAAAAATCACCCAGAGTGGCAAATAATTCAGGCCATTGGTCTGGTGATTCTAATCGTGCCCAAGGCGCTGTCGATAAATTTAACGAGTCGAACAGGCTTTTTTGTGGGAAGCGGTCAGCTAACCGAGGAAAAATATCACGGTTAATAAATGCATTATGACGTGCTAACTCTTTGGTTAATGGGGTTTCAGGCCAGCGCTCAATTTCAGCAGTGATCACACTTTGCTGATAAGGAACGGCTTCAGGCTCGGCATCTAACCCAACCGGAAAGACAGAAATACCCAGCGGTTCGCCTGCTTGGCGCAACATGCGACCTAATTGACCGTTACCAAGGACACAAACCGGTTTCATTACGCTTCCCTCGGATCTGGGTTATTTAATACGTCGTTAGTTTGTGCTTCACGCCATGCGGATAAGCGATTGAATAGTTCGCTGTCATGAGTGGCTAAAATTTGTGCGGCTAGCAGAGCGGCGTTAGCTGAGCCTGCTTTCCCAATAGCAAGTGTGCCAACGGGAATGCCTTTTGGCATTTGAACGATAGAATACAGGCTATCGACACCACTTAATGCCGCGCTCTGTACAGGGACACCAAGGACGGGAACCAGCGTTTTGGCGGCTAACATTCCTGGTAAATGGGCTGCACCACCGGCACCTGCGATGATCACATCAAAACCGTTCTGTTTGGCATTTTCAGCAAAAGAAAACAGTTTGTCTGGCGTGCGGTGTGCAGAAACAATCTCAACATGGAAAGGCAGTTGCAGTTCGGTCAGCACGTCAGCAGCATGCTGCATGGTTGTCCAATCACTTTTAGAACCCATAACAATGGCGATTTTTGCCGCAGATTGAGCAGGAACTTGGGCAGTCATTTGGTGTGATCCCTGTATTGAAAAATATCACCCTGAGGGTGGGAATGTGAATTGCCCCGATCATATCACGGTAATTGGACAAGGAAAACGTTTGCGTGATTATAAAGTAAGCAAACGGTCGTACTGACGACCAACAATTTACCTAGGTGTCTTTATCAAGATAGGAATGCTAAAAAGGAAACTATGTTAAAAAGGAAAGAAAATAAGCTCAATGCCGTTTTCGTTGATCACAAAGGCGGAACCTTCGCTGTGCCATGCGCCTAAAACTCCACGAAAATGAAGTTGACCACCGATATTAATTTCGTGGATAGCAGGGCGATGCGTATGTCCGTGGATCATCCATTGTGCTTGGTGGCGATTTAAGGCATCAATCACCGCGTCAGAATTGACGTCCATAATGGCTTCGGATTTCATACTGCTGGCATATTGGCTATTGCGACGCATTTTTTGCGCAATACGGCGGCGAATAAAGAGCGGTAGAAGTAAAAATACCCGTTGGATCCAAGGAGTATGGACTTTTTTACGGTAGTTTTGATAAGCGGCATCGTCGGTGCATAACGTATCGCCGTGCATAATTAAAATACGCTTATCATAAAGTTCAAGTAAAGTTTCTTGGGGCAAAATGGTCATGCCACACTGCTTTGCATAACGTTGACCCAATAAAAAATCGCGATTGCCATGAATGAAATAACAAGGAATTCCACGTTCACTCAGCTGTTTTAAGGCTTGAGCGATTTGATGATGCAAGGGGGTATTATCATCGTCGCCAATCCAATAATTGAAAAAATCACCGAGGATATACAGGCTGTCGGCGTGGATGGCTTGCTGTTCAATAAATGCAAGAAAACCGGCGGTGATCGCCGGTTCATCTTCACTTAAATGCAAGTCTGCAATGATATAAGTGGACATAAATTCAGGGATTACTCACTGACAGTCACTTTTTCAATCACTACGTCTTCGCGAGGTACGTCTTGGTGGAAACCACTGCGACCTGTGGAAACGCCTTTGATTTTGTCAACAACGTCCATGCCTTCAACCACTTCAGCAAATACACAGTAACCCCAACCATCTGGGCGCTCTGAACGGAAGTTTAAGAAGTCATTGTCAGCGACGTTGATGAAGAATTGTGCTGTTGCTGAGTGTGGATCGTTAGTACGAGCCATTGCTAATGTACCGCGGCTGTTTTTCAGTCCGTTATTAGCTTCGTTCTTGATAGGCGCTTTAGTGTCTTTTTGGTTCATGCCCGGCTCAAAACCACCGCCTTGGATCATGAAGCCGTTAATAACACGGTGGAAAATGGTATTATTGTAGAAACCTTCACGGCAGTAGGTTAAAAAGTTTTCGACAGTAACGGGTGCTTTGTCTGCGAAAGTTTTGATAACGATGTCACCGTGATTGGTATGAAATGTAACCATAATAGCTATCCTGAATAATTGTTTTTTATGCGCTAACTTGCGAAAGCGTTGAGATCAGCAAGTTTATATCACAGATAAAACCTGACTTGAAGCGACAGTGTGTTTGCAAAATAGGTTATCCCATAACAGTGACCTAATAAATCAGGCGATAAAGTCAGGTGCTAACCTTGCTTTCTTCGGGTGATCGCGATTCAATACCGTGCTATTTTCGTAAGGTTGAATCTGGATATTTTATCCTCAACATCGCGATAATCTGATGTATGATAGATATACACGTACTAATAAAATGGAAATAAAAAGATGCTGCAGATTTTCAATACACTGAGTCGTCAAAAAGAAGAATTTAAACCCATCCATGCTGGAAAGATTGGGATGTACGTGTGTGGCATCACCATTTACGATTTGTGTCATATTGGTCACGGTCGTACCTTTGTGGCTTTCGATGCAATTAGCCGCTATTTACGCTATTTAGGTTATGACCTGAATTATGTGCGTAACGTGACGGATATTGATGACAAAATCATTAAACGTGCCGCTGAAAATAATGAAAGCGTGGAAGAGTTAACCACGCGCATGTTAGCGGAAATGCACAAAGATTTTGATGCATTAAATATCCTACGTCCAGACAGCGAACCGCGTGCTACTCGCCATATTCATGAAATCATTGAGCTAACCGAAAGCTTGATTGAGCGCGGTCATGCTTATGTTGCAGATAATGGCGATGTGATGTTTGAAGTCAAAACTGATCCAAATTACGGCTTATTATCTCGCCAAGATTTAGACCAGCTTCAAGCGGGTGCCCGTGTTGAAGTGGCTGATGTAAAACGTAATCCAATGGACTTCGTGTTATGGAAAATGTCCAAAGAGGGTGAACCAAGCTGGGAATCACCGTGGGGATTAGGTCGTCCAGGTTGGCATATTGAATGTTCGGCAATGAACAGCAAAACATTAGGCAACCATTTTGATATTCATGGCGGCGGTTCAGATTTAATGTTCCCGCACCATGAAAATGAAATTGCACAATCTACTTGTGCCCATGATGGCCCGTACGTTAATTACTGGATGCACTCCGGTATGGTGATGGTTGATAGAGAGAAAATGTCTAAATCTCTCAACAACTTCTTTACCATCCGTGATGTATTAGAGTACTACGATGCAGAAACCGTACGTTATTTCCTGCTTTCGGGTCACTATCGTAGCCAATTGAACTATACCGAAGAGAACTTAAAGCAAGCCCGCACCGCGTTAGAGCGTCTGTATACCGCGCTGCGTGGTACGGATAAATCGGCTGCACCAGCAGGCGGTGAAGTGTATAAGAGCCGTTTCTGTGAAGCGATGAATGACGACTTCAATACACCAGAAGCTTATTCGGCATTGTTTGATATGGCGCGTGAATTAAACCGCTTGAAAACTGAAAACATGGATGCAGCAAACGGTATGGCGGCTCAATTACGTGAGCTGGCAAAAGTGCTGGGTCTGTTAGAGCAAGATCCTGAAACCTTCCTGCAAGGTGGCGCACAAGGCGAAGATGACGCGGAAGTCGCAAAAATCGAAGCACTGATTAAACAGCGTAACGATGCGCGTCAAAGTAAGGATTGGGCGCTGGCGGATCAGGCACGCGATGCTTTAACAGCGATGGGAATTGTGTTGGAGGATTCGTCTGCTGGCACGACGTGGCGTCGCAAATAATATTCGTCATATTTCGCGCTGTGGCGTTGTTGGCGTCACTCGGCTACTCGGGTCACATACTTATGTATGCTCCCCGAGATATCCTTGCTAGCCGCCTAGCCACAACACGAACTATTTAGAATATTACTCTTTCTCGAACTTTGCGTAATACCTGTTTGCTACAATTCGAGTAATTTAGAGAATTTAGGTTGACCAAGTTAGTCAGGTTAATCAGGTTAACAAATAAGAATAAGGCCCACTAAAAATGATCTATTTTTGGTGGCTTTTTTTATGGGTATTGCGGCTAAATTTGCAAGAGAGGATGAGGGTTATTGGCGATACTGTTGAGTGAAATATTAACAGTGGAATTTAACATTGGGTCACCGAAATGGTGAATTCACTCACAATGAAAACATAGATAAGGATAAATATGTTTCCAATAAACGCTAATCGACTAACCGTATCTCAATCGACAGAATTTCCTGCATCATCAACTGCAAGCCATTTCCCTAAGCGTATTCATTCTATCCAAAATATCTCCGAACTTAGCCCTCACTTGTCTGAAGCAAAATCCGTCAAAAAAAATAGGCTAAAGTTGAAATTAAATATAGAAGCCGCTACCCAAGTTTCGGTATTCGATAAATTGACTGAAAAAACGCAGTTATTGCTGAATGAAAAAAACATTGAATACGATACGGAGAATAGAGGGCAGCGATATCCCAATATTGGTAGTGCGAAACACACGCAAATATCAATACGGAGTGTCGATAAATCCATTGTGCCTCTCGCAGCTAATCGACTACAAATTAATGGGGAAAATTTAGCTATTCGCTGCCAATACCCCAAAGATAATGCTCAAGCCATTGAAAATCATCTATCTATGCTCATGGCAAATAAGACTCCGATATTAGTTGTCTTAGCATCAAAGCAAGAGATCCACGGTTCTGTTTTTCAAAAAGATAAGCTGCCACCTTACTTTATGAGTAATCAAAAATATGGCGCCATTGAAGTTACCACTAAGCGAGAAAAAAAAGACTATAAAGTAGAACCTAAACAAATCAATGTAGGAGAAAAATCATTAGAGTTTAGCCAATATAAAATGGATATTTTTAATGGCTATAAAAAGCATTCAATCCCTGTGATCCACGTGACTAATTGGGATGATGGTGGAACGGTGTCAACCGAGGAATTAATTAAATTAAACCGGATTATTGGAACAATTAATGAAGGCAGCTTATTTGAACTCTATAAAAATCAAGGAGTAGAAATAGAAGGAAAAAATAAACCACTTCCCGTTATTCATTGCAAAGCTGGCATTGGCCGAACAGGGGTATTAGCAGCATGCATGCAGTGGAGGAAGGCAGGAAATAAATTATCGATGGAAAATATCGTATTAGCGTTGCGGGAGACAGGAAGCCCGAATATGGTTCAAAATGAAGCGCAATATCGGCAATTACAAGAATTCACAAATGCACCATTATCCCCAACAAAAACAAGCAGTAAGTGGGCTTTTTGATTGGGTAACAAAAGGTAAGCTGAATTGGGTCTCAGCTTACCTCCATCAAGGATGTGGTTAGAACTACTCTTGTACCTTGATTTGCTCGCTTCCCATAGAAACGACTTTGCCTGCGACAATTTTGCAGCGTTTACGTGTTTCAACAACGCCATCAACTTGCACTAAGCCATCAGCAATCATTGATTTTGCCATCGCACCACTTTCTGCCCAACCTTCAATTTTTAGCAGGTCGCATAGCTCGATATGGGGATGACCATCAAGATGAAAAATATCCATTGTGACTCCAAATTACATTAAATATCGTGGTACTCTTCGCACGCCTGTAGCGTGTTTTGAATCAGTGTAGCCACGGTCATTGGCCCAACACCGCCCGGTACTGGCGTGATCCATGCAGCGCGTTTTGACGCTTCATCGAAATCAACATCTCCAGTCACTTTGCCATTTTCTAAGCGGTTAATACCCACATCGATAACGATAGCGCCCGGTTTGATCCATTCGCCTGGAATAAAGTTAGGTTTACCCACAGCCACGACCAGTAGATCCGCATTACGGACATGCTGTTCGAGATCTTTGGTAAAGCGATGGGTGACGGTGGTGGTGCAGCCCGCTAATAATAATTCAAGGCTCATCGGACGACCAACAATATTTGATGCGCCAATGATAACGGCATTTAAACCGTAGGTATTAATGTCATAACGCTCAAGTAAGGTAACAATCCCTCTTGGCGTACAAGGACGCAGGCGAGGGGCACGTTGACATAAGCGACCGACGTTATAAGGGTGGAAACCATCGACGTCTTTATCGGGATGAATGCGTTCAATCACTTTGACGTTATCAATGCCAGCAGGTAATGGTAATTGAACTAAGATGCCATCAATTTCATTATCTTGGTTAAGGTCATCAATCAGCTTGAGCAGTTCAGCTTCAGTGGTCGTGTCTGGTAAATCATAGGAGCGAGAAATAAAGCCAACTTCTTCGCAAGCACGTCGCTTACTGCCAACATAAATTTGAGAAGCGGGGTTAGCGCCTACGAGAATAACGGCAAGCCCTGGAGCTCGTTTACCATTGGCAATACGAGTTTGTACTTTTTGAGCAACTTCCTGTCTAATTGCTTGCGCAATCGTTTTCCCATCAATAATTTTTGCTAACATCTGTAACTTAATCCATATATGAGACACGGGGGATGCCTCTATTTTGTCAGAACTTGCTAGCAATGTCAGGTCTATCTGATAGATAAAGTAACCATATCGTTATTTAAGTAGTGAAAAGCCATTGACTCGGCGCTCAGCAACCGTATAATTCAACGCCATCAGCCAGATAGGCTGTCTGCGCATACAATGCGCCCTTAGCTCAGTTGGATAGAGCAACGGCCTTCTAAGCCGTAGGTCACAGGTTCGAATCCTGTAGGGCGTACCATTCTCAAGCAAGCGCATCTCAATAGACATCAAAGGATGTCTTTTTTTATGCCTAAAATTCAGGGAATCAGCTGATCTTAGCCTATCTTCGTTCAATTAACGTCTACCTATTTAACTATAAGGTAATTCATCATTAATACCTAAAATAGTTGTAGATTTTGGATGTTGATATCCTTGTTAGGTGATGAATATGGTGCTTTCTGCTCAAACTAAGCCATATAATATTTAACTGTTGATTTTGTTATTTAACACTTCATTAATTGAATTATATTATATTGCAAAATGTCCTATTTGTTTAAAACAGAGCAAGAACATGTATGTGGATTTATATATTTATTTGATAATTTTATATTTTTTAAATCCACTAGAGTTTTAATCTATAGCCGATACATTAAAAGTTATTAATGGAAGATAATTCCTTATTATTATTAATTCTATTTGATATGTTATCCATGAAATAATATTTCTTTTTTTGAATTATATTCAAAAAAAGATAAGTCGGTATTCGTCACTCCACATTAATCATAATTACACTGTAATAAAATAACGTTTATTTCTTGTTACATTTAAATTTAAAAGAGTAATGAAAATGAAAGAAAAAATCGAAAATTACACTGGACCTGCTGCGGGTTGGGGGGCAGTTAAAGCTGTCGCTGAAGCTATACGCGAGCAGATGGATATTGTACCCGATATTATTACTATGTTTGAAATGAATAAGCCCCAAGGTTTTGACTGTCCAGGTTGCGCATGGCCCGACCCTAAACATAGTGCATCGTTTGATGTCTGTGAAAATGGTGCAAAAGCGATGGCATGGGAAGCCACGGCAAAGAGAGCAACACTTGAGTTTTTTGCGAAACATACCGTTAGTGAATTGTTAACGTGGAATGATTGTGACTTGGAAAATGAAGGTCGTCTAACTCACCCAATGAAATATAATGAGCAAACAGATTGCTATGAAAAAATTGAATGGAACGATGCGTTTGCTCAAATAGGTCAACGGTTATCAAATTACTCAGATCCTAATTCTGTTGAATTTTATACTTCAGGTCGAACTTCAAATGAAGCTGCGTTTTTATATCAGCTTTTTGCCAGAGAGTATGGAACCAACAATTTTCCAGATTGTTCAAATATGTGCCATGAGCCGACAAGTGTCGGGCTTGCCGCCTCAATAGGTGTGGGTAAAGGTACGGTATTACTTGACGATTTTGACAAGGCTGATTTAGTGATTTGTATTGGACATAATCCAGGAACGAATCATCCTCGAATGCTCAGTTCACTTCGTGAAGTATCAAAACGAGGTGCCAAAATTATCGCAATTAACCCTTTAAAAGAAAGAGGGTTAGAACGATTCACTTACCCGCAAGATCCAATTGAGATGTTGGCGCTAGAGTCCACGCCCCTCGCAGGATATTACTATAAAGTTAGAATTGGTGGAGATACTGCATTAATTAAGGGTGTTATTCGCATCATTATTGAGCATCACGATGCGGCGGTAGCAAAAGGTCAAGCGTCTATATTAGATAATGAATTTATAAGTACTCATACCGTTGGTTTCGAGGAGCTTAAGCACGATGTATTGTCTACTTCTTGGGATGATATTTTATCTGTGAGTGGCATGACTCGCGATGAAATGGAACAAATTGCTCAACTTTATATTGAAGCAAAAAGCACTATTATCTGTTATGGAATGGGAATTACGCAGCATCAGCATGGCACTCAAAATATTCAGCAACTGATCAATCTTTTATTATTGAAAGGTAATATTGGTCGGGATGGTGCGGGAATTTGTCCATTGAGAGGGCATTCTAATGTGCAAGGCGATCGTACCGTTGGAATAACCGAAAAGCCAAGCCAATCTTTTCTAGACAAAATTGAGCAACGCTTTGGTTTTAAGCCTCCTGTCGCTTTTGGTCATGCGGCCGTGGCTAGCATGCAAGCAATCTCTGAAGGGAAAGTCAACGCATTGATTTGTATGGGTGGGAATCTTGCTGTTGCAATGCCGGATAAAGATGCGTGCTACAGTGGAATGAAAAAACTTGATATGGCTGTTCATATTGGGACCAAACTTAATCGGTCACATTTGTTGACGGCAAAGAATACATTTTTATTTCCTGTATTAGGTCGTACAGAAGTAGATATTCAAAAATCAGGTCCGCAAAGCATTACTGTTGAGGATTCTATGTCAATGGTACATGCTTCACATGGCAAGCTAAAACCTGCTAGCCCATATTTAAAATCTGAATGTGCCATTGTTGCTGGTCTCGCCAAAGCGACGATTCCTAACTCAAAAGTTGAATGGGATGATTTCATTGATGATTACGATAAAATTCGTGATGCAATGGAAGCTGTATTACCAGGTTTTGAAGATTACAACAAAAGAATCCGAATTCCTGGCGGTTTTCATTTAACAAATGCAGCGGCTCAGCGTAAGTGGTTAACTCAATCAGGTAAAGCAAACTTTATAACAACTGAAGGTGTCATTGAAGATCCAGAGTCTGCGACACATAGCGAATTAGTTTTGGCAACTATACGTAGTCATGACCAGTACAATACAACTATTTATGGAATGAATGACCGCTATCGTGGTGTTTTTGGACAGAGAGACGTCATCTTTATCAGTGAAGCTCAGGCAAAAAAACAAAAATTATCTGCGGGTGATAGAGTCAATGTTATTGCCTTGGATAATCGACAAAATAGGACTAAACGTCGTTTAGATAATCTAAAAGTGGTTATCTATGATATGGCTGATCGCTGTGTTGCCACTTATTTTCCTGAAGCAAATAATTTGATAGCACTTGATAACTTTGACCCTCAATGTGGTATTCCTGCGTATAAAAATATTCCAGTAATTTTAGAGAAGGCAAGTGCCGTATCCTAATTGTTTTAAATTCTAACCACCCCTATAGTGGGTGGTTTATTTGACCCTCTAAAGGCATATCAACGACGTTGTCTAAATAATACCGATTTCCCTTCTGTTATTCCGAGTATCTTTACTGCTTTCCTTATCCAATCGTTCTCTAATGCTATCGACTCAACTCTCACAACATAGGCGAGCTAGCTTTCCTAGGAGCTCTATAAAAAACCTATACAATGTTACTTAGTATTTATACTGATCAATTGCATTATTATTTCTAAACTATCTTTAATGTATATATTGAGCTTTTAGTTCAGTGATTCGAGTTGAATAAATCATCAAATAAATAATTGATAGTTAATGAATAGGTTTTATTGATATTTTTCAAACATACATGATTATTTAATCTACAAAGTTATAAAATTATTAAATTTAATTTAAATAATGTAATTAAAAACACGAAATAAAGGTTAAATAGTGGGTGTAATAATTACTTACATATTTATTTAACTCTTACTAGGATTATTCTTATATGCAGCTATAATGAATTCAGTTTTTTGTTTTTCTTGAAAATTATTTTCAACTCTTAATTGGGGTTTTTTGTGGGTATTACGATTTTGTGCTGTTTTATTATTTTTTTATAAATCTAAGGGTATTCCAATATCGATTATCTTTTTTTCGATTTGTTTTTATCTTTATCTTTGCGAATTAATTTTAATGTGCTGGTTATTGTTTTCCATTAATTAACGGTTTTGTTTTTATATATTGCTCCTTATTGTAAATTATTGTGTCTATTTCACATGTATATCGTGTTATACGTGTCTTATTTCATTTAAAGAAATATCTTCAATTATTTATTTTGGTATTTCAAGATATTTATAAGGCATTGATTTTTATATTTTAATTTTTTACTCATATTTGATTATTTATTGATTTAAATGAATTAATATTTATGATTGATAGCCTGCGTATATCAAATAGCTCTTTTTCGATCGAAAAAAACAATTTTTAACTACAGTTTTAATTCTATAACTTAATAACAGCTGAAGAGTATTTTCCTATATCGATAATATAAAAAAATAATCAGCGAAATATGATCTGAGAGGTTTGAAATGCGAGATTATGAACCATTATCAAATAATATTGGCAGGATGTTAAAAGACTACCGTAGGCGCACAGGATTAACAGGAAGTGAATTGGCGAAGCGTATTAATGTAAGCCAGCAGCAAATATCTCGGTATGAAAACGGCGTGAATAATATATCATTCGACAAACTTATCATACTATTTAATGCACTTGAGATGAGTAGCAGGGATATTGATGTTTTCTTCGAAAAAATGAAGTATCTGTTTGATTCTAGTGTATACAAACACTCGAAAATAGAGTGATAGACCCTTATTTTTTAAAATCATTCAAATTTAATTAAATTGTTTTAGGCAATTTAATTAAATTCGGTCGTTTTAATTATGGTGTCATGAAGTCTGTATTTGTTTTTTTCTATCAAGATGTACTTAATAAATATACATAAGGAAATATTATGAAAGTTAAATCACTAGCACTTGTTGTTATTTCAGCTTTATCTTTAGGTTCAGTCGCTGCAATGGCTGCAACAACAACCGTAAACGGCGGTCAAGTACACTTTAAAGGTGAGCTAGTGAATGCAGCGTGTGCTGTTGATGCTGGTTCTGTAGAGCAAACTGTTCGTTTAGGTCAAGTTCGTACAGCTAAATTAGCTAAATTGGGCGATACCAGTGGTTCTGTTGGTTTCAATATCCAATTAAACGACTGTGATACAACAGTTGCTACTTCTGCAAAAGTTGCCTTTACCGGTGTTGCTGCAGATGCAACTAACCCAACAGTATTATCTGTTGCTTCTTCAGCTTCAGGTGCAGCGACTAACGTTGGTATCCAAATTTTAGATGGTAAGAGCGCGCCTCTGGGTCTGGATGGTGCAACATTCAGTAACCCTATCACTCTGAATGACGGTGCAAACGTTCTGCCATTCCAAGCTCGTTACTTCGCACTGGGTGCAACAACTGCTGGTGTTGCTAACGCAGATGCAACCTTCGCAGTTCAATACGAGTAATCATTAAAAAGGATTAGGGATATCCCATTTGATAAGCCAAGGATGGCTTTTATTCACGAACCAAAAGGTGGAAGTTTATGAGAGAGCTGCTGGCAGTTTCACTCCTTCTGTTTTCTCCATTTTTGCAAGCTGGGAATAAATGGAAAGTTCAACTTCCTGGTGGCGGGATGCGCTTTCAAGGGGAGTTAATTGCAGAAGGCTGCACTGTTGAAACTTCAGATCGTAATTTGGTAGTGAATATGGGGCAAGTGCGCACTAATGCATTCAAGGCTCCAGGCCAAGATTCAGCACCGACTGCGTTTGATCTTCACCTACGAGAGTGTAGCGATGCGGTCAGTGAGTATATATCCATAACCTTCAACGGTGTGGCTAATGAAAGGAACCCAGATATTTTTTCCATCGGCGATGGGCCTAGCACCGCGAAAGGTGTAGGAGTAGCCATTTTTGATTCAAAAAATACCTTAATTCCGGTGAATAGTGCTCCACGTAAAATAGCTAATCTGCGTGATGGGGATATGACGTTGCATTTTGTTGCTAAGTATCGCTCGACAAGCGAGAACATCATGGGCGGAAAAGCGAATGCTCAAGCACTATTCTCACTGACTTATGAATAAAAATACCGAAAAAGACAGTGACATATTGATTTCATTTTTTAGTAAAAAAAGGACAGATGTAAACATGAAAACCAGAAAAACATATAAGTTCATTACCGCCTTATTACTTTTACTCTGTTCAACCGTGTCCACTCAGGTTTATGCAGGTGTTGCATTAGGTGCAACGCGAGTGATTTATCCTGCGGATCAAAAGCAGGTTCAACTTGCCGTGACCAATAATGATGAAAAGGGCGTTTTTCTGATCCAATCGTGGGTTGAAAATGCCAATGGCCAAAAAGATAGCCAATTTGCGATTACACCACCTCTTTTCACGATGAAAGGCGTTAAAGAAAATACACTGCGCATTATTGATGCGACCAATAACCAATTGCCGAAAGACAGAGAAACGCTGTTTTGGCTGAATGTGAAAGCGATTCCAGCAATGGACAAAGCGAACATGAGCGAGAATACGTTGCAGTTAGCGATTATTAGCCGCATTAAATTGTATTACCGTCCTACAGGTCTCTCTATTGCACCGGATAAAGTGGCTGAAGAATTACGCTTTAAGCGCCAAGGCAGCTCACTGATTGTGGTTAACCCAACGCCTTATTTTGCCACTGTCACAGATTTAAAAATCGGTGCAGCAAAATTGGATAATGTGCTTGTTCCTCCATTTGGTGATGCGTCAGTGAATGTTCCTTCCAATGGAAATGGTGCTATTAGCTACCAAACCATTAATGATTACGGCGCACTAACGCCGAAAATGACAGGAAAAATGCAGTAAAAACATACGTTTTTATTTCTCGAAAATAATTAAACATCATTCCAAATTGGAAATTTGCTGAGCAACATTGTTGAGCGGAGGGAGCATGTCACATCTGACATCTGAAAAAGGGCTATTAATTTCAAAAAAAGGATCATTTTTGGGATGCAGATTCGAACGCCATTTTCCTTTGGTTCCGCTGGCATTCTTGATAAGCGCATGCCTTTATCCAACATGGGCGACGGCAGAGTTATATTTTAACCCCCGTTTCTTAGCGGATGATCCTTCAGCAGTCGCAGATTTATCTGCGTTTGAACAAGGGCAAGAAGTTCCTGAAGGGACTTATCGTGTTGATGTCTATCTTAATGATGGTTATTTACTTACCCGGGATGTGAACTTTGTTCTGGATAAAAATGATAAACAGCTATCCCCTTGTTTAACGCCTAATGAATTGGCCAAGATGGGGATCAATACATTAGCGCTGCCAGAATTACAGACGAAACCCAAAGATACCTGTGAACCATTATCATCCACCGTGAAGGATTCAACGGCGAGATTTGATGTGGGTTTGCAACGGTTATATATCACCGTTCCACAGCTGTTTATGAAAGACAAAGCACGAGGTTTTATTCCTCCGGAGCTTTGGGATTCAGGGATCACTGCAGGTATTTTAAACTATAGCCTGACGGGAAGCAGTGCGCGTAACCAAGACGGAAAGCACAGTAGCTATAACTATTTGAATTTACAAAGTGGTTTAAACTTTGGCGCGTGGCGCTTACGAGATAACTCCACATGGAGCCACAGCACAGGCACAGCAAATAGTGAAACTCGCTGGGAACATATCAATACCTATTTAGAGCGCGGCATCAATGTGATCCGCTCTCGTTTAACGCTGGGTGATAGCTACACACCGGGCGAAATTTTCGACAGCGTTAACTTCCGAGGCATCCAATTAGCTTCGGACGACAATATGCTGCCTGAAAGCCAAAAAGGATTTGCACCCGTGATCCGAGGGATCGCTCGCGGCACAGCGGATGTCTCTGTTAAGCAAAATGGCTATGAGATCTATCGCAACACATTCCCACCGGGACCGTTTGTTATTAACGATCTCTATTCTGCGGGGAATAGTGGTGATTTGCATGTGACGATCACGGAAGCGGATGGATCCGTACAGAGCTTTACCGTGCCATATTCATCCGTTCCGTTGCTCCAACGTGAAGGGCATACTCAATATGCCGTCACTGTAGGGGATTACCGTTCGGGAAGCGGCAATCAGGAAAAACCGACATTCTTACAAACTACGTTACTGCACGGTTTGTCATATGGCTGGACGCTCTATGGTGGAACTCAGTTAGCTAATCGCTACCAAGCTTTTAACGCTGGGGTAGGTAAAAATATCGGTATCTTTGGGGCGTTATCCATCGATATTACCCATGCAAATGCCAAATTACCGGATGACAGCAACCATCAAGGTCAGTCAATTCGTTTCTTATATAACAAATCTCTGAATGAAACGGGCACGATTATTCAGCTGGCGGGTTACCGGTACTCAACAAAGGGTTACTACTCATTTGCGGATACGACCTACAAGCGGATGTCAGGGTATAACCTTGCGACGCAAGACGGCATTATCCAAGTGACACCTAAGTTTTCTGACTATTACAACTTAGCTTATAACAAGCGCGAAAAAATTCAGTTAACTCTAACCCAGCAGCTGGGTGAGCAATCCACTATGTATGTGACGGGAAGTCATGAAACGTATTGGAATACCAGTAAAGCGGATAAGCAATTACAGGTAGGGATTAACACGCTGATTAAAGGGATTAGCTGGGGATTAAGTTACAGCCTATCCAAAAACTCATGGCAGGATGGCAACGACCAAATGCTGGCATTGAACGTCAACATTCCCTTTAGCCATTGGTTACGTTCAGACAGTCAGTCTATCTGGCGTAATGCCAGCGCAAGTTACAACGTTTCTCACGATCTCAAAGGTCGCGTAAATAACACCGCCGGTTTATACGGAACGTTATTGGAAGACAATAACTTAAGTTATAGCGTTCAAGCTGGGTATGCAGGCGGTGGGCAAGGTAACTCTTCAGGAACGGGTTATACATCTCTGAACTATCGCGGGGCTTATGGAAATGCCAACGTCGGTTATAGCTATGCCGATAATATTCGCCAAGTTTACTACGGTGTGAGTGGGGGCGTCTTAGCTCATGAAAATGGATTAACGCTAAGTCAACCAATGAACGATACCGTGGTATTAGTGAAAGCGCCGGGTGCGGGACATGTGAAAGTCGAAAACCAAACTGGGGTTGAGACTGACTGGCGGGGCTATGCGGTATTACCTTATGCCACTGAATATCGTGAAAACCGTATTGCTTTGAATACCAATACGTTAGCGAACAACGTGGATCTGGATGATCCCGTCCTGAATGTGGTGCCAACTCGTGGTGCTGTAGTTCGCGCTGATTTCCAACCGAAAGTTGGGGTCAAAGTTCTGATGACATTAACTCGCCATGGAAAACCGGTGCCATTCGGTTCGGTTGTTTCTTCTGGTGAAAATAGTGGTGGCAATATTGTGGCGGAAGATGGGCAAGTTTACTTAACTGGTTTGCCGTTAACCGGACAATTAATCGCACGTTGGGGAGATGGGGCGGATGCTCAGTGTAAGGTTAATTACACACTGCCAGCAGAAAGCCAATATGAAATCCTCAGTAAGTATAGTGCCGAGTGCCTCTAAGGAGCCCATAGTGTTTGATAAATCGAATATTTTCTTTGCCTCAATGTTGACCTCTTTGTGCTTGTGTTCCAATGCATTGGCGGCGGATAGCACCATTAACATTACAGGCAATGTACGAGATAACACTTGTGCCGTGGCTCCTGGTTCACAAAATCAAGTGGTGGATTTGCTCCTGAATGCGGTGAAACAGCTGCACTCAGTGGGGGAAGTGACGCCAACAGTACCGTTTCGTATTGAGCTAACACCTTGCGGTTCTGCGGTAACAGCAGTCAAAGTCGGGTTTGTCGGTATTGCAGATTCGAGTAACAAAACCTTACTGGCATTAGAACCCGGTAGCGCAAATGCGACAGGGGCAGGCATTCAGATTTTAGACAGTGCTAAAGACCCATTAGTCCTCAATGCGGACTCAAATAATATTGCATGGACGCCTTTAGTGGCAGGAAAAGCCAATACACTCAATTTCAATGCACGTTTAATGGCGTCAAAATTGCCCGTTACGGCAGGGCATATTCGAGCAACCGCCACATTTACGCTCGAATTCCAGTAAATAGAGGATGCGATGAATGACGTATAAATCAACAATGATGACAGTTTTATTTTTGGGGCTGTTATCTTCATCAATAACCTCCACACACGCGGCTGACGTAACAGTGACGGTCAATGGAAGCGTTGTTGCGAAACCTTGTACGGTATCAACCAAGACGGCCAATGTGGATCTGGGTGATCTTTACACGTTCAATTTGACCTCACCGGGGTCGGCATCGGATTGGCATACTGTGTCGCTGGATTTGACCAATTGCCCTGTTGGTACATCGGTAGTTATGGCGACTTTCAAAGGTGTCGCTGATTCGGTGGGATACTACAAAAACCAAGGTACAGCAGGCAATATCCAGCTACAACTTCAAGATTCATCGGGCAATAATTTAAATAACGGCGCACAAAAACGCATGCCAGTCAGCGATGCAACGCTTTCAACCAGTTTTCCTTTACAAGTAAGAGCAATATCGGTGAGAGGCGGGGCGACACAAGGCACCATCCAAGCGGCAATTGATGTCACCTATACGTATCTGTGAGCAATATTATGAATATAAAACAGCTAGTTAAATTAATCTGTGTTAACTCATTTATCTATTTTGCCGGTGTTTCTTCGGCATATGCTTTTACCTGTTACGACTCAACAGGAAACGTTTTAAGCTACACACAAAGCCCAGTGACTGCCAATGCGTATGTTAACTTGCAGCCAAGTGTTCAAGCTGGTCAAAACTTAGTAGTCGATTTGTCGAATTCAATATTTTGTAAGAACGATGACCCATCAGCGCGACGTGACCAAGTGAATATGATCCGTGGTTCCGCTTATGGTGGGGTATTGAATAACTTTCGAGGCTCATTACGATATTATGGCTCAAGCTATACGTTCCCTTTGACTAACCCAACTCACCAGCAAGATTTTCCATCGGGCAATTACACCGCATGGAATACCCAATTGTATTTAACCCCTATTTCTGCGGCGGGTGGTGTAGTGGTTAACCGAGGAACCCACTTTGCAACATTGGTAATGTACCAAGTTGGTTCTAACATCGTAGGGGGCGGTAACGTCAATACATCGACCTTTACATGGAACTTGTATGCCAACAATGATGTTGTGGTACCTATTGGTGGCTGTGATGTTTCTTCGCGTAATGTGGTGGTCAACTTACCGGAATATCCGGGAAGTGCTCAGCCGGTACCCTTATCTATCTATTGCGCTTCGAGCCAGAATATCTCCTATTATTTAACAGGTACAACGGATACGAGCAGCAATATTTTTGCTAATACCCTGTCTGGTGCTAATGCTGCAAAAGGAGTAGGGATCCAAATGGTTCGCAATGGTAATGCGATCCCAGCAAACCAAAACGTCCAGTTAGGTCGAGTAGGAAGTTCAGCGGTGAACTTAGGACTAAGCGCACGATATTCGAGAACTCAAGGTCAGGTAACCGCAGGGAAAGTGCAGTCTGTGATTGGCGTGACATTTATGTATGATTAGTGAATGGAATTAGATAGATGAAAAGGCTCAAGAAGAAATATCTTGAGCCTTTTTGCTTTAAATAAGGATTCATATGCTCATCAGAAATTCGGATGATCCGTTGTGATAGGGGGCAGTGGATCTTTTATCATTTACCCATCACTGAGACCTTAACATATTAATATTACTGTAGAATGTTGTCATCATTATCGTTTTGGTAATATTGACTGTTATTTTAAAAATCCTGAATACAGACCACAGACCACCTGCAAAAAATCCTTCACAAAAGAATAAATACCAAATAATAAATTATAAATAAATTTTAATAGTCATTAATGCGTATTATTAACCGATGAAAATAATTTGCAAACGAGATTGGTTATCAATATACTTTTTTCGACCAGTTAAAAATACTCAATATACTAGTTTAAGCATCACTTCACCTTGGAGAAGATAGCAACATGTTGAAAAAAATGTATTTTTTACGTAATAAAACACGTTTAATTACGTTGGCCTCATCGCTTATTATTACCTGCGCACTGCCTGCCATGGCAAAAGATTCTTTAACGTTATATACCACTCGTGAGCCGGGACTGATCCAGCCACTGCTGGATGCCTTTACCAAAGAAACGGCTATTGATGTCAATACTGTCTATGTCAAAGACGGTATGTTAGAGCGCGTCAAAGCGGAAGGTAAAAACTCGCCTGCGGACTTATTAATGACAGTGGATGCAGGGAATCTCATCGATTTAGTCGAAGCAGGCGTTACCCAGCCTGTGGATTCAAAAGTATTAAATGACGCTATTCCTGCTTCATTACGCGACAAAGATAACCAATGGTTTGGTTTATCGATGCGCGCTCGCGTGCTGTATGCGGAAAAAGATTTGCCGTTAACTAGCATCACTTACGAAGATTTAGCCGATCCAAAATGGAAAGACAAGATTTGTATCCGTGCAGGCCAGCACCCGTATAACACCGCGTTAGTGGCAGCAATGATTGCCCACGACGGTGAAGCGAAAACGGAAGCGTGGTTACGCGGTGTGAAAGCTAACTTAGCACGTAAAGCAACGGGCGGAGACCGTGATGTCGCTCGAGATATTCTTGGCGGTATCTGCGATGTTGGTTTAGCGAACTCTTATTATGTGGGCCACATGAAAAATGCCAAAGAAGGCACTGACGCACGTAAATGGGGGGATGCTATCAAAGTGGTTCAGCCAACCTTTACCGATGGCGGTACGCACGTCAACATCACTGGTGCAGCCGTTGCTCGTCATGCTCCTCACAAAGCCGAAGCGGTTAAGTTGATGGAATATTTGGTTTCTGTTCCTGCACAGCAACTGTACGCGCAAGCAAACTATGAATACCCAATTCGCAAAGGCGTTCCACTGGATGCGACCATCAATAACGCGATTGGTGAAATTAATGTGGATACTCTTCCACTTACCGAAATTGTGAAATACCGTAAACAAGCGAGTCAGTTGGTAGATAAAGTTGGATTCGATCAATAAAACTGGCTTAACCTCAACGCGCGGGGCTTTCGGGTTACCGCGCGTTGGTTTCTCGCCATTAACCCTTTCTGTGGTGGTCATTACGCTCGGCGTTCTGACCCCTTTGTTGTTTT
Organism: Providencia zhijiangensis; assembly: GCF_030315915.2. Taxonomy (NCBI): domain Bacteria; kingdom Pseudomonadati; phylum Pseudomonadota; class Gammaproteobacteria; order Enterobacterales; family Morganellaceae; genus Providencia; species Providencia zhijiangensis. The sequence continues at coordinate 2,784,938 of NZ_CP135990.1, read as the reverse complement.
TATTAGGTCTGGCTGCAAGCTCAGGATTCAGCCATTGGGAACATTTGATGCGCTATGTGCTTCCCGATGCCACCTTAAATACCTTAATTTTATTGCTGGGTGTTGGCGCCATGGTGATGACCATTGGGGCGGGGTGTGCATGGTTGGTGACTGCATTTGATTTCCCAGGTCGAAAGCTGTTTAGCTGGGCGCTGTTACTACCTCTAGCGATGCCAACCTACATTGTGGCGTTTGCATGGTTAGATTTACTGCATCCTATTGGACCGATTCAAGAATTTATTCGTAGCGTTTTAGGGTACGACTCACCGCGCCAATTCCGCCTGCCTGATCTCCGTTCGATGACGGGCGCTATTTTGCTGCTTGGTCTGGTACTTTACCCCTATGTTTACTTGACCATGCGAGCCATGTTTATGAGCCAGCCAGCCCATTTGCTGGAAGCGGCTCGAACCCTTGGGCTCAGTTCCACGGGAACATTTTTCCGAGTGGCGCTACCCATGGCGCGACCTGCCTTAGTAGTGGGTACTAGCCTCGCTCTGCTGGAAACCCTCAATGATATCGGCGCATCGGAATTTTTAGGTGTGAATACATTGACCGTGACGGTGTACACCACATGGGTGACACGCTCTGATCTACCCGCTGCGGCGCAAATTGCCTGCTCGATGTTAACCGTGATTATTTTGCTGTTAGCATTAGAATATTACGGTCGAAAAAATCAGCGCTACAGTACTGGGCGGCAAATGCGGGGGATCTTGCCATCGCGTTTGACGGGATGGCAAGCCATATTAGCGACGTGTGTCACCGCGCTACCCGTCGTGTTAGGCTTTTTAGCGCCAGCGCTATTTTTGGGGTGGGAAAGTCTTAAACGCATCAGTGACAGCATGACAATCTCAAGCAGCCTGTTGCAGTCATTACAAAACTCATTATTGCTAGCGGCGGGTGTCACCGTCGTTGTGACGTTGGTGAGCATTGTGGTGGCGTGGTATGCCAGAGCGAGCGCGATTTCCGGTTCATCTCAAGAATGGCGACGAACCTTGATGAAAATTGCGTCGCTGGGTTATGCAGTACCCGGGACGGTATTGGCGATTGGTTTGTTAACTCCGGGTATGGCGCTGGATAATTTTCTGGCGGAGCTATTGGATTTTCGAGGATTACCGCTGTTATCAACGGGAATTTTATTGGTTATCTGCTGTTCAATTCGATTTATGGCGATCTCCATTGGGGCGATTGATGCTGGGTTAACACGCATTCCGCCGAGTATGGAACAAGCCTCAAGGCTGCTAGGGGAAAGCGAGCTGCGAACGTTCTTTCGTGTGCACCTGCCACTATTACGTCCGGCACTTGTCACCAGTGCTTTATTGGTGTTTGCGGATGCGATGAAAGAGTTGCCGACCACATTACTGTTACGTCCGGTGAATTTTGAGACGTTGGCAACCTCGTTATATGCAGAGGCAGCGCGAGGAACCTATGAAGAAGGCGCGATCGCGGCACTATTAATTGTGCTAGCAGGAACATTGCCTGTGATCCTCCTAGCGCGCAGTCAGTTGACTTCATCTCAATCAAAACGGTCGTCTCAATAAAAATGATTATGTTAAGGAATGTCTTCAGTGTCAGATTCAACCTTAGTTCTTGACAATGTCCATGTTTCTTATGGCAACAAACATCAACGTAACCATGTGCTTAATGGCTTTTCTTTGCATATCGATGCTGGGGAAATTGGTTGTTTACTTGGGGCTTCAGGATGCGGGAAAACCACGGCATTGAGAGCGATTGCTGGGTTTGAACAGGTAGAGCAAGGAACCATCTACGTGGGTGGCCGCTGTGTTGCTGGCCCAAATCTTCACCTGCCGCCTGAACAGCGTAATGTTGGTATGGTTTTCCAAGATTATGCCTTGTTTCCTCACTTAACGGCGGCGCAGAACGTGGCATTTGGGCTAAGAAAACAGCCTAAAGAACAGCAAAATGCTCGCGTTCAACAGCTATTAACCTTGGTAGAATTGAGCGGCTTAGCGGAACGCTATCCTCACGAAATGTCGGGTGGTCAGCAGCAGCGCATTGCATTAGCAAGGGCGTTAGCGCCACAGCCTGCGGTGTTGTTGCTGGATGAACCGCTTTCGAGCCTTGATCCGGATAGCCGAAAACGCTTAGGGCAAGAAGTGCGGGATATTTTACGCGCAGCGGGGCAAACTGCGTTGTTGGTGACCCACAGTGAAGATGAAGCTCAGTTAATGGCAAATAAAATCAGCTACTTAAAAGAGGGGCGTCTACTCGAGGAGTAGTTGAGGAGCGTGAAAACCCAATGCCGTATGAACGGCATTGGGAACTCGATTATTTAAAGCAGGTTTGCGCCCAGCGGGCTAACCCAGCGGTAACCGAGCCAAAATCATCACCACGAACAATGGGAATGTTCGGCAATTGTTCTTGAATCGCTTGATGTAAAATAGGCGAGCGGGCGCTACCCCCGGTGACAAAAATAGCATCCGGTTGAACGCCTCCTTGCACAACGGCTTCTTTCACCAACTCAATCATTTTGCTTTTTGGTGATTCAATCGCATCAATCAATTGATCACGTCCAATATTCACTTCAAGCAGCTCTTTAGATAATGCAATTTTCGCTAAATAATTTTGCTCATCAGAGAGGGCGATTTTCGCCTCTTCCGCTTTGCGTACAATGCTGTAACCCAGCGTTTGGTGATAAACCTCGAGCAAACGGGCGAGCAAGGCAGGCTCTTGAGCATCTTGCTGTAAGCGGGTTAATGCATTGAGGTTAGCACGAGAATAAAACTCTTTTTGTGCTTCCACATTGTTAATGGCAATTGGGTTCCAAAACTGCAACAGAGGCATCTTGATCCCCGATTGATATTGGCTTTCCATACCAAAAAGCTGCATTAACTGTTTTAAGGCAACGAAAATATCCAGATCGTTTCCGCCAACACGTTGACCTGTATGGGCTAGCAAAGAACTTGTACGGTCGTGGCTATCTTTGTAGCTAGGACCCATTTGGATCAGTGAGCAGTCGGTGGTTCCCCCACCAATATCCACCACTAAAATGGTCTGATCTTTGGTGAGGGTGGATTCATACTCTAACCCTGCGGCAACGGGCTCAAACTGGAACGCAATATTCTGAAATCCAGCACGTTTGGCGGCCTTTAATAAGATAGCTTCCGCTTGCTGGTTCGCCAGTTCGCCACCACGTCCATGGAAGTTAATTGGGCGACCAATCACCGTGTCAGTGATGGTTTGTTGGGTACTTGCTTCGGCAGTATGCTTGATATTTGCCATCATGGCGCACACTAAATCTTCGAAGAAACTGACTTGGGTTTCGTGTAAGCCTGATGCACCTAAAAAAGATTTAGGTGATTTTACATAGTAGACATCACGAGGGTCGCTTAAATATAAGTCCAGCGCCGCTTGCCCGAAAACGATATCTTCCGGCTCGAGTTCAATGCCTTCATCCTGATTAAACGCAATAGAGCGTCGGAGGATTTGCTGACCAACTGAGTCTGTCGGAGAAATATTCAGATGGCGAAATAAGTGCTCTGAAACCGATTCTCTTGTCGGCGCACACAAGGTTGATGGAATATAAAAATTGTTGCCTTCAAGGGGTAACAATTGCGGTTTGCCATCTTTCATGATTGCGACGGAGCAGTTAGATGTTCCGTAGTCAAAACCAATAAACATTTCGCCTCCAAAATCTAGGGTGCTTTGAAAAAAGTGGAAAACTGTATATCAACCTTGCGGGAAATGCTATTGGAACCGCATTTTTATTTTGTGTGAGAAACCTAATTTGGCGCAAGGATAAGGGCGACATAATTTTGTAGGATAAACAGAATTATTTATTGTGAAATACCCTATCGAGGATCAAATGAGTCAAGCCAAAATTGAATTGATGTCTGAAATTACGTGCCCAGAATGTGGGTGTTCGAAAATGGAAGATGATGCCAACCAATGCTTGTCAGTGGTTTTATGAATGCACGGGTTGCGGTGTATTATTAAAGCCATTAGAAGGGGATTGCTGCGTTTTTTTGTTCTTATGGCACGGTGAAATGCCCACCAATCCAAGAAGCAGAATTAACAGGCAAGCCTTCATGTTGCTGTAAATAAGACTCAGAGAAAAATCATTAATTTCGTAGGAAATAGATAATATTCAATTAAGTATAATTATCTATTCTGACAATTTTTACGCCACAAGTAATTAAATTCCTCAAGCGGAAATTCCATTTCGTCTCTATCCAATAGCGGAATGGAAACGATATTTCTACCATCTTCATTCAGGTACGTTTTCACCATAAAACGTTTGTAGGTATAGCTATTTTTTGCATCAAATACCAGAACTTGACCACAAACGTAGCCTAACATACCGCGATCAGAGGTCTCTCTGATGACATGGTATTTCACATCTTTAAATTCGACGGTTTTAGGGAAATTCAACAAGTCTTCCACAGCTCGCTCGGATTTCTTGATAACATCTAAATCAGGTGTGTAGTTAGCCATTACTCCTGCAAGAAATGATCCTCCTGCGATAAGAATAATCACTAAGATAGAAAGCATCTTATTCGTCATGATATTTTTTCTAGATTATTATATTTAATAAATAAACTTATTATTATTTTTTATCAATTATGGATACCGCGAAGTAATAAAGGTTCAGGGGCCTTTATTATTTTTTTTCACTGTTTCCCACTATTTTCCATTAATTTAGCCATATGAATGGCTTCAATAATTTGAGCGCGATTGACTCTAGGATTATTACTATCAAGTAGGTTTTGCCAGATATTAATCGCCGTTGTGTAATTGGCATTGATAAAGGCATCTGAGGCTAATAACATCAATGCGGTGACTTCATTCTTATCTAGACTTAATGCTTTGTCTATCATTTTCTGTGTGTCATTTGTAACCACTTGTCCGGCTTGGTAATACATCACTGTGGCAATTGCGGCATAGAGTTGGGCATTCTCCCCGCGATATTTGAGTGCATAGCCATAGGCAATTAAAGCATTTTCATAGCTATTTTGATAAAGATAGTATTCACCTAAAACAGCCCAAAGTTCACTGTTTTCAGGGGATTGGCGGATATCTGCTTGTAAACGTTGTAGATCCTGCGTTTCACGCTCTAATGGTGTAAACAGCAAAATAGGGTCATTTTGTCTTTGATATAAATCAAGTGTTGAGTGGAATCGTGGTAATAAAAAATATCCCGCTATCATAATGCAGATTATGATGATAATAAGGATGTTACTTATCTTATTCCAATGAGGATACTGAAGTATTTTTTCATTATTGATAGCCGGTAATAATTGTATGTCAGAGTGAGTCCGGTTGTATTTTTCTATTAACGGAATAGAGGGGTCTAATAAAATAATGCGCTGATTAATTTTATTTTTTACTTTTAATGTTTTCCATAAAATAAAGATAATACAAAGAACCGTAAATACGGGAAGTAACCATAATAGTAGGGTGCTAAGCGTTAATGGGGGATTATATAAAACAAAGTCACCATAACGCTCGGTCATATAGTGTTTAATTTGAGATTCACTTTTCCCTTCAGAGACCATTTTAAAAACTTGATGGCGCATACTGACTGCGGTAGGTGCATTGGATTCTAATAAGTTTTGGTTTTGGCATTGAGGGCAACGTAACTGTGAGGCAATCTGCAAAGATAATTCTTGTTCCTCATTGGAATTAAATTCCCAGGTATCCACTATTTGGGCGTGCGCATTCAAGGCGCACAGCAGCAGGAGCAACATAACGATTTTTTTAATCATGTTTTCGCCCCCTAAACCAACTCATCAACGCACCTAAGCACATCACAAACCCACCACCCCAAATCCATTGAATGCCTTCTTGTACATAAAAACGCATCGCATAGCGCTCAGTGCCCGTTTTTTCTCCCAGCACTACATACCAAGAACGCATCCATCCCCAGTGGATCCCCGGCTCTATCATCAATTGCTGGCGAGCCATATACAGGCGACGCTCAGTGACAATATCAAAGCCATTTTGACCTGCATTTTGGCTGACGTGGATCAGCGCTTTTTCGGTGGTGTAGTTGGATTCAGCCGCCAGTTGTAATTGCTGAAATTGGAATTGATATCCGCCAACTGAGATTGATTGCCCGACGGCGATATTTTGGCTGATTTCTGATTTCTGTGTTGAGGAAAGGGCAATTCCCATAGCGAACAGAATAACCCCTGCGTGAGCAATAATGGCAGGAAGTTTTCGCTGCATAATCATCAACAGCCGTTGAAGTGGCGTGTGATTTTCGTTCTTGGCAATATCGCGATATTTGAGCGTGGCAAGCGCTATTACCACCAGCATAAACAGGCCAAATGGCAGTAATGTCTGATTGAAATAGGGGGCGCCCACCGAGATCTTACCTAACCCTAATAAACCATAGAGCATCGGGTATAAGGTGCCCGTCAGTACGATACATAAAACTGCGGTAAACAAAATCAATGTCAGTAATAAATAGATTTCTCGTGATGTTTTGCACCGAGGCTCTTGAGGTGGGAATTTCGCCTTCCAACCATAAATAAACAGGGCGCCAAGGCTTAAAACGGTAAAGAGTAAAAATAGCGGAACGGCACGCACGTTATCTAAGGCAAATGCATGAACGGACACTAAGATCCCAGAGCGGACAATCAGTGTACCGAGCAGCGCTAAAATTAATGTGATAATCGCCAGCAACAGACTCCAGTGGCGATACAGCCCTGTTCGGCGAGTGATAGATAAACTGTGCAGCAACGCAGTGGCTGAAAGCCAAGGAAGTAAAGAGGCGTTTTCAACGGGATCCCAAAACCACCATCCTCCCCAGCCCAATTCACTGTATGCCCACCAAGAACCGAGGATGATACCGCTAGTGAGTATGCACCAACTTGGCACCGCAAAGCGCCAACACAACTGAGCTATAGGTTGACTGGAATTTTCGGGAAGTAGAGTGGGCGTCGCCATTAATGACGCGAGCACTAACGCGGCCACCAGCATCAATCCGCTGTAACCAAGGTAAAGTAGCGGCGGGTGTAAAATTAACCCCCAATGTTGCAGCATCGGGTTGAGATCGCGACCTTCAATTGCAGGCGGAAACAGGCGTTCAAACGGGTTGGAATAGAACACAACAAACAGTAATAACGCCGTGCAAATAGCCGCCAGTACACATAATGTTAAAGGAAAAAATGGGCTATTTTGGCGGCGATAACGCCATGCAAATAAGGTACTCCAACCGGAGAAAAACAGCACCCACAGAAGCAGTGAACCTTCGTGTCCTCCCCAGACTGCCGCAATTTTGATAACAAGAGGGGACAAACTGTGGCTATGTTGAGCCACATAAATAACGGAAAAATCACTGAGAACAAAGCTGGCGGTTAAGCTGAGAAACGCGGTTAATAAAAAAGTGAATTGCAAAGACGTCCAGAGCACGCCCTGAGACATTTGCCTCGGGACGTGCCTGAAAACGCCGATAAACCCCAATAGGGTATGATAGCTGGTGATACACAGCGCCAGTAGCAAGCTGATAAACCCTATTTCGGGAAGGAAAATTTCCAAGTATCACCTTTAGTTTAAGTCGGTTATGCGACTGTCAGTTGTCCTGCGTATAGGACAAAGAAACGCAGGAAAAACACGCCAATTAAGCTTGCGCCACTGACCACAATAACCCGAAAAGCTTGGCTACCTTGTTGTTGCCATTTTTTCAATAGGAGGGGAACCACAAAACCAATTCCCACGACGCCAAGCCAGAACCACCAAGTCCAGAAACCACCGCCTAATGCCGCAATTAACGAACGCAGTTTTCCATCATCACCGAGCGCCAATCCCACAAAGAAGGCCGCTAGCAAAAATATCTCTAACCAAACGACGAAGCTTTCTACACGGTGTAAAAAGACCGTTTCAGGGTTATGAACATTTTTGCGATAGCGCAGGGCGATTGCCAGTAAACTCACCGCCAGTCCCGACGAAATTCCCGAAAAGAGGAATAAAGCCGGTAATATTGGGTTGTTTAAGAATGGATAGGATTTGAGTGCCGATAATAAGAACCCTGTATACGCCCCTAGCAATACAGCTAAGACTAGCATAGCAATATCTAATCCTCGCATGATGCGACTTAGCCAACCTAAAACACGAGGGATTATCGTCAGTTTAGGTAGCCATTTTTGTTGCAGTTGGACGAGCTCCTGCTCATAAATTTTAGCCAGCCAAACCACTAATACCGCCATGTAAACTTGGAACAGCATCACCCCCATGGACATCACAGAAGTTGGGCTGTAGTGAAACATCAATTTCCAGAACGTCCATGGACGGGTTAAGTGGAAAATGAGGATCAGTAGACCGAGAATAATGGTGGTCGGCGCTAAAATTAGCGTAGTACGCATGATAGTACTGTTGCTGGTGGCAGCATTGGGGACATATTGGCGCATTAATACAGCCAGAACCACTAACCCCGCAGAGATACCAATCAAAAACAGGTAAACGGCGATGGGCCAGTCCCAGACTAACGACTCAAAATGAAAAGCTGAAGTGGTTGTCATTGGCTAACCTCCCCATATTTAAAGGGAACTCGGTACATTTTGGGTTTCGTTCCCAGTGCAATTTTGAATCGATAGGTGGGTTTTTCATGGAGCATTAGCGACACCGCACTGTTTGGATCATCTAAATTACCAAACACCAACGCTTTGGTTGGACACGCTTCGACACAAGCGGGTTGCTTCCCTTTTTTGAGATTGGTTTTACGGCAAAAGTCGCATTTATCGGCGGTTTTGCTGATGGGATGAATAAATCTGACGCGGTAAGGGCAGGCGGCAATACAGTATTGACAGCCAACGCACAGATCAGGGTTTACATCCACAATCCCCGTGGTTTTATCGATGAATGAAGCCCCTGTTGGACAAACATCGACACAAGGGGCATGTTCGCAATGTTGGCAAGAGTGGCGGAAGAATCGATATTTGATGTCAGGAAATTGGCCGATGGGCTCACTGCGAATAATCGTCAACCTTGATACGCCTTCTGGAACTTGGTTGACTTCCCGACATGCATCCATACAGGCAGTACAGCCGATACACAGTGTTTCATCGTGGATCATGCCATATCGCACCCCGTCAACTTTCATGGTATTGGCGAGGGAATGCCCCGCCACACCGCCTACCGCCGCCAGTGCGCCTGAATAGATTATGAATTGACGACGAGAACAACTCATGGCTGCTCCTTAAGAACATTCACCGCTGCGGGGTTAAAGTTCGGGTTATCTCGCTGATCTGAGTGGCAATCCACACAGATTTTGACCTTACCTTTATCACTCAGCACTTTCATGGTGTCTTGCTTTGGATGGAGGTCATGGCAACTCGCACAAGCCACTTTGGTCACGTGAACATCGTGGGGCCAAAACGCTTTTTGCAGTTGTTCAGGTAAGTGACAAGATAAACAGACGCTATTTTGTTGTTCCACACTGTACATCGGATCATTAAACCGCATGACGTCTTTGACGCCTTCACGGTGATTAGGACTCGGTTTGCCGTGGCAATTGGTGCACGTCACCGGCAAATTATTATTCGGGTTGATGACCTCAGCATGGGTGCCATGCATCCCTTCTTTATCGGGTTTATGGCAATCAAGGCAAGCATTGTCTGGATTACGCTGTTGCGTAACTTGCCAACGACCGTCTTTGTTAGCTTCTTCAGCCATTTGTGGTGTTGCCGACGCGGATATCGCCCATAACAAGCCTGACGCCAGCACCCCAGCAGTTAATAACGAACGTAGTACGCTCATATTCACTCCATTGGTTATTGCACCCCAGCGAACTGGGGTGAGTGGTTATTTGGCTAACAGGTCGTTTTTACGAGCTTGTGCATCCCATTCAGGTACCACAGTCTTTAAAAACTCTTGTTTTTCGGCATTAATTTTCTGTATATCCAAGCCGATGGCTTGCTGCGCTTTATCTTTGGTGGAGATATCTGGGATCGCGATTTCATGAGTAATGCCTTTTGAACCCAGTAAACGCGCCAGTTTGGCACGGGCATCTGCGGCTTTATCCATTGCACCACCGAGCATACGTAACCCTTCATCTGGCGCATGCATGTGGATACCGTGTGACGCGATAGCTAAATCCCAACGCCACTGCGCATGACGGATATCAGCAAGGATATCTTTCATTTCAGCATCGGTTGCGCCTGCATCCCAAGCTGCTTTAGCTTCAAAGTGAGCGCGTACTAACTGATCTTCCACTTTGATTTTCATTTCTTGGATAGCTTTTTTACGCTCGGCAACAATGCCTTGAAGTTGCTCTTTGCTTTGGGTATGGCAGCTACTACAGGTTTGTTCAAAGTTATCGAATGGGTTACCGATTTTATGGCTGGTATACAGTTCCCCTTTTTCGTTTTGCAGTTTTGGCATGTGGCAGTCAATACAGGTCACATTGTTTTTGCCGTGGATACCTGCGCTCCAAGTTTCATACTCAGGGTGTTGCGCTTTGAGCATTGGGGCTTTAGACAGGGAGTTTGTCCAGTCAGAGAAGGCAATGTTGTCGTAGTACACTTCCATGTCTTCGACTTTAGTGCCGTTATCCCAAGGGAATTTCACGGCTTTAGTTTCGCCAGAGAAATAGTATTCAACGTGACATTGACCGCACACCATAGATTGTTGGTCGAAGCGGCTCGCTTTATCGAATGGCTTGCCGATGGCTTCCATGGCGCGTTCAGCGTACGGGCGAGAGAGTGTGAGTTCAGGTTTACCTTTGGCAAACTCTGGGGAGTCTGTTTTGTGGCAATCTGCACAACCCAATACGTTGACGACTTCAGGGCCACCTTTTGCCCATTTACCTTTGAAGTAGCCATCTTCACCATGTTCCTGAATTAATCGAGCAACGTCAGGGCTTTTACAGCTCCAACATGCCATAGGAAGAGGACCATCTTCAGCATTTTTTGGCGCACCTGTTCGCAGTGTTTCACGAACATCGATAATCGCGTAGGCGTGGCCACGAGGTTTATTGTAGTCACGAGAGAATGGGTACCCAGCCCATAAAATGACAAGGCGAGGATCTTCAGCCAGTGCATCTTCTCGTTGTGATTGTTCTGAAGTCGCGCGCCATGAATGGTATTGATCAGGGTGCGCCGCTTCAAAGGTTTCGTTTCGAGCGTTGATGGTTGATGTGGAATCTTTTGTTGGAGTTTGTGCCTGTACAGAGGTAAACAGAAATATCCCTGCAAGCACACTCAGTAGGTACAGTGCATTATTTCTTATCTTTGCCATAAGGGCCTCGAGTGTTTTTAAGCCAGCCATCCCATTAGCTGTATTTATTTTTATATTTGATAACAATCGCACTATTGCTATCAGACAATTGCCAACTTATATAATTAGCAAAAAACCACACAAAAAATATTGTCTTTGATCAATAATTAAAATGAGTTTACTTTTTAATCGATGAAAAATAATAAAAATGGAGAAAATTGAATAAATAAAAAAATATTAAATTTTATTTTTTAACGCAGAGTATAGATTAAACCATTAAATAATAATGATTATTATTTACACATTGTTATTTTTATTATCATGCTGATATTTATAGTAAATTATATTTTCACTAATATGATGGATAAATAAGTTGGTCAATTTTTGAATTAAAACGTGCGTAAAATCAAAAAAAGTAAATATAGTTTTTTGTAAAAGTGCTCATAATATACTACTTTAGTGGTATATATTTTCATTAATTATAAATTTGACTATTAAAAATAAGGTTTAAATTCGCAAATCATATTTATTAAATGTTAATGAATAATTATAAAACAACCTCAAACCTGCATTTCTCGATATTCGAACTGTGTCTTCGATGTGAAACGTCAAAGAATGACGGTTTTCTTCATAATAAAGCAAAAAATGAGTTTACCTACTAGGTAGTATGTATTTTTGATAGCTAGCTAATTAATATTCACAATAAATAATCATATAAAAAGTACGGTTTATCAGTCTCTTTTAGCAGTTTTTGGTTGGGCAATGTAAAGGAAATAAACATGGTTGATATCACCCGTAGGGGAGTTTTAACGGGGGCTTGGCGTAATGCTGCACCCGTAATTCGACCACCATGGAGTGGTAGCGAAGCACGTTTTATTGAACAGTGCACTCGTTGTAACCAGTGTATCAAGAGTTGTGAAACGGCAATTTTGCAACCGGGTCCTGGTGGTTATCCCATGGTCGATTTTCAGCGTGGTGAATGCACATTCTGTTATGCATGTGCAGAGGCCTGTCCTGAGCCTATATTCCTTCCTCAAAATACCCAGCCTTGGAATATCAAGATTGCCATTGGGCAACACTGTCTGGCGTACAAATCGATTGAATGTCGTCGTTGTGAAGACAGTTGTGAGCCTCAAGTGATCGCCTTTCGTCCATCACTGGCCGGTATTTACCAGCCAAACATTGATATGCAGGGTTGTACAGGTTGTGGCGCATGTGTCGCAGGATGTCCTGTATCAGCCATTACCATGGAGCATGAAGATGCACAATAACTGGCAAGTTTGCAGTTTGATTGTTCAAGTCAAAAGTGAACGCATTCCAGCTGTGACAGATGAATTACATCAAGAACCCAACTGCGAAGTGGCTATTTCCTCCCCTGAAAATGGCAAGTTAATTGTGGTTGTGGAAGGGGAAGACAGCAAAACGCTTTTAGATACTATCGATTTTATCCGTGATATCGATGGTGTATTGGATGTTTCACTGGTTTATCACCAGCAGGATGAGCAATGTGAGGAAAAAGTATGAAACTCAGTCGTCGTAACTTTATGAAAGCCAATGCGATAGCGGCCGCTGCTGCGGCGGCAGGCGTTGGCGTACCAAGTATTGCGAAAGCAGTGGTTGGTCAGCAAGAAAGCATTAAATGGGATAAAGCACCTTGCCGTTTCTGCGGTACAGGCTGTGGGGTTTTAGTTGGAACGCAAAACGGACGTATCGTCGCGAGCCAAGGTGACCCAGAAGCTCCTGTAAACCGTGGTCTGAACTGCATTAAAGGCTATTTCCTACCAAAAATCATGTACGGAAAAGACCGTTTAACTCAACCGCTTCTGCGTATGAAAGACGGTGAGTACGATAAAAACGGTGAATTTACCCCAATTACGTGGGAAAAAGCCTTTGATGTGATGGAAGAGAAAGTCAAAACCACCCTCAAAGAGAAAGGCCCTGAAGGTATCGGAATGTTTGGTTCCGGTCAGTGGACGGTTTGGGAAGGCTATGCTGCATCCAAACTATTTAAAGGTGGCTTCCGTTCAAATAACTTAGACCCAAATGCGCGTCACTGTATGGCATCAGCGGTTGTAGGCTTTATGCGTACCTTTGGTATGGATGAACCTATGGGCTGCTACGATGATATCGAACATGCAGATGCTTTCGTGCTGTGGGGTTCGAACATGGCGGAAATGCACCCAATTTTATGGTCGCGTATCACCAACCGTCGTCTCTCTAACCCTGATGTTCGTGTCGCTGTACTGTCTACATTTAAACACCGTAGCTTCGAATTAGCGGATAACGGCATTGTCTTTACGCCGCAATCAGACTTAGTGATCCTTAACTACATCGCTAACTACATTATTCAAAACAATGCGGTGAATCAGGACTTCCTCGATAAACACGTTAATTTACGTCGTGGGGCTACTGATATTGGTTATGGTTTACGTCCAACGCATCCTTTAGAGCAGAAGGCCAAAAACCCAGGTTCAGATGCGTCTGAGCCAATGACATTCGATGATTACAAAGCATTTGTTGCGGAATATACCCTCGACAAAACCGCTGAAATGACGGGTGTTCCGAAAGATCAGTTAGAAGCGCTAGCGAAGCTGTACGCAGATCCTAATGTGAAAGTCGTTTCCTACTGGACAATGGGCTTCAACCAGCACACTCGTGGCGTCTGGGCGAATAACTTGGCGTATAACCTGCACTTATTGACCGGTAAAATTTCTCAACCAGGTTGTGGACCATTCTCCTTAACGGGTCAACCATCAGCTTGTGGTACTGCGCGTGAAGTGGGAACGTTTTCTCACCGTTTACCGGCAGATATGGTGGTCACCAACGAAAAACATCGTGAAAAAGTGGAGAACGTTTGGAAATTACCTGCGGGAACTATCCCAGAAAAAGTGGGATTACACGCTGTTGCTCAAGACCGCGCATTAAAAGATGGCAAGCTCAATTTCTATTGGGTGATGTGCAATAACAATATGCAAGCGGGCCCAAATATTAATGAAGAGCGTATGCCGGGCTGGCGTGATCCACGTAACTTTATCGTGGTGTCAGACCCATACCCAACCGTCAGTGCTCTGTCTGCCGACCTGATTTTACCGACAGCAATGTGGGTAGAAAAAGAAGGGGCATACGGTAACGCAGAGCGCCGTACACAATTCTGGCGTCAGCAAGTACCCGCACCAGGGGAAGCTAAATCTGACTTAATGCAGATGGTACTGTTCTCTCGCCGCTTCAAAGCGGAAGACGTTTGGCCGGAAGAGTTATTAGCGAAAAAACCAGAATATCGCGGAAAAACGTTATACGACATTCTGTTTGCTAACGAGGCTGTGACCAAATTCCCACTGACAGAACTGGCCGATGACCAGCTGAATGATGAATCCCGTGAACTCGGCTTCTACCTGCAAAAAGGGTTGTTTGAAGAGTATGCAGGCTTCGGTCGTGGTCATGGTCATGATTTAGCGGATTTTGATGCGTACCACAAAGCTCGCGGTATCCGTTGGCCAGTCGTGGATGGTAAAGAGACCCAATGGCGTTACAGTGAAGGTAATGACCCGTACGTAAAAGCTGGACAGGGTTATCAATTCTACGGCAAGCCAGATGGTAAAGCGGTGATTTTCGCGCTGCCATTTGAACCAGCCGCAGAAGCGCCAGATGCTGAATACGATTTATGGTTATCCACCGGACGTGTTCTTGAGCATTGGCATACCGGCAGTATGACTCGCCGTGTGCCTGAGTTGCACCGTGCATTCCCTGAGTCCGTGGTGTTTATGAACCCGCTGGATGCAAAAGCCAAAGACTTACGTCGTGGAGACAAAGTAAAAGTACTTTCTCGCCGTGGTGAAGTGCTCTCAACCGTGGAAACTCGTGGCCGTAACCGCCCACCAAAAGGTTTGATTTATATGGCATTCTTCGATGCGTCTCAGTTAGTGAATAACCTCACTCTGGATGCAACGGATCCGCTATCAAAAGAGACGGATTACAAGAAATGTGCAGTTAAATTGGAAAAGGTGTAATTGCGTATGTCCCAGAAACCGAGTTCCCAGAATAGTCGCCGCCGTTTTTTGCGTGATGTTGCTCGCGCAGCGGGTGGACTGGCGGCTGTTGGTGTGGTACTGGGGCTTCAGCAACAAACCTCCCGAGCGAGCGGAGTGCATCTTCGCCCGCCGGGTGCCTTAGACGAAAGTGCTTTTGCAAGTGCCTGTGTGCGCTGTGGTCAATGTGTGCAAGCGTGTCCTTACGACATGTTGAAACTCGCCACATTGGCGTCTGGCATGGCAGCCGGTACACCGTATTTTATTGCTCGTGAAAACCCGTGCGAAATGTGTGAAGACATTCCTTGCGCCAAAGTGTGCCCAAGTGGTGCGTTGGATAAGGATATTGCCTCTATCAATGATGCTCGTATGGGGCTGGCAGTGTTACTCGACCAAGAGAACTGCTTGAACTTTCAAGGGTTACGATGCGATGTGTGCTACCGAGTTTGCCCTGTGATTGACGAGGCTATCACTCTGGAACTTGAACAAAACCATCGAACCGGTAAACACGCGCGTTTCTTGCCGACTGTGAACAGTAATTACTGTACGGGGTGCGGTAAATGCGAACAAGCGTGTGTGCTTGAGGAGTCGGCAATTAAAGTATTGCCACGTTCGCTGGCAAAAGGGGAATTAGGTCACCATTACCGTTTTGGTTGGCTGGAGGGTAACAATGGCAAATCGTAAGCACGATGCCGGACGTGAGGCTCTGGCGAAAAAAGGGTGGTGGGGAAGCCATAAATGGTTGGTATTGAGACGTACCAGTCAGTTGTTAGTGTTAGCCATGTTTTTGAGTGGTCCATGGTTAGGCGTGTGGATCTTACATGGCAATTACAGTAGCAGCTTATTGCTGGATACGATCCCATTGACGGATCCGCTGATTACTCTTGAAAGCTTAGCAAGTGGTTACTTACCGGGGATCTCCGCGTTAATCGGTGCAGGGATTGTTTTCGGGGTGTATGCCCTGTTAGGAAAACGGGTTTTCTGTAGTTGGGTGTGCCCTGTGAATCTGGTCACGGATGCGGCGGCATGGCTGCGTCGAAAATTCGAATTCAATCAATCCGCCACGATCCCACGTTACATCCGCTATGTTTTGCTGGGTGTGATTTTGTTGGGCTCGGCATTAACGGGAACGTTGCTCTGGGAATGGATTAACCCTGTTTCTCTGATGGGACGTAGTTTGATTTTTGGTTTTGGTAGCGGCGCTTTAGTTTTAATTGCACTGTTTTTATTCGATTTATTGGTCGTGGAACATGGTTGGTGTGGTCACTTATGCCCACTCGGCGCACTGTATGGTGTCGCGGGGTGTAAAGGGGCTTTAGTCGTGACCGCCCATAAAAAAGAGCAGTGTAACCGCTGTATGGATTGTTTCCACGTTTGTCCTGAGCCGCAAGTTTTGCGCGTTCCGGTTCTTGATAAACAAGCCCCAGCACAGATCACGGCGAAAGATTGCACGACGTGTGGTCGCTGTATTGATGTCTGTTCTGAGGACGTTTTTAAAATAACACTAAAATGGAGTTCGGGAGCTAAATCATGAAAAACCCTGTCCTGAAAAGAACTTTAAGCCGTTGGATAGCGGGTATGGCCGTTGTCGTGAGCAGTTTTGCATGGTCGGCGAATGGCGTCGATCTGGCTCAATCACCAGAAGTGTCAGGTACACCAGAAAGTGGCATTCATATTCCTAAAGAGCAGGAAAAAATGGCACTGAACTACGTTAACCAGCCACCGATGATCCCTCACAGTGTTGAAGGGTATCAAATTACCACGAATACAAACCGTTGTTTGCAGTGCCATGGTGTGGAAAATTATCGTACCACTGGTGCACCACGTATTAGCCCAACACACTTTATGGATGCGACCGGTAAAGTATTAGGTGAAGTGGCACCAAATCGTTATTTCTGCCTACAGTGTCATGTTCCTCAATCTGATACTGCGCCGATTATCGATAATACCTTTACCCCATCTAAAGGCTTCGGGAAATAAGGGGCGAATATGACTAATAAAAGTGATAAACCGGGGATCATTCGCCGAGTTTGGCAGTGGTGGTGGCGCCCAAGCCGTTTAGCGTTGGGTACGTTGTTGATTATCGGTTTTGTCGGCGGTGTTATTTTCTGGGGCGGTTTCAATACCGGAATGGAAAAAGCCAACACAGAAGAGTTCTGTATTAGCTGTCATGAAATGCGTGAAAACGTCTACGAAGAGTATATGGATACTATTCACTATACTAACCGTAGTGGGGTGAGAGCGACATGCCCTGATTGCCACGTACCTCATGAGTTTGTGCCAAAAATGGTGAGAAAAATCAAAGCCAGTAAAGAGCTCTACGGTAAGATTTTTGGCGTGATTGATACACCACAGAAATTTGAAGAACATCGTCTCGAAATGGCGCAGAATGAGTGGCGACGGATGAAGGATAATAATTCCCAAGAGTGCCGTAACTGCCACAACTTCGACTATATGGATTTTACCGCTCAAAAAAGTGTCGCTGCAAAAATGCATGACCAAGCGTTAAAAGACGGAAAAACCTGTATTGATTGCCATAAAGGTATTGCGCATAAGTTACCAGATATGCGAGAAGTGGAGCCTGGCTTCTAAGAAATAGGCTAGTTGGCTAATTGAGTCAGCTAGCCTAAGTTGTATTTGTGATAAATCAATAAAATTACGTGGTTTTTGTGTATTGTAGCTAATATTAATGCACAGCATTTTGTGAGATAAATCGGGGCTATTAACTATGTGGAAAAAGCTTCACCAATTAGCGATTCCAATGAACCTCTATAAAATATGTGGGCGACTCGCTCCCGTGTTCATTGTGTTAAGTGTGATCTTTCTGGCGGTGGGCTGGGTTTGGGGCTTTGGTTTTGCACCAACCGATAAAACACAGAGTGATAGCTACCGGATCATCTATATTCACGTCCCCGCGGCCATGTGGTCGATGGGGATTTATGCCACTATGGCTATTACGGCGTTCATCGGTCTTGTGTGGCAGATGAAAATTTCTGAGTTAGCCATTGCCGCAATGGCACCCGTCGGCGCTGTATTCACCTTTATCGCGCTTGTCACCGGCGCCACATGGGGTAAACCGATGTGGGGAGCTTGGTGGGTATGGGATGCGCGCCTGACATCTGAATTGATCCTGTTATTCTTATATGTTGGAGTTATTGCCCTGTGGCACGCTTTTGATGACCGCCGTACAGCAGGAAAAGCGGCTGCTATTTTAGTGTTAATTGGGGTAATCAATTTGCCGATTATTCACTACTCAGTTGAGTGGTGGCAAACCCTGCATCAACCCTCAACACGTATGCAAGAAAGCATTAACCCAGCGATGCGTACACCATTACGTTTAGCTATTCTGGGGTATTTATTCCTGTTTATTTCATTGACGCTAATTCGTCTACGTAATCAATTGTTAATGTTAGAGCGTAACCGACCTTGGGTACAGGAACTGATGACTAAGCGAGGAAATATCCATGGGAGGAAATCATAATGAATAGTGCTTTTGCCTCTTGGAATGACTTCATCGCCATGGGCGGATATGGATTTTATGTTTGGTTAGCGGTTGCGCTAACCCTTTTGCCATTAGCGGCATTGTGCATCCATACCTATATTCAACGAAAAATGATTTTTAGCGCGATTGTTCAGCAACAAGCGCGAGAAGCAAGACAAAAAGCCGCTAGAGCGCGCAGGGAGTCCCTATGAATATTCGTCGTCGCAATAGACTGTGGCTGATTTCGTCGATCCTTGTGGGTGTCGGTTTAACCATCTCTTTGATTCTGTATGCGTTAAGTTCGAACATTGACCTATTTTATACCCCCGGCGAAATTGTTTATGGCAAGCGAGAAACCCAAAAGGTGCCTGAGGTCGGGCAGCGTTTACGTGTGGGGGGGATGGTGATGCCAGGCTCTGTTGTGCGCGACCCTGACTCGCTGAAAGTGACCTTTACCGTTTATGATGCGGAAGCTGAGATTGATGTCACTTATAGCGGTACGTTGCCAGACTTATTTAAAGAAGGGCAAGGGGTTGTGGTGCAAGGTGAACTTGAACCGAATAATCATGTATTAGCGAAAGAAGTGCTAGCCAAACATGATGAAAACTATACGCCTCCGGAAGTTGAACACGCGATGCAGGAAAATCATAAACGACCTGCGGCAGTGTATAAGGACAATGCATCATGATCCCTGAGATTGGTAATATCCTGCTGTGTTTAGCATTAGGGGTCTCTGTATTACTCTCTTTTTATCCTCTGTGGGGTGTGGCACGTAATGATGCTCGTCTGATGGCAGCATCTAGACCATTAGCTTGGCTGCTTTTCCTGTTTATCGCAGGGGCATTTTTAGTCTTAATTAATGCCTTTGTGGTGAATGATTTCTCCGTCACTTACGTGGCCAATAACTCCAACACGCAATTACCGATTTGGTACCGTGTGGCGGCAACATGGGGCGCTCATGAAGGGTCTCTGTTGCTGTGGGTGCTGTTAATGAGCGGCTGGACATTTGCTGTGGCATTATTTAGTTACCGTATGCCGCTGGATATTGTGGCGCGCGTGCTGGCGGTAATGGGCATGGTGAGCGTCGGCTTTTTGCTGTTTATCATTTTTACCTCAAACCCATTCTCTCGCACCTTGCCTGCCTTCCCGATTGAAGGCCGTGACTTAAACCCACTGCTGCAAGACCCAGGACTGATTTTCCACCCGCCATTACTGTACATGGGTTATGTGGGCTTCTCGGTGGCCTTCGCCTTCGCGATTGCCGCATTACTCAGTGGTCGCTTAGATAGCTCCTTTACCCGTTTTGCACGTCCTTGGACGTTGGCAGCATGGTTCTTCTTAACGCTGGGAATTATGTTAGGGTCGGCGTGGGCATACTACGAATTAGGCTGGGGTGGCTGGTGGTTCTGGGATCCGGTAGAAAACGCCTCGTTTATGCCGTGGTTAGTGGGAACTGCGTTGATTCACTCATTATCGGTCACTGAGCAGCGCGCCACCTTCAAAGCATGGTCGCTATTATTGTCGATATTTGCCTTCTCGTTGTGCTTATTGGGCACCTTCTTAGTCCGTTCAGGCGTCTTGGTTTCGGTGCACGCCTTTGCTTCTGACCCAGCTCGTGGGCTATTCATTCTTGCCTTTATGGTGTTGGTGATCGGTGGCTCGCTATTGGTGTTTGCGATACGCGGTCATAAAGTACGTTCTAAGGTCAATAACGCATTATGGTCTCGGGAGTCCCTGCTATTAGGGAATAACGTAATTCTGACAGCCGCCATGTTGGTGGTGTTGTTAGGCACATTGCTGCCACTTATTCATAAACAAATTGGTTTGGGAACGATTTCAATTGGTGAACCGTTCTTCAACACCATGTTTATTGCCTTGATGGTGCCGTTTGCGCTGTTACTGGGTATTGGGCCGCTCGTGCGTTGGGGACGTGACCGTCCTTCGGCTATCCGCAAATTGCTGCTAATAGCGTTAGTACTGACATTGGTTCTCTCTTTCTTGCTGCCTTGGCTAATGCAAGACAGAGTCGAAGCACTGACGGTACTGGGGTTAATGATGGCGTGCTGGATTGTTATTTTGGCCTTCGCTGAAATGAAGGTGCGCATCAGTAAAAAAATCAAACTGACTTCAAGCTATTGGGGAATGGTGCTGGCACACCTTGGTTTAGCGGTGACTATCGTGGGGATCGCCTTTAGCCAGAATTACAGTATTGAACGTGATGTGAAAATGAAGCCGGATGATAGCATTGCTATTCGTGGATATACCTTTGTATTTAATGGGGTACATGAAGCGGATGGGCCAAACTATCAAGGGGTGATTGGTACTATCACCGTGAAAGAGAATGACAAGGTGCTCACCACGCTGCATCCAGAAAAACGTTTTTATAGCACTAGCCGTGCAGTGATGACGGAAGCTGCTATTGATGGGGGGATCACCCGTGATTTATACGCGGCGTTGGGTGAGGAGATCTCTCCGAATGTCTGGACACTGCGTTTGTACTATAAACCGTTTGTCCGCTGGATATGGGCGGGTGGCGTATTTATGGCAGTAGGCGCGTTATGTTGCCTGATTGACTCGCGTTATCGTCGTCGCAAGCTACAAGGGGAAGCTGTATGAATCGTAAAGTCTTTTTAATTCCTTTTGTTATCTTTGCGGCGATTGCTGCCGTGCTGTTATGGCAATTGGTACGCAATGCTGAAGGGGATGATCCCCGCTTGCTAGAGTCCGCCTTGATTGGCAAGCCAGTACCTGTTTTCCGTTTGGAATCCTTGGAAAATCCTGGGCAGGAATATGACACCAAGGTATTGATCCAAGGGCAACCAATTTTATTGAATGTCTGGGCGACATGGTGCCCGACTTGCCGCGCTGAGCACCAATATTTGAATCAGTTAGCGTCCCAAGGGATCCGCGTGGTGGGGATGAACTATAAAGATGATCGCCAAAAAGCGATCGGTTGGCTGCGAGAATTGGGTAATCCATACGCATTAAGTTTATTCGACGGGCAAGGCATGCTGGGACTTGATCTCGGTGTGTATGGCGCGCCTGAAACCTTTTTAATTGATGGGCAAGGGATTATTCGTTATCGCCATGCCGGTGCGGTTGATGAACGCGTTTGGCAAAACGAGCTGAAGCCGCTGTGGGATCGTTATAGCAAGGAGGCAAATCAATGAAATATGTGATTGCCTTGATGATGTGGGCGCTCTGCGCAGGTGTAAGCTTGGCTTCCACGGAAGTTTTCACATTTGAAAATGAGCAGCAAGAGCAGCAATTTCGTAAATTGACGGAAGAGTTACGTTGCCCGAAATGCCAAAACAACAGTATTGCTGATTCCAACTCGATGATCGCTCTCGATTTGCGCCAGAAAGTGTATGAGCTGATGCAAGAGGGGAAAAGCCGCGATGAAATCGTCGATTATATGGTGGCGAGATATGGTTATTTCGTGACGTATAACCCGCCATTAACGCCGCTAACCGTGGTGTTATGGGGAATGCCATTTGTGGCTATCGCGGTTGGGGGATGGTTGATTTACGCCCGTTCTAAAAAACGTGTCAGAGCCAGCCAAGTCGCTCAAGAGGATGATGACGAGTCACTGCCAGAAGCGAGCCGTGCGAGTGCTTGGGTGTATATCCCCGGCATTGTGATAGCGCTGGGCATTGCAGGTGCTGCGTATTATGAAGTGGGTAGCTACAGCAAAGTGAAAGATTGGAATGTGGCTTACCAGCAAGCGCCAGCATTGTTAGATAGAGCGCTGAATGCCAATGAGCTTCCATTGAATAATGAAGAGATGGAGAACTTGGCTTTAGGGTTACGTACTCGCCTTCAAGAGGATCCGCAAAATATTGATGGCTGGGTGATGCTTGGTCGCATTGGGATGGTATTAGGGAACGCCACCATGGCAACCGATGCTTATGGGCGTGCTTACCGCTTATCCCCTGATGATGATGCGGTCGCATTAGGTTATGCGGAAGTATTAACCCGTTCGTCAGATCCAAGTGATAATCAAGAAGGTAATGAGCTACTTAAAAAGCTGATTGCTAAGAACCGAACTAATGTTAAAGCGCTCAGCATATTTGCCTTTAATGCGTTCGAGCAGGGGCGTTATCCTGAAGCCATTTCGGCTTGGCAGATGATGTTAAAGCTACTGCCTGAGAATGATCAGCGCCGAGAGATTATTGAGCGCAGTGTCGATCAATCGCTGATGATGCTGCATGAGAAGAAAGAGGCACCAGAAGGTAAATAACGGTTTTCGGGGTGTCAGGCATTAATGTGACTGAATAAAGGGAGCTTCGGCTCCCTTTATTATTTCAAAGGTGTCATTGCAAGCTCTCACCTATGAATAACCTATTATGATTAACCAATAAAATAAGAAACAAGATCCATTTCAATTAAGTATTTAATGCTTAACAATAATGTCAAAAAACAATAACAATAAGCCTCTTATTACGATACAATCTGCGCCCATCTATAGGCTATGAAACACCGGAAAACCGTTGCATTTACGTCACGCGATTCGACAATTTGCCGCTTACCTTGCCTTACTCGCTGTAGCGATGCTGTTCGTTGCGCCATTGATTTCAAAATCAATGTCACATATGAACGACTGCTCAATGGGGCATGGGGAAATGGCGGAGCATTCGATGCAGCAGCATCACGAAATGCCATTGTCTGAACATTGCGAAGATGGCGGTGCGATGAACCATATGCTGATGACGGGAGTCGGGCAATCACCGATGGAAGACATCGCGTGTGGTTACTGCCAACTACTTGTTCACTTCCCATTTTTGATTTTATTTGTTGCTGCGGTGATCCGCCAATTAGCAACTCTCGCTATCTTTGTTCCTTTCGAACGTTGTATTCAATTACGAATTATCCGTCCTTGGTCATTACAGCTAGCTCGCGCACCACCCACATCCTATTGATTCTTATTTCTTTATTTAACGTAATTTAAAACTGTATTTTGTCTTCAATGGACAAAACCACTTCGTTTATCCTGAAATTGAGCTTCATTTTCAGGAGGCTAGCCTATTTTTAAAAAGAAGCCGAGTGGTTATTAATTCATTGAGCCAATAGCAGTAAGAAACAGATAAAAATAGGCTAAAAATGAACTCAATTAATTTTAAATTCGCACCTGTAACTGCGCTGGTGATTTCGGCTATCGCATCAACATCCGCTTTCGCTAAAGAAGAAAATCAAAGTTTAATTACCGATAGTTCGGTCATGATTGTCACGGCTCCTGTGGACTCGCCGTTAACTATTTCGACATCGCCGAAAACCCCAAGACAGCCAGTACCCGCGAGTGATGGCTCTGATTACTTGAAAACGATCCCCGGTTTTTCCCAAATCCGTAACGGTGGTACGAATGGTGACCCTGTTTTTCGCGGCATGTTTGGTTCCCGTCTTAAGATCATGACGAATGACAGTGAAATGTTGGGTGCGTGTCCTTCCCGTATGGATGCGCCGACGTCTTATATTTCACCGGAAAACTTTGATTTGCTCACCATGGTGAAAGGGCCACAAACCGTATTATGGGGGCCTGGAAATTCAGCGGGTACTGTGCGTTTTGAGCGAGAAAAGCCTGTCTTTACGGAGGGCGGCATTCAAGGGAATGCGAGTGCATTGACAGCATCAAATCAGCGTTGGGATGCGAATGCGGATGTGAGTTTAGGACATGAGAAAGGTTATGTACGCCTGACTGGCAATAAATCTCGTTCTAATGACTATAAAGATGGTAATGGAGACAAAGTACCGTCTAAATGGGATAAATGGAATGCGGACGTTGCAGTAGGCTGGACGCCAGATGAATATACATTACTCGAGCTCTCCGCAGGGAAAGGTGATGGTGAAGCGCGATATGCAGGACGAGGAATGGATGGCTCTCAATTCAAGCGTGAAAGCTTAGGATTACGTTTCGAGAAAAGCAATATCGGTGAGGTATTCGATAAAATCGAAGGGAATGTCTATTACAACTACGCCGACCATATTATGGATAACTACTCATTACGTAGCCCAACGAGCACAATGGGATCAGGTGGCGGACATATGGGCGGCGGTCATGGCGGGCACGGCATGATGATGAATATGCCAATGAAAATGCGTGTTGACCGCGAGACGAT
This sequence comes from Providencia zhijiangensis, assembly GCF_030315915.2. Taxonomy (NCBI): domain Bacteria; kingdom Pseudomonadati; phylum Pseudomonadota; class Gammaproteobacteria; order Enterobacterales; family Morganellaceae; genus Providencia; species Providencia zhijiangensis. The sequence continues at coordinate 2,760,105 of NZ_CP135990.1, read as the reverse complement.
GGGCGGCCGGGTCATGGGAACGTGGTTATGGAGTGATTATGAACTGCGCGCTGGGGCAGACATGCAGACCAATAAACACCGTAAAAACAGTAATAATAGCTGGAAAAAAGATGCCGAATTCCAAGATTATGGGGTATTCAGTGAGGTGACTTGGACGGCGAGTGAGCAAGGTAAAGTGATTGGCGGCGGGCGTTTAGACCGCGTATTAGTCGATAATTACACTGATGTAGGCTCTTCAGGCCGCAATACAGTTATGCCAGCGGGTTTCGTTCGCTATGAACATGCATTACCTGAAACGCCAGTGATGCTGTACGCCGGAGTGGGGTATACAGAAAGATTCCCAGATTATTGGGAGTTATTCTCGCCAAAAATGGGGCCGAACGGCAGTAAAAATGTTTTTGATAACGTGAAAACCGAGAAAACAACACAGTTAGATATTGGGGCGAAATACAGTGATGATAAGGCTAATGCATGGGTTTCTGCTTATGTCGGGCGCGTCGATGATTTTATTCTATTCCGCTATAGCCCAACTAACGCCAGAATGAGCCAAGTTGAAAACGTCAATGCGATGATTATGGGCGGTGAAATGGGCGTCGCTTATCAGCTGAGTGATGAATGGAAAGCGGATGCAAGCCTTGCATATTCGTGGGGGAAAAATAGAACTGATGGACGTGCACTGCCTCAAATGCCACCGTTGGAAAGCCGTTTAGGCTTAACGTGGGAGAAAGGTGATTGGACAACGACGGGGCTGGTACGCATGGTGAGTCGCCAAGATCGCGTAGCAATCAACGAAGGTAACGTTGTCGGAAAAGACTTCAGTGAGAGCGCGGGCTTTACGGTATTTTCGATGAATGCGGCATATCGCATCAATGAAAGCGTGAAACTGAGTGCGGGTGTCGATAACCTGTTTGATAAAACGTACAGCGAGCACTTGAACTTAGCAGGTAATAGCGGATTTGGTTATTCGTCCAATAGCCCTGTTAATGAGCCGGGTAGAACATTCTGGGGTAAATTGAACGTCACGTTCTAATCTATTTAGCACTGAATGAAGCTAACAACCCGTGTAAAAGCGGGTTGTTAGCTTTTAGGCAATCACAGGAACTATGCAATCACAGGAATATAGTAATTCAGTTCTTGGATGTAGGTATGAGGGTGGTTAGTAAAATCCTCATAAGTTGGCGTTGATTTTAAAACATAATGTTCAATATCAGCCCCTAAACCGCGAGCAATATCCATCTCGGCCAGGACTTTTCCATAAGCGGTATAAATGATGTCGTTATAGTCAGTGCCTTGTAAATTACCGATAAATTTAATTTGCAAATAATTACCAGCGGGAACCATCAGTTTTTTAGTAAATGGTGGCATGACGTCAAGATCGTTTTCATCAAATGCAGTGGAATAGAGGAAGCGGCCTTCTTCATCTGAGCTTGTATCGACTCCGTGAATAGCATACAAGTTTTTGGCAACAATCTTGTTTTTATCTAAAAAGTTTTTCCAATACTGGCGTCGTAACTCTTCAGTTTTTAAGTTCCACTCGTTAATGCCTTGTGTGTAGCGATGAGTCATTCCCACTAAGTGGATCTCTTTTAATTCGACTAATTCCACGTGAGCTTCGAGTTCTTTACTTTCACGAAGAGGAAGGCAGAATCCTTCAATATGCCAGCCTGAGCGTTTACGATATTCTGAAGGCGTTACACCAAACTGTTTCTTGAATGCACGACAAAAAGTTTGTTGTGAATCAAAACGATAGCGTAGTGAAATGTCCATGATACTATCGCTTGTTAAGCGTAAAGCAACAGCAGAACAGGATAAACGACGAGCACGAATATAAGCACCTAACGCGAGACCTGTTTGGGTTTTAAATAATCGTTGAAAGTGCCATTTAGTGTATCCAGATTTATCAGCAACGGTATCAAGGGAGAGCCGCGACTCTAAATTTTGTTCTATCCAGAGAATGATTTCTCTGATAACACTTTCTTGTAGCATGGTTACCTTTCCAGTCACTTTTGCAACGGGCGTTATTTTAAGCGCCAAATCTGAGCATTAAAGTTAGATAAAACTCATCGTAATTGAACATAGGATAGCATGTCTACTGACAATTTTTTTATAAGCAATGTGAAGTTAGGTAAGTTTTAATCGGTTTTTTACACACTAAATGATGGTTAGTTAGCTTATTAAACAGAGATAACGTATTAGGAATACGCTGAATTTTTGATAGCCTACAACGCATTTTTTGTTAAATCAGTTGTTGTGCAAAGAAAATACTATTCATAAAAATAGAATAAAAGTGATTAACGAATGAATAGATTTAAAGCAAACATTCAATAGGTTACTCGATTCAGTTTGTGTGAGTATAATTCAATCATCATCCATTAATATTCATATTTTGTATGACAAAATGGATTATTTGGGAAAGGTTAAATAAATGATAAAAAATTATTCTGATAGTGATAGATGATTTAGTCAGTTATTATTATGATATAGCTTGTTGTTAAGTGAATAAGTCATTAGTAGATGATTTAAAATATAAGAATAAATTTAAGTATATAAACGTAAGCTATCATTATTTGAAAAAAGTTAAGATAATCCTTGATCATTGTTTTTGTGATTTTGTAATATAGCTCATGTCGTAGGTCATCATTAAATGAGTAATTAAATTTTACGTCATTAATTGATAGGCATAATAAGTAAATATACACAGGTATTAATCTGAATTTTATGTGATTACTATCACTCTTTTATTTTTATATTACATGGATTATTGGTTTTATTTGTAATTTAAATCAACCAATTGCAGTTTTAAGTGAAAAATATCTATTTATGAATGTCACTAAATGATGTGATGTATGTCGCGTTTTATTAACGTAAGTCAATTAATTAAACTTGGTGTGATGATAATTTAGCTGCCCTCATAATTGGTATTTAATCTAATAGTAAAAGGAGTATTTATGAATGAAAATGAAATTGCGAAAAAGCTAGGGATTAAGATCCGTATGCAAAGAGAGAGTCATAAAATGAGTCTTCAGCAAGCGGCCGATTTAATTGGTGTTTCTGAAGATGAAATGAATCGTTTCGAGAGTGGAGAAAGCTGTATTGACGTTGATTCTCTTTTTCAATTTGCCTATTTATTTAACTTGGAACCTGCATCATTCTTATATGGTGTTGTGAACATAAATAGCGGCGCTCGCAGTACACTTCATTAATAATATCAGTGTGTTATGTTCTTGTTTATTTGTCTTTTAAAGGTTAATTATCACTAGGAAAGTAAAAGATTTTCCATTTTCGACACCGTTTTGATAAAAGAGACTCCATGAATTTAATCGTCTGACCGGAAGAAATTATCTGTTTTACTATTATAGGTTGTTTCTTCCGGCTTAATACGCTGGTTTTAGATTATGCCTGCATGCAATTTTTACACATAACAATTATCTATTATGAATAATCTCATAAAGCTTATCAAAGTTATCGAATCTAAGAATTAAATAAAACTCCAGTCTCAATTTGAATTAATATCGCACAGAGTTAAATTATATTTATGGATAAATTTAAATAATAATAATCTTAGTTTAATTATTTATAAGTTAATGGTCATATTTTTATACGAGAATATACGAACATTTATTAAACGTTAATGATTGTATTACTTTTTATGTTAAACAAATAAATGGATACATTTAGTCATGATTTACTCGTAATCCATTTGTTAGTATTAATAAGCAGCTGTAAACTGCTGACGAATAAATTGTGGCCGCTCTACCTCATCTAATATTGCCACCGCTAAATCCTGAACAGATATTTTTGCGGGGGTATTGCCGTTCATTAATAGCTGTTTTCCTCCAAGGCGAAATGTTTCTGTCCGCGCGCCATCTTCAAGCATTGCAGCAGGAGAAACAAACGTCCAATCTAAGCTATCGATTGATTCCAACGTCGTTTTAAATTCTTTGACAGCTTGAGCTCCGGGCCAGATATTGGCTGGAAAATCGGGGGAGTCGAGCAATAAAACACCTGGAGCGATTTCTAAGCTTCCAGCACCACCAACCACGATAAATCGTTTTATGCCTGCTTTTTTCACAGCCTCTAAGATTGCTTGGTTACCTGCAACTGTATCACGGTACAGATTAGGGTTACTCCATCCACCATTAAATGCACTAAGCACCACATCTTGACCTTTAAGCCGAGATGTTAGCCAAGCCACATCCATAATATCTCCGGATTCAGTAATTAAATGGGCATGTTGAGGAAGCTGATTGCTGTGACGAGAAATCGCAGTGACTTGATGATGACGCATTAAGGCTTCAGAAACCAATGCTTTACCGACAAAACCAGTCGCTCCTAGGATCGATATTTTCATGTTTAGCTCCAGCTGCCTTTTCATTTGTCAGGTTTAATGAATGTTAATGAAAGTATAGAGCATGAAAATTTATTTTGTTGTTTTTTATCTAAACTCGAGAGCGACAAAAATCAATCACATGGGCGATCCTTTGCTGAAATTCGGGTGTCAGGCCAGCTGGGGAAAGCCCTAATGAAATTTGCCGTAATGGTTCAGCTATCGTCATAGAGGGGCATATTTCCGGTGCAGTTTGCTCTTCGATTGGCTTTGGTGAGTGATATACCTCCGAATAGTGTTAGCTTTCTGGGCTTTTTTCTCTAAATAGTTTCAAGATAATACTGGTAATGATAGCGATAGCTCCACCTAAGGCAGTTTCAAGAACGCGATCAAACAATAATGTATAAACAGGGTGACGCCAATAAACCACTTGTTCAAGAACCGAGAGTATTAGGCTGGTGACGACAAAAGTCATAAAGGTATAGCCGTGATGAAAGCTCATTGGCAGCAAAAAGGCGAAAACTAAAATAGCCACTAGACCAATATAAGGCATCAACGGGGTATTAAATAATAAGAATAGGAATAACACGGAAATTAAACTACCCGCCACCCGTTGAAGCGTAATGCGCACAATACTTTCAGATTTTGGGTGCAATACAAACACGAAAGTCAGTAGTGTCCAATAAAAATGCCCTAGGTCTACCATCCGGGGGATAGCCAAAGTTAATAGTAATCCAATGGTATAGGTCATTGACCGTGGAATAATATTTTTACGTAGAGTAAATAGATTTTTTTCCACAGTAAGTGGCGTAATAATGGAATGGCGAGTCATTTTGTGGCTGAGAAAATAATAGGTGAGCAAGGTGACGCTACTGCCAATTAAAAAACCTAAGGTCAGGCTTTTCGATACTTCAGGCAAGATTGTGCCAATAGTGGACATGATAATCATGAATTTCATGGTTAAGTCCATGATCGGATCTGTGCCATAGAGCTGATAATAGATAAATGAGAATATAGCCAGATAAATATAAAACCCAGTCCCCAAGCGTAGCGTATCGCCAATATAGATAGCGACTAAAATCATGGATAGCCAAAAAGCGGTATAGAGGTAATTTTTATATTCTTTAGCGGCGTTAAATAGGTTAAATGAGTAGAGTGTCGAAAATGCTGCCCACATGGCGGCCTGAACGTCGATCAGTGCGAGTGCGGTGAGGGCACTTAAAACTAAGCAGCTGCTGAACAGTATTCCGTCATGGATAGCAGGGATTTTCTTCATATTAAGATGCTCAAAATTCGTTATCTAACTCTTTAATTATTAAGAGTATTCTATGATAACATATTGCTATTTGAAGACAAATTTCCTCCATCAATAACCTATGAATCTTTGTTTTTGATGAGATAAATAAAGATGTTGATTATGCGTGAATGTATTCATCTATCTGAAAAAATGCATAATAGCGCAGAACGAGAGCAATTTGTCGTCATGATAAGGAAGAATAAATGCAAATAATTAATCCCCATGATTTTGTTTGGGTTGGTAGTAATAACGATGTCCCTCTTGATACTCTGCCGGAATGGGTTCAAACGCAGTGGAACAGTAAACTACCCCTTATTGTGCACCGAGAAAAAGCCGGTGAAAGCCAATTAACCGTGGCTATTCGTGGTATTAAGCCCCATCAGCGTGTGACGACCCAAATTTCAAAATCTGCCATTACGCACATTATGAATGTGGAATCTTTAGTGTCGAATTCCATTGAATTGCAACGTTCGATGTTTATTGCGTTACCGCCTATCCAAGTTTTGTTACTAATTTCTCAGCACAATTGGCCTTGGAAATGGGGTGTGACGGGTAGCTGCGCTTATACATTGGCGACGGATATTCAAAGTATGCTGACAGATTGCGATCTAGATGTTGTGATCCGCTGCCCAACTCGACAGCAAAAAGAAGATTTTGCGCAATTTGCGATTAAAGCGAATACGCCATATTGCCCAATTGATATTCATGTGGAAACACCGAAAGGCGGATTTTCTTTAGCGGAATGGTTTAAAAATGACCAAGTAACGCTGCACACCCCAACGGGGGATGTGATGACTGCCGATCCTTGGGATGAAAGCATCTAGGTGATTTGTGACCGAAATAAGCAGTTTGGGTCGATTTCTTACTCAAACTGCTCAAAAATTAATTTTGATGCTCGTACAGGTGTTTTTTTAGTGTTCGATAGACGGCTCGATTTCTGCAGCACGTTTCCACTCTTGCATCGCCGGTAATGCAATAATGCGTTCAATCCATTGTTGAGCGTGTTCATTGACTTTTAATTGGTAGCTTTGAATACGAAATGCTACTGGTGCAAAAAATGCATCGACGGCAGTAAAGTGTTTTCCTGCTAACCAAGGCCCTTCAAACTTATCAAATCCTTCCTGCCATAATTGCTGAATGCGATTTAAGTTTCCTTGTAGCTCATGGGATATTTCAGTGAGAGCTTCATTTCTTGTCACATTCATCGGGCACTGTTGGCGTAGTGCAGAAAAACCTGCGTGCATTTCAGCGCTCGCGCAGCGAGCCCAGGCTCTCGCTGATTTTTCAGTGGGCCAAACTTGAGGGAAATCTTCGGCAACATATTCACAAATTGCCAAAGAGTCCCAAATGGTTTTATCACCATCAATCAGGCATGGCACTAAGCCTGAAGGTGAAAAACGGCTAAATTTTTCATGGCTACTTTTACCATTTTCGAAGAAGCAAATATTCTCTTCAAAAGGGATTTGCAATGCTTTTAACAAGATCCAAGGTCTTAGAGACCATGAGGAGTAATTTTTATTGGCAATCCATAATGTATACATACGCTAGCCTCTAAGAATAAAGAAAAAACAACCCATAGACAGAGCATCAATTTAGCAGGAATAGAGAAAATTAGGTTAATTTATTCGTTGAAATAAAAATCTTGCCTACCTATTTTAGAAAAGCTGAACTACATTTATAACAAATTCATCTATCATATTATGATGAGCAATAAGAAAATCAGCAGATTAAATAATCACAGACGTTATTAGGTGTAATCTATTTACATAAACAGAAGATTCTTTATTAAAGGTTTACGCTTGTAATAAGAAAAATAGAATTCACCTATTTTTCATCATGATGATGATACTATTTGAATATCTTCGACAAAATATTTGTTTAACTTTGGGATAGGAATAAAGCCAGATTAACCTTATGATTATTCCTACTTGGTAAAACAAGTAATTACCTTTAAAACTATATGGTTTTTAAACTATGCAATGGAAAAATAACGCCACTCGTTATGGGCATCTTTCGCTGCTCATTCATTGGTTGGTCGCAATTGTCGTATATGGAATGTTTGCATTAGGCTTATGGATGGTGTCATTAGGCTATTATGACACCTGGTACCATCAAGCTCCTGAAATACATAAAAGCATAGGAATGTTGCTATTCTTTATCATGCTTTTTCGTGTGGTTTGGCGATTTATTTCTCCACCACCTAAGCCGTTATCGAGCTATAGCAAATTAACGAAATTTGCTTCAATTACGGTTCAGATTTTAATTTATATTATTTTATTCTCTATTTTGATCAGCGGTTATTTAATTTCAACTGCGGATGGACAAGCAATAAGTGTATTTGGTTGGTTTGAAGTGCCTGCATTATTTACAGGTGCAGCAGAACAAGCGGATACAGCAGGTGAAATTCACCTTTATTTAGCTTGGGCTGTTGTTTTGTTATCTGTTTTGCATGCATTTGCAGCTTTAAAACACCATTTCTTTGATGGTGATATTACTTTAAAAAGAATGTTGGGTTTTAATCCCGATAAATAACGTGGAGAGAGTTATGTTGAAGAAATCTATTTTAGGTCTTGCTGCGGGTACTTTATTATTATCAGCAGGATCTGCACTGGCAGAAAACTATCAATTTGATAAACAAGGCCAACACGGTTTTATTGAGTTTCGTATCCAGCATTTAGGCTACAGCTGGTTATACGGTAGCTTTAAAGATTTTGATGGTAACTTTACTTACGACGCGAAAGATCCGGCGAAAGATAAAGTTGAAGTGACGATTAAAACTGGCAGCATCGACACTAACCACGCAGAGCGTGATAAGCATTTACGTAGCCCAGATTTCTTAAATGCAGCAAAATTCCCAGAAGCGAAATTTGTTTCTACAGAAGTGAAAAAAGAGGGTGATAAATACCTCGTAACGGGGGACTTCACCTTAAACGGCGTGACGAAACCAATCACTTTAGATGCGAAATTAACGGGTGAAGGTAAAGATCCTTGGGGTGGCTACCGCGCAGGCTTCGAAGCGAAAGGGAACATTAAACTGAAAGAGTTTAATATCAAATCTGATTTAGGCCCTAAATCTCAAGAAGTTGAATTAATGCTGTCTGTTGAAGGTGTTCAAGTTAAGTAATTCGTATTTTTGAAATACTTTCCTTCGATTTTTCAAAACCGCAGAGACTGAAATATGTGTCTGCGGTTTTTTCATTCTAAATACTCATTAGAACTGTTAATTTTCTGCTTTTTTCTTCGCATTTACTCTTATTCCTATAGCGATATATCCGCATTCACGACTAGAATAATGATAAGAGTTTATTATTGAGTATTGGTTTTTTGGCTTTTGTTGTTAACAACAAATTGTTAAAAGACAGATTGTTAAAAGGCAGATTCACTTTGAATACAAACAGTTCACGCAAAATCGCAGTAGTCGTTAGCATCATTTTTATTATCTTTGCGCTGGGTTTTTACTGGTTAAGTAAAGACAACAACGTACTATCGACGGAAAGTAATAGCGAAATTCATTCAGAGGCCATTGCTCAAGTTGAGAAAGAACTGCCGATTTTAGTCACGATTAAAAAATTAAGCCCTGTCACTTACCAGAGCTTCGAGCCTTTAATGTCTCAATATGATCCAGCTAATGAAGATTTACGTCGTCAATTATTGGATCAGGTTGTGAGCCAATCAATGAAGCTTGTCGTTGAGCGTATGCCTTATGCTTCCGATGAAACAGTGATTAATTTTGTCGCTAAAGTGAACGACAATATCAAGTCATTGTTAGAGCAAGATCCATCAGGAAAAATGTGTTACGACGCGCTATTCCCTCAGTTAAGGGATCCTGCGGATGTCATTCCGCCACAAAAAAGCCAAGATGTCTTATTAAAACAAGTGAGTGCGATCGATGCTTTGTTGATTTCCAGCGAAGCTAGCGAGAAGCGTACCTCGTTATCTGAAGAAGAGTATCAGGCATTAATGGACTCTCTGAGAATCAAATTAACGGAAAAATACGGGAATGACGTCACCATGCTGATTGATGTGAAGGCCGGAAAAAAATCACCTGCAACAGTTTGCCAAATTTCGATTAGCTTGTATGACTCCGCACTGAATATTCCTGACAATCAGAAAAAAGCGGCATTATTACGCTCATGGTTTTCTGCAAAGAAAAAATAATAGCGGGCTGCTAATCCATTTCTTTAATAGGATTAACTCATTGGAAAACGTAAACAGTTTGATTGAGTTAATCCTTGTTGCATTTTGTTTCAATATCCATCCTCTAAAAACACGCTGAAAACGATATACTGTCTAATATAAATAATGGTTATTTATTCGTGCAGCTTATCTGCGCTACTTATTCAATACCCTTTGGAGGCAAGATGCGATTTGTGAAGAAAAGCATTGTTACGCTCTTAACCATCGCTGTAATTTATGTTCCTGCCATGGTTTCTCAGGCTTGTACCCGTGTCGTATATCTCGGGGAAGACCAACAAATCATGACCGGTAGAACCATGGATTGGAAATATGATGTGGGTACCAATTTATGGATTTTCCCGCGAGGCATGGAACGAAATGGCGCGGCAGGGCCACAATCACTCAAATGGAAATCCAAATACGGTAGCGTGATAGCGTCAGGTTACGATATTTCTACGACAGATGGCGTTAATGAAAAAGGGTTAGTAGCAAACTTACTCTGGCTCGCCGAATCGAAATATCCTGAGTTAGATAATAAAAAGCCCGCACTGTCTATTTCGCTATGGGCGCAATATATGCTGGACAACTATGCCACGGTTGAAGAAGCCGTTGCCGCATTAGAAAAAACGCCATTGATAGTCGCGACTGACAAGGTTCCGGGACAAAATCGCTTAGCGACTCTGCATTTATCCCTGTCTGATGCGAGCGGTGATAGCGCGATTATCGAATATATCGATGGCAAACAAGTCATTCATCATAGCCGTAAATATCAAGTCATGACTAACTCACCAGCTTATGAAAAGCAGTTAGCGATGCAAGAGTATTGGCAAGGTATTGGTGGCACGGTAATGCTACCGGGAACCAACCGCTCAGCGGATCGTTTCGCACGAGCGCAGTTCTACATCAATGCTATCCCACAAAAAACGACGCCAAATAAAGCGGTTGCCAGTGTGTTTGGGGTGATCCGAAATGTGTCCGTCCCCTACGGTTTAACGTCGGAAACGTCCCCAGAGATCTCTTCTACCCGTTGGCGCACACTGGTTGACAGCAAGCGTCAACTCTATTTCTTTGAATCTGCTTTAACGCCAAATATTTTTTGGACGGACCTAAAGAAAATTGATTTTTCCAATGAAACCGGAAAAGTGAAAAAATTAGATCTCGGTGAAGAGCAAAGCCATATCTATTCGGGTGATGCGACTACGCAATATGTGGATACCAAACCGTTTGAATTTTTAGGGCTGAGTGCAGAGCAGTTAGGCTACTAAGTCGAAGATTCCGAATTCAACCTCCTGTGCGCAGGAGGTTGATGCACATCAACTCATTCATTTTCTATCTATGAAAACGTTGCACTATCAAGATGAACGTCATAAGATGTATTTAATATGCAACTTAAAGGTGACCCCATGACTGAATTAGTGTGCTACAAAACCATGCCTGTTTGGGATAAGGCTTCGGTTCCGTTAATGTTCCAAGAACGCCATAACACCAAGGAAGACACATTCGCCCAATTGAAGGTGTTACAAGGCTCCCTCGATTTTATTATTTTTGGTGAAGATGGCAGCGAGCAAAAATTTACGTTTGATACGCAAAATCAACCGCCAGTGATCCAGCCACAAGTCTGGCATCGTATTGCCGATTGCAGCGATGATATGCGTTGCCAACTCTCTTTTTTATGTCGTCCTGAAATCGCGTTTTATAAACAGTATGATCTCAGTGTGCCTCACTCTGAAGTGCGCTATCTTTGCGAGAATAACTTAGCAAAACCTTGCAAAGTATTGGATTTAGGTTCCGGCCGCGGGCGTAATAGCTTCTACCTTGCTCAGCAAGGGTATGATGTGACAGCGGTGGATATTAACCAAAACCATATTCAAGCCATTGAAACTGTTAAGCAGCAATCGGGCATAGAAAATATCCATACCGCGCTATATGACATTAATAGCCACCAAATCCAAGGTGACTATGATTTGATTGTTTCTACAGTCGTGTTGATGTTCCTACAACGAGATAAAATTGCTGACATTATCGCGGATATGCAATCGCATACTCGAGCGGGTGGGATTAATATTGTGGTATGCGCGGTAGAAACGCCGGATGCGCCACTGGATATGGTGCCATTTAAGTGCTTCTTAAAACCAGGTGAATTACAGCAGTATTATCAAGACTGGGAAATCCTCAAATACAATGAAAACCCAGGACACTTGCACAGAACGGATGCGCAAGGTAACCGAATTAAATTGAACTTTGCAACGTTGATTGCTAAGAAAAAATAACCTGCGATAGCGCAGATAATGGGTTGTAAAATTAACGAGGAAAATCAATTTATTGATTTTCGCCTGATAACACAAAGAGGAAAAACCACGCTTTTATCCCTCTTTGTCATCAACATAATGGGTTGCCTAGGCAACCCATTTTGCGTTCTATGGTGAGATATAAATGAATTTTAGGGATTAGACGTTGCCGCTTGTTTTTCGCTGCGCTCTAAAGTTTTTTCGAGCAGAACAGAATAAAGTGGTCGACCCCCTAAGAATTGCGCCACCATCGTTGCGCCAATGCAGGTAATAATCATCGGTAAAATCAATTGATAGTTATTGGTCATTTCCAACACTAAGACAATGCCCGTTAAAGGCGCACGCACTGTGGCGGCAAACAGCGCTCCCATGCCGGCTATTGCAAAGGTACCGACTTCAATCGAATAATGTGGGAATAGCTCCAGTGCCGCATAACCATAGATTCCGCCAAACAGTGTACCAAGGGCTAATAATGGCGAAAAAATCCCCCCTGGCGCACCGGAACTAAAGCTGATGGTTGAGGTTAAAAAGCGCAGGGCAAAAAAGACCATCAGCATGGTGATAGTAAAGCTATTGGCCACCATTTGATGGATCACGCTATAGCCACCCCCTACGACTTCAGGAGCAAACACACCGATAGCGCCACAGCTACCCCCGATCAAACCGCCCATCAAAACAAACCGCGACACTTTATTTTGGTAGAAAGCTAAAAATAGGCTTTGCAGATAGAGCAAGAAGCGGTTAAAGCCAATTCCCACGATCCCAAATAACATGCCTAAAATCAGATATAACCACAGAGTTTCCATGGGGGCAGAGGAGAATTGCCCAATATTCAGCACCGCGGCTTCACCATTAATAAGGCGAAAAACAATGGTGGCACTGACGGCACCAATAAACACGGCTTTGATGGAAATCAGGCTGTATTTAAATTGTGGTCGCATCTCTTCGATGATAAACAGGATCCCCGCTAATGGGGCATTAAAGGCGGTAGATAGACCCGCAGCGGCGCCCGCAGCTAATAATGTATGGCGAGATTCATTATCTTTGAGGCGAAATAGGTCATAAAACATTTGGCTAATGTTCGCCCCCAGTTGTACGGTAGGTCCTTCACGACCGAGCACCATACCTGAACCTAACGTACCTAACCCACCGATAAATTTCACTGGGATCACGCGCCACCAACGGACAGGGCGCAAATCTTGCAGTGCCCCTTCGATTTCCGGGATCCCAGATCCCCCCGCTTCAGGTGAAAAGCGTTTAACCAAATAATAGCCGAGCATGGCCAATAGGGCTGAAGCCACAAACATAGCGGGGATCACCAACCATTTGTTGGTGACATATTGGTTAACAGACGCGATACGAATATTGCTGACCCACTCAGTCCCTAGCATAAACAGGGAGCCTATCAGCCCAACGACGGCACCAATAATAGCCGCTAAAACAAGCACTTTGAGTGGCGTTTTATCGGATTCTTTCACGTGACGTAAAAAACTAAAATGGGTTTTGTTGTCTGATTTTGGAGTCGAATTAGCCTGCATCATCGCTTTTTGATTCTCTTAAAATGATTTAACAACAATAACTTATGAAGTATGAATGATAAACATAGTATAGCAATACTGCTTTGAAACCCCAGCGAAAAATCAACTGTGCTTAGTGAAACTGCCTATTTTACAACATTGAATAATTCTTATTTATAGTGAAAGTTAATGTAGATCAACAAACCTGCAAATAGAATTTTAAGGTGCTTTTCTATTTATTTAAAAGGGGTAATCTTAATGTTGTATATGAAATGCAACTTAAAGAGGTTTCCTCCATGTATTGTGTGCAATGTGAACAAACAATTAGAACTCCAGCAACCAATGGCTGCGCTTATTCGCAAGGTATGTGCGGTAAAACCGCTGAAACTTCAGACCTGCAAGATTTATTAGTTGCTGTCCTGCAAAGCTTATCCGCAAGTGCGGTGGTGGCTCGTGAACTGGGCATTATTGATCATGATGTGGACAGTTTCGCACCGCGCGCTTTCTTCTCTACCTTGACCAACGTTAACTTCGATTCTGAACGTATTATTGGTTATGCCCGTGAAGCTATTTATCTGCGTGATAAATTAATCAAACACTGCCTGTCAGTGAATAGTGCAGTAGCTTTTAACCATCCGCTAATCAACCTGCAATTAGCAGGGCAGGATATTGCAACTCTGCAACAGCAAGCGGCACAATTTGCGTTAGATATCGATAAAGCGCAAATTGGCGATGATATTCATGGCTTACGTATGCTGTGTTTGTATGGTTTGAAAGGCGCGGCGGCGTATATGGAGCACGCTCACGTTTTAGGTCAATTTGATAACCAGATTTATGCTCAATACCATGAAATTATGGCGTGGTTAGGCACATTGCCAGCGGATATGAATGAGCTGCTCGATAATGCGATGGCTATCGGCATGATGAACTTCAAAATTATGGAAATCCTGGATGCTGGCGAAACGGGGGAATTTGGTCATCCAGTTCCAACGGAAGTTAACGTGCGCCCAGTTGCCGGTAAATGTATTTTGATTTCAGGTCACGACCTGAAAGATTTAAAAATGTTGTTAGAACAGACCGAAGGCACAGGCATTAATATTTACACCCACGGTGAAATGCTGCCTGCTCATGGTTACCCTGAACTGAAAAAATACGCTCATTTAGTGGGTAACTACGGCAGTGGTTGGCAGAATCAGCAAGTGGAATTTGCTAAGTTCCCAGGCCCTGTTTTAATGACCTCTAACTGCATTATCGACCCTGATGTAGGTGAATATAAAGCGCGTATCTGGACTCGCAGCATTGTGGGCTGGCCGGGCGTGAAACACATTACGGGCGACAGTTTTGCTGAAATGATAGCGCAAGCGCAGGAAATGGCAGGCTTCCCATACACTGAAATCGAACACAAAATTACTGTCGGTTTTGGTCGTCAAACCCTGCTGGGTGCTGCGGATGCGGTGATTGATCTCGTTGCTCAGAAAAAATTACGCCACGTATTCTTAGTCGGTGGTTGTGATGGTAGCCGTGGTGAACGCAGTTACTACACGGATTTCGCTCGTAGCGTACCGAAAGACTGCCTGATTTTAACGTTGGCTTGCGGTAAATACCGTTTCAACAAACTGGACTTCGGTACCTTAGAAGGCTTACCGCGTTTACTGGATGTGGGTCAATGTAACGATGCCTATTCTGCCATTATGTTAGCGGTGAACTTAGCAGAGAAATTAGGTTGTGGCGTGAATGACTTACCGCTGAGCCTGATCCTCTCTTGGTTCGAGCAAAAAGCCATTGTGATCTTGTTAACCCTGCTTGCTCTGGGGGTGAAAAACATTTACACCGGTCCAACGGCTCCGGGCTTCTTAACCGAAAATCTGCTGAATATTCTGAATGAAAAATTCGGTATGCGCAGCATTACCACGGTTGAACAAGATTTGGCGGAAATCCTGCCTGCGTAATTTGATGGAAACCAAGGGGGAAGCGGCTTTCCCCCTTGCAAGGAGTAACCCATGACCATGCCAACAAGCCTATGTCCGAACAGAATGCAAATTCACTCGATTGTGCAGGAAACCTCAGATGTTTGGACAATTAACCTGATTAATCATGATTTTTACCAATATGAACCGGGACAGTATGCGCTGGTGAGTATCAAAAACAGTGATGACGTGATGCGTGCTTATACTTTGTCTTCATCGCCGGGGCAAAGCCGTTTTATCTCCATTACGGTGAGACGATTAGACGAGGGAGCAGGCTCTTGTTGGCTAACTGGAGCGGTCAAACCAGGGGATTATCTTTGGCTGTCTGAGGCGCAAGGGGAGTTTACTTGTGCCAATGTTCAAAGCCACCAATACTTAATGTTAGCGGCAGGCTGCGGTGTCACGCCGATCATGTCGATGACTCGCTGGCTGATGGCGAATCGCCCAGAAACGGATGTCAAAGTACTGTTTAATGTGCGAGATGAAAAGCAGGTCATTTTTGCTAGTGAGTGGCAAAGATTGGTTCAGCAATATCCGCAACGTTTGCAGTTGTGCATCATGCCGGAAACACCCGATAACGGCGGTGTTGCACAAGGTCGCTTAAGCCAAGAAAAATTGCTGGAGTTAGTACCGGATATTCACGGGCGAGTGGTAATGACTTGCGGGCCTGTTCCGTATATGAAAAATGTGCAGGAATTTTCTAAGGCACTAGGCGTTCCAGCAGAGCACTTCTTTATGGAGCGCTTTACCACTGGCGGCGATGAGGCCGTGAGTGAAGAGGTATTGAACTTAAAAATTCGTCACCGTTTAGTGAATTTCACTGTACCCGTGGGAACATTGCTGCTGTCTGCGTTAGAACAGAATAAACAACCGGTAATTGCGGCGTGTCGCGCGGGTGTATGTGGTAGCTGTAAAACCAAAGTGCTCTCGGGAAATTATACAACCAGCAGTACCATGACATTAACCGCAGACGAAATTGCTAACGGCTATGTTTTAGCGTGCAGTTGCCAATTACAAGGTGACACAGAAATCGCTTAATCGATATTTCGATAATATAAAATTTAAATGCCTCATTAATTGCCATCTTATTATGAATGTAAATAAGGTGGCTTTTTTGTTTATTAATCGATTTACTTGAGCAGCAAAAGATAATTAAAAAATAATAAAGTAATTTATAGCGTGATTATGACTTTATGTATTATGAATAATATAAGTTTCTATTAAAGTTACAAATGGTTACACGCTGAATTTTTGATATACATTAACTTAAACAAAACTTAAACGAGGGTGGGCTATTAAAAAAAGAGCGGGGTAAAAGGGTGGTAATTGAACACTCAGTGGGTATAATTCGCGCCGCATCCAAAGTGCAGTATCTCGTTAGGCGAGGCTCCTATACAAACATAGGTTACTGATCTGACGACGTCGAGAGACGCCCAAGATTAGGACAGGATATATCGACCGAAGGTATATCCCCATGTAACTTCCTGATTGATTCAGGATACGTTGTATAGTGCTAAAACCGAGACGAAGAGATAGCAATCGCATTCTCTCATCTGGTTTCGCCCCTATGTGAGTACTGTTTGAGTAAACAACAGTAATAGGGACTAAAAAAATGTCATTTTCTACCCAGAACAAAGCGGGTGCAGTAGCTATTGCACAATCCGCGATGAAAGACGCTCGTCAAAAGTCTAATCAATCACAACCCACTAAAATTGATGATTTGTAGTGGTCAACTAAAATTGGCCACGGTTTTAGAGTTTTTCCGGTATTGGTTTTCTGATTCGTTTGGTGGTAATCCACCGTTATATTCATGCGGCCTGACTTCGCTGTAATACCCGACGATATAATCCGTTATTGCATGGGCTGCTTCACTGAAGCTGATGTAGCCGGTCACCGGCACCCACTCATTTTTCAGACTTCTGAAGAAGCGCTCCATCGGGCTGTTATCCCAGCAGTTACCACGCCTACTCATACTTTGTTTTATCCGGTATCGCCACAGTAACTGTCGGAACTGCCTGCTTGTATAGTGGCTACCCTGATCACTGTGGAACATGAGCCCGGATGGCTTATTTCGTATTTCCCATGCCATTTTCAGCGCTTTGGTTGTCAGTTTGCTGTCCGGAGAAAATGACATTGCCCAGCCCACGGGTTTCCTTGCGAACAGGTCGAGTACAACGGCCAGGTATGCCCAGCGTTTACCGGTCCAGATATACGTTACGTCGCCGCACCATACCTGATTGGGCTCTGTCACTGCGAACTGTCGCTCAAGGTGGTTCGGGATAGCAATGTGTTCATGACCGCCACGTTTATACCGGTGAACAGGCTGCTGACAGCTCACCAGCCCCATCTCCTTCATTAGCCGTCCGGCAAGCCATCGTCCCATCCGGAAGCCCCTGTGTGTTGCCATTACAGCGATACTTCTTGCACCTGCTGAGCCATGACTGAGGCCGTGCAGCTCCTGAACCTGACTACGTAATACGGCTCTCCTGCCGTCCGGATTGTCAGGCCGGTTTTCCCGGTATCTATAGCTGCTGCGGTGAACTCCGAACACGCAGCAAAGAGTGGCCACAGGATAATGCGCTCTGAGTTTCCCGATCACCGAGACCTGTTCAGGGAGTCTGACATCAAGAGCGCGGTAGCCTTTTTTAATATTTCGTTTTCCATTTCAATACGTTGAATTTTTTTCTTCAGCTCACGTATCTCAATTTGTTCCGGCGTGATAGGGGATGCTTTCGGTGTTTTGCCTGCCCGTTCGTCCCGTAATTGCTTTACCCACCGCGTCAAGGTGGAAAGCCCGACATTCATGGCTTTCGCGGCATCTGCAACTGTATAGTTCTGATCCACAACCAGCTGGGCTGATTCACGTCTGAATTCTGCACTGAAATTTCGTTTTTTCATTAAGGCACCTGTGTTGTTCTGAGGTGAGCATATCACCTCTGTTCAGGTGGCCAAATTTATTAAACCACTACAATTCAACTGTTCACGCTTATATGAGCCAATCATATTTGCCAGTATCGGTTGCCGACTCTGTGGCATGTGTGAAGAAAAGTCTTATTGAACATCTCGAAGGCGAACAAATTCCAACGTATTTATTTGTCGTAGATAGTGAAAACTATTTAAATGGAATTCTGTCCGTTAAATCATTACTTGCCTCAGCAGAGGATTTATTAGTGTCGGATATTATGCGCCACAATTATTTCTCTGTTTCCCCTGAACAATCACGCCATGATGTTTATGATTTAATTAATCATAGCGGTTTGGATATGATCCCCGTTGTTCAGTTCGGTAAGTTAATGGGTGTATTACGTCCTCAAGATATAGCAGAGCTTATTGAAGACGAAAATACCCTCGATGCACAATTGCAGGGGGCGACTACGCCACTCGAAGAGCCGTATTTAACCACCAGTCCAGTCACTTTATGGCGTAAGCGTGTTGTGTGGTTATTAATGCTGTTTGTGGCGGAAGCCTATACTGGAACTGTGCTGAAAGCGTTCGAAGAGCAACTTGAAGCCGCCATTTCACTGGCGTTCTTTATTCCATTGTTGATTGGTACCGGCGGAAACAGCGGAACTCAGATCACATCGACACTCGTGAGAGCGATGGCGTTGGGGGAAGTAAGTTTACGTAACCTCGGTGCGGTATTGAAAAAAGAAGTTTCAACCTCATTCTTAGTGGCTGTTACCATTGGCGGCGCGGCATTAATTCGTGCTTGGATCCTAGGTGTGGGTCATGAAGTGACTATCGTGGTGAGCTTAACGATTGTGGCTATTACCGTGTGGAGCGCGATTGTTTCTTCTATTATCCCAATGGTTCTGAAGAAGCTGAAGGTTGACCCAGCGGTAGTTTCTGCGCCATTCATCGCGACATTTATTGATGGTACTGGCTTGATTATTTACTTTGAAATCGCGAAATTAGTGATGACGGAGTTCGCTTAAATTCAGTCCTACCTCTTGATGCGGCAGGGAATTAACACTCTGCCGCTGACTCAATTTCTCGCTTGAGAATTTCCCCGCATTTTCGACATAAATATTGGTTTTCACCACGTTCAACTTTGTTATGCCTTCTGATGGTCAGTTCATGAATTGTGTCGCAACCACAAAGATAACGAAAAGTTTGGCTTTTGACGCTGGTCACTGCAAAGTTGTGAGTCCGTTTCGCCGTTACCCCTAAAACAGTCTGCATCATCCATTTCCACTCATTGCCATGAGGGGCGACCCCTTTACGTCCAAATACACGATAAACCAGTAAATGAGCGAGTTCATGGGGGATCACTTCATCCACAAAATTATCTGGATTTTCAATTAATAACGTCGGATTAACGCGAATTTCCCAATCTTTTAAATAGGCGCTGCCCGCGGTGGTTCCACGCTGTTTATAGTTGATGGAAGGCTCTGGAAATTTCTGTTCCAGTTTTTCTTCAGCTAACGCGAGCTTTTCACGCAGGGTTTTCATCACTCGCTGTTGGAGCAGGATGGGTACTCGGATTGTTTTCATGTCCTCAAGAATACGTGAAGTCATAGAGTTCTAACAAGTGATAATTGACAATCAATATATCAAAATATATATTATTTTTAGGTATAATAATATACATAAGTAACAAGGGATCCAATGATGCCAAAGAGTGAACAACCAAATTCAGAACAGCTGCTTTTAGCAATGACCCAAGCAGCAACGCAAACTGCGTCATTATTAAAAACACTAGGGAACCCAGACAGACTATTATTGCTGTGCCAATTAACGCAGGGCGAAGCGTGCGTGAGCGATTTAGAAGCTTCGCTAGGTATTGTGCAGCCGACGTTATCGCAGCAGTTAACCGTACTAAGAAATGAAGGATTAGTCGCAACGCGTCGGGAAGGTAAGCGTATCTATTATTCTATTGCAGATGAGAAATTATTTACCTTACTCAATACGTTGTATCAACTCTATTGTCCAGTGAAGGGGAATTAAAATGACGATTGATTGGGCGCATTTTACGCCAGGCTCTGCGGCAGTTGGCGGTGTTTTGATTGGTTTAGCAGTGGCAATATTATTGATTCTTAATGGGCGAATTGCAGGGATCAGCGGGATTTTAGCGGGAGTCCTTAAACCCACTAAAGGGGATACGGCGTGGAAACTGGCGTTTATTGTCGGGATCTTGGTTGCACCATTACTGTTTATTACTTTTGTGTATACGCCAGAAGTCACTATAGCAACGAGTACACCATTACTGATTGCAGCGGGGTTGTTAGTCGGGTTTGGGACACGATTAGGTAGCGGTTGCACCAGTGGACATGGCATTTGTGGCATGGCGAGATTTTCCCGTCGTTCCATGGTTGCGGTGGCTATTTTTATGCTGGTGGCCTTTATCACGGTCGCTGTGATTAACCACTTTGGGTTAAGAGGATAAAGTGATGCCAATCATTATCGCGTTAGTTTCCGGTGTTTTATTTGGGCTGGGCTTGCTGTTAGCCGGTATGGGTAATCCCGCAAAAATTTTGGCATTTCTGGATATCACGGGAAATTGGGATCCCTCTTTGTTGGTTACCATGGCAGTGGCAATGGTGATAAGCGGTATCGCATTCCAGTTAGTGAAAAAGCGCAAAACCAGTATACTGAATTGCTCATTACAGATCCCAAGCAGTAAAATTATTGATAAAAAATTAGTGATAGGCAGCGTGTTGTTCGGTTTAGGTTGGGGGCTTGGGGGAATTTGCCCGGGGCCTGCCATTTTATTAACTGGTATGGGACTGACTCAAGGTATTTTGTTTACGCTGGCGATGATAGCGGGAATGGCCATTTTCCAGTTATTTCAACGTACTGAAAAGTAAGTTTCACGCATCAGAAAGTCATCAAGACTAATGAGTCAATTAATGTGATTATTCGACCCAGAAAATGAGGCGAATATAACCGTTAATTGACTCATCAATTTAACCCTATCAATTTAACACCATGACCCCGTAAATAGCGGTTCTTGGCTTAAGCGATATCGTGTACTGCGTCCACCGCTAGCGCCTTCCTCAAGAAAGCCGTGCTCGACAAGCTCTGATAAATGGCGTGTGGCACTTGAGCGACTCACTTTTCCCACAGCCATATATTGGCGGTTATTGATCCCCTCAGCAAAGTCACCATCCAGCATCCTATTTAGCACTTTTAATTGCTCTGGGCGCAAAATACGTTGGTCAAAACGGCTCCAATATTTTGTTTTTTCAATAGTTAATTGGATCTGTTGTAAGGTTTCATTGATGGCGCTACGCAGTGTGCTGATAAACCAAATCAGCCATTGGGTGAGGTCAACATTTCCACGTTGGGATTGTTCGAGTATTTGATAATATTGCTTTTTTTGTTCATTGATACATTGAGACATTGCATACAGCCTAACCGTAGTTTTTTCGGCTTGAGCTAAGGCTAAATCCATGATTAAACGCCCAATTCGACCATTTCCATCATCGAAAGGGTGAATAGTAAGAAACCATAAATGGGCAATGCCAGCGCGAAGAATGGGGTCTAATGTCGAATCATGGTGGCTGCGGTTAAACCACGACAGAAATTGCTCAATTTCGTGAGGAACTTGCTCTGCTGGCGGCGCTTCAAAATGAATAGTGGGCTTGTCTAATCGCCCAGAGACGACTTGTATTGAATTAGTCCTAAAACACCCAACGGCAATTTTATTAAACAGACTTTCATTCGATGGAAACATCAATGCATGCCATTGGCACAGCCGTTCAGCGGTTAACGTTTTTTCAAGATTGCTGATCGCATCTAAGGCGGATTCAACTAACCCTTGTGTTTTTTGATCTATCGGGAAAGGGGCATCATCGGAAATGCCCAAATGGTTAGCAAGGGAAGAACGTACGGAACGTGCATCGAGCTTTTCGCCTTCAATATCACTGGAATAAATGATATTGGCGAGGATGTTATCCAATACGTGTTGGCGGATATCAAAGGTATCGTATCGACCATTCAGTTTGCCTTGAAGAAAAACAACATCACGCAGTAATGGTTGTAACTGCGTTTGATCATAGATAAAGGTAGGCCAATTAGGTTGTTCCCAAATCCACATGTTGCGCTCCGATGAGGTGAATACTGAGCTTATTCTACCCAAAAAATGAGGCGAATAGAAAGATTATTTGACTCATTACATTGGAGAGCAATTTTAGGCACAAAAAAACCCATCATTAAGATGGGTCTTTATTAAGCTGATTTTTGCGCTTAGCGTCAGTGACACTAGCGAAAATTACAGGCCAGCAGCTTCGCGCAGTTGTGCCGCTTTGTCGGTTTTTTCCCACGGGAATTGTGGACGACCAAAGTGACCGTAAGAAGCGGTTTGTTGGTACATTGGGTGTAATAAATCCAGCATTTGAATCAGGCCGTAAGGACGTAAGTCAAAGAATTCACGGACTAATTTCACGAGCAATGCTTCGTCAACTTTACCTGTGCCGAAAGTTTCTACCATGATAGAGGTAGGCTCTGCGACACCGATAGCGTAAGAAACTTGGATTTCACAACGGTCGGCTAAACCTGCAGCAACGATGTTTTTTGCAACATAACGCGCAGCATAAGCAGCAGAACGGTCAACTTTTGATGGATCCTTACCAGAGAATGCCCCACCACCGTGACGTGCCATACCGCCGTAGGTATCAACGATAATTTTACGACCAGTTAAACCACAGTCACCCATTGGTCCGCCGATAACGAAACGACCTGTTGGGTTGATGAAGTATTTAGTCGCTGGAGATAACCATTCAGCTGGCAGAACCGGCTTGATGATCTCTTCCATAACCGCTTCGTGTAAAGCTTTTTGGTCAATATCTTCTGAGTGCTGTGTGGACAGAACGACCGCGTCAATACCGACAATTTTGTTGTCATCGTATTGGAAGGTGACTTGGCTTTTCGCATCTGGGCGTAACCATGGCAGTGTGCCATTTTTACGAACTTCAGCTTGGCGCTGCACTAAACGGTGTGCATAAGTCACCGGTGCAGGCATTAATACGTC
Source organism: Providencia zhijiangensis (assembly GCF_030315915.2). Lineage (NCBI taxonomy): Bacteria > Pseudomonadati > Pseudomonadota > Gammaproteobacteria > Enterobacterales > Morganellaceae > Providencia > Providencia zhijiangensis. The sequence goes on along the minus strand of NZ_CP135990.1, from coordinate 2,736,561 downwards.
AGTTTCGTTAGTTGCATAACCAAACATTAGACCTTGGTCGCCAGCACCTTGTTCTAAAGGATCTGCACGGTCAACACCTTGGTTGATATCTGGTGATTGTTTACCAATTGCGCTTAATACTGCGCAAGAGTTGGCATCAAAGCCCATGTCTGAACTGGTATAACCGATTTCACGAACGGTTTTACGCGTAATTTCTTCAATATCGACCCATGCACTGGTAGTGATTTCACCACCAACCATGACCATGCCGGTTTTGACATAGGTTTCGCAAGCTACGCGCGCTTTTGGGTCTTGTTCAAGAATAGCATCAAGGACCGCATCAGAAATTTGGTCTGCAATTTTATCAGGATGCCCTTCTGATACGGACTCAGAAGTAAAGAGGTGTGTAGACATGAGATTAATACCTTAAGAATTCAAAGAACATTATAGTTGGATGTTTTAACATCTAGACGGCTATTCTAGACTTTTCAATGAATAATTTCTACCTGTTTTTCAGCCTAAAATGATAAGCGCATAAATGGCTAATTCAGTTAGTTTTATCGTGAATGTGAAATTTTAGATAATTTGCTTTTGCATTTTGGGGCTATTCGAGGTATAAACTGCGACCGTAGCGGATGGTTGTCATTTCCCGCTATATACCAGCAGGTCAGCCATGAGTCTGCTTTCTATCAGGAATGTTTATAACCGGTTGAATTTCAATAATAATCATTGAAGTTTTTAAGGGGAAAACAGTTATATTGGGGGTTAATGGGCGATGATCCATAATCTGCTGAATAACAGTATCCAACCGTCTTACGCGGATCGCCGTGTGACATTGGCTTTTACTTTCCTGTCTATGTTGACTTCATCGCGAAGTTACCGTCATACCTATCATAGATCCATAATACTTAGCCAGTAATCTATAATGTAGTCGTCTGCTAAGTCTGTGGATATATATTGTCACCGTTTAGAAGTTCTAAGCACTTTAATTACAATCTGAGTATCGCTGTTTCCCTGACATTACTGCCTAGTTGCATCATGCGCTTGGTCGCTGCTTGTCTGGAAGGAGAACGCATCACTCACCCCTCCATACTAGGAGTTTATTATGAATGATAATATCGCTCGCAAGATGCGCCAAACTTACAATATTGCGTATTGGGGCGGTGGTTACTATCAGGTGAATGAGCGCGGAAATGTCTGTGTTTGCCCGAATCCTGAAAACCCTGACACCTTTGTTGATTTAGCTGATTTAGTCTACCAAGTTAAAGAAGAGCAGGAACATTTACGTTTACCTGCGCTGTTCTGTTTCCCTCAAATTTTGCAACACCGTTTGCGTTCAATTAACGCGGCGTTTAAACGTGCGCGCGAATCTTACGGTTATAAAGGCGATTATTTTTTAGTCTACCCAATTAAAGTTAACCAACAACGCCGCGTGATTGAATCGCTGGTCAATTCTGGTGAACCTTTAGGGTTAGAAGCAGGTTCAAAAGCAGAGCTAATGGCAGTATTAGCCAACGCAGGTCGCACTCGCACTGTGATTGTGTGTAACGGCTATAAAGATCGCGAATATATTCGTCTGGCATTAATTGGCGAAAAACTGGGTCACAAAGTGTACCTGGTTATCGAAAAAATGTCTGAAATCGAGATGGTGCTGGAAGAAGCACAAAAACTGGAAGTGACGCCTCGTTTAGGTGTTCGTGCCCGTTTAGCATCCCAAGGTTCCGGTAAATGGCAGGCGAGTGGCGGTGAAAAATCTAAATTTGGATTGGCGGCAACACAAGTTCTGCAATTAGTCGAAATTTTACGCAATGCGAACCGCTTGGATAGCCTGCAATTATTGCACTTCCATTTAGGTTCTCAAATGGCGAATATTCGTGATATCGCGACAGGGGTTCGTGAGTCTGCCCGTTTCTACGTCGAGTTGCATCAATTAGGTGTCAACATTCAGTGCTTTGACGTGGGCGGTGGCTTAGGCGTTGATTATGAAGGTACGCGTTCTCAGTCAGATTGTTCGGTTAACTATGGCTTGAACGAATACGCGAACAACGTGATTTGGGCGATTGGCGATGCGTGTGAAGAGTTTAACTTGCCACACCCAACGGTGATCACCGAGTCTGGGCGTGCATTGACCGCTCACCATACCGTGTTAGTCTCTAACGTGATTGGGGTTGAGCGTAACGAATTCACCAAAACCACACCGCCGAGTGAAGATGCTCCACGCTCGCTGGTTTCGTTATGGGAAACGTGGGAATCCATGCAGCATCAAGGTAATAGCCGCTCGCTGCGTGAATGGCTTCACGATAGCCAGTTTGACTTGCAAGAAGCACATACCCAGTATGCGCATGGTGTGTTGGACTTAACACAACGCGCATGGGCGGAAGAGCTATACTTAAATATCTGTCGCCGTATTCAGCAAGATTTAGACCCTAGCAACCGCGCTCATCGCCCAATTATTGATGAGCTGCAAGAGCGTATGGCGGATAAATTCTATGTGAATTTCTCGCTGTTCCAATCACTGCCAGACGCTTGGGGAATTGACCAAGTGTTCCCAGTCTTGCCAATTGAAGGCTTAGATAAGCCGTTAGACAGACGTGCGGTATTACTGGATATCACTTGTGACTCAGATGGTATTATTGATCATTATGTTGATGGTGATGGGGTGGAAACCACCATGCCAATGCCAGCGTATGATCCAGAAAATCCGCCGATGATTGGCTTCTTTATGATCGGGGCATACCAAGAAATTTTAGGCAACATGCACAACTTATTCGGCGATACTGCCGCCATCGATGTGTGGGTTGATAGCCAAGGCAGCATTCGTTACCTGCAAAGTGAAGAGGGCGATTCAGTCGCCGATATGCTGCAATATGTGAAGCTGGTTCCTGAAGTACTGTTAGAAAGCTTTATTGAGCAAGTGAAAGGCACTGGGCTAAGCGACGAGCTGCAAAAAGATTTTGTGAACGAGTTTGAAAGTGGGTTGTACGGTTACACTTACTTAGAAGACGAGTAATCCAGTACTGAAGGGTTGGGTACTAAAATAGTATCCAACCTTTATTTTCAATGTGTTATATGATTATTTGCGTGTTGATAGTAAATCAAGGATTTTCTATGGCACTGTATTTTTCATGTAATAATCGTGGTTATTATATTTGGCAAAAATCTCATTATGGTCGTTTAATCCGACTAGACTTAAGAACTAGGGATTTTCAGATAGCATCAAATAGAGCAAAGATTTTATTGAGCTCTTATATTAAATTAAAAAATAAACAGTATGAATTTCATCAGATTAGAGAATGTTTATTATTAGATAGAGATACCTATATTGAGGGGGAGATACACCTAGAAGCAGGATTTATTCACTGGATGCATACTAACGGTAAGGTTAGTCGCGAGCTAGATACTCAACAGGAGATAAAAAAGCAGGGGCATAAGTTAAGTTCAGTAGCAGAGGAATGGTACAATGAAATGGAAGCAGACTGGAGACCTTTAACTTATAAATCAAACAAAGGTGCAGTAGATCTTTTCATCAGTTGGTATGGAGACTGTGATATAGAATCATTTGATAAACTCTCAATATCCAAGTTTAAAAACACCTTAAAAAACAGATATAAATCCGATACGTCCCGCCAATCTATGTTTAAGAAGATTTCAGCTCTTTTTAACTTTGCAACAGTTAAACGAGATTACTTATCTAAAAACCCTTTTCTTGGTATGGGGTTTAAAAAAGTAAAAAATTTGAGAGCAAAAACATTAATTTCTCTTGAATTGCATAATAGAGTACTGGAATCAGTAGAATACAAATCAAATGTCTGGTGGTTATTGCAAATATTATATTACACAGGGATGCGTATAACTGAAACTATACAGTTAACTATTGATGATTATGTCTATATAACCGATCGAAATCAGAAAGTAGCTTGTATCAGTGTGAATAGTAAAGATGGAAAAAGAGTTAAAAGTATCAGTAGTGTTAGAAATATCCCAATCCATAATGATCTCATTAGCCTTGGGATTATGGAGCTACTGCCGACTTTTCCCTGGAGTGTTCATAATCCAGCCTCAAGAATCGTATCGAAAGTATTTAAAAACTTAAATGAACAACACACAGCACATGATTATCGGTATAGCCTTAGCGATAGGTTAAGAGACGTTCCAGAGCTTCCAGACCATGTTAGATTTAGTATTTTAGGACATAGTAGTAATACGATGACAGATGCAGTATATCGAAGTAAGGAGCCAATTCTGTTAATGAAACAAGCAATTGATGTTACCTAATCATTTTAAGAATAATAAAATCCTTGATTTACTATCAACACGCAAATAATCATATAACACATTGAAAATAAAGGTTGGATACTATTTTAGTACCCAACCCTTCAGTACTGGATTACTCGTCTTCTAATACTAAACAGTACTGAATACTGTTCATAGAAAGGTAAATTAACTAGTACTTACAATAGGTTATAAAGCTTATAGGCGTATATTCTAGCTTTGTTGTACATGAGTTTTACGCGATTATATCAGGGTATAGTACTGGAACATAGCTACCATCTTATAGAGAACAATATGAACTCTCAGCGAAGTTACTGCCTTTTAGGACTTGAAGTTTTTTGAGGCAGGGTAAGCAGGTAGTTTTTATGAAAAAGTGTCCAATGGGTCAACAGAGGTATTAAGAGATACATTATTACCATTGGACATTTTATACTGATTAATGATCACCAATCAGGATTATTGATCATTAAATCAATATCACTATTGAGTTTATCAATTAGCTCCATTAGTACTGAACCCTAACCCAATAAAACCTATCATTATTGTTAATTAGCTTTTGTACTCATATCATAATTAATTATGTTGTATATGAAATATATCAGTACTGATAGGGTAGTGTTTTGATTCGCCTAAAATGAATTTTGATGTGAACTCACGGCAAAGTTACCTGCCTTTAGTACTCGAATTATTGTAATTCAGGGGGAGTATACTGATTTTATTAATACTTAAAGTAATCCCTTACTAAAGTAAAAAACAGTTCTGTTTTTATATCAAAGAGATAAAAAATTAAGTGGGTAATATATTGTTTTATAATGATTTATCTATTGGAGTATATTAAAACCGAATGATAAAAAATCATTCGGTTTTAATTTGAGTTATCTAGCTTCTTGCCACATCCACTGTTGCAAAGCATCTGCACGACTAACTATATTATAATCACTGCTCTTTAGTAAGTTACTTATTATGAACCTACATTTTGATAATTTTTCACGAATGTAAGTATCTTTATGCTTTAAGGGAAGATCATCAAATTTATCTTTCATTTCTTCAAGATGAATTATACATTGTTCATTATTATTTTTCTGTAAACAACTATCCGCTCGTCTATATAAAACCTGTATTTCAGTATCTAGAAACATTTTTTCATTATAATCAGTTGTAGAACCAATTAGATCCTTTATCTTAATTAAAACATCTTCAGTTTTATCATAGTGGTGCTGGAACATATATCCTCTAGCCAAAAATAACGCTACATCAACTGAATTAGGGTCTAAATCATATGCTTTTTCAAATTCTATAACTGCATCATCTGTATTTTGTTCTTCGCGTAAAATAAATTTTCCAAACCAAAAATGTAGCTGAGGTAAATTAGGAGCTAGTACCATAGATAATTCGTATTGTTCTCTAGCATCACTGGGATTCCCATTCCTCTGATGAAAAAATGCTAAAACTCTTGCAACCTCAAAATAGTCAGGTGCAAGTTTATGAGCCTCTGTTAATAGTTCAAATGCTTTGTCATGCTTAGCTTGGTTCATAAATACCTGAGCATCACGTAACATTTTTACTATTACACGGTCACTTTTATCTCTGAATTGAATATTATTAACATTATATTTATTATCAGTTCTTGACTGCATTTGCTGCTCATATAATGAATTAAGTTTATTTCTTTTATCCTGAATAGATCTCATATATGTCTGAGATGGTTTATGGTGCTTACTTAAATAAGACTTCGCAAGCTCAGATAATTGATAATTATTTTTTATACTTGCACCTTTAGTTTTTGAGGACTGTGATAGCATATTTGTAGACATTAACTCTTGTAGAGATTTATGAATTGTTAAAGAATCAAAGTCTGTTAAATATGATAATTCTGGAACATCCCTCAAACCAGGAGCACATTGCATTGCTGATGTCAATTTTCTTGCATTCTCAGATAAATGCTGATAAACGTTAGACATACAAAACTCAAGAAACATATTTGAATTTTGTAAGATACTTTCAGGGGAATTCCCTGTTTGAATACAACTCACAAACCATTTAATGTAACTAGGGTTACAATACATTCTATTTACATACTTACGCATTATATTTTCATCAATACTTTTAAGTGAATCAACATTGCGTATTTTTGCTAAAGTACGAAGCAACTGGGAAGCGTATGACTCATTGATGCCTTGAAGTTTAACTGGATATTCATATGCACCTAATCCTATCCTAGATGTAATTATGATTTTACTCCCTGAGGGGAGATTTCCAACAAAATTCCGGATATTATCATCTAAAATAGTTTCAAGATTATCTATAAAAAGTGCTATTTTAAATGTGGATAAATATTCAATAATTTCTTCTATGCCAGCTTGTGATGGCGACATACCAGTTAATTGATTTGAAATTTCACTAATAACACCAATAGATGTGGTAATAGAATCCTTAATTTCTTTTATTTCATTAACTGTAATTTGCGTAGTTTTAGATGAGACCCAAACTATAGCGTCAAAAGGGTTTTTCTCATCTTCTAAAATTTCATATGCAACTTTTAAGGCTAGAGCGGTTTTACCAACACCACCTTCACCAACAATTGATATTACAGGAAATGGACCATAACAAAGCTGCTTAACTTTATTTACATCTTCATTTCGACCGATAAGGCCTGTTTCATCGAAATCAGGAAAAGGTAAATTATGATTCTCATAGGAATCCTCATAACTTTTAATATCTAAACCAAGTACATAACTTGGATTAACGGAAATAATATCAATTATGTTTGATAGATTAGACCAGACTGTTTTTTCTGTTTCAATTAATTGATGACAAAAAGTGAACGTAGTTGGATAATCATCTACATCCAATGGTCTTATATGCATAACTCTATTTCTTATGGGTATTAGTTTATCAAAACCCTTCGTTTTTTTTCTTACATAGCTAGATATATGTTCTGGGATTTTATTAAAGTTAGAGTTTATAACCTGATAAGTGTCACCCAGATCAAAATAATCAACTAAATCTGATAGTGAAACATCATCAAATGAAAATCCAATATCTTTTTCTAAACGTTGTTTAGCTCTGCTCTTCAAATCAGTAGAGATAACCTCATTTAAAGCTTCATTCTCTAAGTATGTCGTAATGATAGCTCGCAGATCTTCTTCTAATGAACTAATTAACGCATAGACACTCATTCTGGTTAAATTAAAAGCCATTATAAAACCCTATTCCAGTAAATAATGATATGAATTTTTCAGATCAAAACATGTAATGGTTATATATGCAATATTTACATTACTATATTATTCACCCCAAAAATTATACTAATTTTTCACCAATAGTGTATCATTCAGCTACTCCCTAATGATACCCACCTAATTCAGCTAAAATAGTATCATTTAGTACTTGATCCTATCTATATGATTCAGTATCATTTAAATATAGTAAATGATACAAAGGGCTTTTATGATATTCGGTTATGCAAGGGTTTCTTCAAAAGATCAAAATTTAGAAAGGCAGCTTTCAGTACTTGAGCCTGTTTGCGACAAAGTGATCCAAGAGAAAGTGTCAGGGAAAAATATCAACGACAGGCCAGAACTACTATTACTCCTATCGCACTTAAGGCAAGGTGATACTCTCATTACAAAGTCTATCGATAGATTAGCCCGTAATACCAAAGAGCTCTTATCGCTAGTGGATGAATTAGTGGAAAAAGGAATAACCGTTAAATTTTTAGACAACAACATGAGTTTTGATAATTCTCCCGCTTCAAGGCTAATTTTAACCATGATGGGAGCAGTTGCAGAGTTTGAACGAGGTATTATTGCATCTAGAAGAGATGAAGGTATTGCTATAGCTAAAAAGGCTGGAAAGTACAAAGGAAAACAAAAGAATGCAGTACTTCATAGTAAAATCACTGAAATGCTAGAGAGTGAAAAATATACTGCGGATGAAATAGCTAAATTATGTGATTGTGGGCGGGCTACCGTTTTTAGAGTTAAAAAATCATTATCTGTTTATGAATGAATATAGCCACCTAATTTAAGGTGGCTATTGCTCTTGAATGAACCCAATCGATCTATTAGTTATTACTTCTACAATTCATTGCCGACATTGCCATTACTTTATTCTCTCTATTATTTAATGGCCCAGTTATTATCATTTGGGCATATGTGTTTTTTATATCTGTATTTAACATATAGTATATTGATTTTTGAGTAGAATAATCATGTGTACTAGCACTAAGTACCCCTTTATCTAGGTTTTCATTAGGACTTAATGGTGGCGATTTAAATTCATCACTACTTGAATTAGCTTTAATAATAAAATAATCATTTTTTAATATTAAACTACCACCACCAATAGGAATACTTTTCCCTATTTTTTTATTGGGTGCATCTAGCTTTGAAGCAACCCCCTCATACATAAATATGTCACAACTAAATTTCTTGTCTTGATGCTTGAATTCACCTTGGCTATAACTATGCCAAAACATTCCTATAAAAAAAGTAATTACAAAAGAAACAAAGCTAGATAGTAATAATGCCATGAATTTTGAAAAACCTTTTATATTATTAAACTCACACCATTTAAATGTTTTTATTAAACAAAAACCTGCGATAAAAACAGATAAAAATAATATAAATCCAACCATATATCCAATTCCTTTAAATTATTTTATTTAACATACCGCTCGGGCCAAATTATATAAACAGGTACACCAACAAAATCAGCTATGATTTTTTCACCTTTAGGCCAACTTCTATCTAATACGTTATATAATGTTCTGTCATAGAATAAATTTTCTCTCAGAAGACTAGTTAGTGTACTGCTGTCCACTCCCCATTAATTGAACTTCCCAAATTAGAGTTTTGATATGCCTCCGTAGGGAGGTAGTTTAAACTTACGTGCGTTCGGTTTTGGTTATAATCTTTAAGCTAATAGCATGCTAATTCTCCTTTGATTAAATTTTATCATTTTATGCTATCTATCATATCACAACCCAACCAATCGATCGATAATAACGATCAATTTTATGATATCGATCGTTATTACCTATTAGGCCTATCAATATCAAGCTCACCAATAGGTAATATCGATCAATCAATTATCTTAGTACTGTTTACAACAGCAAAAAATTAATCATTTAAATTCAAATGGTTAATTTCAATCCTGTTAATGACAAATGAAGGATTCTATATGCACAGATACGTTCTTTAGATTTAGTAATCTTAGTTGAGTCACTTAAGGATATGTACTTTTTAATCACTCTGCTTGCCATTGTGTTTTTTACAAAAAAAGTGTCCAATGGGTCATAAGAGGTATTAAGAGATACATCATTACCATTGGACATTTTTTTACTAATCAAAGAGTTCCAATCAGAATTTGTAATCATTAAATCTATATCATTATTGAATTCCTTAGATAACACCATTCTTACAACGTTAGTTGCAATAGTTTTAGCATCAACTGATCTTATATAATCAAAATTTTTATGTGTAAACTTTAAACAATTCACTTCAGAAATGACAAAATCCCTATATTGACAACTTGTCTTATTATATTCTATATCTTTAAGTAGTTTATTCTCATAATCCCTATCCTCTATTATTGAATCAATTACATGTGGTATATCATTGTTATTTAAACCTTTACTCCTCATGTCTTGTATTTTTATTTTGTACTTTAAAAAAGTATCTCCTTTAATTTCAGGAAGCACTCCATTTTCAAAATACTCTTTTAATTCACTCAGTTCTTTATTCTCATTTGCCTTAGTTAATTCTTTTTCAATCTTTTTAAGTTCCTTTATGTCAACATTGGCATTAGACATGTAATCGTCAAAAATTGGAAGGAATATCTGGAAATTATATTCAAAAAGTCTCGACATGAAGTAACTGAATTCGTTATTAGATTTTTCCTTTCTATGTACGTAACTTTGATGGTCAATCATATTATAGTTAACATAAAAATCGTTGTTTTTAATATATACATTTAATTCATTGTTAATATGATAGGTTTTAATGAAAGAATTTTTTTGTTGGTTGCTTTGTGCAATATCAAATGAATTTTTAAGTGCATTAGCAAGTTCCTTTGCCGATTCTATAATTTTTTCAATATTATTATCATTTATTTTTTTTATACTTTTACTATCAATGTAGTAATTTACATTTTTTAATTTTTTTATTTTTCTAAACCTATTGGTGAACTGTTCAATTCTGTCAGGATCTGTTTCTTCACAAATGAAAATATCAACCTCATCCAGTTCATCAATAATACTAAGACCTTCTACAATACTATTAGTACCGATAATGCAGTCATAATCTCCCATTATTCTTTTACTAAATAAATCTTTTACATTTTCTTCATTTTTAAGATCCGCATTAACTAATAGAAACTTTTTCCCTGATTGCTCACCAATATACTTTCCTTTTGCCTTATCATTTATCAATAGAATAGATTTTCTTTCACTATTCTTTAGATCTCGTATTATTGAATCTTCTTTACTTTTACAAAAGTAAGTTTGAATCTGTTTTAAAGTACTATCTGCTTTTGTAACTTTATTAATTGTTTCAAATTTTATATTAGAAAAATATTCTGGTTTTATTGTTCCTGACATAAAGATAACTTTATTAAAAAGCTTAATAGCTTGCTGAAGGGTTTCAATTGTCTCATACTTATAATCATAATCAAATATAATTCCATGAGCTTCATCTATTACTAAATCCCATTCTTTACATATGCTAGGATTAATCATCATGTTTTTTATTTGATTCCATGTGGCTATATTATTTTTATATAGATCATTGCTACTCCCAGATTGCTCAACAATAGATGTTAACGGTGTTATTATTTTTGTTTTTTCTCTCTTCATCATAGCATAATTCTTTCCTATTCCTGTGCTACCAATTAGTAAATTGATTCCTTCTTTAAATTCTATTTCATCAATAATTTCTGATAGAAACTGATCTTCATTTAGAGTATAAATAGAGTCATAGGTTGAATTAACATCATTTATTACAGCATTTGTCTTTAATAATACCTTGCTTTTTTCAGGAAGGAAGTTCCTTAAGCTAAATATACTACCATAAGAGGGGTTAGCTTTTTTATACATATCTAATCCGAAATTTTTTGAACCTATTTTACTTACTAAATCTATTGTTTCTATAATATCATTTTCTTGATAACCAGCATTTTTTAAACTACTGGTTAACTTTAATTTCTCATCATAGCCTAAATTCCCTTTATTCTTCTCAATTATTAATTTCAATATTTCATCTTTATTCCCTACTTCGTAAATATAATTATTTTCAATTTTCTTAAAAACATCAGAGCTAAATTTATTTTCTATGATTTGATTTTTCTCTAATTTTGTAATATCAAAAAACGATCCTTGGTTATGTTCAGAAATGAACTCTGATTCATAGGCTTTATTTATAAAAGGTAAGTATTGTAATTGTAATGTTTTACAAAATGAAGGATCAGAATAATAAAATATACTCATCAATGATACTGAATAACTGTTATATTCATCTTTACTTACAGGGTTTAGTAGTGGCAAAATAATTCTAAAACGATCTCCTTTCTTTAACCCTTGACTACCCGTAGAGTAGAGTAAGTATTCATATTCTTTTAATTCATTTTTAACGTCACTAATAGACATATTCCCATCAATATCAAGTACTATCGCATAGTGATTTATTACATTATCACTATTCCTTTCCTTATTTTTAACCATTTCAGCAAATATGATTCCATCAAAATTATTTTTAGCGTTTTCATATTCATTCATATTTGAAGCATTAAAATAAAGCCATTCATTTTTATTTAAAAAATATTTAACTAGTGAACTCCAACATTGATTGCTATGTATTATATCTTTTGATTTTTTATTTCCAGATGAATATTTGTTTTTATACCATGTAAAGTACAGTTTTTTTTCATTTTCATCGTTTTCATTAGAAATCATTTCCATTTTAAATCTTCCTTATTATTAATGATTTATTTTTTTAAGTATCCTAACGTCAATTAAAAGTTTAACAAACCATCATGAACTTTAGGATTTGAATAATGCGGTAATATTTTAAAATTAATTAAATGTATACGCATTATATGCTTGGTTGGAATTGGTGTTCTATTTCATTAAGTTTGACAAATTAATTTATTAAGTAATAATTTAATTTTATATAGTAGTCCAAGTTTTAATTTTTTGTTTTTTGTTTTTTTTATATTTTTTAGTTACTCCATATTCTTAGTATTCTTAGTATTCTTAGTATTCTTAGTATTCTTAGTATTCTTAGTGTTCTTAGTGTTATTAACACTACGAGGTGATATTACTATTCCAAATTTAATTTTTATATTCTTTATTAATGTATAAGTGTTCATTTTATTATTTTTTATGAATTTAACTATGTGAGAAGGTATATTGTTACTTTCCATGTATTGATTACAAGCTCCATTATACCAATGTTGGTACTGGATTATTTTATTGTCATATAACGCCTTAATGTAAGCTATTGATAGCTTCTTTCCAATTTTTTTATTAATTTCATTAAGGCTATCTTTAGTAGTTAAAATATATGTATATTCTGAGTTTTTTAATGCTATTGTTTTCATATTATTATCCTATTTTTGAGTGTAAGCAATTATAGGATTCAAATACTGACTAAACTAGTATTACTTCTATTATAATAGTATATATCCTAAGATTTGGGATGTTAAATTATCCATCTATAATTTCCACGTAATAGAAAAAACCACCTATTGTGTCATGTATAATATGTACGCTCAGGTGGTTTTTTTAGTTTTTGTATTCGAAATTGTAAAACACAGGATAGTGTTTTAACATGTCTATTTTTATGCTTTTATTAACGATATCAAAATTAAAAAATAAATGCAATACTTTCATTAATAAATTTCACCATAAATAAATGTCGAATTTAAATGCAATAAAAACAACTGGTTATATTATATATTTGTACTTTTAAAACTAATGGGGTGCTATTTTATTTCTATTGTTAAAAGTAAAAATAAAATTAAGATAAAATAAGTAATGGAAGTATAATTACTTTATTTTAAATAATACTTTCGATTGTTATTTAATTACCTTATTCTTTAATTCTAATTATCTATATCAAGTACTGAAATTTCATTACACACATATATTATGTACTTAATTTTTTATCTCTTTGATATAAAAACAGAACTGTTTTTTACTTTAGTAAGGGATTACTTTAAGTATTAATAAAATCAGTATACTCCCCCTGAATTACAATAATTCGAGTACTAAAGGCAGGTAACTTTGCCGTGAGTTCACATCAAAATTCATTTTAGGCGAATCAAAACACTACCCTATCAGTACTGATATATTTCATATACAACATAATTAATTATGATATGAGTACAAAAGCTAATTAACAATAATGATAGGTTTTATTGGGTTAGGGTTCAGTACTAATGGAGCTAATTGATAAACTCAATAGTGATATTGATTTAATGATCAATAATCCTGATTGGTGATCATTAATCAGTATAAAATGTCCAATGGTAATAATGTATCTCTTAATACCTCTGTTGACCCATTGGACACTTTTTCATAAAAACTACCTGCTTACCCTGCCTCAAAAAACTTCAAGTCCTAAAAGGCAGTAACTTCGCTGAGAGTTCATATTGTTCTCTATAAGATGGTAGCTATGTTCCAGTACTATACCCTGATATAATCGCGTAAAACTCATGTACAACAAAGCTAGAATATACGCCTATAAGCTTTATAACCTATTGTAAGTACTAGTTAATTTACCTTTCTATGAACAGTATTCAGTACTGTTTAGTATTAGAAGATGAATGATTAAGGAACAGTGATGATTAATAGCACATTAGGAAATCAGGTTGATAATTCACTGGTTTCAAACGCATTTGGTTTTTTACGTTTTCCATTAAATTTTCAACCCTATAGCTCTGATGCTGATTGGGTGATCACGGGCGTTCCATTTGATATGGCAACTTCCGGGCGTGCAGGTAGCCGTCATGGGCCTGCGGCCATTCGACAAGTTTCAACAAACTTAGCGTGGGAAAGTCACCGTTGGCCATGGGATTTCAAATTAAAGAATAAACTCAACGTGGTTGACTGCGGCGATGTAGTGTTTGCCTTCGGTGATGCGCAAGATATGTGCGACAAGCTGCAAGCTCACACTGAAAAGCTGTTGGAATCCGGTAAACGCTGTTTAACGTTTGGTGGCGACCACTTTGTGACATTGCCATTACTGCGCGCCCATGCGAAACACTTCGGTAAAATGGCGTTAGTGCATTTTGATGCGCACACTGACACATACGGCAATGGCAGCCTGTATGACCACGGCACCATGTTCTATCATGCGCCAAAAGAAGGTTTGATCGACCCAAATCATTCTGTGCAGATTGGTATTCGTACTGAGCATGATTCTGACAACGGTTTCACGGTATTGGATGCGGCTCAAGCGAATGATCGTGGTGTGGATGACATGGTTGCTCAGATCAAACAGATCGTGGGTGATATGCCTGTTTATCTGACATTTGATATTGACTGTCTGGATCCTGCATTTGCACCAGGAACCGGTACGCCAGTGATTGGTGGTTTAACATCTGATAAAGCGTTGAAACTGCTGCGTGGAATTAAGTCACTGAATATTGTTGGGATGGATGTGGTGGAAGTGGCTCCAGCCTATGACCAATCAGAAATTACGGCATTAGCCGCAGCGACGATTGCATTGGAACTGTTATATATCCAAGCGTCTAAAAAGTAAGTTTTAATCCGCTATTTAAGGTGCCTAATGTTTCATTGGGCACCTTTTTTTATGCCTAAAGGCTGTGTTCTTTCAATTGGGCAAGAATGGAATAGGCTTGTGTCCACAAAACTGAGCCGCCTTCATGAGAGAACAAAAAGTGTTCGCTATCAGGAAAACGCTGAGCCAGTGTTTTACCAAAATCAGGGGAATGCACGGTACTCACATCTTGCTCGCCATACCACAGTGCAACAGGGCAGTGGATATCTTCAGGATTGAACTGCCAATGTTGCAGAGCGATTAAGAGATCTTGAACATAGCCTTGGTTACCTTGCATAAATGCACGTTCCATACAGTCACTGTAGGCGGCTAAGAAGCTCTCTTCGCTATAAACCTGCTGGTCTATCTCTGCACTACAGTTAAGAATAAATGCCAGTAACCATTGTGAGGTCACATTGCGCATCAACCATTCCGATAAAGCATCAGGGGTATGAATGGCTTGCTCCTGCATATTAACCACATCTTGTTTTAATTGCGCACGGGTTGCAGGAAACTCAAATTGGTCTTGTCCTGACACAAGCGATAAAGAAACAGGGGAGGCGTAGCTGGCGAGTGCCATGGCGAAAACGGCACCTTGAGAAAAACCGACAACGGAAAATGACGGCAGTTTTTGAGCATTCAGAAGTTCTTGAATATCTTGAGCAAAGCGTTGTAGGGATTTATGCTCATCAAAGGTGGATTGACCGAGTCCGGCACGCTCAGGGGTTATCAAGCGTATATTTAGCTCTTCAAGACGGTCAATGCCAAAGCCCAGTGTACCGCTCATCCCTGCGCCAGTACAAAAAATCACGGGGAACCCCTGTTCAGGGCCAGATTCATACCAACACAAAAGTCGCCCATCAGATAATGTCATCGACATATGGCGAGTATTGGATATTTTGTTGCTATACATAATAAATACCTACAAGATAGAATTTTTAGTGCGACATGTTAGTTTCTATCGCGAGTCGTCAATGACTTTACCGTTGTTATTTCCTATTTGCTAAAACAGATTTGTAGGGCAGGTAACTCAACCTGTTATAGACAGCTCAGAATTTTAAATTAAGAAATAGGTTAATTGCAAAATATACGCTCAATTACGGCTATTTTACAGCCAAAAGGATAATTTATGCCATTTTCAGACTCAGAAAAGCAAATTCTCTTAGCGGTGAAGGGAGTTGGACCAACAGTGATTAGCCGATTAGAACAAATGGGGTTTTCATCTTTAGCGCAGTTAAGTGAAGCTTCTTACGATGAAATTTTAATTTCGGGCGCGGCACTAACGGGGTCAAGTTGTTGGAAAAATAGCCCCCAAGCTAAAAAAGCGGTGGAAGGCGCTATTGCTGCAGCAAAGGACGCCTTACGTTAAGTTGGCTATGACTGTGTATTTTTTATCTAATGCTTGTTTTTCATTTTCCACTTTTTGCTGCGCAGAATATTAAGCATTTGCACTGACATGGAGAAGAACATAGCAAAATAGATATAGCCTTTTGAAACATGCACCTGAACACTTTCAAGTAACAGAGTGAATCCAACAAGGATCAAGAAAGAGAGCGCAAGGATTTTGACGGAAGGGTAACGTTCCACAAAATCACCAATAGGCTTCGCGGCGAACATCATGATCATGACTGCCATAATCACTGCGGCCATCATAATAAACAGATGGTCAGATAGCCCCACGGCGGTGATCACGGAATCTAAGCTGAAGATAATATCTAAAATTGCGATTTGCATAATGGCTCCCCAGAATGAAGTCACTTTTTTCTGGGCTATCCCATCATCGTCTTCCCCTTCAATGGTATCGAAAATCTCCTGACTGGATTTCCAAATGAGGAATAAGCCACCAGCACACAAAATTAAGTCGCGGGCGGAAACGGTATGTTCAGCTAATGTGAAGAGTGGTGTTGTGAGGCGTGCGAGCCAAGCAATGGACGCTAGCAGTGCTAAGCGCATTCCCATCGCTGCGATTAACCCAATACGTCTGGCGCTATTTTGTTGATGGGCGGGTAATTTGCTGACGACAATACTTAAGAAAATAATATTGTCGATACCCAGTACGACTTCCAAAATT
Organism: Providencia zhijiangensis; assembly: GCF_030315915.2. Taxonomy (NCBI): domain Bacteria; kingdom Pseudomonadati; phylum Pseudomonadota; class Gammaproteobacteria; order Enterobacterales; family Morganellaceae; genus Providencia; species Providencia zhijiangensis. The sequence goes on along the minus strand of NZ_CP135990.1, from coordinate 2,719,458 downwards.
GTTAATGTTGCCAATGCCATCCAAGCATGGGGATCTAAGAACCACTCAAACATCTTGTTGCCTTAAAAATGGAATAAAAAATCGTCTGTTTGGCACAGGCGATACCTTGACCGATTAACCGAGGTTAAAGTGCCGCGCTAATAATGGACCCGTAAAATCTTTTTTTAAATAGAAACCTCTCGGTAATGTCATTATTGGCTGCCCAAATTCACCAATACCTTCGGTTAGCGCTCTATTATTCGCCGCTTTGGGACGAATTTGTAGAACTTGTCCGTGACGAGCGGTGATGGTTTCGACTTTTCCCAGCACAATTAAATCCATTAACTCTTCCCAATCTTGGCGTAAAAGTTGTTCTTCAAGCGCAGAAGGGCTCCAAATCAGCGGGTTTGCAATACGGCGCTGGGCAAGTGGAATTTGGCGTTCACCTTCAATCGGAAACCACAGAATGCGAGATAATTTGCGGCGCACATGGCTATTTTCCCATGTCAGGCCGCTATTGCCCGTAAGTGGCGCGACAGAAACAAACGTCGTCTCTAATGGTACGCCATGGCGATCGATTGGAATTGTTTTAAGCTCGACGCCAATATCTGCAAAATCTTGTTCGGCTTTACTGCCTGCGGTCGCACCTAAAAAATACTCTAACAGTGTCCCGACCCAGCCTTTATCTCGTTTAAGATCGGGGGGGATTGGGATGCCTGCAATAGTTGCTAACTCACCAAGCGTATAGCCTGCAAGGGCTTGGGCTCGCGCTAATAAGACGGTTTCATTTTCTGGTGGTGAAGGCGGTATAAAGGACATAGTCGACAGAATTTGATTGTGTTTAAAAAATAACCAAGGAAATGGTCGCAAGATAGGGTGAGTATAACACTTTTTAGTCACCGTATTTAACTTCATGATATATATATGGATATTAGATAATAATCACAGGCGGGATTATGAATATTTAGGGTTATTCAACTTCATCCCAAGATAATCACAGGATCATGCACTAGGTTATCCACAGGATTTCTGGATAACTGTGAAAAACTGCGATTACTGTGTGAATTTACAGCCTTGACTAATGTCATTTATTGAAGCTCGTCACAAAAAGCGGGTAAGTTAAGTACATTCCTTGTGGATAAAACATGCATTGATTGATCTTTGCTCAGTTGAACTCCTAACAAAAAAAGAGGGGAAAACTCACAGTGGATATCTCATGTGAAATCCACTTATTACTATGATTTATAATGTTTTATTTTTTAGTGTGGTTTTTTGTTAGAAATGAATAGTTGGGATATACCCTGATTACTATCTGGTTGTTCACATGGATATCCACAGAAAAAGTGAATAAAATCCATTTTACTCACTCTAACTGTTTATAACTATCATCAATTCTGTGTATTATCCTCAGTTGGCTTAAACCAAGCTGATTTAAAGTCAAACCAGCCAAAGGTATTCATACGAACACCTCGCATTGTTCTTTGACCTTGTAACTCTAACCAGTGATGAAAAATGGGGTGGAAGACTTGAGAATCAATCAAGCTCTCGCACCAAGATTCCACATCCAATTTTTGCTGGCGCCACAGCTGTAACTCTTCATCGAGGGTTTTTCCTAAACACTGACGCAATAGCGGCATTTCGTACAACGTGGCGAAGATAGAAAATTCAAGAGGTTTATAAAAGTTGGCAGTGGAGAGCCAAATATCGCTCTTCGCATCCCCGTTAAACCAATCATCATAATCAACGATGTTAATTTTAAGCTCTACTCCTTGGGTTTCTAACACTCGCTTCATGATTTGACTGATGGCATAAAATTCATGATGATGGCGATAAAAGGTGACCGTTAGTTCGGTTAAGTCTTCAGGTTTGGTTCGCTGGGAGAGCATTTTACTGTGATGCCAATGAAGCAGTAATCCATAAGCAGGCGCCCAGTGGCGTTGATAGAAGGATTCACAGTGCGCTAGTAGGTTGACGGGGGTTAAAAAGCTACACAGCCATTTACGCACATCTTCCCGTTGAGAAATGTCGGAGCGTTGGTCGAATAACAGAAAATAGCAACCTTCCTCCATGCGGCTTTCGAGAGAGTCATTGTGGCGTTTATCACCATCCATCTTTAATGTGGTACACACCATCTGCTCAGAAAGTTCGGGAACCACCCAAATAGTCACCTCATCCAACAAGGCACGATAGCCAAAATAGCGGTCAAAAGCGCTGATGGTGAGTTTTTGCGGGATGTTGGTTTCGACTTCATAAGGACCCGTACCAATAGGGCGCTGACTAAAGCCGCTGATGGTTTCCCACTCTTTCGGGAGAATGGCGGCATGTGGGCTGCCCAGTAACCAAGGAAATTGCGTATCAGGATGGCTCAGATGGACATCAATCACGTAAGGTTGCGAGGAGGTGACCGAGTGAATATGTGAGAACAGCGGCCAGCACTGCTTTAATCGTAATAAAGAGTGGATAATATCCTCCACTTGCATTTCACGTCCATGATGAAAATAGATAGCCGGACGTAAATAAAAGCGCCAATGTTGCTCGTTAATGGCTTGCCAGTGGTGAGCAATACCATCTTCTACTTCCCCTTTTTCCTCATTTAAGTGAGTTAATCCATTAAATATCTGACTCATTAAGTGGATTTCAGAGCGGCGCATTGGGGTGCCGGGAAGTAAATTAGGAAAATCACGGTAATAAATGATGCGCAGTAAGTTTTTACCTTGTCGATAACTGCGCTCAAGCTCCGATAAGACCATTTGACGGATAGTCTCTTTATCGCCCACGAGCGCCACGAGTTTTTCAATACTTTCTTCTTTTAACAGCTGTTCAGCCTGCGCCTGTTGTAGTTCTAAACCATTGATATGAAAAATTAATGCGGAGCGTTTTCCTCGTCCCGATTCTGCTTGCCAACTGAGCCAACCATGGGACTGCATATTATTGAGCAGGGTGCGAACATGACGGCGAGAGCAAAACAAAATATCGGCAATATCTTGTAATGTGGTTTCACTGTTTTTTCCCTGAAAGTGCTGCCACAAGCGTACAAATTGCGTTTGTAATCGAGAATTAGACATAAAAGAGGAACTCCAGAATAAATTGCATCAATTTTAATATCCTATATTCCGTAGATAATAGGGGGCAGTAAGTAGCTCTATTGACCTGTCTGTTGCAGGTTTACTCCCCCTTTTATTGAGTAATGGTATTTTTACCAGCCGGTATGTGAATGCATACTGGCTTTTTTTCTTTTTTCTTCATATTTCACGCTGTGGCTGTGTTGGCTTCATTCAGCTACTCAGGTCACATACTGATGTATGCTCCTATTTTTCTTCATATTTCACGCTGTGACTGCGTTGGCTTCACTCGGCTACTCAGGTCACATACTAAAGTATGCTCCCAGAGATATCCTCATTTTGCCGCCTTGCCACAACATGAACTATTTTGAAAAAACGGTTTAATGAAACCCAGAATCATGATTATTTGAAATCATGGCATATTCAGAATTAATGGGGAAGGATTTATTGGTTGGTGCGGTTTATTGGAATTGAGTTCTACTTTTATGAATACAAATAGGCAACAAAAAGCCCACCGGAGTGGGCTGGGGATTAATTCATAAAGGCGGGGAGCTTTTGCTCGTAATCCTTGATTTGGTCAACGTGCTGTAACGTCAAACCAATGCTGTCTAAGCCATTCATCATGCAATGGCGGCGGAAACTGTCAATCTCGAAAGTATACACTTTGTCGCCAGCAGTGACGGTTTGCGCTTCTAAATCCACCGTAAACTGGCAACCTTCGTGGCTGTTCACATAGTTGAACATCTCATCCACTTGCTGTTCGCTTAATTTAATTGGCAGTAATTGGTTATTAAACGAGTTACCGTAAAAAATATCGGCGAAACTTGGCGCAATCACCACTTGGATGCCGAAATCGGTCAGTGCCCAAGGTGCGTGTTCACGAGATGAACCGCAACCAAAGTTTTCACGGGCTAACAGAATGCTAGCGCCTTTAAATACTGATTTGTTCAAGACAAAATCAGGATTAGGTTGCTGGCCTTTATCATCTAAAAAACGCCAGTCATTAAATAAGTGCTGACCAAAGCCTGTGCGAGTCACTTTCTGCAAAAATTGTTTTGGAATAATCGCATCGGTGTCGACGTTTGCGGCATCTAAAGGAGCAACAATCCCAACATGCTTAATAAACTTATCCATAGTTTTCTCCTTTAGATTTGAATGTCACGAACATCAGCAAAATGACCGTTAATCGCTGCGGCAGCAGCCATTGCAGGGCTAACTAAATGGGTGCGACCTGCACGACCTTGGCGACCTTCAAAGTTTCGGTTGCTGGTGGATGCGCAGCGTTCACCCGGATTCAAACGGTCGTTGTTCATCGCTAAGCACATTGAACAGCCTGGTAAGCGCCATTCGAAGCCAGCATCCATAAAGATTTTATCCAAACCTTCCTGTTCAGCTTGGGCTTTAACTGGGCCGGAACCTGGTACCACAATGGCTTGTACGCCAGACGCGACTTTTTTCCCTTTGGCAATGGCCGCAGCGGCGCGTAAATCTTCGATGCGTGAGTTAGTGCAAGAGCCAATAAAGACTTTATCAATCTTCACGTCAGATAACTTAATACCTGATTCCAATCCCATGTACGCCAAGGCTTTTTCTGCAGAAGCTCGCTCGACGGGGTCAGTAAAAGATTCAGGTGCTGGGATCGGTTGGTTAATCGCGATCACTTGCCCCGGATTAGTACCCCAAGTCACTTGCGGTGCAATAGTCTCAGCTTGGATGGTTATCACTTTGTCGAACTTCGCATCATCATCGGTTTTTAACGTTTTCCAATACGCGACAGCATCATCCCAATCTTGGCCTTTCGGTGCAAATTGGCGACCTTTCATATAATTAAAAGTAGTTTCATCAGGAGCGATAATGCCAGCTTTAGCGCCTAACTCAATCGCCATGTTACAGACGGTCATGCGACCTTCCATGCTCAAATCTTCAATTGCGTCACCGCAGAATTCGACAATGTAGCCCGTTCCACCTGCGCTACCCGTGGTACCGATAATGGCTAAAACGATATCTTTTGCGGTAATCCCCGCAGGTGCTTTACCCACCACTTCAATTTTCATGGTTTTGGCACGCGCTTGTTTCAAGGTTTGGGTCGCCATGACGTGTTCAACTTCGGATGTCCCAATCCCAAAAGCTAATGCGCCGAATGCACCGTGAGTGGCAGTATGAGAATCACCACAAACGATGGTTGTCCCCGGTAAAGTGATGCCTTGCTCTGGCCCCATCACATGGACAATACCTTGATATGGGTGATTTAAATCATATAAAGTCACGCCGAATTCTTCGCAGTTTTTCATCAACTCTTGCATCTGAATTCGCGCCATATCACCGCAGGCATTGATATCTTTAGTCTGCGTTGACACGTTATGATCCATGGTTGCAAATGTTTTGCTTGGTTGATGCAACGGGCGATTTTTGGTTCTTAAACCATCAAACGCTTGCGGTGAAGTCACTTCATGTACCAGATGGCGATCGATATAAATTAAAGGGATTTCGTTTTCAACCTCACGGACAACGTGAGCGTCATATAATTTTTGGTATAAAGTCTTCGACATGTTAAACCCCTTCTTCAATATAACGAGCGATAATGTCACCCATTTCACTGGTACTGATTGATTGACCATTGCCCGCTAAATCTGCAGTACGATAGCCATTTTCTAATGCTTTATTCACCGCGCTTTCGATGGCATCAGCCGCTTCCGTTTGATTCAAACTAAAACGCAATAACATGGATGCCGATAAAATTTGTGCGATTGGGTTGGCAATATTTTTGCCTGCGATATCTGGCGCTGAACCGCCTGCGGGCTCGTACAAGCCAAAGCCATCGGCGTTTAAGCTAGCTGAAGGCAACATACCCATCGAGCCTGTGATCATTGCGCACTCATCGGAAATAATGTCACCGAATAAGTTGGAGCACAGCACCACATCAAACTGAGAAGGGGCTTTGATCATCTGCATCGCGGCGTTATCGATATACATATGATTCACTTCAACATCTGGGTACTCTTTGGCAATTTGGTTAACCACTTCGCGCCATAATACGGAGCTTTGTAAAACGTTAGCTTTATCAATTGAAGTCACTTTATGGCTACGTTTACGAGCAGATTCAAAGGCAATGCGGGCAATGCGTTCAATTTCATAGCGGTGATAAACCTCGGTATCGAACGCATATTCTTCAGCACCTTCGCCTTTACGTCCTTTTGGCTGACCAAAGTAGATCCCGCCAGTTAATTCACGGACGCATAAAATATCAAACCCTTGAGCGGCAATATCGGCGCGTAATGGGCAAAATGCTTCTAATGCTTGGTATAAACGAGCAGGGCGTAAATTACTGAATAATTTAAAATGTTTACGCAATGGTAATAATGCGCCGCGTTCAGGCTGGCTGTCCGGTGGCAAATGTTCCCATTTTGGGCCACCCACTGAGCCGAATAATACGGCATCAGCCTCTTCACAACCTTTGACTGTCGCTTGCGGTAATGGCTCTCCGTGATTATCAATGGCAGCGCCGCCCACATCATATTCTTTAGTTGAAATGGTGATAGCAAATCGCTTACTAATCGCGTTCAATACTTTATGAGCTTGAGCCATCACTTCAGGGCCGATTCCATCGCCCGCTAATACCGCAATATTAAAATTCGTAGACATGTTTACACCGCTTCCTTTGTATTAATTTGTGACTCTTGGTCAGAGATTTTTTGTTTTTCTTTTTTGACTTGTTCTGCACGCCAAATGCTATTCAACACGTGCACCATCGCTTTTGCTGATGACTCAACGATATCCGTCGCCAATCCCATACCGTGGAAACGACGGCCAAAACATTCAGCGACGATGTCCACTTGTCCTAATGCATTTTCCCCCTGACCTTTTGCAGACAATTGGTAAGAAACCAATTTCATTGGGTAGTTTGTGATTTTACTAATCGCTTGATAGATGGCATCAACAGGGCCATTTCCGGTTGCCGCTTCTGATTTTGCTGTTTCACCACACTGCATTTTGACGGTTGCAGTGGCCACAATGCTTGAACCCGACTGTGTACTAAAGTAATCCATGACAAAATGGTCAGTTTCATCTTGTTGTTTCGCGAAGAAGGCTAAAGCCTCTAAATCATAATCAAACACTTGGCCTTTTTTATCGGCTAAGTTCAAGAATGCGGTGTATAACTCATCCAAGTTGAAATCTTTACCTTCGCTGTAACCCATCTCTTCCATGCGGTGTTTAACCGCTGCACGACCTGAACGAGAGGTTAAATTCAATTGTTGCTCTTTCAAGCCGATGGATTCAGGGGTCATGATTTCGTATGTTTCGCGATTCTTTAACACGCCATCTTGGTGGATCCCTGATGAATGCGCGAATGCGTTGCTACCCACAACCGCTTTATTGGCAGGAATTGGGGTATTGCATAACTGGCTGACTAACTGGCTGGTGCGGTAAATTTCTTTGTGATTGATATTGGTGTGCACACCTAACATCTGTTCACGCAATTTAATCGCCATGATCACTTCTTCTAACGCGGTATTTCCTGCGCGTTCGCCTAATCCGTTGATCGTTCCTTCCACTTGGCGAGCTCCGGCTTGAACGGCGCTGATGGAGTTGGCGACTGACATGCCTAAGTCATCATGGCAATGAACGGAGATGATGGCTTTATCAATGTTAGGTACGCGCTCATATAAAGAAGAGATAATGCCACCGAATTGATATGGGGTCGTGTAGCCGACGGTATCTGGGATATTAATAGTAGTCGCGCCAGCACCAATGGCGGCTTCGACAATACGGCATAAGTTATCAATATCGGTACGACCTGCATCTTCACACGAAAATTCCACATCATCGGTATAACGACGTGCGCGTTTAATGGAGTTGATCGCCATATCCATCACGCCATCAAACGTTTTGTTTAACTTTTTCTGCATATGCAAATTGGATGTCGCTAAGAACACATGAATACGGAATGCTTCAGCCACTTTCAAGGATTCAGCCGCTACATCAATATCATTTTCAACACAGCGTGCTAATGCGCAGATGCGGCTGTTTTTGATTTCTCGGGCGATAGTTTGAACAGACTCAAAATCACCCGGGGATGAGACAGGAAACCCAGCTTCAATAACATCGACACCTAAGCGCTCTAACGCGAAAGCAATTTGTAATTTTTCTTTAACGGATAAGCTGGCCTGCAAGGCTTGCTCGCCATCACGTAAGGTCGTATCGAAGATGATAACTTGGTTGCTCATAATGCGTTCCTCATAGACTAAATTTTGTTGTTTTTAATTCTGTTTGTTGGATTCCCATCTAGCCGCAGGCATAAAAAAACCCGCTGGTTGCGCGGGCTTCTTTATGTTTGTGGACAGTATTTGTTTTACTTTCCATCCATAAGCATACCGCGCAAATTGGCTGCGAGTAGTAGTAGGCTTAGTAGGCGGATAGAAAATGTCATGGGTAACTGTCTCTCTATGAATTTCAAATAATCTGCATTTATTGATACGTGATTTCAATAATGATGTCAAACTTAATTTTTTGAGCGCGAAATGCTCGAAATTGAGTTGTTATCGATTATTGGAGTTTGCGTCTGATATTTATAATTTTTATGATGTTTTTGTCTATATCAGGCCGCTAAAAGTAGGCTAAAATTTCGTCTAAAAATTAATGGCATGATGATATTTTTATAACGTAATGATTTTTATTATGTTTATGTAATGAAAGTATGCAGAAGTTAGATAAAAGTCTTTGTTGGTATTGATGATGGCTATGCTTCAAATAAGGTTAATTATCTAATAAATAAATAATTAAAAATTAATCTGATAATGAGATTCAAGCGCGTTTATAGAAGAGATTTATTATGATTTATTCTTGAATTTGTTTTATTATTTTTATCGAAATGATGCTGGCTTTAATAAGTTACACGCACCCATTACACTGATGAATATTTGCATTTTATGATGATATCTATACCTCGATTCTAATTTATGGGCAAAAAGAATAGAAGCGTCGTTTTAATAAATGCAGGGAAAGCGAAATAACTTATCATGTATAAGTTGTTTTAAAAATAATATTTAATGATTTTATATTTTTCGTCAATATTGCTTTGATGAATCATGTTCATTAATTAAAAATGATAAATATATTTAGTGGAGTTAAAAATGACTGATTTTGATACGATCTCAACAGCAAAAAAAGAAAGTAGCGATATTCATCTGCGTAATGTTGATTTGAACTTATTAACTGTTTTTGATGTTGTGATGCAAATGCAAAATGTCACTCGTGCAGCACAAGTTCTCGGTATGTCTCAGCCAGCAGTAAGTAACGCCGTATCCCGTTTAAAATCTATGTTCAATGACGAATTATTTGTTCGTTATGGGCGTGGTATTCAACCAACTTCGCGTGCTAAACAATTATTTGGGCCAGTAAGACAAGCGCTTCAATTGGTGCATAATGAATTACCAGGCGCAGGATTTGATCCTAAGCAAAGCGAAAGAGCATTTAACTTATCTATTTGCTCTCCATTGGATATTCGCTTAGCGGCAATAATTGTTGATAAATTTAAAATTGCATCGCCAAATATTCAAGTTTTCATTCATTCTTTTTTAGGGAATAACATAGCGCATCAATTAAAGTATCAAGAGATAGATTTCTTCTTGGGCTATAATCAATTCGAAAAACCCGAATATCAACATCAGATTTTATTTAATGATGAATTAGTTTTAGTCGTAGCGAATCACCACCCAAGAATTGAAAGTACCATTAATCAAGAAATGTTAGTGAGTGAAAGACACGCTATTATGGCAATGGATAATATCGGGTCATTTAGCAAACTGTATTACCATAATACGGAACTTTCACACACTGTCAGTTATCAAGGAACTGACTTAAACAGTGTATTGAACATTGTGGCACAAACCGATTTAGTGGCGATTGCACCTAAATGGTTAGTGGAACACCATGCAAGTCAACTGCAACTACGTACTTTATCATTGCCTTGGGAAGATAATTCTCGCCCATGTTATTTAACGTGGCATGAATCGACGGCGCGAGATAAAGGCCATCAATGGATGAAAACGCAGTTTTGCCAAATGATAGAACAGTTGTAAGCTAAATTGATTCAATTCATTCCAAGATAACACTAGCATATTCCTCTAAATACTAACTCGCCATGATGAAAATAGTGGCGAGTTTTGTTGTGTCCGTAGCATTTGCAAAAAATTTACACTTTATTCCTTTCCTCGTTTATCTTTCCGCTATACACTCAAAATATTCAGCTAACAGATGTAAGCTGAAATAATAAAAAGTATTAAGATTAGGTTATTTGTGAGTTTGCCGAATGACTTAAAATTCTAATGACCTATAGGGAATACACTTTGATTACTGAAAATCTATATCCATATCATATTGTTAACCGCATACGTTCCAGAATGGACGCGAGCGAGTCAGCGGATCGGATAGCTTTCAGTCAATGGGACAACGGACATCAATCAGAACTGACTTGGGCAGAAGTGGGTACCAAAACCACCGCGATTGCACATCAGCTCTTAGCGATGAATGTTGCACCGCAAGAGAATATTGGGCTTTTTGCTCAAAACAGTATGAATTGGTCTTTGGTTGATCTGGCTGTATTACAAATTAAAGCCGTGACGGTGCCTCTCTATGCTACCAGCAGTATCGACCAAGCCGCCTATATCATTAATGACGCCAACATTAAGATCCTCTTTGTGGGTGCTCAAGAACAATACCAAGTTGCTTGCCAATTACTTGCCCATTGCCCGCAACTCACCGCTATCATTGCATTAGATGATAATGTTGAATTAGATGGCCAAGTGGCTAACAGCATGCACTTATCGACATTTATGTCCCTCGCTCAGCCTCAATATCAAGCTGAGTTAGATGCGCGAATTGCTGCTCAAAATTTAAGTGATTTATTCACCATTATTTATACCTCGGGCACCACGGGTGAACCGAAAGGGGTAATGCTAGATTACTACAATATGGCAGCTCAGCTTTATCTTCATGACAACCGTTTAGAACTGTCCGAAGACGATGTTTCATTATGTTTTCTACCGCTTTCCCACGTTTTTGAACGCGCATGGAGTTTTTATGTCATGCACAGCGGCGCGCGTAATGTCTATTTAACCAATACTAATTTAGTAAAAGAAGCGCTTGCTGATGTTAAGCCAACGGTGATGTGTGCCGTACCACGTTTCTATGAGAAAGTTTACAGCGCAGTACAAAGTAAAGTATCCCAAGCGCCTTTCATGCGTCGTGCGATTTTCAAATGGGCGATTGCGATAGGGAAACAAAAAGTGAAAGCGATGGCGAAAGGTAAATCTCTTTCATTTATCAACAATCGCTTATATGCATTGGCAGATAAACTGGTTCTGAGCAAAATTCGCCAAGGGCTCGGTGGTCGCATTCGTTTTATGCCAGCGGCGGGCGCGCGTCTCGATGATGATGTGATTGCGTTTTTCTTGTCTGCAGGTGTGAATATCAAATATGGCTATGGGATGAGCGAAACTTGCGCGACAGTCTCGTGCTGGGAAGCTAACAAATACCCATTAGGTTCAATTGGTACACCGCTTTCTGCCATTTCTGTACGCATTGGCGCAAACGACGAAATCCAAGTCAAAGGCCCCGTCGTCATGAAAGGCTACTATAATCGCCCGAAAGAAACGATAGATACATTCACGGCTGATGGTTGGTTGCGTACAGGGGATGCCGGAAAAATCGATGAGCAAGGTAACTTATATATTACGGATAGACTGAAAGATTTAATGAAAACGTCTAACGGGAAATATATTGCGCCACAGGTTATCGAAGGTGTTTTAGGTCAAGACCGTTTTATTGAGCATATTGCTGTCATTGCTGATGCACGTAAATTTGTCTCTGCGCTGATTGTGCCTTGCTATGACAGCCTTGAAGAGTATGCAAATTCAATTAACTTAAAATACCGTGATCGTTTGGAGCTGTTAAAAGACTCTAAAATTGTCGCGCTGTTTGAAGGTCGTCTCAAAGAGCTACAAAAGAATCTGGAAAACTTCCATCAAGTGAAGCGTTTTACACTGTTACCAAGCAATTTCTCAATGGAGAAAGGTGAATTAACGCCTACGCTGAAATTACGCCGTAAAATTATTTCAGAGCGCTACCGATTAGAAATTGAATCTATGTATCAAGAGTAATTCGATATTTAATCATATTTTCTAAGCCCTTCAGTGGTTATCCCTGAAGGGCTTTGTTTTACCTGCTATTTATGTAAAATCGCGTTGCCACTATTTTTGCTTACCTTTTAGTTATTTTCGCTCTATTTTGATTGAAAACTAGTCAATGAATCTGCCGAATTTTCATGTTCAAGACAAAATGAAATCTTCCTTAATTTCTCTACGAAATCAAATTTGCGTCCCACAAATGGTAGGGATATGTTAAGAGCTGAATTTATGACTAACTTAATAAAAATTAAAGAGGGCTGTTCGGCTCTCTGTTAACTTGCAAATAGTCTGAGGGCAAACTCATGGAGATGTTGTCGGGAGCAGAAATGGTCGTCAAGTCATTGATTGACCAAGGAGTGAAACACGTATTTGGCTATCCGGGAGGCGCAGTTCTTGATATTTATGATGCACTGCATACCGTGGGTGGCGTAGAGCATATTTTAGTTCGTCACGAGCAAGCTGCGGTGCATATGGCCGATGGCTATGCGCGCTCAACAGGGGATGTGGGCGTAGTGTTAGTAACGTCAGGACCCGGCGCAACCAATGCGATAACCGGTATTGCGACTGCGTATATGGACTCTGTACCCATGGTGGTTTTATCGGGGCAGGTCGCCAGTTCATTAATTGGGAACGATGCGTTCCAAGAGTGCGATATGGTGGGTATTTCGCGCCCAATCGTGAAGCATAGTTTTCTCATCAAACACGCGAAAGAGATCCCTGAAACCATCAAAAAAGCGTTCTATATTGCGGCGAGTGGACGCCCAGGGCCTGTGGTGATCGACTTTCCAAAAGATACGGTGAATCCGGCCGCTAAATTCCCTTATCGCTACCCTGAATCCGTCTCATTGCGCTCATATAATCCGACCTTACAAGGGCACAAAGGCCAAATTAAGAAAGCGTTGACCAAATTAGTCGCGGCGAAGAATCCAGTGATGTATATCGGTGGCGGTGCGAGCAATGCCAATTGCTCCGCGGAGCTAATGACATTAGCTGAAAAACTTCAGTTGCCAGTGGTATCAACGTTGATGGGGCTAGGCGCATTTCCCGAAACTCACCAACAATCTGTGGGTATGCTCGGAATGCATGGCACCTACGAAGCTAACAAAGTGATGCATCATTCTGATGTGATTTTTGCGGTAGGTGTTCGCTTTGACGACCGAACAACCAATAACTTAGAAAAATATTGCCCGAATGCAACCGTGATCCAAATTGATGTGGACCCAACCTCAATTTCGAAAACAGTCAAAGCGGATATTCCCATTGTTGGCGATGCAAAACTCACGTTAGAACAGATGATTGCTCAACTGGATCATGCGGCTGCCGAGCAAGATACCGCTGCACTGCAAACGTGGTGGAAGGAGATCGGTATTTGGCGCGAAAAACAGTGCCTAAAATATGCATTAAACCCAAGTAAAGTGAAGCCGCAACAAGCCATTGAGGCTATTTACCGCTTAACCAACGGTGAAGCTTATGTGACCTCAGATGTGGGGCAGCACCAAATGTTTGCTGCACTTTATTATCCGTTTGATAAACCACGGCACTGGATCAACTCAGGGGGCTTAGGCACCATGGGCTTTGGTTTGCCAGCTGCTTTAGGGGTTAAATTAGCACACCCTAAATCCACGGTTGTATGCGTGACTGGCGACGGCAGTATTCAGATGAACATTCAAGAGCTTTCAACTGCGCTGCAATATGGATTGCCGGTACTGATCCTGAATCTGAATAATGGTTTCTTGGGCATGGTAAAACAGTGGCAGGACATGATTTATCAAGGTCGTCACTCACAGTCCTATATGCAGTCATTGCCAAATTTCACAAAATTAGCTGAGGCTTATGGGCATGTGGGGATTTCAATTGCCTCCCCTGATGAACTTGAAGATAAGCTGAAACAAGCGCTAGTCGAAGTGAATGAAAACCAGCGTCTGGTCTTTGTAGATATTAATATTGATGAAACTGAGCATGTTTACCCAATGCAGATCCGTGGTGGAGCAATGGATGAAATGTGGTTAAGTAAAACGGAGAGGACTTGATCATGCGTCGTATCTTATCAGTGTTACTAGAGAATGAATCAGGGGCATTATCTCGCGTGATTGGGTTGTTTTCACAGCGCGGTTATAACATCGAAAGCTTGACCGTAGCACCGACCGACGATCCGACATTGTCACGGATGACCATCCAGACAAAAGGGGATGCCAAGGTGCTCGAGCAGATTGAAAAACAGTTGCATAAACTGGTGGATGTGTTGCGTGTGAGTGAACTGACCGCATCAGCTCATGTCGAGCGTGAAATCATGTTAGTGAAACTACAAGCTTCCGGTTATGGGCGCGATGAAATTAAGCGAAGTGCCGATATTTTCCGTGGGCAAATCGTGGATGTGACACCAACGCTGTACACCGTTCAGCTCGCAGGAACAAGCGATAAACTGGATGCATTCCTTGAAGCTGTGCGTGGTGTTGCTGAAATTGTTGAAGTTGCACGCTCAGGGATTGTTGGTGTTTCTCGTGGCGATAAAATTATGCGATGAAAAATTTATCCGCCGCAGGTAGAATAGAGCGGATTAAGGCCTCGAATGACTCGGGGCTGTTTCCCAAATTGCAAAGAGGTTAACGTGAAACTGGATGAGATAGCCCGTCTAGCGGGTGTTTCCCGCACAACGGCTAGTTATGTGATCAACGGCAAGGCCAAGCAGTATCGAGTCAGCGATAAAACTGTAGAAAAAGTGATGGCAGTCGTCAGAGAGCACAATTACCATCCAAACGCAGTCGCTGCAGGGTTACGCGCAGGTCGCACTCGCTCAATCGGGTTGGTGATCCCTGATCTTGAAAATACTAGCTATACCCGTATCGCCAATTATCTTGAGAGACAAGCTCGTCAGCGCGGATATCAGCTTTTAATTGCGTGTTCAGAAGACCAACCTGACAACGAAATTCGTTGCGTGGAACATTTACTGCAGCGCCAAGTTGACGCGATTATTGTGTCTACCGCATTACCTCCTGAACATCCGTTTTATCAGCGCTGGGCGAACCGTTCACTGCCTATCATCGCGCTGGATAGAGCATTAGAAAAAGAGCATTTCATTAGCGTGGTCGGTGACGACCAAGAAGATGCTCTGATGATCTCTAAAGAATTACGTAAATTCTCAGCTGAATCGGTCTTATATCTCGGGGCATTACCTGAACTTTCTGTTAGCTATCTACGTGAGCAAGGTTTCCGTAAAGCATGGGAAGGGGACACTCGCGAAGTCAATTATTTATACGCCAATAGTTATGAGCGTGATGCCGCGGCCGACGTTTTCTCCCAATGGCTAGATAGCGGTAACGCGATGCCGGATGCATTATTCACAACGTCATTTTCTTTGCTGCAAGGCGTGTTGGATGTGGCATTGAAACGCAATGGCCGCTTACCTGAAAACATGGTTATCAGCACCTTTGGTGATAACGAATTACTGGATTTCCTCGGTTGTCCTGTGCTCTCTCTCGCTCAGCGCCACCGTGATATTGCAGAGCGTATTTTAGAATTGGTATTAGCCAGCCTAGACGAGAAACAGAAGCCAGAAACTGGAATTCGTCGAATTCGCAGGGACTTATGTCGCCGTGGTAGTTTAGGTCGCAAACAGTAGTGGATAAACCTTATCCACTGGTGAAAAAACCGGTTTAATAGTTAGTGATGTTAACCAAGATTCTTAGTAATATATCCGCCCCTATCTATTAGGGGCTTTTTTTTGGTGAAATTTATGGGTGATTGCGATTTTTTTATTGCGTTATCCTGTAAATATTTCACTTTAGGAATTTTCCTAATACTTTTTTTGATTATTTTGCATCGATTGGTTTTTTGACGAATTAAATTTTTTTAACCCATAAAAAAACCGATAAATACAATGAGCAAATTATTGTCAGTAAAATAACACTGTGAATTAAAACAGTTGTTTAATGTATTGAAATATAATGATTTTATATAATAATACGTATTATTTGGTAGTTTTGTTTAAATAATCATCAATAAATGATGATCAAAAGGTAAAGAATAGACACGAAATAAACTGATTAAAAATGAGACGTATATATCATTTACTCAAATTTGTATGATTTTGCAGCAATGAAATAGATTTAAATATGTTTTACCTGCGTTTTATAAATAAGTGAATTATATCAACTCGTTATTTCTCTTTTTCTTTCCAAGTAAGATTTTTTCCAACTTTTTCTTTTCTAAAACGTTCTGTAAATAAAGCTAAAGCTACGTGCGGCTGGCTTGACAACGTTTTCATACCATTCGTAAACTTTATAAGTGGAGAATTGTGGGGTAAAGTGGGGCAGTTGGAAATAAAGGGGAAAAATCAGGTATGTTTCGTGGGGCTACACTGGTTAATCTCGACAGCAAAGGGCGACTAACCGTGCCTACTCGTTATCGAGGAATGCTGAGCGAGGAATCGAAAGGGCAAATGGTGTGTACCATTGACCTTCACCAGCCATGCCTGTTGCTTTATACCTTACCCGAATGGGAAATCATTGAGGAAAAACTGTCTAAGTTATCCACCATGAATCCCGCAGAACGTCGAGTACAGCGCCTTTTACTTGGTCATGCCAGTGAATGTCAGATAGACAATGCAGGACGTCTTTTGCTAGCTAGCACGCTGCGTCAACACGCAGGGCTAACAAAAGAGGTCATGTTGGTGGGCCAAATAAATAAATTTGAAATTTGGGATGAACAGATGTGGTACCAGCAGGTGGAAACTGACATCGCTGCTGAGCGTCTAGCCGACGAACCGCTGTCCGCCCGTCTACAGGATTTGTCACTATAACAATGACACAGCAGCAATTTAAACACGTAACAGTACTGCTCGATGAAGCAGTGAACGGCTTAAATCTTAAACCAAATGGTATCTATATTGATGGCACATTTGGTCGTGGCGGGCACTCTCGCTTGATTTTAAGCCAACTAGGAGATCAAGGTCGCTTGATTGCCATTGACCGTGACCCAGAGGCGATTAAAGCCGCTCAAGGGATTGATGACCCACGTTTTATGATTAAGCATGGCCCATTTTCAGCAATTGCAGATTATGTGGAAGAAGAAGACTTAGTAGGCAAGATTGATGGTGTGTTGCTGGATCTCGGCGTCTCTTCGCCGCAGTTAGATGATCCAGAGCGTGGGTTCTCATTTATGCGTGATGGGCCACTGGATATGCGTATGGATCCAACGCGTGGTCAATCCGCGCAGCAATGGCTGATGAACGCGGAAGCAGACGATATCGCATGGGTGCTCAAAACATTTGGTGAAGAGCGTTTTGCAAAGCGTATCGCAAGAGCCATTGTTGAGCGTAACCATAATCCCGAAGAAGAACCGTTAACGCGTACACGCCACTTGGCGGAGCTGATTGCCAAAGTCAGTCCGATTAAAGACCGACACAAGCACCCAGCAACCCGCAGCTTCCAAGCGATTCGTATTTATATCAATAGCGAGCTGGAAGAGATTGAGAAAGCATTAAATGGTGCGATGTCTGTTTTAGCACCTGAAGGGCGTTTATCGGTGATCAGTTTCCATTCATTGGAAGACAGATTAGTAAAACGCTTTATTCGTCAAAACAGTACCGGACCTTCTGTTCCTGCGGGGATTCCACTGACAGAAGCGCAAATCAAAGAGCTAGGTGCCGCTAAATTACGTGCACTAGGCAAAATGAAGCCTTCCGAGAGTGAAATTGACGAAAACCCACGAGCACGTAGCTCGGTGTTACGTTTTGCAGAGAGAGCGGTAGAGTAATGACACCAGAAAGACACAGTTTAGCCAGAGTCATCGGTCGCGATTTATTTCGTTACGGAATTATTCCGATGATTTTGCTAGCCGCGATAGTGATTAGCGCTGTGTTTGTGGTGACCACCGCTCATGAAACACGACTGCTGACTGCCGCCAAAGATAAGCTGTACGAAGAGAAAGATTTTCTCGATATCGAATGGCGAAACTTGATCCTTGAAGAGAATGCGTTAGCCAGTCACAGCCGTGTTGAGCGTTTATCTGTTGAAAAATTGCAAATGGTTCATGTTGAGCCATCCCAAGAAAATATTATTGTTTCCAAGCAATAACGAAGGTTAAGAATGAAAGCAACCAAACCCGCTAAGAACAAGAAAACAGAAGAAGTCACCAGCTTTGTTCGCTGGCGTTTTGTTTTGTTGTGTGGATGTATTGGGTTGGCATTAGCAGGGTTGTTGACTCGCGTTGCATACCTACAAATTATTGCCCCGGAAAAACTGGTAAAAGAGGGAGACATGCGCTCCCTTCGCGTTCAAGAAGTATCAACGGCTCGAGGAATGATCAGTGACCGTGAAGGTCGCCAATTAGCAGTCAGTGTCCCGGTTAACGCTATCTGGGCTGATCCTAAAGAAGTCTTTGAAAAAGGCGGCGTAAGTAACGATGAACACTGGAAAGCGCTCGCCGATGCATTAGATATTCCTCTTGAACAAATCACCACCAAAATTTCTGCTAACCCGAAAGGGCGCTTTGTTTACCTCGCTCGTCAAGTTAACCCCTCCATCGGTGAATATGTCCGCAAACTAAAAGTTCCAGGGATCTATTTACGTAAAGAATCTCGCCGATATTACCCATCAGGTCCAGTGACGGCTCACTTACTAGGCGTGACAAATATCGATGGTGAAGGTATTGAAGGGGTGGAAAAAAGCTTTAACCGTTGGTTAAAAGGTTCTCCGGGTGAACGTACGGTACGTAAAGACCGTAATGGCCGTGTGATTGAGACCGTCTCTTCCGTCGATAGCCAAGCAGCCCATAACTTGATGCTCAGTATCGATGAGCGTATTCAATCTATTGTGTATCGCGAGCTAACAAAAGGTGTTCAAGAGAACAAAGCTGAGTCCGGTGTGGCAATCCTTGTGGATGTGAATACTGGGGAAATCTTAGCGATGGCAAACAGTCCATCCTATAACCCAAATAATCTCGCGGGTACGCCGATGGATTTCATGCGTAACCGCGCTATCACGGATATTTTTGAACCAGGTTCAACCGTTAAGCCACTTGTGGTGATGAGTGCGCTACAAAACAAAATTGTGAAAGAAAATACCGTATTAAATACCTATCCGTACCGCGTGAATGGTCATGAAATCAAAGACGTTGCGCGTTACGCAGAGTTATCAATTACCGGTATTTTACAGAAGTCGAGTAACGTTGGTGTTTCAAAATTAGCGTTAGCGATGCCTGCCACAGAGCTGGTGGACGTGTATAGCCGCTTTGGGTTTGGCAAGCCGACTAATCTGGGGTTAGTCGGGGAAAGTAGTGGCATCTTTCCAAGTAAAAAAACACGGTGGTCTGATTTAGAAAGGGCCACCTTTTCTTTTGGGTACGGGCAGATGGTGACTCCATTACAACTTGCGCGTGCCTATGCAACGATCGGTAGTTTCGGGATATATCGCCCGTTATCGATTACTAAAGTCGACCCGCCTGTTCCGGGGACGCGAGTGTTTCCTGAGCCAATAATGCGCACCGTTGTGCACATGATGGAAAGTGTTGCTCTGCCAGGTGGCGGGGGAACACGTGCCGCAATTAAAGGCTATCGTATTGCAATTAAAACAGGTACCGCCAAAAAAGTTGGACCTGAAGGGCGCTATATCAACGAATATATCGCTTATACCGCAGGGGTTGCTCCCGCAAGCAACCCGCGCTATGCCCTCGTTGTGTTAATCAACGATCCAAAAGCCGGTAAGTACTACGGAGGTGCAGTATCTGCACCTATCTTTGGTTCTATCATGGGCGGGGTTTTACGTCTCATGAACGTTGAGCCAGATGCATTGCAAACAGACGATAAAAGTGAAATCGTGAACAGTCAAAAAGAGGTTAAAAGTGGCAGATCGTAATCTTTGTGAACTCCTCGCCCCATTTGGTGTGAGTACAACAAATGTCTCTTTACGAGAGATGACGCTAGACAGTCGAAAGGCTGCCGCGGGCGATCTGTTTATTGCTGTAAAAGGCCATCAGTCAGATGGTAGACACTATATTCCTCAAGCTATCGCGCAAGGGGTTTCTGCAGTTATCGCAGAAGCACAAGGCGAAGCAGAAGAAGGCGAAATTCGCTTTATTCATGGTGTGCCTGTCATTTATCTTAACGACCTAAACAACCGTTTATCCGCATTAGCGGGTGAGTTCTACCATCAACCTTCATCCCAAATGAAGTTAGTGGGTGTGACGGGGACCAACGGTAAGACCACCACCACGCAATTAATTGCCCAATGGGCAAAAGGATTAGGCGAAACATCAGCAGTGATGGGAACGGTCGGTAATGGGCTACTGGGGCAAGTTTCTCCAAGTGAGAACACCACGGGCTCCGCTGTTGATATCCAATTAGAACTGACTCAATTACTGAATAAAAAAGCGACGTTGACGGCGATGGAAGTTTCTTCTCATGGCTTGGTGCAAGGTCGTGTTGCTGCGCTACAATTTGACGCGGCAGTATTCACTAACTTAAGCCGTGACCACCTTGATTACCATGGTGATATGGCAAATTACGAAGCTGCAAAATGGTTGCTGTTCTCTACTCATCAAACCAAAACTCAAATTATTAATGCTGATGATGAAGTCGGGCTGAAGTGGTTGCAGCGCTTGCCGCAAGCTTGTGCCGTGACAATGGAAAATCGTATTCCGGCTAACTGGCAAGGCCCATGGTTAAAAGCCACTGATGTGGACTATCACGATAAAGGCGCAACCATTCATTTCACGTCAAGCTGGGGTGAAGGTTCATTTGAAAGCCCATTAATGGGGGCGTTTAACGTAAGCAACTTATTGCTGGCGATGGCGACGCTATTAATGATGGATTACCCATTAGAGCAGCTTTTAGCGACAACAGGCGCATTAATGCCAGTCTGTGGCCGTATGGAAGTGTTTAGCGTTGCAGGCAAGCCAACTGTGGTTGTGGATTATGCTCATACCCCTGACGCATTAGAAAAAGCGTTAGCGGCAGCGCGTTTACATTGTAAAGGCAAGCTGTGGTGCGTCTTTGGTTGTGGCGGTGATAGAGACAAAGGCAAGCGCCCACTGATGGGCGCTTCTGCTGAACAATACGCTGATAAAGTGGTGATCACCGATGATAACCCTCGCAGCGAAGATCCGCTGGATATTATCAACGACATCATGGCGGGTATTTTGGATTCTAGCCGTGTATTCGCGATCCCAGGACGTCCAGAAGCTGTTACCAATACTATCTTACAAGCACAACCTGATGATGTGATTTTAGTGGCAGGTAAAGGCCATGAAGATTATCAAATCATTGGTTCTCGCCGTTTAGATTATTCAGACCGCTTGACCGTCGCAAGATTGTTGGGGGTGATGGCATGATCCCGATGACCTTAACCCAACTGGCGAAAATCACTCACGGTCGCATTGAAAAAGCGAGCAATAACGAATTAGCGTTATTAAGCGTGAGTACGGATAGCCGTAAAATAGACGCTAGCTGTCTGTTTATTGCCTTAAAAGGCGAGCGTTTTGATGCCCATGACTTTGCCGATCAAGTCGTTGATGCTGGCGCGGCAGCACTGTTAGTTGACCATCAATTGGATGTGAACTGCCCACAGGTAATTGTTGAAGATACGCGTATTGCGATGGGGCGAATCGCCGCTTGGGTTCGCCAACAATCTAAAGCGAGAGTGGTCGGGTTGACCGGCTCTTCCGGCAAAACATCCGTGAAAGAGATGACAGCCTCGATTCTGGCGCAACGCGGTAAAACGTTATATACCGCAGGTAACTTGAATAATGATATTGGTGTTCCACTGACACTATTCCGTTTAACGGATGAATACCAATTTGCTGTGATCGAAATGGGGGCTAATCACCCACATGAAATTGAATACACGACCAACATCGTTAAGCCAGAAACTGCACTCGTGAATAACTTATTTGGTGCGCATCTTGCTGGTTTTGGTTCCCCTGAAGGTGTGGCTAAAGCCAAAGGTGAAATTTACCAAGGTCTGCCAGAAGAAGGCACGGCGATTGTGAATTTAGATAGCTACTCTGATAAGTGGAAATTTAACCCTCGTCAAACCGTTTGGTATTACTCACTGACTGAAAAAGCGGATTTCTATCCTTCAGATATTCAAATCAAACAGCTGACAACGGATTTCACACTACATACGCCGGTAGGGCAGGTTGAAATCACATTGCCATTACCGGGTGTGCATAACATTGCCAACGTTTTAGCGGCAAGTGCATTAGCCATCTCTGTGGGGGCAACCTTAGACGATATCAAACAAGGTATTGCCACCACGAAAGCAGTACCTGGGCGTTTATTTCCAGTGAGTTTAAGTGAGACGAAAGTCGTACTGGACGATACCTATAATGCCAATGATGGTTCGATGATTGCGGCGATTAATGTGCTGGCGAAAATGCCGGGCTATCGCATTTTCGTTGTCGGTGACATGGGTGAACTTGGTGATTATGCCCACGAGTGTCATGAGCGAGTTGGTTTAGCCGCGAAACAAGCGGGGTTAGATAAAGTTCTCAGTGTTGGACAGTTAAGCGAAATTATTAGCCAATCTAGCGAACGTGGCGAGCATTTTACAGCGAAACAAGATTTATTAACCCGACTAATTCCGCTAGCACAGCAGAATGATGTTGTTTCTATTTTAGTTAAAGGTTCACGCAGCTCCGCGATGGAAGATGTCGTGAATGCATTGAAGGAGTGCTTCGAATGTTAGTCTGGTTAGCCGAATTATTGGTTCATAAATTTTCTGCTTTTAACGTCTTCTCCTATTTGACGTTCAGAGCCATTGTCGGTTTGCTGACTGCATTGGGTATTGCTTTGTGGATGGGACCACGTCTGATTGCTTACCTGCAAAAAATGCAAATTGGCCAAGTTGTCCGTGATGCAGGCCCTGAATCACACTTTAGTAAACGTGGCACCCCAACAATGGGTGGGATTTTAATCCTGTTCTCTATTAGCGTATCCGTTTTATTGTGGGCGCGTTTGGATAACCCCTATGTGTGGTGTGTGCTCCTCGTTTTAGTCGGCTACGGTCTTGTGGGCTTTGCGGATGAT
Source organism: Providencia zhijiangensis (assembly GCF_030315915.2). Lineage (NCBI taxonomy): Bacteria > Pseudomonadati > Pseudomonadota > Gammaproteobacteria > Enterobacterales > Morganellaceae > Providencia > Providencia zhijiangensis. Next base: position 2,696,209 of record NZ_CP135990.1, on the reverse strand, counting down.
TACCTCAAAGTCGTTCGAAAAGACTCCCGTGGCCTTATCGCACGTTGGAAATATTTTTGGCAGTCCGCACTGGCGCTGATCGTTGCATTTTCTATGTACGCTATTGGTAAAGACACACCAGCGACTCAGCTGGTTGTTCCCTTCTTTAAAGATGTGATGCCGCAATTAGGCGTGCTGTACATTTTACTGGCTTACTTCGTTATCGTTGGAACCAGTAACGCTGTTAACTTAACGGACGGCTTAGATGGCTTAGCGATTATGCCAACTGTATTTGTTGCCGCAGGTTTTGCGTTAGTAGCATGGGCAACGGGTAACGTTAACTTTGCTAACTATTTACACATTCCGTTCTTACCTCACGCGGGGGAGTTAGTGATTGTGTGTACGGCGATTGTTGGGGCCGGTTTAGGCTTCTTATGGTTCAACACTTACCCAGCACAAGTGTTTATGGGTGATGTAGGCTCTTTAGCATTAGGTGGAGCATTAGGAACTATCGCTGTTTTACTGCGTCAAGAATTCTTATTAGTCATCATGGGCGGTGTGTTTGTGGTTGAAACACTGTCGGTAATTTTACAAGTTGGCTCCTTCAAATTACGTGGCCAACGAATTTTCCGTATGGCACCAATTCACCATCACTATGAATTGAAAGGTTGGCCAGAACCACGCGTTATCGTGCGTTTCTGGATTATCTCTCTCATGTTAGTTCTGATTGGACTAGCAACATTGAAGGTGCGTTAAGATGATTGGTTCACAGGTTCAGCAGTATCAGGGTAAAAACGTAGTGATTATCGGCCTAGGTTTAACTGGGCTTTCCTGCGTTGACTTTTTCCTTGCTCGTGGGGTTGTTCCTCGCGTGATGGATACCCGCGCTGTGCCACCTGGTGTTGATAAACTGCCTGAGAATGTTGCTTGCCATAGTGGCAGCTTAAATAATGAATGGCTGCAACAAGCCGATCTGATTGTTGCCAGCCCAGGCGTTGCGTTGGCAACACCGCAGTTACAGGAAGCAGCAAGTAACGGTATTGAGATTGTGGGTGATATCGAGCTGTTTTGCCGTGAGGCGGATGCACCAATCGTCGCAATCACAGGTTCTAATGGTAAAAGCACAGTGACTTCCCTCGTGGGGGAAATGGCGAAAGCGGCGGGCATTTCCGTTGGTGTGGGCGGGAATATCGGTATTCCTGCACTTTCTTTGCTCAATCAAGGGCATAGCCTGTTTGTGCTGGAACTGTCTAGCTTCCAATTGGAAACCACATCTAGCCTACGTGCAGCGGCTGCGACCGTGTTGAATGTGACTGAAGATCATATGGATCGCTATCCATTGGGGCTTGAGCAATATCGCGCAGCAAAATTACGTATTTATGATAATGCACAACACTGCATTGTGAACGCGCAAGATCCGCTAACACTTCCACATGACCAGAGCGTTAGCCAATACACTAGTTTTGGTTTAAATAACGGTGATTACTACTTTGATACGCAAAAACGTGTCTTAGTTGCTCAAGGTGAAGTGGTGTTGGATGTGGCACAAATGCATCTGACTGGGCAGCATAACTATATGAATGCACTGGCTGCACTAGCCTTAGCTGATACTGTGGCAATCCCTCGTGAAGCTAGCCTTAAAGTCTTAAAAGAGTATGCCGGTTTAGTACATCGCTTCCAGTTGGTCTTTTTCAATCGCGGTGTGCGTTGGATCAATGACTCAAAAGCAACCAATGTGGGCAGTACAGAAGCTGCACTTAATGGTTTGCATGTGGATGGCTATATTTACTTATTGCTGGGTGGTGACGGCAAGTCAGCTGATTTTTCTCCGCTCAAAGAATATATTTCGGCGGATAACTACCGTTTGTACTGCTTTGGTCGTGATGGTCAGCAATTAGCGGAACTCGCACCAGAAAAATCCGTACTGACAGATACGATGGAACAGAGTATGCGCCAAATTGCGCCGTTGTTAAAATCTGGCGACATGGTGCTGTTATCTCCAGCATGTGCCAGCTTAGATCAGTTCAAAAGTTTTGAGCAGCGGGGTGATGTTTTTGCTCAACTCGCTAAGGAGTTAGGTTAATGACCATACCGGGTGCCTTGCGTTTAAAAAACTGGATCATCGGTGAAAAGAATGGCGTGATTTCAGGCACGACGCTCTACGACCGTACATTGGTTTGGTTAGCATTCGGTCTGGCGGCAATCGGTTTCATTATGGTGACCTCCGCATCGATGCCAGTCGGACAGCGATTAACGGATGACCCATTCTATTTTGCTAAACGTGACGTGGTCTATTTGGTCGTTGCATTTCTACTGGTTTTAGGTGTCATGCGCGTCTCGATGGCCACATGGGAAAAATACAGTTTTATTTTGCTGATGGGCGCATTGGGTATGCTGGCGGTTGTGTTGGTTGCCGGTAGTTCCGTCAATGGGGCATCGCGCTGGATTGATATCGGTATTGTAAAAATTCAGCCCGCAGAAATTTCGAAGTTCGCGCTGTTTTGTTACGTTTCCAGCTATTTAGTTCGTAAGTCAGATGAAGTACGCACCAAGTTTTTCGGCTTCGTAAAACCGATGTGTATTTTGATTATGATGGCGTTATTGCTGCTGTTGCAGCCAGACTTGGGAACGGTAGTTGTACTGGTTGTAACTACGTTAGGGTTGCTGTTTTTAGCTGGTGCGCGCTTAGCTCCGTTTATTATCGGTATCGCGGTTTGTGGTGTAGGCGTACTGGCTTTGATTATCTTTGAACCTTATCGTTTGCGCCGCGTGACATCCTTCTTAAATCCGTGGGATGACCCGTTTGGTAGCGGTTATCAGTTAACGCAATCTTTGATGGCATTTGGTCGAGGAGAGCTTCTCGGACAAGGTCTGGGTAACTCGGTACAGAAATTAGAATATTTACCGGAAGCGCATACTGACTTTATTTTCTCTGTACTAGCTGAAGAGCTGGGTTACGTGGGTGTGGTTCTGGTGCTACTGATGGTATTTATGCTGGCGTTTAGAGCGATGATGGTAGGGCGTAGAGCACTACTGACCAACCAATTATTTGGTGGGTATCTCGCATGTGCCATCGGTATTTGGTTTACCTTCCAAGCATTAGTTAACGTAGGCGCTGCGGCAGGTATGTTGCCAACCAAAGGTTTAACACTCCCGTTAATCAGTTACGGGGGATCGAGTTTATTAGTGATGTCAGCGGCGATCGCTGTGTTACTTAGAATTGATTATGAAACACGACTTGAGAAAGCTCAGGCGTTTGTAAGGAGTTCCAAATGAGTCAGGCAAAAAAATTACTCGTTATGGCAGGCGGAACTGGGGGACACGTTTTTCCCGGCTTAGCTGTGGCGCATTATTTGCAGGCTCAAGGTTGGGAAATTCGCTGGTTAGGCACCGCAGATCGCATGGAAGCCACTTTAGTACCGAAACACGGTATTGATATTGAGTTTATTCAGATCTCGGGTTTAAGAGGTAAAGGTATTGGTGCATTAATTGGTGCGCCTTGGCGTATCTATAAAGCCATTCGCCAAGCGAAAACCATTATTCAGCGCTATCAACCCGATGCTGTGCTTGGTATGGGCGGTTATGTGTCTGGTCCCGGCGGGATAGCAGCTTGGCAATGTGGCGTTCCTGTTGTTCTCCATGAACAAAATGGGATCGCGGGATTAACCAATAAATGGTTATCAAAAATTGCAAAACGTGTTTTACAAGCTTTTCCCGGCGCATTCCCTAATGCACCCGTTGTAGGTAACCCAGTGCGTGAAGATGTATTGGCATTGCCAGCACCGCAAGAGCGCTTAGCAGGGCGTGAAGGTGCAATACGCGTATTAGTTGTAGGTGGTAGCCAAGGGGCGCGAATTTTAAATCAAGTTATGCCTGCAGTTGCTGGAAATGTGAGCAAACAGTTAAATATCTGGCATCAGGCTGGAAAAGGCAGTAAGGAATCGACAGAAGCACTGTATAATGATTGTTTGCAAAATTCAGGCAATTCTGAGTTTAAAGTGACTGAATTTATTGATGATATGGCGCAAGCTTACGCATGGGCTGATATTGTGGTTTGTCGTTCAGGTGCATTAACTGTCAGTGAGATAGCCGCGGCAGGTTTACCCGCGATTTTTGTTCCTTTCCAGCATAAAGACCGCCAACAGTATTGGAATGCACTGCCTTTAGAACAAGCAGGGGCTGCGAAGATTATTGAGCAACCGCAGTTTACACCTGAAGCCGTTGTTGAGTTACTTAACAAATGGGATAGAACCGAATTATTGTCGATGGCAGAAAAAGCCTATAGCTGTGCCATCACGGATGCAACCGAACGTGTTGCGGCGGTTATTTGCGATGTTGCGAAATAGCGTAAGTCTCGCAAATAGCTTGGCCATACAAAATAGAATGTAGACAGAATTTATAGAGAAGCGGAAATACAGTGAATACACAACAGTTAGCGAAATTAAGAACATCGGTGCCAGAAATGCGTAGAGTACGGCACATTCATTTTGTCGGCATCGGTGGTGCTGGCATGGGTGGTATCGCTGAAGTGTTGGCTAACGAAGGTTATGAAATTAGTGGTTCAGATTTAGCACCTAATGCGGTGACTCAGCAGCTAACTGAGTTGGGCGCCACTATCTATTTTAATCATCGCCCTGAAAACGTTGAAAATGCGAGTGTGGTGGTAGTTTCTACGGCTATTTCTGCAGAGAACCCTGAAATTCAAGCTGCGAAAGAGCTGCGTATCCCTGTTATTCGCCGTGCCGAAATGCTGGCTGAATTAATGCGCTACCGTCATGGTATCGCAGTGGCGGGAACTCACGGTAAAACAACGACAACGGCAATGATTTCTGGGATCTACGCGCAAGCGGGATTAGACCCAACATTTGTGAATGGCGGATTAGTGAAATCAGCGGGAACTCATGCACGATTAGGTAGCAGCCGTTACTTGATCGCTGAAGCGGATGAAAGCGATGCGTCATTCTTGCATTTACAGCCACTAGTTGCGGTTGTGACGAACATTGAAGCGGACCACATGGATACCTATCAGGGTAATTTTGAAAACCTGACAGATACCTTCATCAACTTCCTGCATAACTTGCCATTCTATGGCCGTGCAGTGATGTGTATCGATGACCCGGTGATCCGTTCATTATTACCAAAAATCGGTCGTTACATTACCACTTACGGCTTTAGTGACGATGCGGATGTTCGTATCACCAAGTACGAGCAAAAAGGGAACCAAGGCTTTTTCACGATTGCTCGTGAAGGAATGCCAGAGTTGACTGTCGTGCTGAATGCACCTGGTCGCCATAATGCGCTTAATGCAACGGCGGCTGTTGCGGTGGCAACTGAAGAAGGCATCGACGATTTACACATTTTGTCTGCACTCGTGGAATTCCAAGGGACAGGTCGTCGTTTCGATTTCCTAGGTAACTACGCGCTGCGTAATGTGAATGGCAAAGAAGGCGAAGTGATGCTGGTGGATGACTATGGTCACCATCCAACAGAAGTGGATGCCACCATTAAAGCTGCTCGCGCAGGCTGGCCAGATAAACGTATCGTGATGGTTTTCCAGCCTCATCGTTATACACGTACTCGTGACTTATACGATGATTTTGCAAACGTGCTGGGACAGGTAGATGTCTTGCTAATGCTGGAAGTTTATTCTGCGGGAGAGAAGCCGGTTCCGGGGGCGGATAGCCGATCATTATGCCGTACAATCCGCAGTCGTGGGCAGGTTGATCCTATCTTTGTGGCAGAACCTGAACAAGTTTCACATATGCTGGCACAAGTTCTTGATGATAACGACTTAATTTTAGTTCAAGGCGCAGGAAATATTGGTAAAATAGCCAAAAACCTAGCAGAAACGAAATTACAGCCACCGATGGTTGAGGAATAAGCATGACAGAAAAAATCGCGGTTCTATTTGGCGGCACATCTGCTGAACGTGAAGTGTCACTTCAGTCTGGCAATGCTGTATTGGCGGGATTACGCCAAGCGGGCGTTGATGCACATCCAATTGATACCCAAGATTTTCCTGTTGTGACATTGAAAGAAGCTGGTTTTGATAAAGCGTTTATCGCCTTACATGGTCGTGGCGGGGAAGACGGCACGATCCAAGGTATGCTTGAGTTTCTGGGGCTTCCATACACAGGCAGTGGCGTAATGGCATCTGCACTGAGTATGGATAAACTACGCACCAAACAACTTTGGCAAGGTGCTGGACTAAGTGTTTCTCCATATATTTCACTTAACAAGCAGAAATATACTAATATTAAAAAAGAGCAGTTAGCTCAGCAAGTTAAGCACTTAGGACTGCCACTTATCGTTAAACCGAGTTTGGAAGGTTCCAGTGTTGGAATGAGCAAAGTTGACTCTCTGGATGCACTGCCAGAAGCCATTGAGCTTGCTTTCCAGTTTGACGATACGTTATTGATTGAAAAGTGGTTAAGTGGTCCTGAGTATACGGTAGCGGTATTGGGTGACGAGGTTCTACCTTCGATTCGCATTCAGCCACCGGGTATTTTTTATGACTATGAAGCGAAGTATTTGTCCGATGAGACTCAATATTTCTGCCCAAGTGGTTTAACAAGCGACCTCGAAGCGAAACTAGCAGATATCGCAATGCAAGCTTATCAAGCGGTAGGCTGTCGTGGCTGGGGACGGGTTGATGTGATGCAAGATAGTGATGGGGAATTCTATTTACTCGAAGTGAATACTTCGCCGGGAATGACCAGTCACAGTTTAGTTCCAATGGCTGCGCGTCAAGCCGGTTTGGATTTTTCGCAGTTAGTGGTACGTATTTTGGAATTGGCTAGTTGATATGTCACAGGCAGCGTTAAACGTAAGGCATCATAATCAGAATAGCGGTCAAGATGAAGATCCGCGCTCAAGACCAAGTAATGGGGCTTTTCTGGGCGGATTGATTTTCTTCCTGATGGTCGTCGGCACCATTGTGTGGAGCGGCTGGACTGTGATGAACTGGATGAAGGATGCCGATAGGCTGCCAATGTCCAAACTGATATTAACGGGAGAGCGCAACTACACCACCAATGACGATGTACGAAAGGCAATTTTGTCATTAGGTCAGCCGGGAACCTTTATGACGGTGGATGTGAATGCGATTCAAAACCAAATCAGTATGATGCCATGGATACGCCAAGTTACAGTGCGTAAACAGTGGCCGGATGAATTAAAAATCCATATTGCGGAGTACAAACCCTACGCAAGATGGAATGACCAAAACATGGTCGACCAAGAAGGGCGCGTATTTACCCTTCCACCAAGTCAAAATGGTAAAGGCGATTATGTGTTGCTGTATGGTCCGCAAGGAAGCCAAACAGAGGTTTTGAAAGAATTTGCTGTGCTAAGTGGTATTTTGGCGAAAAATAACTTGAAACTAAAATCCGTTTCTATGACAGCGCGCCATGCATGGCAGATTATTTTAGATAATGATGTAAGAGTCGAACTTGGGAAAAAAGATGTGTTAGAGCGGTTAAACCGTTTTCTCGAGCTTTATCCGCTTTTACAGCAAACGACTGATAAACGCGTCGACTATGTTGATTTGCGTTATACCAGTGGGGCAGCGGTGGGGTGGGCTCCTCTATTAGTTGACGCACCGCAAGGCTTCCAATAAGACAAATTGCTAATAACTCAAATTAGGCAGATAGGCAGAAGCAAATGATTAAAGCGACGGACAGAAAATTAGTGGTAGGCCTTGAAATTGGAACTTCCAAGGTGTCAGCCCTTGTAGGAGAAATTCTGCCCGATGGTATGGTTAATATTATTGGGGTGGGAAGCTGTCCATCTCGCGGAATGGACAAAGGTGGCGTTAACGATCTTGAGTCGGTTGTTAAATGCGTCCAAAGAGCGATTGACCAAGCTGAATTAATGGCAGATTGCCAAATTTCTTCTGTTTACCTTGCTTTATCGGGTAAACATGTGAGCTGCCAAAATGAAATTGGTATGGTGCCAATCTCAGAAGAAGAAGTGACACAAGAAGACGTGGACAGCGTCGTTCATACGGCGAAATCTGTCCGAGTTAAAGACGAACACCGAATTTTGCATGTTATCCCGCAAGAATTCGCAATTGACTACCAAGAAGGCATTAAAAATCCAGTCGGTCTTTCTGGTGTTCGCATGCAAGCTAAAGTTCATCTGATCACTTGCCATAACGATATGGCAAAGAACATTGTGAAAGCCGTTGAGCGTTGCGGGTTAAAAGTTGACCAGCTTATTTTTGCCGGTCTTGCTGCAAGCTACAGTGTGTTGACTGAAGATGAGCGCGAATTAGGTGTCTGTGTTGTTGATGTCGGTGGCGGCACAATGGACATGGCAGTTTATACGGGTGGTGCTTTGCGTCATACCAAAGTGATCCCATACGCAGGTAATGTGGTAACAAGTGATATTGCTTACGCATTTGGTACGCCGCCAACAGACGCAGAAGCGATTAAAGTGCGTCACGGTTGTGCAGTCGGTTCGATTGTGAGTAAAGATGAAACGGTGGAAGTACCGAGTGTTGGCGGTCGTCCACCGAGAAGTTTACAGCGTCAAACCTTAGCGGAAGTGATTGAGCCACGGTATACTGAGCTGTTAAATTTAGTAAATGAAGAAATTTTAAATTTACAGGAACAGTTACGCCAGCAAGGTGTCAAACACCACTTAGCGGCAGGGATAGTTTTGACCGGTGGGGCAGCACAAATTGACGGGTTAGTTGAATGCGCTCAAAAAGTGTTCCATACACAGGTCAGAATCGGTACCCCACTTAATATAACAGGATTAACGGATTATGCTCAGGAGCCGTACTACTCCACAGCGGTAGGGCTTCTGCATTACGGTAAAGAAAGCCACCTTGGCGATGATACCGAGACGGAAAAACGTGCTTCAGTTAGCGGGTGGTTTAGTAAGCTCACTAGCTGGCTGAGAAAAGAATTTTAATTTTTATTTAGAAGCATATTATTAGCTTCAATAGTAAGCACAAAACGGAGAGACATTATGTTTGAACCAATGGAGCTAACCAACGATGCGGTGATTAAAGTCATCGGCGTTGGCGGCGGCGGCGGAAATGCCGTTGAACACATGGTACGCGAGCGCATTGAAGGTGTTGAGTTCTTTGCAGTCAACACCGACGCACAAGCCCTGCGTAAAACCGCAGTCGGACAAACCATTCAGATCGGTACAGGTATTACTAAAGGTCTGGGTGCGGGTGCAAACCCAGAAGTTGGCCGTAACGCGGCGGAAGAAGACCGTGAAGCACTGCGCAATGCTCTTGATGGCGCAGATATGGTGTTCATCGCTGCAGGTATGGGCGGTGGTACGGGTACTGGTGCTGCGCCAGTCGTTGCTGAAGTTGCTAAAGAATTAGGTATCCTAACCGTTGCTGTCGTGACTAAGCCATTCAATTTCGAAGGCAAAAAACGTATGGCATTCGCGGAAGCGGGTATCACTGAGCTATCCAAGCACGTTGACTCGCTGATCACTATCCCTAACGACAAATTACTGAAAGTACTTGGTCGTGGTATCTCTTTACTGGATGCTTTTGGTGCGGCTAACGACGTATTAAAAGGTGCAGTTCAAGGTATCGCTGAGCTAATCACTCGCCCAGGTTTAATGAACGTGGACTTTGCTGACGTACGTACCGTGATGTCAGAAATGGGCTACGCGATGATGGGTTCTGGTGTGGCTCGTGGCGAAGATAGAGCGGAAGAAGCTGCTGAAATGGCAATTTCTAGCCCACTTCTGGAAGATATCGACCTGTCTGGCGCGCGTGGTGTTCTGGTCAACATCACTGCTGGTTTTGACCTGCGCTTGGATGAGTTTGAAACAGTGGGTAATACCATTCGTGCATTCGCATCAGATAATGCGACTGTCGTAATCGGTACCTCTTTAGACCCAGAAATGCATGAAGAATTGCGCGTGACTGTTGTTGCTACAGGTATTGGTATGGACAAACGTCCAGAAATTACTTTAGTTAGCAATAAAATGTCTCAGCAAGCTTCTATGGAGCAACGCTATCAGCAAATGCAAAATAGCATGTCTTCATTAAATGATGAAAAACCAGCTGCAAAAGCCGTTAACGACCAAAATACACAAGTAAATAAAGAGCCGGATTACTTAGATATCCCAGCTTTCTTGCGTAAACAGGCCGATTAATTTTTAATTAGATTGGTTTTTCCGCTTTTTGTGCTAAAATTTTCTACTGGTTATCAATTAAGATAGCCAGTAGGACTTATAACATTGCGAGAAAATACGATGATCAAACAACGGACACTTAAACGTATTATTAAAGCGACTGGTGTTGGTTTACATACCGGCAAGAAAGTTACGCTTACTTTACGTCCGGCACCGGCCAATACCGGGGTCATCTACCGTCGTACTGACCTTAATCCACCGGTAGATTTTCCGGCAGATGCGAAATCAGTTCGCGATACTATGTTATGTACTTGCTTAGTCAACGAAGATAACGTGCGTATTTCGACGGTTGAACATTTGAATGCTGCTTTAGCAGGATTAGGCATCGATAACATTGTTATTGAAGTCAATGCGCCTGAAATCCCGATTATGGATGGCAGTGCTGCACCGTTTGTTTTCTTACTGCTAGATGGCGGTATTGAAGAATTAAATTGTGCGAAGAAATTCTTACGCATTAAAGAAACTGTACGTGTTGAAGATGGTGATAAGTGGGCAGAAATGTCCCCATACAATGGTTTTAGCCTAGATTTCACTATCGATTTCCAACACCCTGCGATTGATAGCAGCACGCAACGCTATGCAATGGATTTCTCTGCAGAATCTTTTGTAAACCAAATTAGCCGCGCGCGTACTTTCGGTTTCATGCGTGACATTGAATATCTACAATCGAAAGGCCTATGCTTAGGCGGTAGTTTTGACTGTGCTATCGTCGTTGATGACTATAAAGTGCTCAACGAAGATGGTTTACGCTTTGAAGATGAATTCGTTCGTCACAAAATGCTCGATGCAATTGGTGACTTATTCATGTGTGGACATAACATTATTGGTGCATTCACTGCATTCAAATCTGGTCACGCACTGAATAACAAATTGTTGCAAGCGGTTCTGGCTAAAGAATCTGCTTGGGATCTAGTGACCTTTGAAGACGAAGCTGAATTACCTCTGGCATTCAAAGCGCCTTCGACTGTATTTGCATAATAGTTTCTATTATGCGGCTATCTCTGCCAGCCAGGGTTAGCCTTTTCTGTTGGTTGCATTAGTACTCTCTCCGGCTAATGCAGCCAGCCGCTCAAATTTCTCTTTTAATCCCTTCGGGCTCTTTTTCGCTAATCTTAATAACTGCTCTGCGGTCTGCGTACTAATCTGTCTTTGATTACGATTTTCTTTTTGATTCACTGATTGCTTATTCAATGAGCTATTTTGCTTAGATTTTCGTATAAGATCGGGGTTGATTCTGATGTCGATGGAAGATAAAGATGGTAGAATAGACGACCTTAATGCAGAAGTAAGATTCATTTTCTCGTAATTAAGGCGGGTCATCCAACTGGCATTAGCCACTTCGATAACCATAATGTTATTACGGTAGTTTGCCACTCGACACATGGGTTTAATTTCTGCTGGCAGCAAACTTTTTACAACACGATTCAATTTTAGAATAGCTTTTGCATTTCGCTGAATAGTTTGTAAAGTGTTTGATGTTTTCGCCAGAGACTCTTCGAGAACATCGAAAAGTGCTTGTGGATGACTATCTCTCATTGTGAACTCTCATTTTACGCGATTGCTAAAGATGTCAGAACATAATTGGGAATCATACTTTAATCTATAAATTATATAAGAGTTTGATGGGCATTTTAAATTTTTGGCGACATTTAGGTAGACGATACTTTTGGTCCCACCTGTTATTAGGTGTTGTGGCTACGGGTGTTGGCTTGCCTACAATTTTAAATGCCTTATCAGAATCTCAGCAAACTCAAGTTAATTCTGCGCCAGCGAATCGACAAAGCCAAGCTGTAAATGCTTTCGATAACTTATTTGCGCAGCAGAACTCCCAACGCTCTTCATCCTCGTCTTCTTACTCGGTCAATTACTGGCAGCAACATGCGGTACGTAATGTTATCCGCCAACTGACTTTTGCCTTTTCAGCAACTGAAGATGAAGATACCGACAAAAGTAAGCTACAAAAAGAGACGCTATTTGCCCCTCAATTAATGTTAGATACGCTGTACGCGATGTTGGCGCAGCGATCTTTACAATGGGATGTGGCAACGACTCAAGCTAGCGAACATATCTACCCTCTCTTTACTGTTTATCAGCCCGCGATTTGGGTTGCTCAGGTACATGGCATTCGGGCTGGACCCTTTTTCGCCTAAATCCATTTAGCGATGTAAAGCCTACCATTGGGTCGCTTCTCGTCGTGTCAAAAACCACTAATTCAAATAATTAATTGATTTACCTGAGAAAAAATATGTTAACTAAACTATTAACCAAAGTATTTGGTAGCCGTAATGACCGTACTCTGCGCCGTCTGCGTAAAGAAGTGGAAAAAATTAACAAGTTAGAGCCTGAGTTTGAGAAATTATCGGATGACGAGCTGAAGGCCAAAACCGTAGAATTTCGTGAGCGTTTAAAACAAGGCGAAAGCATTGAAAATATGATCCCTGAAGCGTTTGCGACAGTGCGTGAAGCAAGTAAACGTGTCTTCGGTATGCGTCACTTCGACGTTCAGTTAATCGGTGGTATGGTACTGAACGAGCGCTGCATCGCAGAAATGCGTACAGGTGAAGGTAAAACACTGACTGCAACGCTGCCAGCATACATTAACGCATTATCAGGCAAAGGGGTTCACGTTGTTACCGTGAACGACTACCTAGCAAAACGAGATGCGGAAAATAACCGCCCATTATTCGAGTTTTTAGGCTTAACCGTGGGTATTAACTTATCGGGTATGGCTCCACCTGCAAAGCGTCAAGCTTATGCGGAAGACATTACTTACGGTACTAACAACGAATTTGGTTTCGACTATTTACGTGACAACATGGCATTTAGCCCAGAAGATCGCGTTCAACGTAAACTGCATTACGCATTAGTGGATGAGGTGGATTCTATCCTTATTGATGAAGCGCGTACGCCACTGATCATTTCAGGCCCAGCAGAAGATAGCTCGGATCTGTACATCAAAGTGGACAAACTGATCCCGAAACTCGTTCGACAAGAAAAAGAAGACTCAGACACTTTCCAAGGTGAAGGTCACTTCTCGGTTGATGAAAAATCTCGTCAGGTAACAATCACAGAGCGCGGTCTGGTTCTGGTTGAAGAATTACTGGCAAAAGCTGGTTTAATGGATGAAGGCGAGTCGCTTTATTCACCATCAAACATTATGCTGATGCACCACGTCATGGCAGGTTTACGTGCACACGCACTGTTTACTCGTGATGTTGACTATATTGTTAAAGATAACCAAGTCATTATTGTCGACGAACATACTGGTCGTACAATGGAAGGGCGCCGTTGGTCTGATGGTCTGCACCAAGCTGTTGAAGCAAAAGAAGGTGTTGAGATCCATAATGAAAACCAAACATTGGCATCGATTACTTTCCAGAACTATTTCCGCTTATACGAAAAATTAGCGGGTATGACCGGTACTGCGGACACCGAAGCATTCGAATTTAGCTCTATCTATAAACTGGACACGATTGTTATCCCAACTAACCGTCCAATGGTTCGTAAGGATATGCCTGATTTAGTCTATATGACTGAAGCAGACAAATTTGAAGCAATTATTGAAGATATCCGTGATAAAACCGCCAAAGGTCAGCCAGTTCTGGTTGGTACTATTTCAATTGAAAAATCTGAATTAATTTCGCATGCGCTGACTAAAGCAAAAATTGCTCATAACGTATTGAATGCGAAATTCCACGCAATGGAAGCTGATATTATCGCTAATGCAGGGCAAAAAAGCGCTGTAACCATCGCAACTAACATGGCGGGTCGTGGTACCGATATCATGTTGGGGGGAAGCTGGCAGTCAGAAGTGGCTGCGCTAGAGAACCCAACGCAAGAACAAATTGATGAAATCAAAGCGAACTGGAAAATTCGTCACGATGAAGTGTTAGCGGCTGGCGGTTTACATATCATTGGTACAGAGCGCCATGAATCTCGCCGTATCGATAACCAGTTACGTGGTCGTGCGGGACGTCAAGGTGATGCTGGTTCATCACGTTTCTATCTGTCTATGGAAGATGCTTTAATGCGTATCTTCGCATCAGACCGTGTTACGGGCATGATGAAAAAACTGGGTATGAAACCGGGCGAAGCTATTGAACACCCTTGGGTAACAAAAGCAATTGCTAACGCACAGCGTAAAGTTGAAAGCCGTAACTTTGATATTCGTAAACAATTACTTGAATATGATGATGTGGCAAGTGACCAACGTCGTGCTATCTATACTCAGCGTAATGAACTGCTGGATGGCGGCGATATTAAAGAAACCGTAGACAGCATTCGTGAAGATGTCTTTACCACTATTATTGATGCATATATTCCGCCTCAATCACTGGAAGAAATGTGGGATATTGATGGTCTGCAAAAACGTTTAGTGAACGATTTTGACCTCGACTTACCAATTCAAGAGTGGTTAGACAAAGAGCCTGAACTTCACGAAGAAACTTTGCGCGAACGTATCATGGAAAAAGCGATTGAAATTTACCAGCGTAAAGAAGAGATCGTTAGCTCTGAAGCAATGCGTAATTTTGAAAAAGGCGTTATGTTGCAAACGCTGGATACATTATGGAAAGAGCATTTAGCTTCCATGGACTATTTACGTCAAGGTATCCATTTACGTGGCTATGCGCAAAAAGATCCAAAACAAGAATACAAACGTGAGTCCTTCAGTATGTTTGCCAATATGTTGGAAGCATTGAAATATGAAGTGATCAGTACCTTGTCAAAAGTACAAGTACGTTTACCGGAAGAAGTTGAAGCATTAGAGCAGCAACGTCGTGAAGAAGCTGAACGTTTGGCGAAGAAACAGCATTTAAGCCATGAGGCTGAAGCTGAATCGCTAATGACAGAAGCAGAAGCGAAGATTGCAACCCAAGGTAATAAAATTGGTCGTAATGATCCATGCCCTTGCGGTTCTGGTAAAAAATACAAGCAGTGCCATGGCCGCTTAAATTAATTTAGAATTCAGTAAATAATCAATAAAGGCGGGGAAACCCGCCTTTTTAATGAAGAAATTATGGAAAAAAAACATCTGCATATTGCCGCTGGGATCATTCGTAATGCTCAGCAACATATTTTTATTACTCAGCGACCAGAAGGTACTCACATGGCTGGGTTTTGGGAATTTCCTGGTGGGAAGCTAGAAAAGGGGGAAGACCCGAAGGACGCACTGATCCGTGAATTGGAAGAAGAAGTGGGTATTGCGGTGACTGACTGTGATCTATTCCATCAAGTTGATCATGAATTTGACGATAGATTTATTACGCTCTATTTCTTTATGGTTTCAGGCTGGAAAAATGACCCTTATGGAAAAGAAGGGCAAAAATCACGTTGGATTGAGCAGCAAAGCTTAATTGCTGAAGAGTTTCCACCTGCTAATCGCGTGATTGTTGATATGCTGATTAAGGACGCGTAACAACCAGTCGTCAGTAATGAAGAATGAAAATAGCCTAATGTAGAGATTTGGCTATTTTCATTATCAACACAGATAAAGTGAAATTAATGCTCGGGTGCTTCACTCCAATTATCGCTATCGGAAATATCACCTTGGCTTTCTATGCGTTTTTCTTCGGCGGCCCACTCGCCTAGATCAATCAATTGACATCTCTTACTGCAAAATGGACGAAAAGGACTGGATTCATTCCAAGTCACGACTTTTTGGCAAGTCGGACAATTGACTTCAATAATTTCATTCATACATCGACTCTCAAACTAACAACAGGCTAACTGAAAATGAATTACGTCTGGGAGTATACCATTCTCACTATCGATATGAAGAAAACGTAAGGCAAAACGCGTTTTATGCCCTGAAATTTGAGGGTATATCAAATGCTCTGGTGATAATTTAATACGTAAAAGCTCTTTTCCTTCGACATTACCTTGGAAAAAACCATTGTGAGATTCGGCTGGTTCAAAACTGCCATTCTGGCGGATTAGTAATAACGCGGTTTTTAAAGCATCTTGCAGAGGGTCTAAACTATTTAGCCAGCTTTTTATTTCATTATCTCTATCTGATTGAGGGATGTTTAACCACAGTTGAAGGGTGGGTAAATCAAAGTTACAGCATCCACCGGGAATGCTGAGACGTTGGCGAACCATGCTAATAATTTTATCATTGCGTAGTTGATGGCCAAATCGAGGCGCAGACATTAAACTGCTTATTTTCGGTGTTAGGTCATTTAAAAGAGAGGTGATTAATGTTTTATCAACATTTGGAGCATCAGCCCAACTGAGTAGCCTACTTTTTTGTCTTTCGAGTTCTTTGATAAGGTCTGAGCGAACTTCACCTCTATCCAATATTTCAATCAGTTCAGAAACAGAGCGGAAAAAGGCGATTCCAGAGGAGTAGGAGGTTATATGGCTCTGTTCATAGATTTGCATTAATAATGTTTCAAGCCGCAGCCAAGAACGAATTTTTTCATTCATTGGATATTCATAAGTAACCAAAGTTGTTTCGATTTTTTCGCTCATGCTCATTCCTATTCTTTTTGTGCTGCAAGTGCTAGGTATTGCTTGTGTAGTTCTGCAACTCTATTTGGCAGCTCAGTATCATCTGTATGATTAGTGATGATATCGTCAGCATATGACAACCTTTCTTCTCGAGATGCTTGAGCATTTAATATATTAATAACATGCTCTAGGCTGGTGTCATCGCGTCTAATCGTTCTTTCTATTTGTTCTTCTCTTGTTACATCAACGACAAGAACACGATCTGCTAAATGCGAAATTTTATTTTCAATAAGCAGGGGGATTACCCATAAAACATAAGGATAGTTAGCCTGCTGAAGCTGTGTCTGCGTTTCTTGTTGTATCAAAGGATGAAGCAGCGCATTTAGCCACGCTTTTTCCTTAGGTTCGGAAAAAACAACTGTCCGTAAGAAACCTCTATTTAAAGTGCCATCATGGTTTAACACATCTTGACCAAAGTGCTGTTGAATGCTGATCAATGCAGGGGTATTAGGTTCAACAACTTGGCGGGCGATGACATCAGCATCAACAAGTGGAACCCCTAGTTTAGCAAATTCGTTGGCAACGGTTGTTTTACCACTTCCTATCCCCCCAGTGAGGGCAACGATATAAGACATAAATGATTCATTAGTTTACGGGAAATAAGTCAGGTTACACTGAAAGTTTTAATTTGTCTGTATACAATTGAGTCAAGTTATCATGTTATGGATATATGTGTGATTTCAATCTATTTTTACTCTCTAAATTGAACTGTTTTCTTTATGTAATTAAGCTACATTCCAGAAATGACTGAGCCTAATTTAAATATTGGTAAATACATAGCAAACATTATTAGGCAGATAATGATAGCTATAAATAAGAGTAATATAGGTTCAAGGCTCTTAAGATGATGCTCCGTAATGGTCTTATATTGCCTTGAATAATACTTAAATAAATATACTGCAAAATACTCTAGCTTGCCAGATTCTTCCGCCAAGGAAATTAACTGAACTACTAATTTTGGAAAGAGCTGAGTATTTTTCATTGCATCGGATAATGAAGCTCCTCTAAGAACGGAGTGATAAATTTCATGACATTCTTCCTTGTATTTATGATGCACTATCGTTTTAGTTGAGCAATCAAGGCATTCAATGAGGGGTAATCCTGATTTTAATGTGGAAGATAATGTTAAAAAGTAGATGTTCAAATTTTTGGCTCTGATGATGTTATTGATATAAGGAAGATATTGCATTAAATGGCTCAGTTTTCTGGATACATATGACCTATATTTAATAAATAAGAATATAGTGGTGGACAGTGTTAATAGTAGCCATTGAAAATTCTCAATCAGAGTATCCGATATGATAATAACTACCTTAGTTATGGATGGTAATTCCTGTTGAAAGCTTTCGTAAATATCAACAAACTGCGGAATGACAAAAACCAGCATAATGATAAGTAATAGGCCAGAGAACCCTACGAGGGTAACTGGGTAACGCAAGGCTTTTTTTATTAAGATTGATGTTTTTTGATTATGTTCAAGCATATTCTTGATGATCAAAAAGCTTTCATCATATTTTCCCGTTTTTTCGGCGATTGCGATTAAGCTAATTATTGTACTATTAAAAATACGTGGGTGACTTTCTAAGTTCTTAATAAAACTAATACCCTTTTCTAAATCATTGATTGCTTGATTAATGAGGTTCTTCCAAAAGGGTAAATGACAATTAAGTTGAAGTAATTGAAAACATTTTAATAAACTGATTCCTGATGAAGATAGTATATTTAGCTGATGGAAGAAATGAATTCTGTAGTTTAAATTTTCCTTGTCCAATATAAATATAGATTTAAACTTTATGGATATTGGCGTTTGTCCTCGTTTAATTATATCTAAAAAAGCTTGTTGTTTATTTTTTGCCACTAAGCTATCAGTTATATACGAATTATTTTCAAGTGAGGTGTAATTATAGATAAACATTAATTTACTCTCCTTGTCCGATAACAGAATAAATTTCTTGTAATGTTGTTTCTCCAGCTTCGACTCGCTCAAGACTTGCTTGAAATAGATTTTTGAAATTATCAGCTAATTTACCATTGTCTTTTAATATTAAATCGAGCTGTGCTTGATCGAGGTATTCATAAATTGCAGTGCGCCCCATAAACCCAGAAAAACAGTGTTCACACCCTGTAGAGTGGTATTCGTTAATATTCTGCATTGAGTTTATCGGAGTAATATGTACCGTTTCTTGTTTACAGTATGTGCAAAGTTTTCTCACTAAGCGCTGAGCGATAACCATTTTTAAACAAGATTGAAGTTGATTTCTGTCAACGCCTAGTTGCTCCATGCGTGTAATGGCACTGACAGTACAATTAGTATGAAGTGTTGATAGAACAAGGTGCCCTGTTTGTGCTGCTCGAGCTGCTATTTGAGCAGTTTCTTCGTCTCTAATTTCACCAATCATAATAACATCAGGATCTTGCCGAAGTAGTGCACGAAGAATAAACGCAAAAGTCAGTGAATATTTTTCGTGTACTTGTGTTTGGTTGATCCCCCCAAGGGGGATCTCAATAGGGTCTTCAATGGTGGATATATTTCTTGATGTTTGATTAAGGTATTCCAGTGCACTATAAAGTGTGACAGTTTTCCCGCTACCAGTGGGGCCCGTCACGAGAATCAATCCTTGCGGTTTTTTTAATGTGTTTTTTAATAGGGGTAATAAAGTCGGGCACATCCCAATTTGTTCAAGAGAGTATTTTAGCTGAGTATTTAATAATCTCAGAACTAATTTCTCGCCATGAAGTGTGGGCATGCTGGAAAGACGGATGCTAAAGTTCTTTCGCTCAAAGCTCCAATTCATTTGTCCATCCTGTGGTATTCTTTTTTCCGCAATATTCATTTTTGATAATATTTTTATTCGGGCAATAACCTCACTGTTTATTTCATGGGGTGGTGAAGGGATAACGTAGAGTTTTCCATCCACTCTAAGGCGAATTTTTAGGTTATGTTTGGTTGGTTCAAGGTGAATATCAGATGCACGCTTTCTTACTGCCATCTTTAATAAATCATCGACAAAATCAACGGCAGGAGATGCCACGTTGATAGGTTCAATAGTGTTAGCCTGATAATTATTTTCATCTTCATTGATTTCTAAAACATGGCGATTGAAATAATGATCAATTTTTTCTTTAGGCCATATTTCATAACAAACAGGAACGCTGGCAATAAAACGTAATGTGGATAATAAATTGTCATTGGGTTTTTCTATCGTGGCGATGGATAACCTTTTTTCGTTGTAATCGATAATCACGATATAGTTTTTGTCACAAAGCACTTTGAGTTCTTTGAAAATATAATGGCTTTCCTTAGATGTCCGCATGTTAATCCCTTAATTAGAAGCTCAGTGTTTTTTCACAAAGTTTTTTTAGATCTGCATTAGTATCAGCTTGGCAACTGATACTCCATGAAAATGGTGATGTGGCTGTTGAGTTAGTGGGTGTCAAAATACCCGTAAGACCTGTTAATGTTTTGTCACCAACAAAGGTAATGACGCCTGCTTTCGCATCAATCTGTTTTAGATATTTTCCTTTTATATTGCTCGGTATATCTTCTTTTCCTGAATTACATTTGGCTAAAAGGCCTTGGTTAAAGCTGCACAGTTCCACACTGTTTTTATAAGGCAAGATCGTTTGTAGTACATCAGTCATTGCGGCTCTTTGCATATAGCTTTGATAACCCGGTATAGCGACGGCGCTGAGTATTGAGATAATTGCAATAACAACCATGATTTCGACTAAAGAAAATCCCTTCTGATCCATAAATAAAACCTCCTTGATAGTGTGAGGCTGCATCATAAAAGAGTTTTTTAGTGAAAATACGAATTGAAAATTCAGGTTACGAGTGGCTTTGTAAAATGTTCTTGCAAACGGTGAGTTGTCTCATTTTATTTCGAGCGTTCTCGCAAAAATATACCAAGAATATTTTTTCTAATAAAAATGAGTTTTTCAGACTGATATAAATAGAGGCATATCAGGAAGAGGGGCTAATGGGGGCGGTTACCCTCATTAGCTAAGATAATAGGCGGATAATTCGTAAAAATTATTAATTGGGAAAGCTTAGAGTGCGTTTTTATAGTGCCGCCAATCAAAGTAAGGGCCTGGGTCAGTTTTTCGATGGGGAGCAATATCGCTATGACCTGTAATATTCTGTTCGATCTGCGGGAATTCAGTTATCAGTAACTTAGTGAGCTTGGCTAAAGTTATATATTGAGCTTCAGTGAAGGCTTCATAATCCGTACCTTCTAACTCGATGCCAATAGAGAAGTCGTTACATTTTTCTCGCCCTTGATAATTAGATTGCCCTGCATGCCATGCACGCTTGTTGAAAGGAACATATTGAATAATTTCGCCATCCCGACGGATGAGGCAATGAGCTGAAACACGTAGATGTTTAATTTCATCGAAAAAAGGGTGTTCTTCGGGATTTAAAGTGCCAGTAAATAGTTGGTTAATATAAGAACCACCAAACTGTCCTGGTGGAAGGCTGATATTGTGAATGACAAGAAGTGAAGGTTCTTCGCCCTCAGGGCGGTCATCATGATGTGGGGAAGGGATATGAGTCACATTATTTAACCAACCATCATGTATTTTCATATCAGTATCCATAGTATGCTCTTTTCTTTTTGTAAGTACCCGTAATTAAGAAAGATTAGCATAATTGAGATCCGTACGGGTGCATATTTTGGAGTAAATAATGACTACACGACGCTATGATGAACAAGAAAGACGTAAATTGTTAATGGCAAGATTGATTACCGACATTCCTTTTATGGTCAGTGTTGCTTTAAAAGAAGATCTCGGACAGGTCATTGATTATAAAAGGGATATTACAGGGCAGTTATTAAATGAAGAGGCCCAAGCCACAGCTCGAATTATTACCCGTGAAGAAGGCGTGTTTTGTGGGCAAAAATGGCTAGAGGAGGTTTTTTACCAACTAGGTAATAAAGTTAAAGTGGATTGGAAGGTTCAAGACGGCGATAAGGTTTCACCAGACCAAGTATTATGTGAGATGCAAGGGCCTTCTCAGATTCTACTCACTGGGGAAAGAGCGGCGTTGAATTTTGTACAAACGCTATCTTCAGTTTCTACAGTGACAGCAAAGTATGTTGCCTTTCTTGAGGGTACTCGAACTAAATTATTAGACACTCGTAAAACTATCCCTGGTTTGCGGAGCGCATTAAAGTATGCAGTGCTCATGGGCGGCGGGTATAACCACCGATTAGGTTTGTCTGATGCTTATTTAATCAAGGAAAATCATATTATTTCAGCGGGCTCTGTTTCCCAAGCGGTATCGCTTGCTCGCCAAGCTCATTCGGATGTTCCTATTGAAGTAGAAGTCGAAAATCTAGATGAGCTATTACAGGCTCTTAAAGCTCAAGCGGATATTATTATGCTTGATAACTTTACGACTGACATGATGAAAGATGCCGTTGTTCTCACGGATGGTAAAGCCGCTTTAGAAGTATCAGGAAATGTGACAGATAAAACAATCAGAGAGTTTGCTCTGACAGGCATTGATTTCATTTCAGTAGGCGCATTGACGAAACATATTCAGGCTTTAGACCTCTCAATGCGATTTATTGAACCTAAAAGCTAGTCTAAGCTGATTTAAGCTATACCGTGAGGTTACAAAGATAAGGGGGAGGTCGATAGATTTTAAGTCTTCCCCCTAAAAAGGAATGACTACATAGATATCATAGTCTTTTGAACACACATTAATGATTATTGAATTGTACTGAATATTTACGGGATACTTTTTACCATTGGTATGCAGTTTTCATATGATTAATTACGTAAGTATATTTTTGCTAACCATGAATTTAACAAATCATTAACTATGGTCATGGCGTTTTTTTATAAAAATATGCGCAATGTTTACTCCTTGAGTTTTTATTCATATCTTGTGATTATGCATGCAATAATTGGTAAGCTGTAACGGTTCAGTTTTAATTTCAGTGGCATAAAAAGTCATATTTTTTGTTAAATTTGTGTGTTGTTTAATCAAGGCTTGGTTATTAATTAATGCTTTTTTTAAAATAAACCGTTAAAACTTGCAGGATTTTATGATTTAGCTCAAGGTCTTTATGGACAGATAGTGAATACTTTGTTACTTTATTAAGCCATAAAATAATTGGTATGACCAATTAACACTGGGTACTAGATAATCAATAATTACTCACTATGAAAATGGCAGATTATGACTTACGGTAAAATTCGCCAACCAAAGTTATCAGATGTAATCGAGCAACGGCTTGAGCATCTCATATTCGAGGGGACTTTACGCCCCGGCGAAAAGCTGCCTCCTGAACGTGAACTTGCTAAGCAATTTGATGTCTCAAGACCATCAGTGCGTGAAGCTATTCAAACCTTAGAAGCTAAAGGTCTTCTATCTCGTCGTCAAGGTGGTGGCACATTTGTACAAAAACAGATGTGGCAAAGTTTTAGTGACCCATTGACCGAATTACTTGCTGGTAACCCAGAATCTCAATTAGATCTTCTTGAAACGCGTCATGCATTAGAAGGCATCGCTGCTTACTATGCGGCATTACGTGGTACGGAAGAAGATTTAGAGCGTATTCGCCAAAGCTATGAGTTGATTAAATCAGCTCAGAAAAGTGGTGATCTTAACGCGGAATCAGATGCGGTATTACAGTATCAACTGATTGTAACGGAAGCTGCTCATAATGTAGTGCTGTTACATTTGCTACGTTGCATGATCCCTATGTTAGAGCAAAATATCCGCCAGAATTTTGAGTTCCTATATACCCGTAAAGAGATGTACAACGCAGTAAGCGAGCATAGAGAACAGATTTTTTCCGCTATTGTCGCAAGGGAACCTGAAAAAGCGAGAGAAGCGTCTCATCGACATCTTGCTTTTATTGAAGATTTGCTGCTGGACATTGGACGTGAGCAGACTCGCCGAGAGCGTTCACTACGTCGCTTACAGCAACATCCAGATCTAGACCAGATTTAAAATTGGTAGTGTAGATCCTGACTGCTGCGTCTACATTACTGTGAGTACTCTTAGTTAGAGATAAAGCGGCAACTACATCAGGGCCTATCTTCCCGCTGTTTTCATTAACATGAAGAAAATGGCAGGAAGATAGGCTCCACATAACCATATAAAATAGATAACAGATAAGGAATACACCATGTCAGATATGTTAAAAAATGACGTGGATCCGATTGAAACTCGCGACTGGCTACAGGCGATTGAATCGGTCATCCGTGAAGAAGGTGTTGATCGTGCACAGTTTATTATCGAACAGGTATTAAGCGAAGCACGTAAAGGCGGTGTTAACATTGCCGCTGGTGCATCTGGTAGTTCTGATTATATCAACACAATTGCTGTTGAAGATGAACCTGCATACCCTGGTAACATGGATTTAGAACGCCGTATCCGTTCTGCAATTCGCTGGAACGCTGTAATGACCGTTCTGCGTGCATCTAAAAAGGATTTAGAACTGGGTGGTCATATGGCATCATTCCAGTCTTCCGCAACTTTATATGAAGTTTGCTTCAACCACTTCTTCCGTGCTCATAACAATAATGACGGTGGTGATTTAGTCTTCTTCCAAGGCCATATCTCCCCTGGTATCTATGCGCGTGCATTCTTAGAAGGTCGCTTAACTGAAGAGCAGATGAATAACTTCCGTCAAGAAATTGGTGGGAACGGTCTGTCTTCTTATCCGCATCCTAAATTAATGCCTGATTTCTGGCAGTTCCCAACTGTATCGATGGGGCTGGGTCCAATCAATGCTATCTACCAAGCTAAGTTCTTAAAATATTTGGATAACCGCGGTCTGAAAGATACTTCAGCACAGCGTGTTTATGCGTTCTTAGGTGATGGTGAGATGGATGAGCCAGAATCTAAAGGTGCAATTACTATCGCAACTCGCGATAAGTTAGATAACTTAGTCTTCGTTATTAACTGTAACCTGCAACGTCTTGATGGCCCAGTAACAGGTAACGGCAAAATCGTTAACGAATTAGAAGGTATCTTCAGTGGTGCTGGCTGGCAAGTTATCAAAGTTATGTGGGGTGACCGTTGGGACGAACTGCTGCGTAAAGATACAACCGGCAAACTGGTTCAATTGATGAACGAAACCCTTGACGGTGACTATCAAACATTTAAATCACGCGATGGTGCATATGTGCGTGAACACTTCTTCAACCGTTACCCAGAAACGGCTGCATTAGTGAAAGATATGACTGATGACGAAATTTGGGCGCTGAACCGTGGTGGTCACGATCCGAAGAAAGTGTATGCAGCATTCAAAAAAGCGCAAGAAACCAAAGGCAAACCAACTGTTATTTTAGCTCAAACCATCAAAGGCTATGGTATGGGTGAAACAGCAGAAGGTAAAAACATTGCTCACCAAGTTAAGAAAATGAACATGGACGGCGTTCGCCACTTCCGTGATCAGTTCAATGTACCAGTTGCTGATGATCAAATCGAAAAACTGCCATTAATTACTTTCGATAAAGATTCTGAAGAATACAAATATCTGCACGAACGTCGCCAAGCTCTGGGTGGTTACTTACCAGCTCGTCGCGCTAAATTTGATGAAAAACTGGAAATTCCAGCTCTGTCAGATTTCAGTCAATTACTGGAAGAACAATCTAAAGAGATTTCAACAACAATCGCATTCGTCCGCGCACTGAATGTCATGTTGAAAAACAACTCGATCAAAGAGCGTTTAGTTCCAATCATCGCTGACGAAGCACGTACTTTCGGTATGGAAGGTCTGTTCCGTCAAATTGGTATCTATAGCCCGAAAGGTCAACAATATACTCCGCAAGATCGTGAGCAAGTTGCTTACTATAAAGAAGACTCTAAAGGTCAGATCCTGCAAGAAGGTATCAACGAACTGGGTGCGGGCTCTTCATGGTTAGCTGCTGCAACATCATACAGCACCAACAACCTGCCGATGATCCCATTCTATATCTACTACTCTATGTTTGGTTTCCAACGTATTGGTGACTTAATGTGGGCAGCAGGTGACCAACAAGCTCGTGGCTTCCTGATCGGTGGTACTTCTGGTCGTACAACACTGAACGGTGAAGGCTTACAGCACGAAGATGGTCATAGCCATATTCAATCACTGACTATCCCTAACTGTATTTCTTATGACCCAGCTTACGCTTACGAAGTTGCGGTTATCATGCAAGACGGTTTAGAGCGTATGTATGGTGAGAAACAAGAGAACGTGTACTACTACATCACGACTCTGAACGAGAACTATCACATGCACGCAATGCCAGAAGGCGTTGAAGACGGTATCCGTAAAGGTATCTATAAACTGGCTTCAGTCGAAGGCAAGAAAGGCAAAGTGCAGTTATTAGGTTCAGGTTCTATGATGCGCCACGTTCGTGAAGCTGCCGATATCTTGGCTGCGGAATATGGAATTGGTTCTGACGTATACAGCGTAACCTCATTCACTGAATTGGCTCGTGATGGTCAAGACTGTGAGCGTTGGAACATGCTGCACCCATCAGCAACGCCACGTGTACCTTATGTCGCGCAAGTTATGAATGATGCGCCAGCTGTTGCATCGACTGATTACATGAAATTGTTCGCTGAACAAATCCGTACTTATGTTCCAGCAATTGAGTACCGTGTATTAGGTACTGACGGTTTCGGTCGTTCTGACAGCCGTGAGAACCTGCGTCACCACTTCGAAGTGGATACAACGTATGTCATCGTTGCAGCGTTAGGTGAATTGGCTAAACGTGGTGAGATTGATGTTAAAGTCGTTGAAGAAGCGATTAAAAAATACAACATCAACCCAGATAAAGTTAACCCACGTTTGGCATAAGAGGTAATAATCAATGTCTATTGAAATCCAAGTGCCAGATATCGGTGCTGATGAAGTTGAAGTCACCGAAGTCATGGTAAAAGTTGGTGATAAAGTAGAAGCTGAGCAATCGCTCATCACTGTTGAAGGTGATAAAGCGTCTATGGAAGTCCCATCTCCACAAGCGGGTGTGGTTAAAGAGATTAAAATTGCTGTTGGTGACAAAGTTACTACCGGTAAATTAATCATGATTTTTGATTCAGCAGAAGGCGCATCTGCGCCAGCAGCACCAGCTGCTCCAGTGGCGGCACCAGCTGCTCCTGCGGCTGCAGCACTGAAAGAAGTTGCTGTACCAGACATCGGTGGTGATGAAGTTGAAGTCACTGAGATCATGGTTAAAGTGGGTGATGCAATCACGGCTGAGCAATCTCTGATTACCGTTGAAGGCGATAAAGCGTCAATGGAAGTGCCAGCACCATTTGCAGGTACAGTTAAAGAGATCAAAATTGCGACTGGCGATAAAGTGAAAACTGGCTCGCTGATCATGGTATTCGAAGTTGCGGGCGCAGCGCCTGCAGCAGCGGTTTCTGCTCCAGCAGCACCGGTAGCAGCACCAGCCGCAGCGGCAATCAAAGACGTTAACGTACCAGATATCGGTGGTGATGAAGTTGAAGTTACCGAAGTTATGGTCAAAGTTGGCGACACCGTAACAGCTGAGCAATCTTTAATCACCGTTGAAGGCGACAAAGCATCAATGGAAGTACCAGCACCATTCGCAGGTACAGTTAAAGAGATCAAGATTGCGACTGGCGATAAAGTCAAAACTGGTTCCCTGATTATGACTTTCGAAGTTGCGGGTGCAGCGCCAGCTCCTACTGCAGCTCCGGCTTCAGCACCAGTTGCAGCTCCAGCAGCTGCGCCAGTAGCTTCTGCTCCAGCTAAAACTGCTGATAGCAAAAATGAATTTGTTGAGAACGATGCGTATATTCATGCAACACCAGTTATTCGCCGTTTAGCTCGCGAATTTGGTGTGAACTTAGCGAAAGTGAAAGGTACAGGTCGTAAAGGCCGTATCTTACGTGAAGACGTTCAAGCTTACGTTAAAGATGCAATCAAACGTGCAGAAGCACCAGCAGCAGCTGGCGGTGGTTTACCGGGTATGCTTCCATGGCCGAAAGTTGATTACAGCAAATTTGGTGAAGTTGAAGAAGTTGAGCTGGGTCGTATCCAGAAAATTTCTGGCGCTAACCTGAGCCGTAACTGGGTCATGATCCCGCACGTAACTCTTATGGAAGAAGTGGATACCACTGAAGTTGAAGAGTTCCGTAAGCAGCAGAACAAAGAAGCCGAGAAGAAAAAGCTGGATGTGAAAATCACTCCACTGGTCTTCGTGATGAAAGCGGTTGCTCGTGCTCTGGAAGAAATGCCACGCTTCAACAGCTCTATTTCAGAAGATGCACAGCGTCTGTTCCTGAAAAAATATATCAACATCGGTATCGCTGTAGATACGCCAAATGGCTTAGTTGTTCCTGTTTTCAAAGACGTGAACAAAAAAGGCATTATGGAGTTATCTCGTGAGCTGGGTGAAGTGTCTAAGAAAGCGCGAGCAGGTAAACTGACTGCAGCAGACATGCAAGGTGGTTGCTTCACTATCTCTAGCTTAGGTGGTATCGGGACTACCGGTTTTGCACCAATTGTGAATGCGCCAGAAGTGGCAATTATGGGTCTGTCTCGCTCTTCTATCAAACCAGTTTGGAATGGTAGTGAGTTCGTTCCACGCTTGATCCTGCCAATGTCTCTGTCATTTGACCACCGTGTGATTGATGGCGCTGATGGCGCGCGCTTCATCACTTTAGTTGGACAACTGATGAGCGATATTCGCCGTCTGGTAATGTAACTAATAAGACCGGTCAATTGACCGGTCTGTTTTATTTAGGCTGGGGCAGAGTTTTTCGCTGTTGCAACGAAAGGTTGGGAGTTACGTCACGTATTCAGCCTTTTCAGGATGTTAACAATTCTGTAAACTGCTTGCGGTGTGTACTTTACCAGTGGAAAATTCGTTTATTCGGCGGCCCCGCTGGACAAAACAAAAAGAGGTCATGATGAGTACTGAAATTAAAGCCCAAGTCGTTGTGCTTGGTGCAGGCCCAGCAGGTTATTCTGCGGCATTCCGTTGCGCTGACTTAGGTTTAGAAACTGTTTTGGTAGAACGTTACTCAACTCTTGGTGGAGTTTGTTTAAACGTTGGTTGTATCCCTTCTAAAGCATTACTGCACGTTGCTAAAGTTATCGAAGAAGCTAAAGCATTAGCTGAACACGGTATCGTATTTGGCGAGCCAAAAACTGACATTTCCAAAGTGCGTCTGTGGAAAGAGAAAGTTATCACCCAACTGACTGGCGGCTTAGCGGGTATGGCGAAAGGCCGTAAAGTTAACGTAGTTAACGGTCTGGGTAAATTTACTGGCGCGAATACACTGGTTGTTGAAGGCGAAAACGGCAGCACCACTATCAACTTTGATAATGCGATCATTGCTGCGGGTTCACGTCCAATTCAGTTACCATTTATTCCTCATGAAGATCCACGTATTTGGGATTCAACAGATGCATTAGAACTGCAAGAAGTTCCAGAGCGTCTGCTGGTAATGGGTGGCGGTATCATCGGTCTTGAGATGGGTACTGTATACCATGCACTGGGTTCACAAATTGATGTGGTTGAAATGTTTGACCAAGTTATCCCTGCTGCGGATAAAGACGTGGTTAAAGTATTCACTAAGCAAATCAGCAAGAAATTCAACTTACTGTTAGAAACTAAAGTGACTGCTGTTGAAGCGAAAGAAGATGGTATCTACGTTTCAATGGAAGGTAAAAAAGCGCCAGCTGAACCACAACGTTATGACGCTGTGTTAGTGGCTATCGGTCGCGTACCTAACGGTAAGAACTTAGACGCAGGTAAAGCTGGCGTTGAAGTTGATGATCGTGGTTTCATCCATGTTGATAAACAAATGCGTACTAACGTACCACACATCTTTGCTATCGGTGACATTGTTGGTCAACCAATGCTGGCCCACAAAGGTGTTCACGAAGGTCACGTTGCAGCAGAAGTTATCTCTGGTCTGAAACACTACTTCGATCCTAAAGTGATTCCATCAATTGCTTATACTGAGCCAGAAGTTGCATGGGTTGGTTTAACTGAGAAAGAAGCGAAAGAGAAAAACATCAGCTACGAAACAGCAACATTCCCGTGGGCTGCATCAGGTCGCGCAATTGCATCTGACTGCTCTGAAGGTATGACTAAGCTGATTTTCGACAAGCAATCTAACCGTATTATCGGTGGTGCGGTTGTTGGTGTTAACGGTGGTGAATTACTGGGCGAAATCGGCCTGGCAATCGAAATGGGTTGTGATGCTGAAGATTTAGCATTAACTATCCATGCTCACCCAACTCTGTACGAATCAATTGGTATGGCAGCAGAGATCTACGAAGGTAGCATCACTGACTTACCAAACGCTAAAGCGAAAAAGAAAAAATAATTTTCTTTTTTAGCAAGAATTAAGCGAATTGAAGACCAAAGCAGAAATGTTTTGGTCTTTTTTATTTAATTAATAAAGCAGTGCTAACTTATTTTCTTAATTATATAAATATTATAATTGCTATAATTTCAATATTTACACTTAGTTGACTATAAAAATTTTTAAATTTAATTTCTTTGCTGTTTTTTAAATAACAACAAGGATGTTAATTATGCTCTACATGGACACAATGACTGTTTATGCTAATCCAGTTCCTTTTAATTTCACTGATGTGACAAATGATGATTTTTTTAATGGTGATTATATTTCTGCTAATAATAGTATGAATGAGCAATATGACCATTTAAAAACTGTCACAAGGCTTATGGAAAATGATAATTATAAGCCAGAAATATCCAGGGATAGAGATGTAAATCGAGAAAATATAGTATCAGAAGATACAGTAAACAAGCCATTACCATCATCACAAGAACCATCACTTCAAGAGAAATTAACATTAAATCATCAGGAGGTTTTAAATAAAATAAAAGCACTAAGAGAAGAAAAGAATAATTTAGAAAAAAGTTATGAATGGAAGTTTTTGACTGATCCGGGAAAATACCCATGTAATTATCAATGGGTTTTTAAATCACCAGAACTTAATATCACTGCAAATGTTAAATTTAGTTCAATACAAGATAGAGATCGCTTACTTTCGGATGATTTTGGTGATAGCCCTGTAGATATACCAAAATTAAATTTTTTTGATCCTCAACCTTTTTATGATGCTATTGAAAAAAATGTAGAATTTTCAGCAAGAAATTATCTGCTAGCAACTCAGGAAAGACATACTAGATTAACAAAAGAAATTCAGTCTAATGAAAGTGAATTAAGAAATATTAAAATTAGCATTGAAAAAAGCAGTATTTTAATAATCCCAACACCGATAATCCCAGCAAACAGCGGAAGCTCCACGCTTGATGAAAAAACAAGAATAGATGCAAGTTTAGCTCAAGCAGTTGAAAATAAACTGAATGCGGTTGGTGATAAATTAGCAGAAACATTTGAATGTTCCTTTGGATTTGCTTGTGCATCGGATTTGGATAAGGAAGCTAAAAATCCCAATCTTGGGAACGATTTAACGGCAGAAGAAAAAGAAGCATTAGGAATCTCAGGTGGTAGCGTAAGTGGCACTCCTAATGGCTTTGAACCAGATGACGAGAGGTTTAACCAACAAGAAACTCA
Source organism: Providencia zhijiangensis (assembly GCF_030315915.2). NCBI lineage: Bacteria > Pseudomonadati > Pseudomonadota > Gammaproteobacteria > Enterobacterales > Morganellaceae > Providencia > Providencia zhijiangensis. The sequence goes on along the minus strand of NZ_CP135990.1, from coordinate 2,665,002 downwards.
TACATCCAATAGAATAAATGAAATTAAAGAATTGTTTGAATATGATAGCAGTAGAGCTGGTATTCAAATAGGGAATAGATCTTTGATTGAAATCCCAAACAAAGGTAACGCAAAGATTTTTAGTGGGGTATCAGAAGTAGAAATTAAGCAGTATTTTGTTGAGTTAACAGGTAATAAAGCTTTGCCCGAAGTAAGAGTAGTTCCAGGAAAAGGAAATATTTATACTGTTAAAACACCAAATGGGAGCTTCAACTTACGTGATTTTTCGAATTCTGCTAGAGAAACAGGAAAAGCTTGGACGATTGATATTCCTAGGGGTATTGCTAAAGATACTGCACCTGTAGAAATAAAATTTTTAAAGTGAGCCTATAATGGAAAAAATTTTACATTTTGATGAAATTATTGATGATGCAAAAGGGCTATGGCTATCAGGGTTATTTGGTTCCATAGTTGGTTGGAATCCAAATAAATCTTTTTGTGAACATAAAAATATCTTTTTCTATGTGATAAAAAAGTTATTAGATGATCAAGTAATTAAATTTTGTTCTCCTGATGATCCATTAGGTAAAAATATTTCATACTGGAATGCTAATAGCCAAGAAATTGTTAATTACCTTGAAGTTCACTGGCCTGAAAATTCAGAGGAAGAAGATGATGATGATTTGAATATGTATTTTTATGAAATGCCAGCTATTTTGTGGAAAGATGAGACTGGAAAATATGTGGGATCCTAAGTTTTTATTTATCAGCCAATTATGTGAAATAATTTAAGTTTCAATTGAAGAGCCTAGATTTTCATAGGCTCTTTTTTATTGCTTCCCTTCAGTAATCTGGTTGAAATAAAAAGACCAATAAACCCCATTAAATTCGTTAAAAAACTTTAAACCAATCGCAATGATTTGCCTTATCAATTAGTCAGATAAGTAAAAATGAGTTATTAAATATAATTTGTGATAAGGGATGAAAAAAGGCACTAATTAGGGTGCTTTCAGTTATGAAATGGATTATAAAAAGTAGGGTCTTAATGGATGTTTATAATGGATTATGATGTTTCAAGCTTAAAAATTGCCCTATAAAGTTTGTTAATGGGTTAAGTTAGCAGAAGAATGTTACTTTCTTGTGAATGAATTAACATTACGTTTAAATTCTGCTATGCTGATTGCCCGAAGCTGGACATAATTTTATCGCCATTGAGATTATGTGAGCAAATTCCTCTGACCTGGCACCGGATGATGACTTTTTCAGGATGGTGCAGACAGCCGGGTATATAAATAACAAAGAAGCGAGGAGAACGTCGTGCTAGAAGAATACCGTAAGCACGTAGCCGAGCGTGCCGCTCAAGGGATTGTCCCTAAGCCATTAGATGCGTCACAAGTAGCTGCATTAGTAGAGTTACTGAAAAACCCACCCAAAGGTGAAGAAGATTTCTTGTTAGACCTGCTGACCAACCGTGTTCCACCGGGCGTCGATGAAGCAGCGTACGTTAAAGCTGGATTTTTAGCCGCAATCGCAAAAGGCGAAACATCCTCCCCTCTGATCTCCCCTGAAAAAGCCATCGAACTGCTTGGTACCATGCAGGGCGGATACAATATTCATGCGTTAATCGAAGCTCTTGATGATGCCAAACTGGCAGCTATCGCAGCGAAAGCACTTTCCCACACTTTATTAATGTTCGATAACTTCTACGATGTAGAAGAAAAAGCGAAAGCGGGAAATGCACATGCTAAGCAAGTGATTGAGTCATGGGCGAATGCCGATTGGTTCAACGAGCGTCCTGAATTAGCCGAAAAAATGACAGTGACTGTATTTAAAGTGACTGGCGAAACAAACACCGATGATTTATCTCCTGCACCAGATGCATGGTCGCGCCCTGATATCCCTCTGCATGCTTTAGCAATGCTGAAAAACGCACGCGATGGTATCGTTCCTGATGAAGCGGGTAGCGTAGGTCCAATTAAACAAATCGAAGAACTGAACAAAAAAGGTTTCCCACTAGCTTATGTGGGTGACGTTGTCGGTACAGGTTCTTCGCGTAAATCAGCAACGAACTCTGTTTTATGGTTTATGGGTGATGATATTCCATTCGTGCCTAACAAACGTGGCGGCGGTGTGGTGCTGGGCGGTAAAATTGCTCCTATCTTCTTTAACACAATGGAAGATGCGGGTGCACTGCCAATTGAAGTGGATGTGTCTAAACTGAATATGGGCGATGTGATTGATATCTACCCATATAAAGGTGAAGTTCGTAACCACGAAACTAACGAATTATTAGAAACATTCGAACTAAAAACTGATGTGTTAATCGACGAAGTTCGTGCTGGTGGTCGTATTCCTCTGATCATCGGTCGTGGCTTAACCACTAAAGCGCGCGAAGCATTAGGTTTAGGTGCAACGGATATGTTCCGTCTTGCGAAACCTGTTGCACAAAGCAATCGTGGTTACTCATTAGCACAAAAAATGGTGGGTCGTGCATGCGGTCGTCAAGGTATTCGCCCTGGTGAATACTGTGAACCTAAAATGACGTCTGTTGGTTCTCAAGATACCACGGGTCCAATGACACGTGATGAGCTGAAAGACTTAGCATGTTTAGGATTCTCTGCAGATTTAGTCATGCAGTCATTCTGTCACACGGCAGCTTATCCAAAACCTGTCGATGTTACCACGCACCATACGCTGCCTGATTTTATTATGAACCGCGGTGGGGTTTCTCTGCGTCCGGGCGACGGTATTATTCACTCTTGGTTAAACCGTATGCTATTGCCAGATACTGTTGGGACTGGTGGTGACTCGCATACCCGTTTCCCAATTGGTATCTCATTCCCAGCAGGTTCTGGTTTAGTGGCTTTTGCCGCAGCAACCGGTGTTATGCCTCTGGATATGCCAGAATCCGTATTAGTTCGCTTCAAAGGACAAATGCAGCCGGGTATCACATTACGTGACCTCGTTCATGCTATTCCTCTGTATGCGATTAAAGATGGCTTACTGACTGTTGAGAAAAAAGGTAAGAAAAACATTTTCTCTGGTCGTATTCTGGAAATTGAAGGTCTTCCAGAGCTGAAAGTTGAGCAAGCATTTGAATTAGCGGATGCGTCGGCTGAACGTTCTGCTGCGGGCTGTACTATCAAACTGGATAAAGCGCCAATCATCGAATACCTGCAATCTAACATCGTTCTTTTGAAGTGGATGATCGCAGAGGGTTACGGCGACCGTCGTACCATTGAACGTCGTATCAAAGGTATGGAAAACTGGTTAGCGAACCCTGAGTTACTTGAAGGCGATGCCGATGCAGAATATGCAGCGGTGATTGAAATTGATCTTAATGAGATCAAAGAGCCAATTCTGTGTGCGCCAAATGATCCTGATGATGCGCGTTTACTGTCTGATGTTCAGAATGAAAAAATCGATGAAGTATTCATTGGTTCATGCATGACTAACATTGGTCACTTCCGTGCAGCAGGTAAATTGCTGGATTCCCATAAAGGTCAATTACCAACTCGCCTGTGGGTTGCGCCACCAACCAAGATGGATGCAGCGCAATTAACTGAAGAAGGTTATTACAGCGTATTTGGTAAGAGCGGAGCGCGTATTGAAGTCCCTGGCTGTTCACTGTGTATGGGGAACCAAGCACGCGTGGCAGATGGTGCGACTGTCGTTTCGACATCGACTCGTAACTTCCCTAACCGTTTAGGTACAGGGGCGAATGTGTATCTGGCATCCGCAGAGTTAGCCGCAGTAGCTTCTCTGTTAGGTCGTTTACCAACGCCAGCTGAGTACCAACAGTTTATGAATAAAGTCGACGAAACTGCGGAAGATACATACCGCTATCTGAACTTTGATCGACTGGATCAGTACACTGAAAAAGCTGATGGTGTGATTTTCCAAACCGCTGTTTAATCAGCGATAGATAGAATCATACTCATTTAACCCCAAGAATTGAGAATTCAATTTTTGGGGTTTTTTCTGTCTTTCTTTTAGTAATGAACACGAATATAAATAGGCTAGCGTTAAAGATATTGTGAAATTTCAATTAAATTCAAATCAGGATCTCTGATATACAAAGAAGTAATCTTACCGATAGCACCCGTTCGTTGCACTGGCCCCTCTATAATTTCCACACCTTGCTGTTCAATATGCTGTTGAACTTCTATCAGTGGAATATCACTGATAAAGCAGAGATCTAACGATCCCGGAACAGGCAAGTGTGCCTTAGGTTCAAACTCTTTCCCATATTGGTGAATATTTATTTTTTGCTGACCAAATTGCAGGGCAAAACGTTGTTCGCCGAAGGTGATCACAGACATCTTTAAAATACGTTGGTAAAAATCAAGACAGGCATCAAGATCTGTGGTGGTTAAGACTATATGGTCTAATCGATTAATCATTGACGTTCCTATTACCGAGTTGAATAGTGTGCATCAATTTTAATTGAATAAACCTATTTATGCAGCGTAATAGTCACGACCATTAATTTTCTTCTGACAGTCTGTAATAGCGCTAAGCAAACCCGCTTGACTCGCGTTATACTTAATTCAAAGACGCAAAGTGTGAGGTATTGCATATGGACTACCAATTCTTAAAGGATATTACAGGAAGTATTACCGCTAAATTTTCAATGGACCATGAAGCTATCGGTTATTGGTTAAATGAGGAAATCAAAAATGACCTCAGTTTACTGGATACCATCGCAGAAAATTATGAATTGATTAAAGGCAGTGAAAAGCAATGGGAGTTTATTGGTCACGAATACACGCTCATTCTTGATGATGAAGAAGTGATGATCCGTGCGAACCAATTAGCTTTTGAGACGGATGGGTTAGAAGAAGGCATGAGTTACTATGATAATGAAAGTATTGCCTTTTGTGGTGTAAATGACTTTTTTGATATGTTGGATGACTACCGTGAATTTGTTATCGAAAATCGATAAATAGCATTTTATTTATCGATTAATTTTATATTTTGATAATTTATAGCTATTATTTTAAGCGTGTTATTCAATTATTTACTAATAGTTTCCAAGGTTATTAATTGAATTGAGCGAGTTTTCCTAGTCTAAATTTGATCGAAAAGGATATACATATGAATACTGATGATGTTACAGGCGCATTGAATGATGCAACAAATTGGTTTGTGGCAAATCAGGATCTGCTAGTCCAGTATGTCGTCAATATCGTTTCCGCACTTGTTATTTTAATTGTGGGGTTGATGATTGCTAAATGGGTTAGCCGTGGTTTGAATCGCGTGATGACAATGAGAGGAATTGACTCCACTGTTAGCGAATTCTTATCTGCTATTGCTCGCTATACCATTGTGGCATTTACTTTAATTGCGGTGCTGGGCAAAATTGGCGTACAAACTGCCTCTGTCATCGCGGTAATGGGTGCCGCCGGTTTAGCGGTTGGTTTAGCATTACAAAACTCATTAGGTAACTTTGCTGCAGGCGTTCTGCTGGTGGTATTCAGACCATTAAAAGCGGGTGAGTTTGTTAAGATTGGCGCGATTGACGGTACAGTACAAAGCGTGCAAATTTTCTCAACCACATTGAGAACGGCAGATGACCGTATCGTAGTGATCCCAAACGGTAAAATTATTGGTGACAGCATTATTAACGTGACTCGTGAGCCACTTCGTCGTCAAGATATCATGGTCGGTGTTGCTTACAATTCTGATATTGATATGGTTAAAAAAGTCTTGGGTGATATCGTTGCTGCGGATAAACGCATTCTTCATGACAAAGGTGTAACTATCCGTTTAAATGAAATGGCACCATCTTCATTAAACTATTTAGTGCGTTTCTGGACAACGAATGGTGATACTTGGCCAGTTTATTGGGATTTAATGGAAAACTTTAAGCGTGCGCTTGATAAGCACAATATTGGTATCCCATTCCCACAAATGGATGTTCATCTTCACCAAGTTAACACCAGCGCAAAAAATATTTCTGCTGAATAAGTCTTAACGTATTTATCCTTAAAAATGGCGTGACCTAAAAAGTTACGCCATTTTTATTTGCACTTTTTCCGTAATCTCATCCTTATTTCTATCATTTCTTTATCGCTAATCTTGATTAGCCTTGCTTATGGACCATTAGAGTTAATCGTTTTCACTAATAATTTTTTCTGGATATTATTCTTTGCAGATTATTTGAATAATTATTGGGAAAAATTGCATGTTTACGATTTATTTTCAGGGGGCTCTACTTGGGGCTGCAATGATATTACCTTTGGGACCACAAAATGCGTTTGTATTGCAACAAGGTAGCCGCAAAAAATTTCATTTAATGAGTGCATTATTATGCGCTCTAAGTGACACGATTTTAATCATTGCTGGTGTATTTGGCGGCAGTGCGCTATTAAGCCAGTCTGAGTTGTTGATGGCGTTAATTACATGGGCTGGAGTCGCATTTTTAGCGTGGTATGGCTATGGTGCGTTTCGTACCGCAATGACCCCAGATGATGAAGTCTTACAGCTAGAAAGCAAAACAATGACACGCTGGAAAGTAATTGTGACTTTATTTGCCGTCACTTGGCTGAATCCTCATGTGTACTTGGATACATTTGTGGTGCTAGGCAGTGTCGGTGGGCAATTAGAAAGTCAATTACGTCCATGGTTTACAGCAGGGGCTTTGACGGCTTCATTTGTGTGGTTTTTCTTATTAGCCATGTTAGCCGCTTGGTTTTCTCCTATACTGAATAAACCACGTTCTCAGCGTTTGATTAACTTGTTTGTCGGTTGTGTCATGTGGTTTATTGCATTTAAACTCGCGATGCATGGTTTGGGTTATTAATTAGCATTATTCTGAATCGCAGTTTGAGCTGAATATGATAATGTGAACCTTAATCAAAGGAAGTTTATGATGAGCTTCCTTTTTATTGTAGAGAAAAACACCATTGGGAGGTTCTGTGAAATTGAAATCTATCGTTGTTGCTGCCCTGCTGGCAGGTCTTGCGGTACCAACCATGTCATTGGCAAGTGCCGTACCAGAAGGTCCACATATTTCAACATCAGCAAGTGGTGCTGTGAAAGTGGCACCAGATATGGCGACGCTGAGCATTAATGTGCAAGTGACCAATAAAGATGCCGCTGCTGCGAAAGCCGCCGTTGATAAGCGTGTTGCTGAATATTATGAATTCCTAAAGAAAAATGGCATTGAAAAGCAAGATATTGAAGCTGCCAATGTACGTACGCAACCAAACTATGATTATAGTTCGACTGCTAAGGCGTCTTTAAAAGGCTATACCGCGACAAGAACCGTTGAAGTCAAAGTGAAAAAACTGGATCAACTGAATGTTCTGCTCGATGGCGCATTAGCAGCAGGATTGAATGAAATTAATTCAGTACAATTTGGCGTGAATGATCCGCAGAAATATCGTAATGCAGCGCGTGACCAAGCGATGAAGAATGCTCAACAGCAGGCTGAAGCACTGGCGAAAGGGTTTAATGCACAGCTAGGGCCGATTTACAGCATTAATTATAATGCTCCATCAGATGTACCATACCCAATGGCGATGCGTAGTCGTGGTGGCGCGTTGAAAGCTACAGCTCAAGATCTCAATGTTGATGAGACCTATGAGCAACAAAGTATTGATTTTAATGACCAAGTCGATGTGGTTTTTGAAATTAAGCGTTAATTTCGGCAGCAATTTCATCATCTTGTTTTAGCATCTGGCGTCCTGTTTTCAGCAGGGCGTCAGTCACTTTCTTCATTGTGCGGCTTTCTGGCGCAAAGCGATGCCAATAAAGCATACGGCGCTGGCATAACCCCGGTGTTAAATCGATCAGCTCGCCATTTTCTAATTCACTGGCAATTTGCAAATGCGGGATCATACAGCATGTTGACCCCTGTTTTGCTAGCTGCACAAACGCTTCTGATGAGTTAACAATATGGCAAGGGACGCTACCTGGCGAGAGACCAAAGTTTTGTTGTACAAAGGCTTGGTGCATATCATCTAAGTGGTCAAAGGCCACAGCTGGCGCTTTTAATAACGATGCGCGAGTCACACCTTCAGGGAAATATTTAGCCGCAAAGCCAGGGGACGCCACGAAAATATAGTCCAGAGCACCCAGTTTATCGACTAAACAGCCCGGTAGCGCTTGTGGCTGAATACTGATAGCACCGACCACTTCACCACGTCTTAAACGTTCTTGGGTGCGGGTTTCATCTTCCACTTGGATGTTTAAGCGAATGGGGGTGTTACCCAGTACAGGATTCAATGCAGGTAAGAACCACGTTGCCAAGCTATCGGCGTTGACCGCTAAGGAGAGCAATAATGGGGTCGAGCCACTATTCTCATCCCCAAGCCACTGTTCTTCGAGTAATTCTACTTGATGAAGCAGCGCGAGCAGTTTTTGTCCTTGTTCAGTCGGATGTGGCGGAACGGTACGCACAAGTAAAGGCTGACCAAAAAGGTTTTCTAACTGTTTGATTCGTTGAGAAACTGCAGATTGGGTGATACACAATTTTTGTGCTGCTCGTTCAAATCCGCGTTCACGAATGACGGCATCCAGTGCTTGCAAGGCGCGATAATCAGGGCGCTTCATCAAAAATTCTCCTTCTTGTTATTCTGCGGATCACTATGCCATATTTTTGGGGATAACACTTGCAAATATTCCTAAAGGGTATTTTTCATAAGAAGTAGTGCACAATCCCTAATAACAATACTGCAACTTGCTGGGTGTCCGGTATATACTATTGGGCATCTACTTAATGACTCATTATTTCAGTATAAGGCTCTCGCATGACTCAGGAAGAATTAAAAAAAGCAGTAGGTTGGGCGGCATTAGAATACGTTAAACCGGGCACCATTGTTGGTGTTGGTACGGGCTCTACCGCATCTCACTTTATTGATGCATTAGCCACCATGAAGGGGCAAATCGAAGGCGCAGTCTCTAGCTCTGAAGCATCAACGCAAAAATTAAAATCCTTGGGTATTCCTGTTTTTGACTGTAATAGCGTGGATTCATTAGATGTCTATGTTGATGGTGCTGACGAAGTTGACGGTAACATGAACATGATCAAAGGTGGCGGTGCTGCGTTAACCCGCGAAAAAATCGTGTCTGCCATTGCGAAAACATTCGTGTGCATCGTAGACCAATCTAAGCTGGTGGGCGTATTGGGCAAATTCCCTCTGCCAGTGGAAGTGATCCCAATGGCGCGTAGCTATGTGGCTCGTGAGCTCGTTAAACTGGGTGGCCAGCCAGTTTACCGTGAAAACGTGGTGACAGATAACGGTAACGTTATTTTAGATGTTCACAACTTAGAAATCCTCGACCCAGTGGCTTTAGAAAATAAAATCAACGGGATTGCTGGCGTCGTAACAGTCGGATTATTTGCTAACCGTGGCGCTGATGTCGTGCTGATGGGAACGGCGGAAGGCGTAAAAACCATTAAGTTATAATTAATCAGTATTCAATAATAAGCCGGTGAATTTTCGAGTTCACTGGCTTATTTTGTTTTTGGCGAGCTTATTTTATTTTTGAGTAGATAGTTTGATGGTTAATGACTTTTGTAAATATCATCAACATGAAAATTATTTAAATTTTTTTTACCTTCCGTTATTTTGGTGATATATCTCACACAAATGCCCATTAGGTGGGCAAAATGCTTATTTTGTGTTACCGCTCTAGATTTTCCACCATATAACTTCTTTTTCATCACACATTTTAGCAGAGTCTAAGCAATCGTTTGTATTGCTACTGCGCTGGATTTTGCTATGTTGGTATTCTCGTTTTATTTCAAGGTGCATGTGAAGGGGCTGGAGTGCCTTAATTTCATGGCGTGCATCTCGAATTATTTTGAGTTCATACGAAATTCATCGGTCAAAAATTAAGTACGATAGGGTAGGGTAAATGGTCAAGGTATCTTTGCAGAAAGACAAAATTAAATTTTTACTGCTCGAAGGTGTTCACCAAAGTGCTGTGGATAACCTCAAAGCAGCGGGTTACACCAATATCGAATATCACAAAAGCGCGCTGTCGGACGAAGAACTAAAAGAAGCGATTAAAGACGCGCGTTTTGTGGGGATCCGCTCCCGTACTCATTTGACGGAAGAGATCTTTGCTGCTGCAGAAAAGCTGGTGGCTGTGGGATGTTTCTGTATTGGAACCAACCAAGTTGATCTCGATGCAGCAGCGAAGCGCGGTATTCCTGTCTTTAACGCACCATTCTCCAACACCCGTTCCGTGGCGGAAATGGTATTAGGTCAGTTATTACTGTTGTTACGTCGTATTCCTGAAGCGAATATGCAAGCTCACCGTGGGATCTGGGAAAAACAAGCGAAGGGTTGCTTTGAAGCTCGTGGTAAGCGCTTAGGTATTGTTGGTTATGGTCATATCGGCACACAGTTAGGGATTTTAGCTGAAGGTATCGGTATGGATGTTTACTTCTATGATATCGAAAACAAATTACCATTAGGTAACGCAACTCAAGTTCGTTCATTACCAGAATTATTAAAAATGAGCGACGTGGTGAGTCTACATGTGCCTGAAACGGCAAGCACAAAGAATATGTTTGGCGAAGCACAGTTTGAGCAAATGAAGCAAGGTGCGATTTTTATCAACGCATCGCGCGGTACTGTCGTTGATATTCCTGCATTAAGTGCAGCGTTAGAGAGCAAAAAACTCTCAGGTGCAGCGGTTGACGTATTCCCAACGGAACCAGCAGCAAACAACGATCCTAATGACCCATTCATCTCTGAGTTGATTAAATTCGATAACGTGATCCTGACTCCACATATCGGTGGTTCAACAGAGGAAGCACAAGAAAATATCGGCTTAGAAGTAGCAAGCAAGCTGGCAAAATACTCAGATAATGGTTCAACATTATCTGCGGTTAACTTCCCTGAAGTTTCTCTGCCAGTGCATATGGATGATACTAACCGTTTACTGCACATTCATGAAAACCGCCCTGGTATCATGAACAGTATCAACCAAGTGTTTACTGAAAATAACATTAACGTGGTAGGGCAATACCTGAGAACTTCCGGTAATGTGGGCTACGTGGTTATTGATGTGCTAACGCAGTCACCAAGCCAAGCGGATGAAGTATTACTGAAATTAAAATCTCTACCGGGCACTATCCGCGCTCGTCTGTTGTTCTAATCAGTCGATATATTAAAAACACCGTGGCGTTGGTATTTACCAGCGCCATATTTTTTTCGGGGTAATAATTTCTGGCAACGGAATATCCCAATGCGCAACGGGTAAATCTTCAACTAACTGACAATCATGGGCGACCCCAATAGGATAAAAGCCAGTTTGTTGCCAGTTTGCCAATGTTCTATCATAAAATCCGCCACCCATTCCTAACCGTTGTCCTTGGCTATCAAAGGCCACCAGCGGGACCATCATAATATCCAGTTGCTCGATAGGTAATACATCCAACACATTCAATTGTGGTTCTTCAATATTAAATTTATTTTTTACTAAGATAGTCTTCGGCGTGTAGTGCAAAAATAATAAGTGATGAGGATTAAAAGGATGAATAACGGGGAGATAAACCTGTTTTCCGTGATCCCAAAGGGCTTGGATTAATGGACGTGTATTAATTTCACCATCGAACGAAAGAAATAGGGCAATCGTTTTAGCTGACGCTATTTTGGGGTGATTAAGTATGTGAGCGATAATGTGTTGAGCCGCGTCATCTTGGGCTTCTGGTGTCAGTTCCCGTCTAGTTGCTCGAATGGATTTACGGATTTGTTGACGTAGTGAAGAGAGCGTATCTGACATAACCATTCCCATAAATCATTTCCTAATAGCAAGTTGATAACTCGTGGAAAAACCTACGAAACAGTATATCGCAAGGAATAGGAATAAGTAATTTTTAGCGTGGGTTTGGGATTTTGTGCAAAGAATAAGAGCAGACTAAATAGAAGGGAGGTCTCCAAGATGCCGTTGTAGGCTGTAACCCTTGAACCCTTGGTTCAAGGTGAACGCAGTTTAGCAACCTTTAGGCTTCCTGAGCGAATCAGGCATGCTCACCAGCGCAATAACCACATTCTGTTTGGTATGAAATATCGGCTCAGGGGACTTACCCACTGACGCGCATCTCAGAGAAATTTGTTTTGAGAACTTTCGTTACTCAGTGATTTCATTGTACGAAATTAGAGTATAAATGCAACCTAATTTTTCGTTTTATTTTTTTACTAGTGATTGATTAATAAGCATATTTACTCTAGGGGCAATACCTGCCTCTCAGTGATTTTCACCTGATCGTGCAACGCTTGTTCAATCGTCTGCTGCAATACTTTTATTTTCTCTTCCATATTATAAGCATAATCGCGCGTTTTTGTCTTTTCTTGTGCTAATTCGTGACAGACGTTCAATGCGACAATGAAAATAAGCTGTTCAGTGTTAGTGACACCGCTTCGGTCTTTTAACGTTTTTAAGCGTTCTTCTAATTCTTTTGCTGACTCTAAGAGCGCTTCTTTTTGTTCTATTGGGCAATTAACGCGCATAGAGCGCCCAAAAATCTGAATATCAACGGGTTGTGCGGACATGGTACCTCCATACTAAAATCGTTTTCGCCAATAAAAGTAGGACATTTGGCGTAAATGTTGTTAATTTTTGCATAGCTTATGCTGAGATAGGCATTGGCGATATATTACTAGTTTAGAATAAAAATAAGCTAATAATAACTCAGACAAAAAAAGCAGGCTGGTCTAGCGGCTATCCTTGGTGGTAGCATATCACGAATCCCAAGCTAACATGACGAATTCAGATGTCTATACAAAAATCTTTACCTAACTATGAATCGTTGGATAACTTACTCCAACAGCACTCAATCGCACTCACGGCCGCCGAGATCCATGGTTTAATAACCGGACTGATTTGTGGAGGGAGCCGTGACCACGGTTGGCAAACGCTTGTTCATGATCTGGCGAATGACGGACTTGCGTTTCCGCAAACCGTTTCACAACCGTTGCGCGAGCTATATGACCTCACATTTGAAGCATTAGATGACACCGAATTTGCATTCAATATGCTATTTCCGGATGAAGACGCTTCTGTGTTTGACCATGCAGACGCACTGGCTGGCTGGGTTAACCACTTCTTACTTGGCATTGGCGTTGCTCAACCTAAATTGACTGATAAAAAAGAGATTAGTGAAGTAATTACTGATCTACGTAACATCGGTATGCTTGGTTATGATGAAGAAGAAGACCAAGAAGAGTTAGAGCAAGCATTAGAAGAAGTTGTTGAATATGTGAGAGTTGCCGTTCAACTGTGTTACATCGCACTGGCTGAGCCGAAAAAAGGCCCAACCGCTGTCGAGAATATCAAGCCCGTTCTTCACTAATCTATAATACTAGGTAGCGACCCACTAACTGTAGGCTTTCTGCATTGTCAGTCACCTACGGTTAAGGAACGGATTTACCTAATTTAAACTGATTGCCGTTTGATTTTTAGCTAATTATCAAACAAGCAACCAACCTAAAACCCGAATAATAAGGCAATAACGGTATGAATAAGCAGGAATTTATTTCTCGTCGTAATGCATTATTGGCTCAAATGGCGCCAGCAAGTGCTGCTATTATCTTCTCAGCACCGGAAGCACAACGTAATGCGGATTGCGAATATCCGTATCGCCAGCACAGTGATTTTCTGTATCTGACTGGATTTAGTGAGCCAGAAGCGGTTTTAGTTTTAATAAAAAGTGACGAGAAACATAGCCACACCGTGCTGTTCAACCGTGTTCGCGATCTCACCGCAGAAATTTGGTTTGGGCGTCGTTTAGGGCAAGATGCGGCACCGGAAAAACTCGGTGTTGATAAAGCGCTGCCATTTGATGAAATCGTTGATCAGCTCTATCAATTACTCAATGGCCTCGATGTGATTTATCACGCTCAAGGTGAGTTTGATTACGCGGATAAACTGGTTTTCGGTGCGTTGGATATCCTGCGCCGAGGAAGCCGTCGCAATTTAAAAGCCCCTCGCACAATCATTGACTGGCGTCCAATAGTGCACGAAATGCGCCTGTTTAAGTCGGATGCAGAAGTGGCAGTCATGCGCAAAGCGGGTGAAATTTCGGCATTAGCCCATATTCGTGCGATGGAAACTTGCCGCCCGAATATGTATGAATACCAACTTTGTGGTGAGATTGAGTATGAATTTACTCGCCATGGTGCACGTTTCCCATCCTATAACACCATCGTAGGTAGTGGCGAAAACGCCTGCATTTTGCACTACACAGAAAATGAATGTGCGATGAAAGACGGGGACTTAGTCCTGATTGATGCTGGTGCAGAGTTAGAAGGTTACGCTGGAGATATCACTCGAACTTTCCCAGTAAATGGCAAATTCAGCAAAGAGCAGCGTGAAATCTACGATATCGTTCTTCAATCTATCAATACCGCATTAGAACTGTATCGCCCTGGTACCAGCATCCACGAAGTGACTCGCCAAATTGTTCGTATTAAAACGGAAGGCTTAGTGAAATTAGGCATTTTGCAGGGTGATGTCGAACAATTGATCGAAAACAAAGCGTATCATCCATTTTTTATGCATGGTTTAAGCCATTGGCTGGGCTTAGATGTTCATGATGTCGGTTTCTACGGTGTAGAAAGAGACCGCATTTTAGAGCCAGGCATGGTGCTGACTATTGAACCGGGATTATATATTGCGCCAGACGCTGATGTACCGCCTCAATACCGTGGTATTGGTGTTCGCATAGAAGACGATATTCTTATCACTGAAGATGGGAATGAAAACTTAACGGCGATGGTAGTCAAAGATCCTGATGAAATTGAAGCGTTAATGGCGGCGGCTAAAAAACGCTTAGGTTAAGCAGTAAAAAGTAATAATAGAAGGTAATTAACAACCTATGAATGTGATTATTGTTGGGGGAGGAATGGCTGGTGCGACATTAGCATTGGCAATTTCATCACTCAGTCAAGGACGTGTTTCGGTATCAATTATCGAAGCATCTCAACCGGATAACCAACATCCGGGCTTTGATGCACGAGCGATTGCGTTAGCGCACGGCACTTGCCAGTACTTATCGTCGATAGGTGTTTGGTCTGCATTTGCCGATTGCGTCACCCCTATTAATCACGTTCATGTGTCCGATAGAGGGCACGCAGGGTTCGTTAATATTCATGCGGAAGATCATCAAATCACCGAATTGGGTAATGTGATTGAATTGCATGAAGCGGGCGCCCGTTTATTTTCACTGTTGCGTAAAGCGCCCGGCGTTACACTTTATTGTCCCGCTAAAGTGGAGCATGTTGAGCGTACCGTGGAGAATGTGACTGTCACGTTAGACAGCGGTGAGCAAATCACGGGCAGTCTATTAGTGGCAGCGGATGGTAGTCGTTCCGCGATTGGCCAAGCTTGCAACATGCAATGGCAGCAAGATGATTATGGACAAGTGGCGATTATTGCCAATGTGAAAACCTCGATTGACCCCGCAGGTCGAGCCTTCGAGCGTTTTACTGAATTTGGTCCTTTGGCATTATTACCTATGTCTGAAGGGCGTAGCTCGTTAGTTTGGTGTCATCACCAAGAACATGCTGACGATATTAATGCGTGGGATGATGAAACCTTTATTCGCAAATTACAGCAAGCCTTTGGCTGGCGCTTAGGGGAAATTACCCAAGCGGGTAAACGTAATTGTTACCCATTAGTGTTAAGAAAAGCGGTGAATCCTGTCAGTCACCGTGTTGCGCTGGTGGGAAATGCGGCGCAGACATTACACCCAATTGCAGGGCAAGGTTTCAATCTTGGGATCCGCGATGTCATGCAATTAGCTGAATTAGTCGTCAATGCTCATGATAATCAGCAAGATATTGGTAGTTATTCATTGCTCAGTCAGTACCAACAAACCCGATTAGCCGACCGAGAAAAAACGGTTACCATGACTGATGGTCTGGTGCGTTTATTTGCTAATCGTTGCTTCCCATTAATTGTGGGGCGTAATTTAGGTCTGATGGCGATGGAGATGTTGCCGCCTGTTCGTGATGTTTTAGCCCGCCAAACCCTTGGCTGGGTCGCACATAAATAACCACAAAACTAAGAGGAATAAAAATATGCAATCGTTTGATGTGGTTATCGCCGGTGGTGGTATGGTTGGGCTCGCACTGGCATGTGGACTCGAAGGCAGTGGTTTACGTGTGGCGGTCGTTGAGAACCATCCACCTAAAATTCCATTCTCTGCTAACGATCCCCATGCGCTACGCGTGTCGGCAATCAATGCCGCCAGTGAAAAATTATTGGCTCATTTAGATGTGTGGTCAGTAATCAAAGGGATGCGTGCTGCCGCCTATAACGGGATGGAAGTGTGGGACAACCACAGTTTCGGCCGTATTGCTTTTTCTGCGCAAGACCAAAATCTCTCCCATTTAGGTCATATTGTTGAGAACAATGTGGTGCGCGACGCCTTATGGCAAAAAGCCAGCCAATTGCGCGATGTGACTTTACTGGCACCTGCAACTATCAAAAAGGTAGTGTGGGGGGAAAATGACGTTTTCATCACTTTAGACGATGAAAATATGTTAACGGCTCGCTTGATAGTCGGGGCAGACGGCGCAAATTCATGGTTGCGTAGCCACGCGGATATTCCGCTCACTTTCTGGGATTATGAACATACCGCACTGGTGGCAACTATTCGAACTGAACGTCCGCATGAAGGTATTGCCCGTCAAGCCTTTAATGGTGAAGGCATCCTCGCGTTCTTACCGTTAAGTGACCCGCATTTATGCTCGATTGTTTGGTCTCAACCAAACTTAGCGGCGGCTCGTCGTCAAGATTTGGATAAGTTAGAGTTTGAGAAAGAATTGACCGTCGCATTTGATGTTAATTTAGGTTTTTGCCAATTAGAAAGCGACCGTTTAACAATTCCGTTAACTGGGCGCTATGCACGCCAGTTCGCGGCGCAGCGTTTAGCGCTACTTGGGGATGCGGCTCACACCATTCATCCTTTAGCCGGTCAAGGTGTGAATCTTGGTTTTATGGACGTTGCTATGCTGATTGGAGAAATCAGAAGGCTACACCGTGAAGGCAAAGACTTTGGTCAATATTTCTATTTGCGTGACTATGAGCGTAGCCGTAAGCACAGCGCTGCGGTGATGTTAGCGGGGATGCAAGGTTTCCGTGAACTGTTTGATGGCAACAACCCTGCGAAGAAACTGCTGCGAGATATTGGCCTTGTTTTAGCAGACAGTTTGCCGGGAGTTAAACCGCAATTATTGAACCACGCTATGGGCTTGTCGGATATGCCTAAATGGTTAAAGCAACTACCGGCTAATAACGCTTAATTCCGCCTTAATTCTCTCTTCCAGATAACCTGAGTGTTTAATTTTAAATACTCAGGTTTTTTATTTCTTATTCCACCTCGTTAGCCGCCAGCCTAGTCTACCAATAGCTGAGAAAAACTAATTTATCCATTATTTCGGATTAGTTTTTCTAATTCATGTGTTTTTCTGAATTTATCCACATTTTTGGGGTAAGTCTCAATTTTGATGATATTTTGCGCAGCAATAAGCCAAATATGAAGGGATTGAGTGATCGTTCTCAATTATTTAACAAAAACCACTGGAAATGTAATGATGCAATGAGTAATACAGAGAGTACGTCACCCTATTTTTTTTTATAGCATCCAATTTCGAATGTTAGCGGTTTTGAATCAAATCCGATGATTTGCGTTTTGATGAAACGGGGTTTACAGACACAAATTTATGCCGTTCATCGCGCGATCACCCCATCAGACACAGTAATGTAAAGAGGGTATTCATGGTAAAGCAAACGACTCTATATGATGAGCATATAGCCTGCGGTGCAAAAATGGTGGATTTCCACGGCTGGATGATGCCACTGCACTATGGTTCGCAAATCAACGAGCATAATATTGTTCGAACCGATGCAGGAATGTTTGATGTTTCCCACATGACGATTGTTGACTTACATGGTGAAGGTTGCCGTGATTTTCTTCGTTATCTTCTCGCCAATGATATCGCTAAGCTCACCATCAAAGGTCGCGCACTGTATACCGGCATGCTGAATGCATCAGGTGGTGTGATTGATGACCTGATTGTTTATTACCTTGAAGATGACTTCTACCGCCTTGTGGTTAACTCTGCGACGCGAGACAAAGATATTGCATGGATTGAGCAGCACGCAAAAGATTATGCGGTTGCGATTACTGTACGTGATGATTTGGCGTTAGTTGCTGTTCAAGGCCCGAAATCTCAAGAGAAAGTTCACACTTTACTGACCGATGAACAGCGTGCTGCCATCAAAGATATGAAGCCTTTCTATGGTGTGCAAACAGGTGATCTGTTTATTGCAACCACAGGTTACACGGGTGAAAAAGGGTATGAAATTGCCATGCCGAAACAGCAGATCGTGGATTTCTGGCACAAATTACTGAAGGCAGGCGTTCATCCTGCAGGTTTAGGTGCTCGCGATACTCTGCGCCTTGAAGCGGGTATGAATCTCTATGGGCAAGATATGGATGAGTCTATTTCTCCATTAGCGGCCAATATGGGGTGGACAATTGCTTGGGAGCCGCAAGACAGAAACTTTATCGGTCGTGAAGCGCTGGAAAAACAGCGGGCCAAGGGTACCGATAAGCTGGTGGGCATCGTGATGCGCGAAAAAGGTATTCTACGTGCCGAACAGGTTGTGCGCTTTACGGATGAATCAGGTAAATTGCATGAGGGGGTGATCACCAGTGGTTCATTCTCTCCTACATTGGGTTTCAGTATCGCGTTAGCGCGTGTACCGAGTGACATTAAAAATCACGCCATCGTTGAAATCCGTCAGCGGGAAATGCCGGTTGAAGTAGTAAAACCCGGATTTGTCCGCGAAGGTAAGGCATTAGTGTAATTAGATATTTTCTAATACACATTGATTTTAAAACGTTTTTTCAAAAAACTTTTTCTCAAGAACATATGGTCAGAATCAAAAGAGAGGCTAGAAATGAGCAATGCACCTAAAGAATTAAGATATACCCGCGAACACGAATGGCTGCGTGATGAAGGTAATGGTGAATTCACGGTGGGTATCACTGAACATGCGCAAGAAACTTTAGGCGACATGGTGTTTGTTGATTTACCGGACGTGGGTGATGTAGTGAGCGCAGGGGACGACTGTGCTGTCGTTGAATCTGTGAAAGCAGCATCCGATATTTACGCACCGATTAGTGGTGAAATTATTGCAGTTAACAGTGCACTCAGCGACTCTCCAGAGCTGGTGAACGAATCGCCATATCAAGAAGGCTGGATTTTCCGTATTAAGATGAGCGATGACTCTCAGTTAGCTGATCTTATTGATGCTCAAGGTTATCTGAGCATGATCGCTGCGGAAGAGTAATCCACATCATCATGTTTCGCACTGTAGTGTAATCGCTTGCTACAGTGCGAAATATCAAGAACATAATGAATATTTTTTAACCAAGGTTAGTTTGAGCTAGTCTACTTATCTCGCAGTTTATCAATAGGTTTTATCATCGCTAGAGTCTTATAACCTACGCTACGCATAGCAAAAAGGATGGGAACACAGATATGTCGATGTCACTGAGTCAACTAGAAAACCGTTCAGAATTTATCTCGCGCCACATAGGGTCATCAGAACAACAAATAAAAACCATGTTAGGTACTGTTGGCGCAACTTCCCTCGATAATTTAATGGACAAAATTGTCCCGAAAGCCATTTTACTGCCTGAGCCACCAAGAGTCGGCGGTGGTGCTACTGAGCAAGAAGCCCTCGCAGAATTAAAAGGGATTGCCTCCCTGAATAAACGTTATAAAAGTTACATCGGCATGGGTTATGCCCCAGTGATCCTTCCTCCTGTTATCTTACGTAATTTACTTGAAAACCCAGGTTGGTATACGGCTTATACTCCTTACCAGCCCGAAGTTTCCCAAGGTCGTCTTGAGTCACTGCTGAACTTCCAGCAATTAACGATTGATTTAACGGGCTTAGATTTAGCTTCAGCATCGTTATTGGATGAAGCAACCGCTGCTGCGGAAGCCATGGCGATGGCAAAACGCATCAGTAAATTGAAAAATGCAGAGCGCTTTTTTGTTGCGGATGATGTCCATCCTCAAACTCTTGATGTTGTGCGGACTCGTGCGGGTACATTTGGTTTTGAAGTGATTGTGGACAGCGCAGAGAAAGTACTGGAACACGAGGGGGTATTCGGTGCATTACTGCAACAGGTGGGCACCACGGGGAATATCCACGATTACAGCGAGCTATTTGCCAAACTAAAAGCGAAGAATATTGTTAGCTGTGTGGCTGCCGATATGATGGCATTAGTGCTATTAACAGCACCTGCAAAGCAAGGGGCTGATATCGTTTTCGGTTCGGCGCAGCGTTTTGGTGTGCCAATGGGTTACGGTGGTCCTCATGCTGCGTTCTTTGCCTGTAAAGATGAGTTCAAACGTGCGATGCCGGGACGCATTATCGGGGTTTCTCGTGATGCGGCAGGCCATACTGCACTACGTATGGCGATGCAAACTCGTGAACAGCATATCCGCCGCGAAAAAGCGAACTCCAATATTTGTACCTCGCAAGTTTTATTGGCCAATATTGCTGCGATGTACGCGGTGTATCATGGGCCTGAAGGCTTGAAAATGATTGCTCAGCGCATTCATCGCTTTAGCTCGATTTTTGCTAAAGCGCTTACAGAGTCTGGCATCGCTCTGCGCCATAAAACGTGGTTCGATACTCTGGCTATCGAAGTGGCAGACAAAGCGGCTGTTTTAGCGCGTGCCGAAAAAGCGCAAATAAACTTGCGCACAGATATTCACGGTGCAGTGGGTGTCACATTCAGTGAAATCACCACGCGCCAAGATCTCAACGAACTGTTCTTTGTGATCACAGGTACCGATCAAAAACTGGATTTCGAAAAATTAGATAAGCAAGTTTCAGAAAGTGAAAATGCAATCCCAGCCGCCATGTTGCGTGATGACGTGATTTTATCTCATCCAAATTTCCATCGTTATCATAGCGAAACGGAAATGATGCGCTACATGCACAGCTTAGAACGTAAGGATTTAGCGCTGAACCAAGCGATGATCCCATTAGGTTCATGCACCATGAAACTGAATGCTGCGGCTGAAATGCTACCAATTACGTGGCCTGAATTTGGTGAATTACACCCATTCTGCCCACCGGAGCAGGCGCAAGGTTATCACCAAATGATTGAGCAGCTTTCCCACTGGTTAGTTCAATTAACGGGCTATGATGCTGTCTGTATGCAACCTAACTCCGGGGCACAAGGGGAATATGCGGGTCTGTTAGCTATCCGTCGTTACCATGAAAGTCGCAATGAAGGCGCTCGTAATATCTGTTTGATCCCAGCTTCTGCCCATGGAACTAACCCTGCATCTGCTCACATGGCGGGTATGGAAGTCGTGGTAGTACGTTGTGATGATGAAGGTAATATTGACCTTGTTGACCTGCGAGAAAAAGCGCAGGAACACAGCGCGGCGCTTTCTTGCGTAATGGTTACTTACCCGTCAACTCATGGTGTATATGAAGAGAGCATTCGCGAAGTGTGTGAAATTATCCACCAATATGGCGGGCAAGTTTACTTAGATGGCGCGAATATGAACGCACAAGTGGGATTGACAACTCCGGGCTTTATCGGTGCGGATGTGTCTCACTTGAACTTACATAAAACCTTCTGTATTCCGCATGGCGGTGGTGGTCCTGGTATGGGACCTATCGGCGTGAAAAAACATTTAGCACCGTTTGTACCGGGTCACTCTGTCGTCACTCAAGAAATGCTGACCGAACAAGGTGCGGTTTCTGCGGCGCCATTTGGTAGTGCTTCTATTCTGCCAATTAGCTGGATGTATATCCGCATGATGGGCTCCCACGGGCTGAGAAAAGCCAGCCAAGTGGCAATCTTAAATGCTAACTATATTGCCAAACGTTTAGCGAGCCGTTATGAGATCCTCTATACCGGACAAGAAGGTTATGTGGCTCACGAATGTATCGTGGATCTGCGTCCAATCAAGAAAGACACGGGCATCAGTGAGCTAGATATTGCTAAGCGCCTGATTGACTATGGTTTCCATGCGCCAACGATGTCATTCCCAGTGGCGGGCACGTTGATGATTGAGCCAACTGAATCAGAAAGTATTGTGGAAATCGACCGCTTTATCGATGCCATGCTGGCTATCCGTGATGAGATTGATCAAGTGGTTCAAGGTAAATGGACGCTGGAAGATAACCCGTTAGTCAATGCGCCACACGTTCAAACTGAGTTAGCGGAAGAGTGGGTACATGGTTATAGCCGTGAATTGGCGGTATTCCCATCTCACGCAACACGAGTGAACAAATATTGGCCAGCGGTAAAACGCCTTGATGATGTTTATGGCGACCGTCATTTACATTGCTCTTGCGTGCCTATCGATGAGTATATGTAATTAATTTTCGAGTTTCTTAATATGAAAACGCCAGATATTTTATCTGGCGTTTTTTGTTTTATTTTTTTAACTACAGCAGCCAGCCTTTTTGGTGGGCTTGCTCTAATTGCTGTTTAAGTTGCAACCAAAATTCAGGGAGGATCTCCTGAATATAGTCACACTTACTGACAACTTGCTCATGGCGAATATGATTGTCAATCCAGCTTTGGCCTTGATTATGCAGGTTCATTAACATTGGCATCGCTCTATCAATGGCATTGGCATACTTAGATTCCAATGTCTCGACGGCATCATATTCATTCCATAATGCTAAGAACTCAGCATTTTGAGGACTAGGCAGTAAGTTAAACAGGCGGTTAGCTGCTTTGACTTCTTCATCATGAATAGCTTCACGAGCGGCATTATCAAACACCAAAACGTCACCCGCATCGATTTCGACGATATCATGAACGAGCGCAAGTTTAATGGCGCGTTCAAGATTAACGCCCGGCACATAAGGGGCAAAAGCCATAGCAGCAACAGCAAACTGCCAACTGTGTTCGGCGGTGTTTTCGTGTCTTTCGCGGTTTAATAACTTATTCTTGCGATAAACGCTTTTCAGTTTATCGAGCTCCATCAAAAATTGGACGACTTCAGTAAAAGCCCCAAAATTCAAAACATCGAGTGGCTTATTACTTGTTGCAGATGACATAAAAACCTCAGTTATTTATCTTCTTCTAATGAATAAGGTAGTGGTGCAATGGTCAGGCGGCTTTGTTCGTCACCCATAACACGAAACACGCTATCGGCTTCCATATCGTTGTTCATGATGATCTGGATGCTCAATTCTTCATTTCCTAAACGCACGGCGGCAAGTACTGTTCCTGTACGGCGCCAGTTTTCACCCAGTTGCCACTCAACACCATCACCAATAGTAGGAAGTGAGGAACCTGTGCCCGTTAGCCAGTACATAGCGCGTTTATTGGCACCACGGAATTTGGCGCGTGCGACCATTTCTTGGCCGGTATAGCAGCCTTTTTTAAAGCTAATACCGTGAGGAATAGCTTGTAAATTTGCCGCTTGTGGCAAATGTTGGGCACTATTTTCTTGGTCGATAACGGCAAAGCCTGCGGCAATTTCTAATGCTAACCATTGTTGGTCAGAAACCTGTGTTGCATTTAAGGTCTCTGCGAGATTTTGCGCAGTCGCTTCATCCGTAATAATTAAAAAACGCTCTGCGGGAAGATCAAAATGCAGAAGGGTGCTGTTGCCATCGGCAACAACTTGGTTTTGGGTATCCGGTAGTGTGGCGAACACGGACGAAAGTGCTTCTCGCGCCCCTTGTCCTGCAACGCCAAATAATTTCAGTTCCGGTTTCTTTTCAAAAGTGACTTTTGAGAAAACCGCGTATTTTTTTAATTCAGTGAGCTGGGCATCGGCAACACTGCGTCTTTCAATATAAGAAAAACCGTCTAAGTGATGGAATAAGCGTAGGTCACTCCACATTTTCCCTTTGGGATCGCAATGAGCGGTTAATGTGTGCGCATGTTCAAGTGTGCTGATATCGGCGGTGACTTGCCCTTGCAGATATTTTTCTGCATCGGCGCCGTGGAGATGAATAAGTTCCCAGTTTTCCAGTGAAATCAAAACAAGGGGTAAAGACTGAGAATCGAGGGGAAACTGTTGTGTGTTGTCTACATGGGAAGTCATGATTTCACCTGTTGTTCTTTATCTGATAATGGTGCTTAATGGTAAAATAGCTAGGTCACATTGCAAGCCTAAACCCGCATTAAAGTTCCGTTATCTTATTATTCAGCATAAGAGGGTAAATAGTTTGTAGAAAAACGGTATTTTACAACCTAAAATGTGAACTATGTAGAGTGTGACATGTTTTATTGACAGATTATCTGATAGAGTATTTAAAATAATCAATCTTATCAGTCAACTGCAACAAAAGGTCGTAGTGAAATGGATAATGGAATGCCTAGCGGGCAAAGTCAAATCGATATCAATAACAAGGCGCGAATTCATTGGGCGTGCAGAAGAGGCATGCGTGAGCTTGATATTTCTATCATGCCATTTTTTGAATATGAATATGACGAGCTAACAGATCACGACAAACGTGTTTTTGTGCGCCTGCTCGAGTGCCCAGACCCAGATTTGTTCAATTGGCTAATGAATCACGGGCGTCCAGAGGACGAAGAACTGTTCTCTATGATTAAACTCATTCAAGAAAGAAATAAAAATCGTGGTCCTGTGGAAATCTAATCTTTCCATTTCATGGAAAACTCAGCTTTTTTCCACCTGTCTTCATGGGGTAATGGGCATTATTTTGCTGGTTGCACCATGGGCCCCAGGTAATTCAATGATTTGGCTGCCATTGTTAGTTGTGTTGGTAGCAAGTTGGGCGAAAAGCCAAAAAAATATCAGTAAAGTCAAAGGCGTGGCTGTATTGGTGAATGGCAACAAGCTGCAATGGAAAAAGAATGAGTGGGAAATTATCAAAGCGCCATGGTGTAGTCGCTTTGGTATTTTATTAACACTTAATGCGCTGCAAGGTAAGCCTCAGAAGCTTCGCTTGTGGATTGCAAAAGATTCTGTTTCCGAAGAGAACTGGCGCAATCTCAATCAATTACTACTGCAATATCCTGATATTTGATATTGCAGTTAGTTGTACTTGGTGTTTAAAGAGCAGCTTCAATTTCTTGTAGGATCTGCTCGCACCATTGTGCGACTCGCTCATCAGTTTGTTCAAACTGGTTCACATCATCTAATGCAAGACCCACAAACATCTTACCATCTTCAGTGAGCGGTTTCGGGCTTTCAAACTCATAGCCTTCAGTCGGCCAAAAGCCAATAAACTGTGCGCCTGTTGGTTTAAGCTGGTGATAGAGCATGCCGAGCGCATCTAAAAACCATTCGCTATAGTCAACTTGGTCACCCATGCCATACATTGCGACCATTTTATCCGCAAGGTTAAGTTTGGGAAGCGCTTCCCAAATTTCTAGCCAATCTTCCTGAATTTCACCAAAATCCCACGTAGGGATCCCCAAAATAAGAACATCGTACTGTTCCATTAATTCTGGCGGTGTATCGTTGACGTTATGGAGGGTAATGAAATCATCACCAAGAATGTCACGTATTTTTTCTGCGACCATTTCGGTATAGCAGGTACTTGAACCGTAAAAAAGACCTATTTTCATATATATTATTACTATATCCAGCGCTGGTTTTTATCACGAGGGACGTATTGTAACAGATGGTGCTACAATCAGGCATAATAGATTGCACTGTAATAATAAAGAGGCATAGGATCTGGCGTGGAACGTAAACAACTAAATCCTTTAATTGAACAGTTTCTTGATACAATTTGGTTGGAGCAAGATCTTGCTGAAAACACCTTGGCATCTTATCGTAATGATCTGCAATCGTTAGATAGATGGCTGGATGCACAGCAATTGCATTTGGAAAGTGTTCAGTCGATTGATTTGCAATCTTTTCTCGCAGAACGCATTGATAGCGGATACAAAGCCGCAAGTTCTGCGCGTTTATTAAGTTCGATTCGCCGGTTATTTCAATATTTTTACCGCGAAAAGATAAGAGCGGATGATCCTTCTGCGGTAATCGCAGCACCAAAAATTCCGCAGCGATTACCCAAAGATCTCAGTGAACAACAAGTTGAAGATTTGTTGAATGCACCTGCGACTGAAGACTCGCTTGAGTTACGAGACAAAGCTATGTTGGAAGTACTGTATGCTTGTGGCTTACGAGTCTCTGAGCTGACAGGGCTAACATTTTCGGATATCAGCTTGCGTCAAGGCGTCGTTCGGGTCGTTGGTAAAGGTGATAAAGAGCGTTTGATCCCTCTGGGAGAAGAGGCGATTTACTGGTTAGAAAAATATATCGCGCAGGGGCGCCCAGATTTACTGAATGGGAAAACTAGCGATGTTTTATTTCCAAGCAAACGTGGTACGAAGATGACCCGCCAGACATTTTGGCACCGAATAAAATATTATGCCGTACTTGCTAATATTGATGGGGATGCGTTATCTCCTCACGTATTAAGGCATGCATTTGCAACTCATTTATTGAATCACGGCGCGGACTTACGCGTTGTACAAATGTTGTTAGGTCATAGCGACCTATCCACAACCCAAATTTACACACATGTCGCTACTGAGCGGCTACGTGCTTTACATGAGCAGCATCATCCGAGAGGGTGATGGGTGAAAGGATAAATATGAAACGCAAACTACTTGTTTTAGCCGCCTGTATCGCGTCATTAACGGCATCGGTTTATGGCGCAACGGAAGAAAAACTGATTATCGAAAAACTGGCACATTATAATATGCAAGTGGAATCCATTAAGCCTTCCCCAATTGTGGGATTAAATACGGTGGAAACGGATAACGGCGTAATTTATGTGACGGATGACGGTAAATACCTGTTACAAGGTCCAATTTATGATCTCAGCGGAAAAGTTCCGGTGAACATCAGCAACCAGCCTTTGTTGAAGAAGATGGAAGCGTTGAAAAACGAGATGATCATCTTCAAAGCACCCAATGAAAAATATGCGGTAACTGTCTTTACTGATATTAGCTGTGGTTACTGTAAGAAATTGCACGAAACAGTGGGTGAGCTAAACAGTAAAGGGGTGACTGTGCGCTACTTAGCCTTCCCGCGTCAAGGGATGAAGAGCGACACGGCAAAACAGATGGCATCCATCTGGTGTAATGCGTTACCAAAAGATGCGTTGACTAAAGCGTTCAAAGGTGACGAAGTTGCCATGATTGATGACTGTAAAATCGATTTAGGTAATCATTTGAAATTAGGTCAATTATTTAAAGTTACGGGAACACCGGCCATTGTTCTACCAAGCGGACAAGTACTCCCTGGCTTTTTAAAACCTGACGAATTACTCCAAATACTTGAACAGAAATAATCATCATTGTGAATGTCGAAACTTTTTTACGTCAAAGAGAATTAACGGGCGATGCTGCAGCATTACCTAATGTTCCTGAACTTTTACAGCGCATTTATGCCTCCAGAGGGATAACCTCTCTCGCTCAATTGGAGCGTAAAGCGTCTAATTTGCTTGATTATCGTTCGCTATCAGGGGTTGAAAATGCACTAACGCTGCTCTATTTGGCGTTGGTGGAGCACCAAAAAATCACTATCGTTGGGGATTTTGATGCTGATGGTGCAACGAGCACCGCATTAGCTATACGTGCGCTTAAAGCGATGGGGTATAGGAATTTAAACTATATCGTCCCGAACCGTTTTGAAAACGGCTATGGTTTAACGCCATTAGTGGTGGATGAAGCCTATAAGCAGGGAACTGACCTGATTATTACGGTAGATAACGGTATTTCTTCTCATGATGGCGTGGTCACTGCTCACGAGTATGGGATGAAGGTGATTATTACCGACCACCATTTACCGGGAGAAACGCTACCGACGGCGGATGCTATCATCAACCCGAATCTTAATGATTGCCAATTTGCCTCGAAATCACTGGCTGGTGTTGGGGTGACGTTTTATTTAATGTCAGCGTTAAGAGCCCATTTACGCCAGCAGCAGTGGTTTGAAAAACAAGGGATCAGCGAGCCTAATTTAGCGGAATACCTTGATTTAGTTGCGCTGGGTACCGTAGCAGACGTGGTGCCATTAGATACGAACAACCGCATTTTGGTGCACCAAGGGTTGAACAGAGTGAGAGCAGGGCGCTGCTGCGCTGGGATCAAAGCGTTAATTGAGGTGTCCAAACGAGATTCCTCTCGTCTGGTCGCGAATGATTTTGGCTTTGCGCTGGGACCAAGACTTAACGCGGCAGGTCGGCTGGATGATATGTCTGTCAGTATTGAATTACTACTGACGGATGATATGGCGCATGCACGCCAGCTAGCCAATGAGTTAGATGGTTTAAATCAGGCCCGCCGTGAAATTGAAGCGGGTATGCAGCAAGAAGCATTGGTGTTATTTAACAAAATAGAATACAGCGAAAATCAGTTACCGAATGGTTTAGCGTTATATCATCCCGAATGGCATCAAGGGGTGGTTGGGATCTTGGCTTCACGAATTAAAGAGCAGTTTCACCGTCCCGTTATTGCGTTCGCACCAGCCGGAGATGGATTATTAAAAGGTTCAGGTCGTTCTGTGCAAGGCGTGCATATGCGCGATGCATTAGAGCGATTAAATACGTTGCAACCGGGTTTAATGCAAAAGTTTGGTGGGCACGCTATGGCTGCGGGTCTGTCGCTCGAAGAAAGCAAATTTGACGCATTCAAATACCATTTTGAAATGCTGATGGGAGAACTTATTCAACCTGAGCAATTATCGGGCGTTATTTGGAGTGACGGTGAATTATTGCGTAATCAGTTGTCATTAGAGACAGCTGAATTACTTCGCGAAAGCGGCCCGTGGGGGCAATCTTTTCCTGAACCGGTATTTGATGGGCACTTCCAGTTATTGCAACAAAAACTGGTGGGCGAGAAACATTTAAAATTAATGTTAGAACCCGTCAATGGCGGGCCGATGTTGGATGGCATTATGTTCAATATTGATGTTCGCAGATGGCCAGATAATAGCGTCAAAAAAGCGAAAATTGCGTTTAAGTTAGATGTGAACGAGTTCCGTGGTAATAAAAATGTGCAATTGATGATTGAACATATTTGGCCAGATTAAAACCACGGTAAAAGTTCGTTCAGAAATAGAGGATTGATGCCCTATAAACCTGATAGGAATTCCGTTATACTAAACGGTTCGTGAATGAAAATATTTATCTTTATTGATCAACTATAAGATAGTGAAAATGACGTTTGAAATAAACCCAGTAAAAAGCAAAATTCAGGACCTGTCTGAACGGACAACGGTTCTGAGGGGGTATCTTTGACTATGATGCCAAGAAAGAACGCTTAGAAGAAGTGAATGCAGAACTTGAGCAGCCGGATGTCTGGAATGAACCAGAACGCGCTCAAGCACTTGGCAAAGAACGCTCTTCCCTTGAGGCGATTGTTGAGACAATTGACCAACTGACCCAAGGTATTGAAGATGTAGAAGGTTTATTGGAATTAGCGGTAGAAGCTGATGACGAAGAAACGTTCAACGAAGCGGGCGCTGAGTTAGAAGTACTGCAAGGCAAGTTAGAACAACTTGAATTCCGCCGTATGTTCTCCGGTGAATATGACAGTGCTGATTGCTACATCGACTTACAAGCAGGTTCTGGCGGTACAGAAGCGCAAGATTGGGCGAGTATGCTCATGCGTATGTATCTGCGTTGGGCTGAGTCAAAAGGCTTCAAAACAGAAATTATCGAAGAGTCAGATGGTGATGTGGCGGGTTTAAAATCTGCAACAATTAAAATCATCGGTGATTATGCCTATGGCTGGTTAAGAACTGAAACGGGTGTTCACCGTTTAGTTCGTAAAAGCCCATTTGACTCCGGCGGTCGTCGTCATACCTCATTTAGTTCAGCGTTTATCTATCCTGAAGTTGATGATGATATTGATATCGAAATTAACCCTGCTGATTTACGTATCGACGTATACCGTGCCTCGGGTGCCGGTGGTCAGCACGTTAACAAAACTGAGTCTGCGGTACGTATCACCCATATACCGACCAACATTGTGACTCAGTGCCAGAACGACCGTTCACAGCATAAAAACAAAGATCAAGCCATGCGCCAGTTAAAAGCGAAATTATACGAACTGGAAATGCAGAAGAAGAACGCAGATAAGCAAGCGATGGAAGAGAATAAATCGGACATTGGCTGGGGAAGCCAAATTCGTTCTTACGTCCTTGATGATGCACGTATTAAAGACTTACGTACTGGTGTGGAAACGCGTAACACGCAAGCCGTGCTGGATGGTGATTTGGATAAATTCATTGAAGCTAGTTTAAAAGCTGGCCTGTGAGGAAAAAATGTCTCAAGAGCAACAGGGTGCAGAACAAGCTCCCGATTTAAATAACGAACTCAAAGCCCGTAAAGAAAAACTGGTTGCGTTGCGCGAACAGGGTATTCCATTCCCAAATGATTTTCGTCGTGAAAATGTCTCCGATAAGCTTCACGCTGAATTTGGTGAAAAATCAGCTGAAGAGCTGGAAGACCTGAACATTGAAGTGACTATCGCGGGTCGTATGATGACTCGTCGTATCATGGGTAAAGCGTCATTTGCAACATTGCAAGATGTTGGTGGCCGTATTCAGATTTACGTTTCACGTGATGATCTGCCAGAAGGCATCTACAACGAGCAGTTTAAAAAATGGGACTTAGGTGACATTTTAGGCGCTAAAGGTCGTTTATTTAAAACTAAAACAGGCGAATTGACCGTTCACTGTCATGAAGTTCGTTTGTTGACTAAAGCTCTGCGTCCATTACCAGACAAATTCCACGGTTTATCAGACCAAGAGACACGTTATCGTCAACGTTACCTTGACCTGATTGCTAACGACGAGTCTCGTAACACTTTCATCATCCGTTCTAAGATCTTAGCTGAAGTTCGTAACTTCATGGTAGAGCATGGATTCATGGAAGTAGAAACCCCAATGATGCAAGTTATTCCTGGTGGTGCTTCTGCGCGTCCATTTGTTACGCATCATAATGCATTAGATATCGATATGTATCTGCGTATTGCGCCAGAACTGTATCTGAAGCGCTTAGTTGTAGGTGGTTTTGAGCGTGTATTCGAAATCAACCGTAACTTCCGTAACGAAGGTTTATCTCCACGCCATAACCCAGAATTCACGATGATGGAACTGTATATGGCGTATGCCGATTACCGTGACCTGATTGTGCTGACTGAAGACTTGTTCCGTATCTTAACGCAGAAAGTATTAGGCAATACCGTTGTTAAATACGGTGAGCAAGAGTTCGATTTTGGTAAGCCATTTACCAAAATGACCATGAAAGAAGCTATCTGCAAATACCGTCCAGAAACTAACGTTGCTGATCTGGATGATATGGATAAAGCGGTTGCGATTGCTCAGTCCATCGGTATCAAGATTGAGAAGAGCTGGGGCTTAGGTCGTGTTCAGTGCGAAATCTTTGAAGAAGTTGCTGAAAGCCACTTAATTCAGCCGACCTTTATCACTGAATATCCAGCTGAAGTTTCCCCTTTAGCACGCCGTAATGATGACAACCCATTCATTACAGACCGCTTCGAATTCTTCATCGGTGGTCGTGAAATCGGTAACGGTTTCTCTGAGTTAAATGACGCAGAAGACCAAGCAGAACGTTTTGCTGAGCAAGTTCGTCAGAAAGACGAAGGTGACGACGAAGCGATGTTCTACGACGAAGATTACGTGACCGCATTAGAACACGGTTTACCACCAACAGCAGGTTTAGGCATTGGTATTGACCGCATGGTCATGCTATTTACCAATAGCCATACTATTCGTGATGTAATTCTATTCCCTGCATTACGTCCTAGCAAAGCTTAATCTTTGCTTTTCATGCCCAGTTAATAACTGGGCATGAATATTATCAATTAATCATGATATTTTTATTTAATTCTCTCATTCAAACCCACAATTAATTTGTTGTACCTTTCCAGTATAAAAATAAAAATCTGCGTTACATCACGTTATGCGTTAATTTAAGCTCAATATCTTTTTAAGATAACTGCTATTCATTGACTACTTTAATAAGTGTAGAATTTTATTTTACTCAATACCTATCTTTATCATCGGAGTAGCCTTTATCATTTCATTGGGATATTCCAAAATGTGAGTATTTTCAATTTTTGAGTGAGTAAATGTACCTGTTTGTAATGCCATGATTCTAAATTGATTAATTAGACTAAGTTTATAAAAACCTGAAAGATAGGATGAGTAAGCAAAGTTTATTTTGATTTATTACTAATGAAATGTGTTTTTGATGTTAATTAATGTGTAAGAGCCACCAATAAACACAAGTATGCGATATCTTATTTAAAGAGATATGAGTATTAATGTACTGAAATAACAATTCCGTGGTTGTAAAACTAAATTGGCAAAAAATAAAAATGCATAAGATTTATGAGAAGTCTCTATTTCTCTATTCGGCTATATAGAAAATAGCGAGTTTTTAGCTTACACTAGGTTTCTAGGACATCATAATAATAGCGAAGAAAAGTACTGGTAAGGTAAATATATGTTTTTAAAAAATAAATTTTATGTCGCGTCTTTGCTTGCGGTAAGCACGGCTTTACTTTCTGGCTGTGTCACTGGTCCAAATGCGCAAAAAACGGCATTAGCTGATTCTCAAGCCACCACAGCAACAACGAATAATTCACAGCAAAATAGTAAGGCTGATGATTCTTACCCTGAATCTCAGAATGTTTTAAATAATGCTTTAGATCGTTCACCAAATGCTGTTGAGCAGCAAGGTGTTGCGCCGCTAAATACTTGTATTAAAGAACTCAGTTCACTGAAAACGCTATCACCAGAAAGTTATAATCGCCTGGTAGGTTCATTTAAAGAAGTGAGTGAAATTAATCAGCTGTACAAACAAATCGAAGCAACTGCTAGCCCAGATACCATTGAGCTATTGCAAATGGCTATAGAATCTAAAACAAAAGTTCTTTGTGCTAAGGTGCGTTACAACGCAGTGCTATCAACGGAATCAACTTTGCAGAAAATTAATGGATTATGAGACTTAACCTAAGGCTTTGTGTCTCTTTGGCACTTTTTTCGACATGTTTTTCAACAGCTTCCTACGCGGAGCGTTTTAATAATGTCATCGATGACTTTGATACTTACCTTCAATCTGAAAATGAAGGTCAAAAACCAAAGCCACGACCTGTCGAAGTACCACTGAGTGTTAAATCACAAGCCTAAGGTTATGATGTCTTATCCTCTCTTTCGCCAGTTCCTGTGCCGAAAGAAAGCCGTCAAGTTACAACGGGTAAAGCAAAGAACACTAAAGAGAAAAAGGTGGCTCAGCGATCATCGAATGCGGTGACGTCATCCCAATCTCAAAGTACAAAAGCATCGGTATCAACGCCTGTTGAGCCTACAACACCAGTTCAAGTAACAGAACCAGCTCAAGTAGCAGGCACAGAAAAACCTGTTATCGACGTCTGTTCGTTGCCTTCTGAGTCTCAATCTTACCAGCCTGCATCTTCCTATTTGCTACAAGGTAGTCAATGGAATCCTAAGTATTTGGCGAAAGATTTTGCCAAATACCAAGTCATTATTGATCCTCTTGGCTTATATTCTTCGAGTTTCACGAAGAAAGCAGGGACTGATAACTCAGTCAATCTGGCTCAGTTGGCAAAACTCATTGAGCAGCAGCAATTAAAAAATCTGTATCGCTTTGGTGTTGCTCAAGGCGTTGGTGAGCTTATTTCGTACAATAGGCTGTTAACTGATAGTCAGTTAGTCACTAAGCTGACTAACTACAATAAAGACATTGCTGAATTAAATCGCATCATTACTGAAAAGCAAACGACGATAGCTAAACTCAGTGACGACATTGCAGCAAGTAAGTTGCAAATTGAGCAATTACAAAATGTTGTAAAATCTGTTGATAATAAAGCTGTTATCGATGGGTTGAACAATGAATTAACCAAATCGCAGAAAGTGATTGCTGAAAAGCAAGCTAATCTGGATAACCTTACCAAACAAAATAGCCAGTCATTAGACACTATCAAACAGTTGGAAAAACAGCTGAGTGATGGCGTGATTGAAGCGACAAATGCGAAAAAACAACTTGCCGACAAAGACAAGCAAGTCACGGATGCTCATCAGCGCATTGAGCAATTAACCTCCGAGATTGCCAAACTACAATCTGATGCGAAGCAGCAATTGCAGTCATCCGGCAATACGGATGAGCAGTTGAAATCGGTGAGTGCCAACTTAGTACAGCAAGAAGCCTTACTGAAGCAGCGTGAAGATGAGTTAAAGCTGGCTCAAGCGCAAAAAAGTGATGTCCAATCCGCACTGAAGCAACAGCAAGATGCGGTTAAGCAGCTTGAACAACAGAATCAGCAACTGGCTGAGCAAATGAAGCAGCAGTTGGCCGACAAAGACAAGCAAGTCACGGATGCTCATCAGCGCATTGAGCAATTAACCTCCGAGATTGCCAAACTACAATCTGATGCGAAGCAGCAATTGCAGTCATCCGGCAATACGGATGAGCAGTTGAAATCGGTGAGTGCCAACTTAGTACAGCAAGAAGCCTTACTGAAGCAGCGTGAAGATGAGTTAAAGCTGGCTCAAGCGCAAAAAAGTGATGTCCAATCCGCACTGAAGCAACAGCAAGATGCGGTTAAGCAGCTTGAACAACAGAATCAGCAACTGGCTGAGCAAATGAAGCAGCAGTTGGCCGACAAAGACAAGCAAGTCACGGATGCTCATCAGCGTATCGAGCAATTAACCACTGAGATTGCCAAACTACAATCTGATGCGAAACAGCAATTGCAGTCATCCGGCAATACGGATGAGCAGTTGAAGTCTGTGAATGCCAACTTATTACAGCAAGAAGCCTTATTGAAGCAGCGTGAGGATGAGCTTAAGCTGGCTCAAACGCAAAAAAGTGATGTCCAATTAGCACTGAAGCAACAGCAAGATGCGGTTAAGCAGCTTGAACAACAGAATCAGCAACTGATAGATAAAGTAAAACAAAAATCTGCGGTAGAAGCTGAATTAGCCACCTCTAAGCAGCAGCTAGCTAAGGCTAATATAGACTTGCAAAACGTGAAGCAAGAGCTGGAAAATAAAGCAGTGTTGATGGCTCAAGCTAGCGACAAACAAGTTAAAGCTTTATCTGAGCAAAATCAGAAGCTCTTGACTCAACTCGCTGAAAAATCGCAGCAGAACGACAAAGCTCAAGCGACATTGGTTGAGCAAACTGCCAAGTTAGTACAAAAAAATGCACTGGATGTTGAGTTAGCAGAAGCGAAGAAAC
Organism: Providencia zhijiangensis; assembly: GCF_030315915.2. Classification (NCBI taxonomy): domain Bacteria; kingdom Pseudomonadati; phylum Pseudomonadota; class Gammaproteobacteria; order Enterobacterales; family Morganellaceae; genus Providencia; species Providencia zhijiangensis. The sequence goes on along the minus strand of NZ_CP135990.1, from coordinate 2,629,764 downwards.
AACAGGCGACTCAGCAAAATGCTCATGAAAAAATAGCTAAGCAACTGGCAGATAGCCAAAATCAGTACGCACAACTACAAGCGCAGCTAGCATCGAATGAACAAAGTTATGCGGATGCGAAAAAACAGTTAGCGCAAGCAAATACTGAAGTGCAAAAACTGCGTGCTGAATTAGAAAAACGGACTGAGCTTGCAGGCAAAGATACTGACCTACAAGTCAAAGAATTAACGGCGGAATTGAATAAGCAAATTAGTTTACTCAAAGGCCGAGAAGAAGCTTTAACCAAGTTAGATCAAGAGAATAAAGGCATTCAAGATTCGTTAAAAGCGCAACTGTCTGATAAACAGCAGCTAGAGTCTCAAAATTCTCAGTTGTTGTCACAAGCCAAAGAAAAAGAAGCATTGATTGCTAAGCTTGAAAGCGACATTGCCAATCGCAACAAACAGCAAGCTGAAATCGAGCAAAAGTTGCTAGAAGCAAACAAACAACTGAATGCGTTGAAGTTAGATGCTGAAAAATTTAATGCAGAGAATCTCTCGAAAAAAGATCAGGAATTGCTTCAACTTAAGAAACAGCTCGATGAAAAAACAGCGGCGGATAACAAATCTAAGCTGGAGCTTGCTAGTGTTCAAGATAGTTTGAAGAAAGCAAAAGATGAGCTGGCATCTTTGAAAGCATTTTCAACGGATGAGGGATTGAAAACGCAAATTAGGGATCTCAATCAGCGCGTGACTCAGTTGCGTGAAGAGAATGAAGCATTAAGAGCGAGTAAAAAAACATCTACAGGTAAGACGCCGACCATTATCCAAATCCCATCTACGGATAATGCGACTATTGCTAAAGAGAATGAAAAGCGGAATCAAAAGATCCTGCAGGATATAAAACAGCAGAAATACAGTAAGTTAGATAACTATACTTACTATAAGGTTTTACAAAAAGGTACGCCAATTACAAATGTGAAAGATAAGAAAATCACATTGATTATGCGTGAACAACTCACCGATGGTAAGGTGACCGTTATGCATACAGAGAAAAATCCAATGGTGTTACCTTATGATCAACTTCCACCACCGATGAACTCGTTCGTAGAAAAAGTGGGGGTAGGCGGAATGGTCAAAATTTATATTGAGCCTGAAGGTGGTTATGGTCCAGACGGTATTCCCGGTGAGGTGCCGCCAAATTCGATGTCAATTATTGATTTGAAAGTGATTCAAGCGAACTGATCAATAAAGATGCTAAATAGAAAGAAGGGCTTACTTAAATAGTAGGCTCTTTTTTTATTTCCAACGGTATGTGGGGTTGCCTTTCTGTCAGTGTAGCTAAGACATCAATCCTATACTGACAGGGCATATAACGTGAGGAAGGTATTAGGCGGCTTTGCGCGACCTACTGGGGGTATAACCAAAGCGTCTATGATAGCTTTGAGTAAAGTAAGACTGACTTGAAAAGCCTGCTTCCATAGAAACTTCCACGATACTCATCGACGTATTTATCAATAATTGATGTGCATACATGATGCGCTTCTCACTGATCCAAGAACGTGGTGATGTCGCATAAACAGTATGAAATAGCTCTTTGAATGTTGTTAAGCCCATGCCAAACGTTCTGGCAAACTCATTTAACTTCCACTCTTTTAAATAATTATTTTCCATGAAGGTCTGCAAACGCTCAGCTTGGCGATTACTGAGTTGTCGTAAATTGGCCAATAGGGTTGCGCCTTGCTCACTGTAGGATAATAACAAGAGTAGCTCATTAATCCTTAATTTAAGAATCATTTCCGGGTACTGAGTTTGAATAAATGACTCTAAACTATTTTTTAACTCATTAATTAATGGGTTTGTTGTAAATTTAATGATGTCTTTTGCAGCGCTTTCAGTGCGCTCGATCTCACTTAATTGAGAACCATAGTGAGATAAGTACTCGCGTAAAAACTTATCATCCAATGAGATCCATAAGAATTCGCCGTCTAATGCATTACTCTCTGTTTTAAACGAGTATGATCCCTGTTTGTGATAGAGAATATCACCTTCATGCAGGCTTTGATTTGCCGCAGGGGTTTCTAATAAAATCGCCCCTTTTTCTATGATGATAAGACCTTTAGAGGTTAAATCGAGTATCGCATGTGGGTTATTTTTATCTATGCGAACTTTTTTTATCACCTGATGACTTAATTTGCTGTTCATGGTAGCACCTTTATTAAAATTAGCTCTTTAAGTAATAGTCGAAATTAAATGTCAACTTTTTAACTTCTATTGATATAAAAAATCACTATAACTTTGATGATTAAAATTATATGAGCTGTTTTTTTATATGTCATATCGTAAATTAAAGTATTAATAAATGTTTCGAAATATGGTTTTTACGATTTATTCGCATGTATTCATCGGTTATTTCGAGTAACTCATTTAGTGTTCTATTCGTTTGTTCTGATGGTTACTGGTAATTGCAGTTTTAAATTCTAACTTTATTCCATTTTATGGATTTAAATATTTTATGTTTTTTTACGCTTTTTTGATGTTTTTTTGACTTTTAAAGGTAAGTAGTCATTATTTGTGTTTTATCATAAATAATAGCGATGTAAATTATTTGGGATACATTCGTTAAAAGTATCAATAATAAATTTTTCTAATGATTTTTATCGTTAGTCTCATTATCAATTAATAATTTAAATTAATAAGATTTAATATTTTCATTAAAAAGCTCAATTTAAGTCAAATATTGAGATTTAAATATCATTTTTAACATGTATAGGTTTGAGTTATTGATTTTGGCTTTTTTATAAATATGGTTTTTGGTTATTAATTTTTATTGGTTACTAATTTTTATAAGAACGTCATTTTTAGAGAGGGGAATATTGATGATGTGTTTAAGTAAATAGACTTTATTTGTCAGAAACTGAATATCGGATCCGTGATGTTTTAAAAAGTGACAAAAAACCAATAGGATAGTAAAAATAAACCGAAGATTTAGACGAATAAGTAGTGGTTAAATATATTTAACATTTACATGGGGGGATTTAGTTTCTACAGGATCACTCTTCTATTGGCTTGGTAAAATATTTTGCACTTAGAGTTAGTTACCTCTATTAGATGTTATGCGTTGCCTTGGTGGTAATTCAGGGACTGGCTTTTTATCATCGATGAGATGACGAATTGCTAAGATGGGATGGCAATAGAGCATTTTGGGGCCGGCCCAACGCATAATCACTTTCATTTGCTCTCGTTGCTTCGGTTGGTAGCAGTGTATAGGACACTGTTTACAAGCTGGTTTTTCTTCACCATAGCGGCATTTTTTTAGGCGTTTAATCGCATAGGAAAAAAGTGTTTGGTAATGTTCAGGGGCGTCTTCAGGAGCAGGGTGTGCCTTTTCATAGATTTTTATCATTTTCTCTATCGTTACGATTTCCCGAGATATTCTTTTACCCACCATCATCGTTTCCTCACAATCAAAGATACATTTAATATATATCTTTAAGGTAACTATTCATAGGCGATTAAATCAATATAAAAGCATTTTTACCTCTAGTAATAGCAAAAATGGCATAAGAGAAATTTCTTATGCCATTAACACTGTATTATCGCCAGTTGTATAACAGCTATCTTTATTGGAGCTTAATACACTGAAGCTAAGGCTCCAATGTACTTGATAAAGTAAGATTAGCTGTAGTTTAAAGGCACCTTATCGACTGGTTTGCATTATTCTCTGCATTTCATCTTTTAGATGCAGTTTTTCTTTTTTAAGTTTGGCAACCTGTTCGTTATAGCCGGCACCGGAAGGACCTTCAAGCTTGCTAATTTCTTTATCTAACTGGTGATGCTTCTCATAGAGAGATTGAAAGCGGGGATGTGTGGAGATTAATTGTGAAACTAAATCTTGATCAGCAGATAACATACTACCTCCTCAGAATGAATTAAGCCTCACTATCAGTATAACCATTGATTGTTTTATGTACATATTGAAGGGGGGGATTTACATAATTTTTATTAATTTTATGATCCTTATACTAATATTAAGTATTATCACTAAAGGATTAATTAGTTATCTATATTTTTGTAATTAAGAATCATCTATAGTGATTAAAGTGGTTGAATTGACCTACTATGTATTAAACCCTAGTTTTTAATGTTGTTATTTTTTTACCAATAGGAATTTTATGATGAAAAAAGCGATTTTGTCTGTAATGGCTGCGGTGGCAGTGTCTTCTTGTGCAATGGCGACTGAAGATTTAGGAAAGATCGCGCCATACCCGAAAGCAGAATCAGGTATGACTCGTCATGTGATCCAGCTTGATACTCAGCAAAATGAATATGACTACATGGTTGAGCTGGTTATCGGTAAAACAATCAAAGCGGATTGTAACCGCCAATGGTTTATGGGTGACTTAGAAGAAAAAACCTTAGAGGGTTGGGGATATAACTACTACAAATTAGACGAAGTCAAAGGACCTGCCTCAACAATGATGGCTTGTAGCGAGCCTGCAAAAGATCGGTTTATTACCACTCAGTTAGGTGATGAAGCATTTGTTCGTTATAACAGCAAACTCCCAATTGTTGTTTATGCACCAAAAGATATGGAAGTGAAATATCGTATCTGGTCGACAGACGATAAATTAATGAACTCTACTAAGAAATAATGCATTAAAATGCCGCGTCAGTTTTCTATGATGCGGCATTTTTTATTTTGTAAGCTTTAGATTAACGAACGACAAACACGGATGTTTGTGCATGACGCACAATGGCGGATGCTGTCGAACCTAATAAATAGGTGGATGTGCTTGGATGATGAGAACCGACGACAATCAGGTCGGCATTAATGGTTTTAGCATAGTCTAAAATTTCGTCTTTTGCTGAACCAATGCTTACTTGACATGTAATTTGAGAACTTGGAATTTTAGTCTCTTTGATCACTTCTTCTAATGCCCGCATCGCGAGTGTTGCACGCTCAGCCGAATTTTTATGGCTTTCAGGTAAAATAGCGACTTCAATACCAAAAAATAGTTCTACACTCGGGATCACCGAGAAAAAGTGAATCTCAGGCTTACCCAATGTTGCCAAATATTCCACATGTTTGACGATGTTTGAATTTAAATCATCTTCTAACAGATCAATAGGAACCAATATTTTCTTATACATAGCCACCTCTTCATTTGTTATTTTAATTTGATTATATACCTATCATTTTATAAGTCATATTACACTTATGATTTTGTGATATTGGATTCATAGGAGCATGGCTATCTAATAAAGATAAATCTACACTCTATCTATAATAGAGACTAGGTTAGTCATGAATACCTTCTATTTGTGGCTTTTATCTGATTAGAGATAGAAAAATAAAGAATAACTATTCTCAATCAATGTAATCAATTATTTACAATTTATTATGGGACATTTAACAAATAATATGAGAGTATCACCATGCTTAATTAAGTTATTGAAAATACACTATATTTAAATGATAATTGTTTTGCTTTTCATTAAGAAAATAAACTATGCATAAACATGAAATCCCAACTTCCGGGAAAAATGAATTCGAACTACAACAAGAGAAATTTAAAGCCGCAAAAAAAAGTACATTGATCAGTGTGGCGGTGAATACGCTGTTGTCTATTTGGCAAATTATTGTCGGTATATTTTCCCACTCATCAGGCTTAATTGCTGATGGTATTCATACACTTTCGGATTTAATTGCAGACTTTGTTGTCCTTATTGCGAATAAAAAAAGTCATAAAAAACCTGATGCTGACCACCCATATGGCCATTTTCGTTATGAAAACGGGGCTTCCCTTATTTTAGGGATTATTTTGTTGATCGTTGGTGTCGGTATGGGCTGGTCTGCGGTCGAAAAAATGATTAACCCAGATTTAATCCCCGAAGTTCATACGATTGCATTAGTTGCTGCATTAACGGCTCTGGTTGCGAAAGAAGGCTTATTCCGCTACATGCTGCATGTGGCAAATAAAGTGAATTCGAGTATGTTAGTGGCGAATGCTTGGCATGCACGTTCTGATGCTGCTTCTTCATTAGTGGTCGCTATCGGGATTATTGGGAGTTTATGTGGTATCCGTATTCTTGACCCCATTGCCGCTTTAATTGTGGGGACATTCGTTTTCCGTATGGGATTCAAATTCACTTATCAGTCTATGCAAGATTTAATGGATAAAGGAGCAGATGAAGAAACGCTCGAACAAATGAGCGATGTTCTTCGAGGTATTTCGGGAGTTAAAGGATTCCATGATTTGAAAACACGCAAATCTGGTGACTTTTTCCTTGTAGATGTCCACTTAGAATTAGATGGCCAAATGACAATTCTAGAAGGGCATGATATTGCAGTGAACGTACGGAAACAGTTAATGAAAAATCCACAAATACTGGATGTTATGACCCACTTAGACCCTTACGATAAAGATTGTTTGCATTGATTCCTATTTAAGTATTAAGCATTTTTGAAAAAGCTGACGTATTATGCGCTCAGCTTTTTTCTTTTTACGTAATCGAGAATTCGTTTTATTATTGTTAAATTATGTTGGTTACACGATAAGTGGAAATATAAGGAATATTAGGGAAAAATGCAGTTTACCAAGCAACAACGTCATACTCTACGCACACCGAAGGTCGTTGCACTCACAAATAAACAGGGAATGAAAATTATTTTGAGTAGTTTAGGCGCCAGCTGGGTGAGCTGTATATTGCCGTTGGCGAGTGGTAAACGCGATATCATTTTAGGTTCACCTAATATGGCCGCTCAAATGGAACAGCGAGTTTATTTTGGTGCAACGGTAGGGCGAGTCGCAAATCGCATTGCAAACTCCACTTTTGACCTTGAAGGTCGTAAATATCAACTTGCGCATAATCAAGGCGCACATTGCTTGCATGGTGGGCGTGATAACTTCAGTTATCGAGTGTGGTCAATCGCTCAGCCTGATCAGCAGCAAGCGATTTTTACCCTTGTCTCTTCTGATGGTGACCAAGGTTTTCCGGGGGAGTTAAAAGTTGAAGTGCAATATGAGCTCACTGACGATAACCAAGTGCTCATTAACTACCGATATCAATGTAACCAAGATTGCCCTGTTAACTTGACTAATTACACCTATTTTAATCTTGCGGGTGAACAGTCGGATCGCACTGCATTTGAGCATGACCTCCAAATGCAGGCAGTATATTTCTTGCCACAGGATAGTGAAGGGCTCCCAACGGGAGAATGGCGAGAAGTCACTGACACTTATTTCGACTTTAGGCAAAAGAAACGTGTTGGCTATGATTTTTTACAAGATGAAGAGCAGCAAGCGGTAGGTGGATACGACCATACTTTTGTGTTTGATGAGTCAGTGGTCGATGGGCGACAAATTGTGGCGACACTTGGCTCTCCCAATGGTGATGTGCAAATGAATATGGTGAGTACGTCACCTGCTATCCACTTGTATACAGGGAACCATTTAATCTCTGTTTTAGGTAAAAGCAAAACCTATACGCCATTTTCTGGGATAGTGTTGGCTCCACAATACCCATTTGATGGTTTAGGGCATACAGAATCAGATGGTAAAAACCCTATTATTGCCAAAGCTAATCATATTTATACCAGCCAAACTCGCTATCAATTTATTTTTTAGTATCATGTACGAGGGGCTATGATCCCTCGTAATGATCTCTTTTATTTTATTCGGAATGTTAACTGTGACTTCATTTGCTGAACTAAATGCGCTTCCTGCGGAGCAACTCTCCAATCTCAATGAATTGGGCTTTTTAACCATGACCCCAATTCAAGAAGCGGCATTACCCGCTATCCTTGCAGGCAAAGATGTGCGAGCCCAAGCTAAGACGGGGAGTGGGAAAACGGCTGCTTTTGGCCTAGGGCTATTACAACGTATTGATGCAAAAAACTTTAATACCCAATCCCTCGTTTTATGTCCAACAAGAGAATTAGCGGATCAAGTCGCAAATGAATTACGCCGTTTAGCCCGTTATATTCCTAATCTCAAAATTTTAACTTTATGTGGCGGTGTACCTTTTAGTGTTCAGCGCGATTCGTTAGTGCATGCAGCGCATATTTTGGTGGCAACACCAGGGCGTTTGCTTGACCATTTACATAAAGAAACGGTGCGGTTAGATCATTTACAGACACTGGTACTTGATGAAGCCGACCGTATGTTAGATATGGGGTTTGCGGATGATATTGACGCAGTAATCTCTTTCGCGCCAGAAGATAGACAAACACTTTTATTCTCAGCAACATGGCCGGATAGCATTGCAGCAATTAGCCGACGCATCCAAAATAATCCACAAACCATTGAAATCAATTCTGTTAATGAATTACCTGATGTGGAACAGCAGTTTTATGAAGTGTCTCGACATGACAAAATTGACTTACTGCAAAAGCTGCTAAGCCGTGAACAACCGGCTTCTTGTGTCGTGTTCTGTAATACGAAAAAGGATTGTCAGGCTGTCTATGATGCTTTAATGGACAGCCATCAAAGTGTCCTAGTATTGCATGGTGATATGGAACAGCGCGATCGTGACCAAACTTTAGTTCAATTTGCGAATGGTAGTAGCCGAGTCTTAGTAGCGACGGATGTGGCGTCTCGAGGTTTAGATATTAAAGCACTGGAAATGGTGATTAACTTTGAGTTGTCTTGGGATCCTGAAGTGCATGTGCACCGCATTGGTCGTACAGCTCGTGCAGGACAAAGCGGTTTAGCGATAAGCCTATGTTCACCAGAAGAAGCTCAACGCGCAAATGTGCTCGAAGAGATGCTTAACATGAAGTTAAATTGGCTGCCAGAGCCAACAGGATTGCGCATTACACCATTAGAAGCCCAATGGGCGACCTTATGCCTAGATGGTGGTAAAAAAGCGAAAATTCGTCCTGGGGATATTTTGGGTGCATTAACCGGAGAGGTTGGTCTAGAAGGGGATGATATTGGTAAAATCGCGATTCACCCCATGCATGCCTATGTCGCTATTAAAAAATCAGTGGCGAACAAAGCGTGGAAGCAATTACAGCAAGGTAAAATCAAAGGCAAATCAGTGAGAGCGAGATTGCTAAAGTAAATTCCTAGACTGACATTTTTGAAGCCCTAGTTGAGTAAACTGGGGCTTTTTTGTCCCTATTACAATTAAAATAAGCAAATAAAACTTAATAATTTACTTTGATACTATTTCGTCTGTTTTATTCTTACCGCGATTTCTGCGAAGCGCCTTCCATTCATTTTATCGAGTTTCTTTTTTTATTTAATCTACTTAATTTTTTGGTTATAACAGCCATGTCACGTATTTAATCGGTTATTTGATTTTTATTTTTTTAGAAAATGAGTTTTTCTTAATAACCAGAGGGTTGAGTTTTTTTCTTAAAGTAAGGAGATTTGTTTTGTTGACATGGACGATAAGAACGAGGATTTTGTTTGACGATTGGTTAGAAATTCAAAACTATCAAGTAAAAAAGAAGGTGCTTTCGATGCTTTTGATTCTTTCTGAATATGGGCCTCATTTAGGGCGCCCTTATGCAGATAGATTAAAACTTTCTAAATTTATTCATATGAAAGAACTCAGGATCCAAGTTTCGGGGGTACCCATTCGAGTCTGTTTTGCGTTTGATCCAAGAAGTTGTGGAATTGTGTTATGTGCAGGTAATAAAAAAGGTTGTGATGAAAATCAGTTTTATATCAAGTTGATTAAATCAGCAGATGCAGAATATGCATCCCACTTAGTGAAACCGGAGGGATTATGGGTACGTTAAGCGAGTTATTAGAAAAATGTTCACCAGAAATGCGTCAAGAAATTGATGAAGAGGTGGCGAAGTTAAGGGAAGAAGTGATGGCGTCATTAGTACCAGCGGAAAATATTGCCACGGGACAAGATGATATTTCTTCACTTGTGCCACAAATGCCATAAACCGTGCTATTTGTGATGAACAGACAGTCAACGGTATTCGATAGCGTGGAGCCTTTGACTGTCTGTAAATCAAAAAAATAACAAAACTAAATCACCCATAAATCGAGAAACTCATTAACAGGCATATTTTCAAATAATGGTTTATCCAGTGCAGCGGCTAAAATTCGCAACTGCTGAGTTTCAGGGAACTGACGCGCTAAGTTGGTTCTGAATTTCTTAAGCAACAGCGGCATACCTTCTTGGCGACGACGTTTATGACCAACGGGATATTCAATAACCACTTCGTCCAAAATTTGCCCATCTTTTAATGTGATAGTGAGCCCATTGGTGATAGAGCGTTTTTCAGGGTCATGGTAGTCCTGTGTAAATGTAGAGTCTTCGTGACACTGCATCTTGGCTCGCAGCGCATCAATTCGGCTATCTTGAGCGACACTGTCCTCATAGTCAGAAGCGGTGAGGCGACCAAAAATAAGTGGGATTGCCACCATATATTGAATGCAATGATCGCGGTCTGCCGGGTTCTGTAATGGGCCTTGTTTATCAATAATGCGCACGCAAGCTTCGTGGGTACGAATTGAAATAGACTCGATATCGTCAGAGGTTTTTCCCATTGAACTAAGTTGTTCATGCAATTGTAAAGCGGCTTCAACTGCGGTTTGAGCGTGAAACTCTGCTGGGAAAGAAATTTTGAACAACACATTTTCCATCACATAAGAGCCGTAAGGTCGCTGGAATTTAAATGGCTGACCACGGAACAGGGAGTCGTAAAAACCCCATGTTTTTGCGGTTAATGCGGTTGGATAGCCCATTTCACCTTTTTGTGCCATAAGTGCCAAGCGAACTGCACGAGAGGTGGCATCACCTGCTGCCCATGACTTACGGGAGCCTGTGTTTGGTGTGTGTCGATAGGTACGCAAGCTATGGCCATCAACCCATGCAAGGGAAACCGCATTGAGAATTTGCTCACGGGAGAGTCCTAGCATTTGAGCCACGACGGCAGTTGAGGCCACCTTGACTAGAATAACATGGTCAAGACCAACTTTATTAAATGCGTTTTCGAGGGCGATACAACCTTGAATTTCATGAGCTTTGATCATGGCGGTGAGGACATCACGGATCACTAACGGTTTTTTGCCCTTAGCGAGATTTTCACGGGAAAGCCAATCGGCAGTGGCTAAAATACCACCGAGGTTATCAGAGGGATGTCCCCATTCCGCGGCTAGCCAAGTGTCATTGAAATCTAACCAGCGGCATAAGGTTCCAATATTAAATGCCGCTTGGACTGGGTCTAATTGAAACTGTGTTCCGGGAACTTTGGTACCATTTGGGACGTGTGTACCTGGGACTATAGGGCCTAATAGCTTTTTGCAAGCTGGATATTCAAGGGATTCCATGCCACAGCCTAGGGTATCCAGTAAACAATAATAGGCAGTATCGTATGCCAACGTTGAAGTGATAGGAAAATCAATAACGTAATCGACAATATCCGTCATCACTTTATCAAATTGAACATGTGGAGCCGTTTGATTTTGCGTGGTCATTATTTTTACCTTAATTAGCGCTGTTCTATGGGAACAAAAAGCTTATTTTCTGGGCCCGTGTAGTTTGCTGAAGGGCGAATAATTTTATTATCTTGGCGTTGTTCAATCACATGAGCTGACCAGCCGGCAATCCGCGCGATAGCAAATAATGGAGTGTACATTGCAGTCGGAATGCCCATTAAGTGATAAACCACAGCAGAGAACCAATCGAGGTTAGGAAACATGCCTTTCTCACGCTTCATGACCGATTCAATATGATCGGCAATGGTGTACAAATGCCGATTCATACTTTGCTCTGAAAGCTGTAGAGCAACGGATTTGATGATGGGATGGCGAGGATCCGCCAAGGTGTAAACAGGGTGGCCAAAGCCGATAATGACTTCTGAGTTTTTAACTCGAGCCACGATATCTTGTTCAGCTTCCTCGATAGAGGCATAACGCTGCTGAATTTCTAATGAAACTTCATTGGCACCGCCATGTTTTGGTCCCCTTAATGCCGCAATGGCACCGGTAATTGCGGAGTAGAAATCAGTGCCTGTTCCGGCAATCACGCGAGCGGCAAATGTTGAGGCGTTAAACTCATGTTCTGCATATAAAATAGAGGCGATATGCATGAATTTTTCCCACTGAGCTGGCGGTTTTTTACCGTGTAACAGATGCAAAAAATGGGCGCCAATGGAGTTATCGTCAGTCATGGTTTCAATGCGGCGACCATGGTGACTAAAGTGGTACCAATACAGCAAAATGGAACCCAGAGAGGCGAGTAATCGGTCGGCAATATCTTTAGCGCCAGCGACGGTATGCAGATCTTTTTCTGGCAACACGCAACCCATCATTGAAACTCCAGTGCGAATGACATCCATCGGGTGAGTATTCGCAGGGATGGATTCTAAGGTTTGTTTCACATTCGTCGGCAAGCCTCTTAAAGGCTTAAGTTTTTCTTTGTACGCCGCCAGCTCTGTGCGGTTAGGAAGCTTATCGTGGATCAGTAAATAGGCCACTTCTTCATACTCACATTGAGTGGCTAAATCGTGGATATCATAGCCCCGATAGTGGAGGTCATTACCGTTTCGACCTACGGTACAAAGTGCCGTATTGCCTGCGGTAACACCTGATAAGGCGACTGATTTTTTAGGTTTGAATCCTATACTCTTAAGTTGCTCATTCATCATTGATTCCTTGTAGGGGACAGAGGAGATTACAACTTGCTCTATTCACGGTTTATGGAGTGATTGGAAAGAAATTAGCGTTTTTTATTTTGTAAAAATAATGCATCCAGTTTTTCTTCATACTGATAGTAATTAATGGATTTATAGAGCTCTTCACGAGTCTGCATAAGTGGCACGACATTTTTCTGAGTGCCTTGCTGGCGTAAGGTGGTGTACACCTGTTCAGCGGCTTTGTTCATAGCGCGAAAAGCAGAAAGTGGGTACAGGGCGATGGCGATGCCAACACTTCGTAGCTCATCCAAAGTAAATAGCGGCGTTTGACCAAATTCAGTTAAGTTAGCTAATACAGGCACTTGCGTATGTTGAGTAAATTGCTGATACATGCCTAACTCAGTAATCGCTTCGGGAAACAGCATATCGGCACCCGCCTCGATGTAAGCACTTGCTCGCTCTAAAGCGGCCTCAAGCCCTTCAACGGCTAGCGCATCAGTGCGTGCCATAATGACAAAATTTTCATCTGTTCTGGCATCGACAGCGGCTTTGATTCGGTCAACCATCTCTTGAGTCGACACAATTTCTTTATTAGGACGATGACCACAACGTTTTGCGCCAACTTGATCTTCCAAGTGCAGCCCAGCAGCACCTGCTTTCGCCACCGATTTGACGGTGCGGGCTACGTTAAATGCGGAGGGGCCAAAGCCAATATCCGCATCCACCATTAACGGCAAATCACAGACATCAGTAATTCGGCGAATATCAATCAACACATCATCCAGCGTAGAAATGCCTAAATCGGGGATCCCTAATGAGCCAGCAGCAACGCCGCCACCAGACAAGTAAATGGCTTTATAGCCAGCTTGTTGAGCTAGAAGTGCATGGTTTGCATTGATAGTGCCGACCAATTGAAGAGGGGATTCACTGTTAACGGCATCTCGAAACTTTTGACCTGCGGAACGGCTAGACATAAACACCTCAGAGTTGGTTAATCAGTTGTAAATGACTTTCACTAACTATGTGACTTTATTAACTATAGTTAGATAGCAATTGACGTGCCAGTACGGAAGGAAAAATAGAAATTATTATTAATCCTTAAATATCAATAGGATAAAAATTTTTATTTTTATGTGACAAGAAAGCCATTTTTTAATCAATGGATTGGTGTGTTTCATTGGGTCGATGTATTGTTTCATGAAACAAAGGTGAAACATCAAAGTGCTAAGCAAACCCAAGCAGAGCAAACTCAGTGGAGAAGAACAATGGAAAAGCCCATTATTTGGACGGTGTCAGTGTCTCGTCTTTACACGTTATTTCGTGATATTAGCCCTGAATTTAGTGCACAAGCAGACATCACTCCACTGAATATCGGTTTTGAGCAAGCCGCAGAAGAAGTTCGTCGCCGTTTAAAAAAAGGACACTGTGACGCGATTATTAGCGCAGGCTCTAATGGGGCTTATTTAAAAAGTCATGTTTCAGTTCCCGTTATTATTGTGAATATTAACGGCTTTGATGTGATGCAGGCCTTGGCGAAGGCTCGGGAAATTAGCCATAAAGTCGGCATTATTAGCTATCAAAAAATTATCCCTGCGTTAGAGCAGTTTCAACATAGTTTTGGATTACAGATTGAACAGCGCAGTTATGTCACTGCCGAAGATGCTCGAGCACAACTAAAAGCACTAAAAGCCATGGGGGTAAACGTTGTTGTGGGGGCGGGATTAATTACGGATCTCGCTGAAGAAATGGGTATGACAGGGATTTTTATCTACTCTACACAGACCATTCGACAAGCCTTTTCTGATGCTATCGAACTCAGCAGAATATCCCATCGCCATGTAACTGAACAATCACGTTACCCTCAGCAGAATACAGCAAAAGTTAGACACACGATTAATGACCTGATTGGTTTGTCGCCTGCAATGGAGCGAGTTCGTCAAACCATTATGTTGTATGCCCGTTCAGATGCTACGGTGTTGATACAAGGTGAAAGTGGCACGGGGAAAGAGATGGTGGCGCAAGCTATTCATCACGAATACAGTTTGTTTAATCAGCAAAAACGCAGTAAACAGCAAATGCCGTTTGTGGCGGTTAACTGTGGTGCCATTCCTGAAACATTACTGGAAGCTGAACTGTTTGGTTATGAAGAAGGCGCATTTACTGGTTCACGCCGTGGCGGGCGTGCAGGGCTGTTTGAATTAGCGAATGGCGGAACCCTTTTTCTCGATGAAATTGGTGAGATGCCGATAGCGTTACAAACTCGGTTATTGCGCGTGTTGGAAGAACGTTCCGTGGTACGAGTTGGGGGGTATCGACCTCTACAGGTTAACGTTCGTGTGATTTGTGCAACCCACTGTGATTTGGATGAATGGGTAGCACAAGGCAGATTCCGTGGCGATCTTTTCTATCGCCTAGGTGTCCTTCGCATGAAAGTTCCCGCATTATCAGAGCGTAACGAGGATATTTTCACGCTGGCAGAACGATTATTGAAACTCGCTTTTGCCGGGTTACAACTGCCGCTTCCTGCCTTTAGAGTTCAGCAACTTCTCAGTTGTCGAGACTTTTTTCTCTCCTATTCATGGCCAGGCAATGTACGAGAATTACGTAACTTAATGGAGCGTGTCGCGCTCTATTGTAGTGCCTATGCAGATAAAAGCATCAACCCAGACATGCTCAAGATGCTATCACCAGAAAGGCGAACAGAAGTAAATCCGGCAAAGTCTCGGGAAGTAACCGAGACGCTAGAGGAAGTGATGGCAAGGTTTAATGGGGATCGTAAGGCGGTGGCGGAGTATTTAGGTATCAGTAGAACGACTTTATGGCGCCGGTTGTCTTCGTCCTAGTTTTCACTGTGGCTGTGTTGGCTTCACTCGCTAACCCTAGTCACATACTTGTGTATGCTCCTAGGGATTAGCTCATTTGCCGCCTTGCCACAGCAAAAACTAGTTAGAAGACTATTAGAAAGCGATCAAAAGACAGTCAAAAACAATAGAAAGGCAATTAGAAGGTAACTATTAAAGTAAGATAATAATTTATAAAAATGGGTGTTTGAGTAATGAATACCACTAATTAAGTATATTGATAAGCTTGAGGCTAATTAATTAGCAAAATTAGTTTTGAATAGATTTCTTTTTAAGAAAAGTGATAAATATATTTTGAAAGAGGGAATAGGAGTAAGGAATTGTGTTTCAAAAAGTAACGATAGGAGTTTTAGTTTTATTTGTTTATCTAATTGATAATAAAGGTTTTGATTGTTTTTATGGCGATTTTTTAGGGGTTTTTACTGCATAAAAAAACGTGATTTTTATCACATAAATAAATTTACTAGTCATCATTAGTTTTTCTCATTGTTATTCCCGTCTTGAAAGATCTATATTGCGCTCAAATTAGCCTCATCTATTTAATTTCATCACTGCACTAGTCGCTAAAATATATTCATTTTCATGAATAATTTTGCCGTGATTATCGACGTCTGCAGCGCACAATATTTACCTTATTTTTTGGAGAGTAGGACGTGAAAATGTCCACCATGTTAATGCGTAAAGGCGACAATACCTTTGTACCTGTTGCAGGCTTAACGTTATTTGCTATTGCTTCAGGTTACCTGATGAGCTTAATCCCGCTATCAATGGGCAGCTTTGGCATTGATACGCAATATGCAGGCTGGTTAGCGAGTGCCTACTATATTGGTTTATTAATTGGCTCAATGATGATTGAGCCCGTGATCGCAAAAATTGGTCATCGTCTCTCCTTTATTAGTTTCCTATTAATGTTGGCAGCAACGGTTGTTTTACTGCCATGGACACCGACGATTGAAGCTTGGCTACCAAACCGTTTAATTGCGGGTATTGCGGTAGCAGGGATTTTCGTGGTGGTAGAATCTTGGTTATTGATTGGCGATAACCCAAAAGAGCGCGCAAAACGACTGAGTTTCTATATGACCTCATTATATGGGGGAACGACACTCGGGCAGCTCGCTATTGGTATGATTGGTACTCAGGGAGTCGTTCCCT
This sequence comes from Providencia zhijiangensis, assembly GCF_030315915.2. Lineage (NCBI taxonomy): Bacteria > Pseudomonadati > Pseudomonadota > Gammaproteobacteria > Enterobacterales > Morganellaceae > Providencia > Providencia zhijiangensis. Next base: position 2,613,163 of record NZ_CP135990.1, on the reverse strand, counting down.
TTATTGTGGTACTCGGTTTACTGCTTGTGGCAGTTTTACCGCCTTTATTGGTACGCCAAGGGCAACCGGCAAGTGGTTTGCATCAAAAATTATCATTTAAGCAGATCACTCGTTTAAGTAAGCCCGCCATTATAGGCTGTATGGTATCCGGTATTGTGATGGGAACCATTTATGGGCTAATGCCACTGTCTTTGAAGAAAGATAATTTTACAACGGATCAAGTTGGCGTTCTGATGGCATCCATTATTTTGGGTGGCATGTTAATTCAGCCAGTGATCAGTAAACTGTCGGTAATGATGAGCAAAACCTTATTATTGGCCATGGTGTCATTGCTAGGTGTTTTTGCGATGGGCATGATTTACATCTCATCAGACTATGTGGTGATGATTGTGGCACTAGCTTTACTAGGAATGTCATCATTTGCCTTGTATCCGATTGCGATCACTTTAGCGTGCGATAACTTGGATTCGTCATTTATTGTGGCAGCGACCCAAGTGATGTTATTTAGCTACAGTGTGGGCTCTGCGATGGGGCCTATCGCGGCGGGTACTTTGTTAGAACAACATAGCGGGTTAACTAACTTCTTCTTTATTGTGCTATTAGTGACGGCAATTTATATGCTGATTGCAAGTTTACGTCGTAAGGCTAGTGTGTTGGTAAATTGATCGGATTGGCAAATTGACTGAGTTGGGTAAATCGCTCGCTACTAGCAATGAAAACAAAAAAACGCGCTATCTTGAATGAGTAGCGCGTTTTTTTATGGCTATTTTTTCTTATTGAGATTGGCGAAAGCAAGCCCAGGTTGGCGTGAATGAAGCATGTTTGGCGTTGTGATTTTCTGCTCCCACAGCTCCCCAAGTTTAAAGTCCCAAGAGAGTGGGCTGATCACGGTACGTCCCGCATTGGGTGCAAAGGTGAGTTCACTAAAATAGAGTTTGTTTTCTGCCATTAAAAAGTCAGCTCGGCAATAATCAAATGGTGTCACCAAAATTTCAGCCAATCTTAGCATCTCTCTAAATTGGGTTGGCTTACTGACCGGTTCTAGCATTTGAGGATAACCAAAGCTCACAGGCTGCAATTGCCAGTCTGTATCATAAATATTGATAAACTCAGTACCATCTTCGTCGGTATAATCGATTTCTGCGTAAGCGGGCTTACCAGAGAAGCAGTGAATACGACAGGTTTCGGGTACCAGCTTTCTTTTTTTCTGCTCAAACAAATCGATATATTCCTCGCAAATAATCTGCGCAGGAATATTTTTATAGTGGCGCTCGCGAGTAATGTAATAGAGATTTTTGAGTAAATGGAATGACAATTTGTCTTTGGCTTTTTGCAAATCAAAGCGGGATTTATCGGTACAAATAATACTGCTGCCGCTGTCGTGGGTGCATTTCAATACAAAGCGTTGGGGCAGTTTCGTAATATCTATTTCATCCACATGTTGATAAGTGGCGAGAATAGGAACGATATGTTCTTGTCCGATAGTTTGTGTAACATAGTCGCGCACCGCGAGTTTATCGGCGAATTGACTATGCAGTGGATTTCGGTCATGGATCATACGGAAATTCACTTTTTCATTAAAGCTTTTCGGTGCATTAAAGTTAGGGTAATACCCTAATTTTTTAATAAATTTATTCGTGAGATAACTTTTGTCACTCATGATTAGCGCACGGAATTTTTTTAGAAAATATTCTGTTTTTTTCATAAACAAGCAACCATTCTTAATAAATTAAGATTTTATTAATTTTTTTATAATTGGAATTATATTAATCATTTTTTAAATGATTATTAAATGATAACGGTAATATTATCGCCAATATTAAGGGTTTCTTAAGGATTTGACTTAGTTCAATGCTAGTTAACTGATATTTAATCAAAATATAGGCATAAATTAATCAATTGATTATATTCGCATGCTGTATATCAATTGTTTAGTTTGCTGATTAATTAATTTTAAATTAAATAAGTATTTCAAATTCAAGTATTGGCTAGGTAAAGTTAATTATAAATAAATTTGAGTCAATACCTGAAATCTTAAAAAAACGAAAAATAATAAATAAATGATAGAATAGATAAAAAATAAAATAGTTTATTACTAAACTATTTAGCTTAAGATGAGTAAATCGATGAACTCATCAAGATATGGATTGCCGAAATAATTTATGTGATAATCATCACACATAACTATCCTTTCAATTATTATTAATTTATGGTCATTCGCCCGCATCAACACTGGTTCTTTAGGTTGTTCGACTGGCACGGTTCCGTGTTGTCTAAAATCACCTTTAGATTATCGCTTAATATTATGATGTCCATTGTCGCTATTTTAATCTATCAATGGTACGAGCAATTAGGAATACATCTGACAATAGCCCCATTTAGCTTATTAGGGATAGCAATAGCTATCTTTTTGGGGTTCCGTAATAACGCCTGCTACAGCCGTTTAGTTGAAGCAAGAACGCTTTGGGGCGCAATATTAACCAATCAACGTAATATTTTAAGAAACATAAAAGGATTATTACCGAATGATCCTGAAGCGCATCGCACATTTGCTAATTTGTTGATTGCGTTTAGTTGGAGCTTAAATCACGAACTTAGACGCACTAACCCAAATATCGATTTGTATCGTTTATTGCCACGGGATGTTTTTTTAGATGTCATTAAAAGCCCTTTTCCCACCAGCCGAATTCTTATGCATATTGGTTTGAGTGTGGGGGCATTACGAGATAACAATCTGATCAGTGATGTTCTGTTTCAGTCCATCAATAAAGATGTGAACGGGTTATCTGAAGTCTTAGGCGGCTGTGAACGTATTTCGAATACGCCGATCCCTTTCGCTTATACACTGATCCTGCAACGTACGGTCTATTTATTTTGTACATTATTACCGTTTGCACTGGTGGGGGATTTACATTATATGACGCCTTTGGTTTCCGTGTTTGTTTCCTATACGTTTTTAGCGTGGGATGCATTAGCGGAACAATTGGAAGACCCATTCGATGTATTAGATAACAGTTTGCCACTGAATGCGTTATGTACGGGGCTTGAACGCAATGCTCTTGATATGATTGATGCTAAGCAGTTACCACTACCACCTAAGCCTAATAAATACTTTAATTTATTATGATGTTAAGTCGCGGCCCTCATTATGAAATATAGCATGATGAAAGCCGCGGCTATTTATTAATGGCGTAAATACACATGGGGGGTTGCCGTTTCAGGATGCGGCTGAACCCCTAAATCAGCTTGATACCATCGAGTCAAATTCTCGGTAGTTAACACTTCTTGTGGCGTTCCAGCCACCACTAATTTCCCTTGATGAATAAGATACACTTTATCGGCATAGAGCGCGGTGAGGTTCAAATCATGCAGTACACAACAAACTCCTAGCGGCCTTTCACGGGTAAGCTGATGCAAAAGTCGTAAACTGTGTTGCTGGTGATATAAATCAAGGGCTGAAGTGGGCTCATCAAGAAATAAACAGGCTGGCGTTGGCTCTGGTTGCCATAACTGAGCTAACACTCGAGCAAGTTGAACACGCTGCTGTTCACCACCGGATAATTGGCGATAATCGTGATGGCGTAGTGGGGTGCAATGGGTTTGTTCCATAGCAATATCAATGGCGTGCTGCTTATGTTCAGAACCGTAAGGTGTTCTTCCCATTGCCACAACATCCTCAACACTGAACGCAAACTGTAAATGACTATGTTGTTTCATTACAGCGCGTTTTTTAGCCAGGTTTTGAGGCTCCCATTCCGGTAGTGGGCGACCTTCTAGCTGGCATTCACCTTGAGAGGGAGAAGTGTAGCCTGTGAGCAATTTCAATAAACTGGATTTGCCGGCACCATTAGGACCAATGATCACCACCATTTGATTTTGTTGTATAGATAAACTGATATCGTCGATTAATGTTCGGTTATTAATACGATAACTGAGGTTTCTAGCGTCGAGTAAATTGGGCATCCGTTAGATCCTTCCTGCAGGTTGGCGCAGTATGAGCCATAAAAAGTAAGGGCCGCCAATCAAACCCGTTAATAAGCCCACGGGGATTTCTGCGGGAACGGCTAAAGTGCGAGCAAGGGTATCAGCTGCTAAGAGTAAGCAAGCACCCACTATGGCAGAACCAGGAATAAGCCAACGATGATCTGGCCCCAATGTCATACGGATTAAGTGAGGGACAACGAGCCCGATAAAGCCAATCACACCACTCATGGCAACGGCACAGCCAATTAATAAAGCGCTTAGGAATAATAAAATAAACTTACTACGCTCAACATTTATCCCTAAATAGTGCGCGTCTTCATCCCCTAATTGTAGAATATTTAGCGTATTGCCCTGCCATAAGCAGAGTAAGCACGTAGGGATAATCACGCTGGCGGCAATTGCTAACGATGTCCAATTCACATTGCCTAATGACCCCATCATCCACAAACTAAATGTGCGTAATTGTTGGTCATTACTCATATAACTTAGTACCCCAATGAGCGACATACACAGGGCATTGATGGCAATTCCTGCTAATAGCAGCCGTGCCAAATTACCATTAGACATACGATTGAGACTAAAAATGATCAGCGAAACCGCTAGACTGCCAACGAATGCTGCACCCAGATGACCGTAGTTGAGCATTAATGTGGGTAAGGAGAACGGTAAAATGATGAATGCGGCCACACACAATGCAGCTCCGCTACTGATCCCTAATAAACTTGGGTCGGCGAGAGGGTTGCGAAATAGCCCTTGCATCATCGCACCGGAAACCGCTAAAGCCAGCCCCACTAAAATGGCGAGTAACACTCTTGGTAGACGAATAGTGAGCCAAATTTGCCAGTCAGGATCGGTTGATGGTGCAAACCAAAGCGCTTTTAAAGGTAAGTTAATTGCGCCAGCGGTAGAGGCAGCCACCGTGACTGCCCCCAGTAGCACCAATAACATCAGAATTTTAAATAAAGGGTGCTTAAAACGACTCATTCGCTTTTTTCTAACGCCTCTCTTAACTGCTGCATGACCTTGGGCGTACTTAAGCTGAAGCTCAGCATTCCAGTATCATCCACGACTAAAAGCGCGCGATTTTTTCCTGCCGGAGTGAGTGCTAACCCCGGTAATTCCCAAACCTTATCAATACCACCGAGTGATTTCACTCCTTGTTCAGACACGACAACGAGGTCGGGTTGGCTGTAAATCAAACCTTCTTGGGAAAGCGGCCGGTAACTGGTGAAATTATGCATGGCATTTTGTGCACCAACGGCCTTGATCATGCTATCTGCTGCAGTTTGTTGCCCTGCTGCCATCGGCTGTACGCCGCCATGACTCATCAAGAAAACCACTTTTTTATTCAAAGGGCTGGTTGGAACGGCAAGTAGCTCGGTATTAAATTGTTCGACTAACTTTTTTCCGTTCTCGGGTAAACCCACCGCATTAGCGATGGTGGTAATTTTTTCAGGAATGGCTTCTAATTTCGGTTTTCCGGTCACTTTGACCACTTTAACACCGCTTTTTTCAATTTGGGTTAATGCGATTGAAGGTTGGGAAAGCTCACTGGCGAGCACCAACGTTGGACGCAAAGAGAGTACGCCTTCCGGATTCAGTGTTCGCATATAGCCGACATCGGGCAATTTAGTTGCTTGCTCTGGATGTAAACTGCTACTGTCGCGCCCAACCAGACTGCCTTGTGCGCCAAGCGCATAGACTATTTCAGTTACATCACCGCCGAGTGTCACTAAGCGGTCAGCGCCATGGGCAACCAACGAGGTTGCCAGTGTGATTACCATTAGAAGCCATTGTTTCATCGTCAAATACCTGTGTTAGATTCTTGGCAGGGACATGACTTGCTGGCGCCAGTGTTCTTGCTCTGGCGTCCCTTCAGTGCGCTGTCCGTACATTTGTGCGATTTGGTTGCCTTGGTCATCAAACACTTCAAGGCTGGTAACGAATCCATCTTCCGTTGGTTTACGAGTGACCCAACATTCTGCAACGCCATTTTCAATCATATGCAGGGTGAAATCAGGGTTGAAAATGTTCAGCCATTTGATGTCAGAACCTTCAGTTTGATGTGGCATCAAACGTTTGATTTTGCCTGTGAAAATCTGCACACATCCACGGTTACCCACGAAAATCATAATTTCGTTTTGATCAGCGAAAGCAGTATTAACCAGCTGATTGAATGAATCATTTGGCACCTGCCAAGCTAAATCATCACTGACTGCGCGGAACACTTGTTGACGGCTTAAGTTATTCTTCTTCAATAAAATGAAAAATTGATGAACATCCGTCATATTGCGCCACTCTTGGTCAAGCTGTTGTTTTAGCTCATCGCTGATTGGTTGTGCGTGATGTGGCTGCACTTTTTCAACCGCTAACAGTGGGTTTTCGCTGGTGGTGTATTTTTCGATAAGCGCATTCCATGCATCCATATCGGTTTCATCAGTGGTATACACTTTGTGCAGTGCATCGCCATGTTTATCAAAGAATTGGATACTATGGCGTTCACCGTGTTTTGCCTCTTCAGTGAGCACAAAAATGCTGTCCCAATGAGAGAAAAACATACGCAAATCCAGTGCGCGTGGATTGAGAATTAAACCACCATGAGGGCTAAATTTAGCATTTTCATAGCGACCGACTTGCTCATGGACCACATACTCATTACGGGTAATAGCCTTGACTGGACCGACAGCTTCCAAAGCAGTTAATAACGTTGGCGCATCAATGCTCAGGCGTTTAGCCTTATCACGCCCAACACGGCTATGTAATAATTCCCCTTCAGAAACATTCAGATAAGCGGCGAGATCTCTCGCATACTTAGCTTTATTATCTGCTTTGGCTTGTTGATAACGTTCGAAAAGTGCTGAATTCACAGGTTTCTCCTTTATGTAGTGTGAATTACCAATATAGTGCGAATTACCATTGGAAGCTGACGAGCAGCTTAGCATTACGACCATCTTGGGGAATCCCCAGAGAGGAGTAATACTCTTTGTCAAAAGCATTTCCTAAAACAACACTGGTACCTAACCCTTGAAGACTTCCATTTCCTTGATAATTTAGATAGAAATCATGAACGGCATAGCCCGGCTGTTGCTTCAATTTGGATGTTTTATCGAAATCTGTATGGGTAGTGAACTCACCTAACCAACCTACAGAGAAACCGCTGTCCGCAATAGGAACGGAGAGGTTGCTGGTAAGCGAGTCTGGTTTAATGGATTCAATGGCTTTGCCAGTATATTCATTGACGCCGACTGTGTGGTTATAAGCGAGCCCCCACGCAAAGTAGTCGGTGGTGTAATCCAATGACACATCCGTTCCCCAAATTTTGGCACGCTTGGTATTGATGGATGTGGTGTAGTTATTATTCCAGTTAACACGGTCTGTATTGACGTAGGTGTTAATGTAATCTTTGGCTTTCGTATCGAAATAGCTGGCTTTGAAGCGCAGGTTATCGCGAGCCATAAGTAAGTCATCAAAACGTAAACCAAAACCATATTCCGCAGTACGTGTGGATTCAGGTTTTAAGTCTGGGTTAGGGCGCCAATAGTTGGAAATAGGGCCGCCTTTGAAGTGAAGAGAATCGTTGTACATCTCCATCATCGTTGGGGCACGGAAGGCTTCAGAGTATGACGCAAACAGCATTGACCAATCGGTTGGCGTGATGCTCACCGCCGCTTTTGATGACCATTGATCTTCTTTGACATCTTTATTGCCCTTAGCGGTGGACTTGTAGTTGTCATAGCGGGTACCCAAAATGAAGGAAACAGGTAAATCTTTTAAGGTGATTTCATCCTGAATAAAGCCAGCGGCAAAGGTGATCTCTGCATCAGGGAACTGAGTGGTGCCAGCGTAAGGGGTCTGTTTTTGTCGATATGCTTCAGTACCGTAGGTGAAGTTATGTGCAGCGAGTGGTAACTCATAGATATCGGAGCGGTTATCCAACTTGATACCATACGTTTTTTGGCTGCGACCTTCGTAGTTAGACTCTTTCCCTTTGGATGTGATATTCACATCAGAGTAATACGGAGTCGCTTTTAAATTGAGCCATGAATTATCGTCTGGATTTAACTGATAGGTGGCTTGCAAGTCACGCTGACGCGTCGTGCGGTTAACCTGTTTATTATCTTTGCTGGTGGCGAGTTGTTGCGGGTCTTTTGGCTCATAGGCATCATTATTGTAATAACGAATCTGCCCAGACAGGGTTTGTGCATCATCCAGCTGCCATGTTCCTTTACCGAGCATATTGGCAATGGTTTCTTTGTTATCCATTTTTTCGCCGCCGCCAAGACGAACATCACCGCTTTCTTTCGTCACAAAGCTGAATAGGCCGTCAAAGTCATCGGTTTTACCAAAAGCGGAGCCGCCAAAGCCAAAGCTGTGATCCCCTGTTGCGCCTTGAGTAAAGACACGGAAACCTTGGTTTTGACCTTCACGCAGTAAATCTTTCGCATTCACGGTTTCCCAAGCAATCACGCCACCCATAGCGCCGCTGCCGTATAAAAGCGCGGACGGACCACGAATAATTTCTACTTGTTTGATAAGCGCAGGGTCAAGAAATGTGCCGTTAATGTGCCCAGTATCTGTACCTTGGCGAACGCCATCGACGAGCGTCAAAATTCCACGACGGTCAAAACCGCGCATGCTGATATCTTGGCCGTTAGTGCGGCTAGTTCCCGTGAGTGCAATACCCGGCACTTTGCGCAAAATATCGTTAGCATTGTTGGCTGTTTTGGTTTCTGGTGAATCATTTTTAATGACGGTAACCATCATCGGCGTATTAAAGCTATCTCGCTCATTACCCGTGGCATAAACCGTCATCACATCGTGGTGACTGTTAGTTAAATGATTATTGTTAGTTGGAGATTTTTCAGTCTGTGCGGTTGCCATTAGAGGCAGCAAGGCACTCGCCAGCACAGATAAGCGTAATACTTGAGACATACAGGTGATACTCCCTAAAAATTGTTAACTCTTTGATGAGTGCGATGCACCGTTAAAAACAGATTTATCATCAGAGCGTTATGGCGTGTTTATAGGGTGTTGAGACAAAGACGCTTTCAACGGAATAGGGGAAAAGGGGTATTTGAACCCAACAAGCGATGATAGGGTTCGAAAGTTCGCCTTGAGGTTATCCAGATTTACAGCAGCAAAGCCCGTAATAAACACCATAAGAAACTGTGTCCTGATGTATAGAGTTAAGCTGGCTGCCTAGTATGACGACTTAGGTGGCTTGCGAGATAGATTGTGTTTTTAAAGCTAATTGTGTTTTTAAAGCTAATTGTATTTTTGAAACAAACAGTCTTTTTAATGCAAACTACGTTGTGAAGACTAAAAACTATTTGGTCAGAATTAATTTACCTGTGCGAGTTTGGCGCAATTGATAAATTTCACCTCGGTGCTCAATGGAAATTTTGCCTGATGCACCTAATAATTTTTGACTTTCAATAAGCCCATTTTTAGCAGCAAAATCAGTCAATGAGGTTGATTTTGTGGTTTCTTCAATAATGTCAGAAAGTGGCTTGGTCATGTTGTTCACCACAGAAATTTTGTTGTCAATAAGAATGATATTGATAATTATTATCTTTAAAAGCATTGGCAATATCAAGTGATTTTCACAATTGATCAACAAACATAATTCACCAACAAAAGTGTCGTATCGCGAATGGGACCTATATTTATGATGTAAATAGAGATTTACCCGACTTTTGGAGGGGGGATTGAACTACTCCTGAAATGACTCAAAATTATTAGTACATATTCGTTTTTAAAAGCTCTATACACTCTTGAGCGCCACGTTTGAGTACTTGGCCTTTTAAACAGACGACATGGACAGGAAGCACTAAGCCATTTGGGGTGTTTTTAAATTCTAAACGCTTGAGTAAACCTGCCTCTAAGTCAGTTTTGATTAATGAAGCGGGTAAATTTCCCCAACCCATCCCTCTTTTAACCAAATCTAACGCCATCGTGAAACTATCTGTGCGCCAATAATGGCTAGAAACGATAGAGCGAAAATCACTGATAGGATGGTGAGGGCTCGCGACAATAATTTGGCGTGTTTGAACGAGATCTTCGATATACAGCGCATTATTCGGTTTATTAGAGGGGTAATCGGTGCTGATGGTCGCTGTTAATGATTCATAACCAATACATTCGAATTGTTCCTGAGCATTGACATATAACCCACCAAAGGCAATAGCTAGCTGAAGACGTTCGCTGTGCAGTAACGGCAAAATATCGTCTTGAGGCGCAGTGATCAGCTCCACATGCATCAACGGGTAACGTTGGCTCAGTGTATTCAAGGCATCAACTAACACATTGGGATTAACCCCTTCAGCCACACCGATCGTGAGCGTGCTTTCCACGCCTTGGGTAAGTTCCCGTGAGAAAACATTCAACTGACGCAAGTTATCCACAATATTTCGGGCATAAGGGGCGAGGGAAAGCGCTTGTTCTGTAGGTTTGGGTTCTCGCGTATGGCGCTCAAACAGCGAAAAACCAAGTTCAGCTTCAAGGTTGGCAATCGCCATGCTAACCGCGGAAGGGACTTTATGCAGCGATCTAGCCGCTGCGGAAAAAGAGCCTTTATCGAGCACGGTGAGAAAAATCATCAGGTTTTCGCTATTAAATGGCATCTTAGACCTTTCAGTTTTGTTGATAGTAGCTGACTTTTATTATCATTAATGTTGATTTAATTTACCAGTCTTCGGCAAACAGAATATGAGATAAAAAATGCAAGGTATTAAACGTAAAGTGGTTTTTATTACGAGCTACGAAGTCATTGGCTGGATGATTTCATCGTTGGCACTGGCTTTTCTTTCGGGGAATTCCGCGGGAACCACGGGGCCTTTAGCGCTGGTGATCACCACGATAGCGGTGACATGGAATTTTATTTTCAATGTGGCATTTGAATATTGGGAATCAAAGCAGAAATCAAGAATTAGAACATTTAGACGTCGTTTCGCCCATGCGGTGTTATTCCAGCTAACGCTGGTGGTATTTTTGATCCCACTGATTGCATGGTGGCTATCAATATCGCTCTGGCAGGCGCTTATTTTAGATTTTGCCCTGATTATCTTTATCCCGATTTATACCTTTTTCTTTAACTGGGCATTTGACAAAATTTTTGGGTTACCAAAATCCGCATTGGCGCAAGAAGAAACCACTGCATAAAGTGAAGGAGATGGCAATGAGGCCATCTCCTTGGTTATTAAGCTTATTTCACGCTAAAAATCTGGTGATATACTTTAGGATTTAAACGCAAAAATAGCAGTAAAGTCATCATAACCAGGACACAGTGCAGCAACCAAACAGGGGTAAAACTGTGGCTAAATTGCTGTAATGCTGCCGCAACTAAAGGTCCAAAAGCGGCGATGATAAAGCCGCCTGCTTGCATTAAGGCCGTCAGGATCCCCGCGCTAGCAGGGTGGGGGATATGATCTAAAGAGGTAATAATGGTTAAGGCGAAGCAGCCACCCAAACCACAGCCCAATAGACCCACCCACAGCAACGGTATCGAGTTAGGAAACAGGATTAACCCGGCAAATCCCAAGGCTTGGCTTACCAGCGTCACAGTGAGCCAAAAACGGCGGTCAATATTATGGGACGCTAATATCGGGATCATCAGTGCCGCAGCCGCTTGGAAAATGGTTAAAACCGCCACCAGAGAACCGCTTTTTGTAGCACTGAAACCTTGTTGTTGAAAGAAAGGCGCCAGCCATGTCACGGCAGTTGCGTAACCCGCATTCACTAAACCAAATCCCGCCATTAATAGCCACGCTCTGGGCTGCTTAAGATAGGTTAATACACTCAGCTGAGCAGGTATATTTTTCGTGTCTGAAGAACGAATATTTATGATGACGGCAATCAGAGCGATCAGTGCTGGCAATGCAAGCCATGCGAGCCCACTTTGCCAATTCCCAGAAATGTGGGTAATTAGCGGTGTTAATTGCGCTCCCAGCGCGCCACCGACCATGAGCGTGGCTGAATATAACCCCGTCATGGCGGCCATTTTTTGCGGAAACGAAAACTTTATCAAGCCGGGAAAAACCGCTTGAATATAAGCTGCTCCCATTCCACACAAAAATGCGGTCATTAACAGTGCGTTCGCATCAGAAACAAATAATCGGCAGAAAGAGCCTATCAGCAGCAGTAACATCGCGAGGCTAATCCCCAATTTATCGCCCAATTTTTGATTTAACGCGGGGACGACCAAAGCCCCAAAACCCATGAGTAACATGGGGATCAGCGTTAACAGCGAAACGCTCTGGTAGCTCATTCCGGTGGTTTGAATGATATTATCGATGACGGGCCCAGGCCCTGTCATAAAAGGGCGTAAATTGATACCGACAAGGGCAATCGTCAGAATCAAGCCAAAAGAGGCAGAAAGTGGTTTTTTCATGTTTACGCGTGATGCCGTTGCCACCAAGTTTGATATAGCATGGATTGCGTCTCATCCTTTGGTTTTAATTGGATAAATTGCAAACCACTTTGTTGGTCAGGAGAAACTCTTAATGCTTCAGCTATCGCCTCTGTCGACAATCCAAAAGGTTCAGCATCTTGGTTCGAATAGGCATAAACGACACGTTTAATGCCAGACATCCGGATCGCAGCAAGGCACATCGGGCAAGGCTGACCGCTAGCATAGACGGTGCAATCATCGAGTCTGATGCTATTTAGCGCCTCTCCCGCTTGGCGTAATGCGAGTAATTCAGCGTGTGCAGTCGGGTCGTGTCGTTCCAACATTTGGTTCACGCCAGTGGCAATAATTTGCCCATTTTTGACGACCACTGCACCAAATGGGCGTCCACCTGCGGCGACATTGTCAGAGGCGAGGGTGATTGCATGTTGTAAAAATTGTTTATCGAGCATGACTTGTGCTCCTGATTTATCGAGTATTCTAATAAGATTACTGATGAGTTGACATGGTGTCATTTCAGTAATGTCCATCAAATGCGTTGTTCCCTTCAATCTAATCAAAAATTGTGATATTTAAAAATTAAATAATTAAATCTCAGGTATTAAAAAAATGAATTCGTTGCTTAACTTTGTGTTATTGAAAACATTCGTTACCGTTGCAGAAACGGGAAATTTTACGGTGGCTTCACAGCAATTAAATTCAACGCAATCGACGTTGAGCCAGCAAGTTCAGCGATTGGAAAGTCTTGTTGGGCAACCGTTGTTTGTCAGGGGGCACCGGATGTTAACCCTGACAGAAACAGGGGAAGTGTTGCTGGGATATGCGAAAAATATTCTGGCACTTAATGATACGTTTTTTATGAAAATAACAGGAAATGCGATTATTCAAACTCTGCGATTAGGGTTTCCTGAAGATTTGGCATCAGGCTTAGTGACACCAACGTTGGCGGCCTTTATACAAGCGCATCCGAATGTCCGATTAGAGGTGACTAGCGGATTGAGTCGCCAACTACAGCAACGCTATCAGCACGGTGAGTTGGATTTGATCATTGTGAAACAACGAAAAGGGGAGTTTCATAGTGATTATCATTGGTCAGAGCCTCTGTGCTGGCTAGCGAGTCGCCAGCAATATGTTCTTCCCACGGATTCTGTTCCTCTGATTGTTTTTCCAGAAAATGGGCTGTACCGGAATGATATGTTTAGGTTGTTAGATAATGAGCAACGCCCTTGGCACATTACATACACCTGTACCAGTCTGGCGGGAATCCAAAGTGCGATTACCGACGGATTAGGTGTTAGCCTGTTACCCGTACGCGCTAAATTACCTCAGCATCGAATCTTGACAGCAGAAGAGGGGTTTCCTCCTGCCCAAGAGATGGAACTGGCGATGCATTTCCACAAAGAATCATCGGAGATGGTTTCAGTATTGGCGGCGCAGTTAGCTCATCAATTAGAACCGCGTTAATTGGCGATGGGCTTGAGCAAATCACTGTAAAGTTCCGTTAAGACTCCATTTGCCATAAATTCTTTCCTGATCCATTGGGTGACTAGCCCTGTCGCAGAGTGTTGGGTGGCTAATAGCATGTGAGAATCCTGCCTTGGGTTTTGTATTTGCTTAGTGACTAAGACACCGGTTTTCACATGTTCTTTGACCATATAGTCGGGTAAGAATCCGATCCCTTCACCTAAGATTTGGCACTGGCATTTGGTATTGAAATCGGGCACTTGAATCGCCTCTTGCCCGTGTAGTAACCATCCAACGCGTTTATTGATGGTATGCGCGGTATCTTCCACCATAATATTTGGGTAGAGGCGCAGTTGGCTTTCGGCAATGGGCTCTGGCATTAAAGCTAAAGGGTGACTAGACGCTATGGCAAATTGCCAGTGTATGGCACCAATTTCGGTGTAATCAATCCCGCCACCATCCATGAGTGTACCTGGCGCCCCAATCGCAATATCCGCATGGTTATTGATAATGGCATCCCAAACACCGTTATACACTTCCGTGGTCACAGTTATCTGGCAGGTACCAAATTGCTTTTTCAAGATTTGCAGCAATTTTGCCGTATGGTAAGGGGTGTAGATCAACTGATTGATACAGATGCGAACACGGGCTTCAATCCCTTGTTCAATGGAATCGATACTTTTTTTGATGAGATGAAAATTATTCAGAAGGTCGGTGGCTTTGCGATAAAAATAGTATCCCGCTTCGGTCAATTCAATATTACGGGTATCGCGGATAAACAGTGCGACATCTAAATAGGTTTCGATACGTTTTATAGTGTAGCTCACCGCGGAAGTGGTAATTCCAAGTTCTTCGGCCGCTTTACTAAAACTGGCAAATTTAGCCGCGGTGGTATAGGTCAATAAATTTTCTTCGGTAAAAATAGAGTTCATGTGTTGTGTCCCAAAGTGCGTGAAAATTAGCCTAAATAACGTTTTCTGTGAATACAATTCAATAGCTTAAAAAACAGGCTTTTTATTGATTGTTTTTGATAGCCCTCTGCGGGGATATTTATCTATTCTGTACAATAAATACTATTTAATTTATGTCACCATAAAAAGCAACTAATGAAATGCATGTTTACATTCAAACTAATTAATATTATTGAATTTAATGAGAAATTAGCCATTATGGAATATCGGGTTAATAAACAAAAAAATCACAATGTTAACAATTTTAAAACCTTTGATTTGATGGCTGTCACAAAATTGAAGAAAGAATAAATTGGCAAACAGATTAACAAAATAATTTGGTCAAATTGCATAGAAAATAGACAAAAAAACATCAATAAAGGTCAGTGAAGGATGCTTTCACGCACAAAAATGCTTGATTGTTGAATTTAAATCAATAATAAGGTGGCAGATTGATGAATTAAATTTAAATGGATTCTATTTATTAATAGCAATTGCTATGCTCTAACCATGCTAAATAATCTTTAATTCATGTTTAATTTGGCTATTAGAAAATTTAAATAGCTAAATGTGGAGAGCATTATGACAGAAAAAACACTCGTTCAAGATTTTCTTAAAGCCGCAGAACAAGGCCAATTAGCTATTTTAAAAAGTTGCCTTGAAAAAGGTGTTGATATTAATAGCACCAATCGCCAAGGTCGCACTGCTATTGTAAATGCGAGTTTAAATCAGCACTATGAGTGTGTTGATTTTCTTATTCATGCGGGTGCTGATATTAATAAACAAGACCAAACTTGTTTTAATCCATTTTTATTAAGCTGCCTAAATAATGATTTAACATTATTACGTTTAGTATTACCGGCTAATCCTAATTTAGATTTGTTAACCCGTTTTGGTGGTGTTGGGATCACGCCAGCGAGTGAAAAAGGGCATGTGGAAATTGTGCGTGAATTACTGGAAAACACGGACATTAATGTTAACCACACCAACTTTGTCGGCTGGACTCCATTGCTAGAAGCGATTGTGCTGAATGATGGTGGTGTAAAACAGCAGCAAATCGTAAAAATGCTGTTAGAGCACGGTGCTAATCCACATATGACGGACAAATATGGCAAAAAACCGTTAGAGCTGGCACAGGAAAAAGGCTATCACGAAATCGCTGAATTACTGATTGCAGCGGGTGCGTAACCACCCATAAGGGGGATTGTGGACAGACACCAATCTCAGCGGCAAAGCATTTATGGGTTAACGGCTGATGCGCATTTCTTGGATCTTTTGCATCAGCCATTATTAACAGGGAATGTAGAGCAAGTTTTTAATAAAGCCATTAATTTTTCGATTGATAACCAACTTTATACCTTGCTTGGCTCGCAAACGGATAATGCACCTAATAGCTGCCGAATAATTAATAAGGATTTTTTACCGTTAAATATAATGGCGGGGGATTCTGTTTGTATTTTAAATAATGAAATCCATATTGGTGAGAAATATGCTATTTCATTTTTATTATGTAAAAAATGGAACCCACCAACGGTTTATTTTATTAATGAAAAATTAGCCGAAGAAAAATACCGTTATTTTCTTCAGTCTAAAATTAACGAAATTGATTCTATTTTAAATGATAAAACACACTCTCTGTTTAACTACCAAGGGGATAATGGTTTTTATCTTGAATCATCAAAAAAATTAAATGAATTACGCTCCAGATTAATTAATTTATTAATCAATAAACGGCACCAAGCATTAACTAATATTGTGAGCCAGTTTGTTGGGTTAGGAATTGGGTTAACACCTTCGGGAGATGATTATTTAGTGGGACTGATGGCTTTTTTGTTGTTGAAACATCACCCTGCAAATTCCTTCTATCAGAGTTTTTATCAAGGAATTTATCAAAGCAAGGCGAATACAACACCCATCAGCGCCATCACGTTAGAAAAAGCATTAAACCAAGAGTATCGCGAAAATATGTATCAACTAATTCAATGTTTAGTTGATGGGCGAGAAACAAATATTTATCCACAAATTTTAGAGATTTTAAATATCGGGTCTAGTTCAGGTTGCGACATGCTATTTGGCATTCGCGATGCGCTGTTTCTGACTCATTATTTCGGAGAAACACATGTCGACTAAAGTGGTCATAAAAAAGAATACCTATTTTGATTCCGTGTCATTGATGTCTATTTCCACCAAAGCCAACCAACTTGAAAATGTTGAGCAAGCCTTTGTGGCAATGGCAACAGAAATGAATAAAGGTGTATTAAGAAACTTAGGTTTATTAACACCAGAATTAGAAGAAGCCAAAAACGGCGATTTAATGATAGTGATTAAAGGGCCTAGCGATGAAGCCAATGATGCGACATTGATTGCTATCGAAGAGCTGTTTAACAAGAAAAACCAAGGTGGCGGGCAGCATGAAGCCAAATACGCCACAATCAATTCTGCAAAAACACACATTCCTGATGCTAACTTAGCGGTTATTTCGGTTAATGGGCAATTTGCGGCTCGTGAAGCGCGTATTGCACTGGAAAATGATCTCAACGTGATGCTGTTCTCCGATAACGTCTCGATTGACGATGAGCTGGCGCTGAAACAGTTAGCGAGCCAAAAAGGGCTGTTGATGATGGGACCAGACTGTGGGACAGCGATCATCAATGGGACAGCCCTGTGTTTTGGTAACAATGTTCGTCGCGGTAGCATCGGAATTATTGGGGCATCCGGTACGGGGAGCCAAGAACTGAGTGTGCGCATCCATGAATTTGGCGCCGGAGTTTCTCAGCTAATCGGTACGGGGGGTCGTGACCTAAGTGAAAAAATTGGCGGCATCATGATGATTGATGCACTGAAAATGCTGGATGCGGATGATGAAACCCAAGTCATTGCACTCATTTCTAAGCCACCAGCACCTATGGTTGCCAAAAAAGTGTTAGAACAAGCTGAAAAATGCCATAAGCCAGTGGTGGTTTGTTTCTTAGGTAGTCAACCGTTGCCGGATGATAAACCAGGCTTAACTTTTGCCCAAGGTACCAAAGAAGCTGCTTTGAAAGCGGTTTTACTGACTGGCATTCGTAAAGAAGATTTAGACCTTCACCCTCTCAACTTACCTTTAATTGATGAAGTTAGAGCGTTACTCAAACCGGAACAAAAATACATTCGTGGTCTTTTCTGTGGCGGTACATTGTGTGATGAAGCCATGTTTGCAGCGCTGGAAAAATACGATGACGTCTACAGCAATATTCAACCTAATCCTGACTACCGTCTGAAAGATATCAATAAAAGTGTCGCCCATACCTTCCTCGACTTTGGCGATGATGATTTTACCAACGGTAAGCCACACCCAATGATCGATCCAACAAACCGCATCGAGCGTTTACTGCAAGAAGCTCGTGATCCAGAAGTTGGCGTGATCATGATGGATTTCGTGCTTGGCTTTGGCTCTCATGAAGATCCGGTCGGTGTGATGATTGACGCTATCAAAACAGCAAAAGAGATAGCGAAACAAGAAGGACGTGAACTGGTGATCCTTGGCTATGTGCTGGGTACTGACCAAGATACGCCATCGATGGATGCACAGGTCAAGATGCTCACTGACGCAGGTGTGATTTGGGCGAGTAGCAGTACCAATACAGGTTTATTAGGACGTGAATTTGTCTGGAAAGGGGAGAAAGCGTAATGACTTCATTATTTAAACAACCATTGAATGTTATCAATATCGGCATTGAGATGTTCAGTGATGATCTGAAAAAACAGCACGTTCCGGTGACTCAACTGAATTGGACGCCGCCGGGTCAAGGTAACGTTGCGGTGATTCGCGCGCTTGACCAAATTGAAGGCAACGCAGCGTTACAAGAAAAAATCGCAGAAGCGAACGCACAAGCGCTTGAGCGCATTATTCAGTCCCAGCCAGTACTCGTGGGTTATGACCAAGCCATTAATGTGGTACCGGGCATGACGAAAAACACCATCCTACATGCCGGTCCGCCAGTGGCATGGAAAGATATGTGTGGTGCGATGAAAGGCGCGGTAACAGGTGCTTTAGTTTTTGAAGGATTGGCGAAAGACTTAGCGGATGCGGAACGTGTAGCAGCTTCTGGTGAAATTATCTTTTCCCCATGCCATGAACATGATTGCGTAGGTTCAATGGCGGGTGTGACATCGGCATCGATGTTTATGCATATTGTCGAAAACAAAACTTACGGCAACCGCGCATTCACTAACTTGAGTGAGCAGATGGCAAAAATCTTGCGCATGGGTGCCAATGACCAAAGCGTTATTGACCGCTTGAATTGGATGCGCGATGTGCTGGGGCCAATGCTGCGTGACGCCATGAAAATCGTCGGTGAAATCGACCTGCGTTTAATGTTGGCGCAAGCGTTACATATGGGTGATGAATGCCATAACCGTAACAATGCGGGAACAACATTGCTGATCCAAGCATTAACAACAGGAATTATTCAAACCAATTTTACGGTTGCACAGCAAAAAGAAGTCTTTGATTTCGTGGCAAGTAGCGACTATTTCTCTGGCCCTACATGGATGGCAATGTGTAAAGCGTCAATGGATGCAGCACACGGTATTGAATACAGTACTGTTGTGACCACCATGGCGCGTAATGGTTATGAGTTTGGTTTACGCATTAGCGGCTTGCCGGGGCAGTGGTTTACAGGCCCTTCTCAGCAAGTGATTGGTCCAATGTTCGCAGGTTATAAACCGGAAGACTCAGGTTTAGATATTGGTGACTCGGCTATCACAGAAACTTACGGGATTGGTGGATTTGCGATGGCAACAGCACCGGCTATCGTGGCGCTCGTTGGGGGAACCGTTGAGGAAGCGGTGGATTTCTCTCGCCAAATGCGAGAGATCACCCTTGGAGAGAACCCGAACGTCACCATTCCATTATTAGGTTTTATGGGAATTCCGACAGCGATTGATATCACGAAAGTCGCAGCTAGTGGCATTCTTCCGGTGATTAACACGGCGATTGCACATAAAGATGCAGGTATTGGAATGATTGGGGCAGGGATTGTACACCCTCCGTTTGATTGCTTCGAAAAAGCGATGCTGTCTTACGCGAAACACTATGCATAGTGGTATTGAGCCCAAAACTCACTAAGCAAAAAATAATGCCCGGCTTCGGTCGGGCGATAAAAATAAAGCAACGCATTCCCTGAATTGTTCAGTGGCATAAGAGATAGACCGTCAACAACGTGCTGCTAAGGTGTGAGGGGAATGGGAGTAAGAATATGAGTCTATTAAATATTAAATGGAAACGTGGTGATTTGGCGGCCTATTTTGGTTTGATGACCAATAACCTCACGAACCTACTCACCATGATGGGCTTACTGATTTTTGTTGTCGGCATCCCAGCGGAAATTGTTTATGGTCGTATCGCGCCAGCGTTTGGTTTTGCTGTATTGCTTGCCAGTGTAAGTTACGCTTACTTTGGTCAGCAGATGATCAAACAAACGGGACGAAATGACGTCACGGCACTGCCATCAGGGCCAAGCGCACCTTCTATTTTCACCGTAACCTTCTTAGTGATCATGCCGGTTTACCAAACCACCAAAGATCCTGAATTTGCTCTGCAAATTGCGTTGGTCTGGTGCTTTGTGGAATCAATGATTTTAGTGGGTGGATCTTTCCTCGGTGAAACCATCCGTAAGATGATCCCACGTACCGTATTATTATCGTGCTTATCGGGTCTAGGATTATTGTTACTGGCAATGAACCCGATGTTGCAAGCATTTGAAGCGCCAACGGTATCGTTTATTGTCCTGCTGTTAATTTTCATCAACTGGTTTGGTAAAAAGCCTATCTTTGCACGTATTCCTACAGGGTTGCTGCTGCTTATTGCGGGTTCTGCCTTAGCATGGATTTCGGGCTTACAAAGCCCAGAAGCGATTACAGCATCAATGGCATCATTTGGTTTTAACCCGCCAAGTATCCATGTGGATAGCTTCTTCCAAGGTTTACCTCACGCACTGCCGTACTTAGCCTCAGCGGTACCTTTAGGTTTAGCGAACTACATCTTTGACCTTGAAAATATTGAAAGTGCTCACGCAGCGGGTGATGAATACAACACACGTAAAGTGATGCTAGCAAACGGTTTATCTTCAACTGTGGGCGTCGTGCTAGGCAACCCATTCCCTGTGACTGTGTATGTGGGTCATGCGGGTTGGAAAGCGATGGGCGCGAGTGTGGGTTATACCTTAGCATCCGGTATCACCATGTTTATCGTACCGTTATTTGGTATCGGCGCATTTATGCTCGCGGTGATCCCAATGACGGCCATTGTCCCTATCTTAGTATTTATTGGTGTGGTGACTGCCAACCAAGTGGTGCGAGAAACACCGAAAGTCGAAGTGCCTGTGATTTTTATCTGTCTATTCCCATGGATTGCGAACTGGGCACTGACGATGGTTAATAGTGTCATGGGAGCGGCAGGGACGTCTGCAAGCGCGATTGGTACGGAAGTTCTGTTACACAAAGGTGTTTACTATCAAGGCCTGGTTCACTTAGGTAACGGTGCACCACTGGCAAGTATGTTATGGGGCTGTATTGCTATCTTCGCTATCTTAAACAAGCCGTTACGTGGTGCGATTGCGGCGGCAGTGGGGGCGGTATTGGTCTTCTTTGGCATCATCCATTCCCCAGCTGTAGGTATTGCAACAGGTTCGGCATTGATGTTTGTCTACGCATACCTCATGATGGCGGCTTTGTTTGTTATCAAACACTTTTTAGATGGTCGCCAATCAGTGGAGCAGCAACAAGCTGAAAAAGCTGAAAAGCTGAAAAGCTGAAAAGCTGAAAAGCTGAAAAGCTGAGTAAATCAGTGTAATACGCCAATCTTTATAGTGGGTGTGCGCGGTACACCCACTATCTGCTAAATATTCGGTATCAGGATCCTTAATCATGAAAGAACTCGTGGTTGTTGCCATCGGGGGCAACAGTATTATTAAAGATAACAGCAGCCAATCCATTGAAGCTCAAGAAAAAGCGGTTCAGGAAGTGGCTCAGCACATCAGCGATATGCTTAAAGGTAATTACAATATTGTGCTGACTCACGGTAATGGGCCGCAGGTAGGGTTGGATTTGCGTCGCGCTGAAATCGCTCATGTGACGGAAGGCTTACCGTTAACACCTCTGGCTAACTGTGTAGCAGATACTCAAGGAGGGATTGGCTATTTAGTCCAGCAAGCACTCACTAACGTATTAGCGAAACAGCAACATCGCCAAGCGGTAACGGTAGTGACCCAAGTGGAAGTCGATAAAAATGACCCAAACTTTGCGGCACCGACTAAGCCGATTGGCGCATTTTTCAGTAAAGAACAAGCGGAAGTATTGCAGCAGGAAAACCCAGATTGGCACTTTGTTGAAGATTCAGGGCGTGGATATCGCCGTGTAGTGGCATCCCCTGAACCTAAACGAGTCATCGAATCAGCGGCAATTCGCACATTGACCGAACATGATTATGTAGTTGTTGCGGCAGGCGGTGGTGGGATCCCTGTGGTGAATAATGGGCAGGGCGGTTATCAAAGTGTAGATGCCGTTATTGATAAAGACTTATCGACCACGCTACTGGCGAAAGAGCTCAATGCGGACATTTTGATCATCACTACGGGCGTCGAAAAAGTGTGTATTCACTTTGGCAAACCGGAACAAAAAGCCCTTGGTGAAACTTCCACGACCGATATGCAACGTTATATGGCAGAGGGGCATTTCCCAGCGGGGAGCATGCTACCGAAAATCGAAGCCAGTTTATCGTTTATCGCTAATGGCGGTAAGCGCGTGATTATCACGACTCCTGAAGCGCTACCTGCGGCATTACGTGGCGAGACGGGAACCCATATTATTCAAGGCTAAGCCTAGTCGTTCGACCTCATACGATGAGGTCGAACTCTCGATGATAAGGAGTTGCTATGAATTCAGAACAGTTGTCTGGTCGCAGAGAGTTTCTGACGACAAGTGCAAAAGTGGTGGCCGCTTGTACATTATTAGGTTCAGTATCTGCGGGAGCGGCGGCTCAAAGCGCACCGAAGTCCGGTGTTTCTCGTATTACAGATAAACATTATTATCTTGATGATGCCCTACTCGAAACTGGTTTTAATTTCCGTGATAGTACGGTGATTGGGACGCAAACTGAGCTAAAAACCATCGAAATTAATGATGGAAAAATCGTGGCGGTGTTACCCAATAAACAGCATCCAAATGCCGTTTTGAATACGTACAGTGCGCAAGGCAAATTGATGCTTCCTGCATTTCGAGATATGCATATTCATCTGGATAAAACCTTTTACGGAGGACCTTGGCAAGCGCCACAGTCCCGTGAAGGAAAAACCATTATGGATATGATAACCCTTGAACAAAAAATGTTGCCTGAATTACAGCCTTTTACGCAAGAAAGGGCGCATGCGTTGATTGATTTAATTCAATCTCATGGTTCGACCATCGCACGCAGCCATTGCAACATTGAGCCTGTTTCTGGATTGAAAAACCTTGAAGCACTGCAAACGGTGTTGGATAAGCGTCAGCAAGATCTCACGTGCGAAATTGTGGCTTTCCCACAACATGGTTTACTGCTATCCAAATCAGTCCCTTTGATGCGAGAAGCGATGCAAGCGGGGGCACACTATGTGGGCGGGCTAGATCCGACTAATGTTGATGGTGCGATGGAAAAATCCCTTGATGCGATGTTCCAGATTGCACTGGATTATAACAAAGGGGTTGATATCCACCTGCATGAGACAAGCCCAGCGGGGCTTGCGGCTATCAACTATATGATAAAAACCGTGGATGAAAACCGTAGCTTGCGTGGCAAGGTGACAATTAGTCATGCCTTTGCATTAGCTATATTAAATCCTGAAGATGCCGATGCGATGGCAAAACGCTTGGCTGAGCAGCAGATCACTATAGCGTCGACCGTGCCTATCGGGACATTGCATATGCCATTAAAAACGTTGAATAAAAATGGTGTGTTTGTGATGACAGGGACTGACAGTGTGATTGATCACTGGTCGCCATTTGGTCTCGGGGATATGTTAGAAAAAGCCAATTTATATGCGCAGTTGTACACGCGCCCTGATGAGTTGGCATTATCTCGCTCCCTTGCTATCGCCACGGGCAATGTATTGCCACTGGATGAAAAGGGCCAGCAAGTGTGGCCAGCAAAAGGAGATGATGCCAGTTTTGTGCTGGTGGATGCCTCTTGCTCAGCAGAGGCGGTTGCGCGTATTTCTCCAAGACAAGCTGCGTTCCATAAAGGGTATTTGGCCAGTGGCACAGTTGAAAAGTCATTGGGCTGAGGGCCGTTGTTTATAGAGGCATAGTCCGTAGAGACATAGTTTATAGAAACGTGCTTATAGATATAGTTTATAAAGCCCACATTGGTGGGCTTTTGTATTTTTATGGTATAGCAAATTTAAATACTAGGAACTTAATCGTTTTTATAAATCGCGACTTGCGGTTTACCATCATTACCGATTGTTCCGCGGTACATCCCTTCTGAGTTAAACTCCATCGCGTAGTTACCGGTTTTATCCAACACAATCACACCCCCACTTCCGTTCAGCTCTTTGACTTCATCCAGCGCATTACGGGCGGCTTGGTCGATAGGTGTTTTGTTGTATTTGACTTGGGCGGCGATATTGTGGGCGGTGGCGGTACGGATAAACATTTCGCCGGAGCCTGTGGCTGAAACGGCGACGGTATTGTTGTCAGCGTAGTTCCCTGCACCAATGATTGGGGAGTCACCGACGCGCCCGAAGCGTTTGTTGGTCATGCCTCCGGTGGATGTTCCTGCAGCGATATTACCGTTTTTATCGAGAGCGACCGCGCCAACGGTGCCATATTTGTAGTCATACATCATTGGGTCAATAAAGAGAGCGGCAGTTTTACCGTCATGGTCGAGTACCACTTTCTCTTTTTCTTTGGCTTTTTGAAGTTGCTGCCAACGGAAGTCAGTGCGGAAATACGATGGGTCAACGATTTCAAGGCCTTGTTCCGCAGCGAATTGTTCGGCACCTTTAGAAACCATCATGACATGAGGACTTTTGGTCATGACAGCATAAGCGGCATTAATCGGGTTTTTAATGTTGGTGACGCCAGCTACAGCACCCGCTTTACGGTTGCTACCATCCATAATCGACGCATCCATTTCATTTTTACCTTCATGGGTAAATACAGCGCCTTTTCCTGCGTTAAATAGTGGGGAATCTTCCATCACGTTAATAGAGGCTTGTACTGCATCAAGGCTACTACCGCCTTTGTTGAGCACCGCATAGCCTGCTTCTAAGGCTTCGGTCAGTTTTGCTTGATACTCTTTTTCTTGTTCTGGAGTAATGGTGCTTTTGGTAATGGTACCTGCTCCCCCGTGGATCACTAATCGGATTGGTGGCTCGCTTGCGGCATAAGCGTGCAAAGAAAATGAAGCTGCCAATAAACATCCTAGTAGAGATAATTTCATGATTATTTCCTTCCAGTTATTTTGTTATTAGTCACTTTTTGAGCAAAAAAAGTATAGGAGGGAAAATACATAGACAGCAACATTGATAGAGGGTTTCTGTGATAATGGCTGAAAGAATTTCAGATATTTTCAGTAAATACGAATAAGGGGTGTGAGTGGCTATGAAAGGTTTAAAAATGATGAGATTTGGCGATGGGTGAGAGCGCCAAATCTGGGGTAATTTATTATGCGCCTAGTTCTTTTCGGATGATTTCCGCGCCTGCGCTTAAAGCGTTAAGTTTCCCTCTGGCAACATCGCGAGATAATGGCGCCATGCCGCAGTTAGTTGATGGATAAAGTTTGTCTGCATCAACAAATTGTAGGGCTTTTCGCAATGTATTGGCGACTTCTTCTGGGGTTTCGACAGTGTTGGTTGCCACATCAATCGCGCCGACCATCACTTTTTTACCACGGATAAGTTCAATTAAGTCCATTGGAACGTTGGAGTTGTGGCATTCCAGTGAAACGATATCGATATTCGAGCTTTGCAGTTTCGGGAAAGCTTCTTCGTATTGTCTCCACTCAGAACCCAACGTTTTTTTCCAATCGGTATTGGCTTTGATGCCATAGCCATAACAGATATGTACCGCAGTTTCGCATTTCAGTCCTTCAATGGCTCTTTCGAGGGTAGCAATTCCCCAGTCATTCACTTCATCAAAAAATACGTTAAATGCCGGTTCATCAAACTGGATGATATCGACGCCTGCGGCTTCTAACTCTCTGGCTTCTTGGTTAAGAATTTTAGCAAACTCCCACGCCAATTTTTCACGGCTTTTATAGTGGCTATCATAGAGCGTGTCGATCATGGTCATTGGACCCGGCAGTGCCCATTTAATCGGCTTGTCAGTGAGTTGACGCAGATATTTGGCATCATCCACAAACACTGGCTTTTGGCGAGCAACAGCGCCCACAACGGTTGGTACACTGGCATCGTAACGGTCACGAATTTTGACGACTTGGCGTTTTTCAAAATCCACGCCACTCAAGTGTTCAATAAAGGTAGTCACAAAGTGTTGGCGAGTTTGTTCGCCATCGCTAACGATGTCGATGCCCGCACGTAATTGATCGTCCAGAGATAAACGCAGGGCATCTTGTTTGCCAGCGATAAGTTCTTCGTTGTTCAATTTCCATGGCGACCAGAGTTTTTCTGGTTCTGCTAACCAAGATGGTTTCGGCAAGCTGCCGGCGGTGGAAGTGGGTAATAATATTTTCATTGCAGGTGACCTTTTATTTTATTTTTTATAAATACGCGATTTTATTAAATTGACCTATTCCTATTAAACGGAATAGCTTGCAGACCATTTTTCCAAAATTGTTTGGTAAGGTTTAATGAAGTGTTCTTCAGTAAATTTACCTTGTTCAATGGCAAGTTGGCTGCGCTCTTCACGGTCATAAACAATTTTGGTTAATGAGTAATCCTGCTGATTTAAGCTCGGTTGATAACATTCACCCGCCACCGTGTTGGCATTATAAATTTCAGGACGATAAATTTTTTGGAACGTTTCCATGGTGCTAATAGTGCTGATTAACTCAAGGTTGGTGTAGTCGCTCAGCAAGTCTCCCGTAAAATAAAAGGCTAAAGGGGCAACGCTATTTTTCGGCATAAAGTAACGAACCTGTAAGCCCATTTTTCCGAAGTATTGCTCCGTTAAAGAGGCGTTACTTGGCTGATATTCAATGCCTAATATAGGGTGTTGATTCCCAGTGCGATGATAGGTATCTCTATTTGAGACACTCAAACAGATCACTGGAGATTTATTAAAGTTCGCTTTGTACTCTTTGGAATTAATAAACGACTTAAAAATATTGCCATGCAGGCAGCCAAATTTAGTCGGAATGCTAAACTCTGCTTGGTTTTTATTATGTTCCAACAGTAAAACGCTAAAATCATAATCCCGTACGTAGGATGAAAAATTATTCCCCACAATTCCTTCAATACGTTGCTGCGTTTTCTTGTCAATGATGTTGGTTTTTAAGATTTCAATGACAGGGAAGGCGCTGTCTTTTTCTTCGATATTCATCTCGACAGAGATAATTTCCAACTCAACAGCATAGCGCGAGCTTTTAGGGTTATCCCAATACACCAATGAATTGAAGCGGTTGTTGATCATCGACAATGCGTTACGCAGGTTTTCTTGACGGCTTTTGCCTCTGGCTAAGTTCGCAAAGTTGGTGGTAATTCGCGTGTTTTCCGATGGGTTGTAATTTTCATCAAAAAGGCTGCGCGTAATATTAAAGGTAAATTCTGTATTCATGATTTTTGCATCCTAGCTCTAATAGGAAAACGGCGTTTATTTCTTGATTACAGAGATGTTGCACGTTTTCTCACTAATCAATTTTTATGTAGCCAGTAAGTTAATATGTTTAATTTATGCCAGAGCGGAGCGGGGAGTTAAAGCGACTTAATTTCATTTCGAACATGAAGAAAGTTCATGATGAGGGGGAAGGTAAATAGATGGGGTTCACTTTGGCTCTGTGTGCTTGTTGACGATTTAATGCAATTCATTTTTTGAGCTGATTAGATGGCAAAAATATTAGTTTTATATTTAAATAATATTGAATTCTTAATGTTCTAGTCTGCTACTTTGAATATTTCACTAGTAAAATATGATTATAATATGAAGTTTTTTATTTTGATAATTAATTAAGCTCTTGTATTTACTATGATACGAAAATAGTGATGAAATCTTTCGCACTTTTTGTCAAAGTGGATTTTTTACCTAGCTATGTTTTTATGGTGTGATATGTAAGTTTTATTTATTAAATTCATATAAAAGTCTTTTTTGGAATACTATCAGATTTATCTCTTGATTTGGTTTATATTTTAATACTCAAAGCTATACCGGTATGTTTTTAGTCTAAAACTCAGCATTGTAAGCGTAAGGATAATACTTATCATCACTCTTTATTGGTGTTTGATTTAGTGGCTTATTTTATTTATGTATATAAAAGTGATTTTTTATATACAAGAAAGTAGGGTTTTTAATTAAAAAAAACAGAATGTTATTTTTTATAGTATGTTGTTGTACTTAACGAATATTTAAATAAAATATAGTGTTGTATGAAAGATTAAAGCTTTTCATTAATATTCACCTTACGTATTTATTATACTTTATAAGTAAAGAGTAAACTGTGCTTTTGCAAGCATATTGTTTAATTTATTAATGTAAAATCCTGATTTTTCAATTTGTTATCTTTGTTGGTCATCAAATAAGGAATACCTTATATTATAGGAATTCTAACCTAGTATAATTTGGCGCTAGGCAGTAGGTTTAATTTATGACATTAAGGTTGTTATCTATCATGAAAAAAGAAAAATTATATTATATCAGCCAACTGATAGGAAAGTGTATGCAAAAATATCGTATTGAAAAAGGTATTAGTGGGGAATGTGTTGCAAAAAAGTTAGGTATTAGTCAACAACAATTATCAAGATATGAGCGTGGCGAAAATGCGCTTACAGTTGATGTGTTATTCAAATATCTATTAATTATTGAGGTTAATTTCCCTGAGTTTTATAATAGGTTATTCTATATAATTGGGCGTCATCCTAAATTATCTATGTATATTTCAGGTTTAAATGGTTTTGGTTGGGAATTAGATGACTTAAAAGATTATTATACATCTGCAATTGTATAAATATTAAAGTAAAAACTTTTCTGTTTACTTGGCTTATTTTATATTATGATAGATATATTGGATTATCCCTATCATAGCAGAGAATAGTACGATGCCAAATAAATCACCAACTGCTTTTTCTCGTATAACGCGCAGTTCTGGGCGTACTAATAGTATATTAACAGTTACTCTGCCTCTTTTATTTGTATTAATCACAACATTATTTTGGAGTGCTGATAGGATTGTTCAACAAGAAACCAGGCGCTTAGAAGTTGAATTTAAGTCTTTTATTGGTTATTTGATTGAACAAGAAACTTTTTTAAAAGCACTGAACAAACAGAACCAAGATTTATCTGAACTGCTTGAAAGCCGAACTTATTCCATCAATGATCAATTTTTGCCGAAAGAATGGCCATTAAGACTATTAGAAGGTAAGGAGTCTATAGTCGCTATGCCATTTACTTTAGCTTGTGGAACTAATTTGGAGTGTTCCAGAGTTCCGAGTATTTTATTTTCGTTAGGGGCTTATTTAGCTGATTTTTACTCCACATTTTGGGGGCGCTCATACTATCCAGCCGCTGCTGTATTTTTTGTTAACGAACATGACTATATTAGCATTAGCGTTCCATCCGTCGGTACTTTAATGGGGGGAGAGGCTATTTCGCCTGAATTGTTTCGCTCAGTAACCGATAGTGTTAGAAAAAATTTACCATTAATAAATAAGAAGTTTGCTGATATAAAACAAAATGAGCAAGAATCCCCAGTTATTTGGCTAAAAGCAGAAAATTTTAAAGATAATTTAATGGGCATTGTTCCTGCAGGCTTCAATGTTAATTTGTGGAAAAATGCTCATCTTTCACCAAAAGATATTTATGCAGTTTCCCTGTTAAGTAAAGATCATCTTAGTGTGCTAGAGAAAATGTTAAACCCAACATTGAGACATGAATTCTGGCTATTGCATGAAGATTTTGGTCTATTATTGGGAGAGTCCGCTGTTCCTGTTGAGCCATTAGAGGGTATTTTTTATACACAAAATGGCTTAGTCATGAAATTAAGCTTTGAAAATACAGATTGGGTGGGCTATTACCGAATTAGTTATGCTGCATTTTTTGAAGATAATTTGTGGTTGCCAATTAGTCTTATTATATCTCTTCTGTTTAGCATCTTCTGTGGTTGGGGCTATAAACATTGGTACCATAAAAAAATATTACAACCTGCAGTACATTCACAACAAGTTATTCTAGAAAGTGAAGAGTTTAATCAAACATTGATTGCAACCACACCTATAGGGCTTTGTGTTATTGATAAAGAAACACTAGACCTTCGTTTTGCTAACGAACTAGCTCAGCACTGGCTAAAAATTCCTGACACTTCCCATCCTCATGATTCTATTGAATATAATGAATTACTTGGCCGTGTTGTTTCTGAACAAAAGCAGGTTACAACTGTTTTAAAATCAGGGATGCATGCTATCTATGTTGTGAGTACTGCAACCCATTATCAGCAACGCCCTGTTATTTTATGCGCATTTACTGATATCACTATACAAGCTGAAACTGAAGAACAGCTTAATCATGCTAAGCGTTTAGCTGAAGAAGCTAATCAAGCGAAATCAACCTTTTTAGCCACGATGAGCCATGAAATACGCACTCCGCTTTATGGTATTATTGGGACATTAGAATTATTAGAAAATACAGCGTTAACGCCTAAGCAAAAACATTTTATTGATAGGATGTCTACAATATCGCATTTATTAATGCATCTTATTGGGGATATTCTTGATATCAGTAAAATAGAAGCCAATCAAATTCATATCCAACACCAATCATTTGATCTACTTGATTTAATACAGCAAACCGTTCAGTTATATCAAGGCTTAGCTCAACAGAAGAAACTTCAGTTATTTGCCATTATTGATCCTAATATCTATGCCATTAGAATTGGTGATACAGCGCGATTACAACAAATATTCGGTAACCTGGTCAATAATGCTATTAAGTTTACACATCATGGCAAAGTGACGATTGAATTAAAAAATGGCGACAATAACAATATCGTATTATTTGTAAACGATACTGGCGTTGGAATTAGCAAAGAAGAGCAGGAAAAGTTATTTGAACCTTTCTATCAAGCACACTCAGGGGACCATACCTACGGAGGAACAGGCTTAGGTTTATTTATCTGCTCAAAATTAGTCAAGCTGATGGGGGGCGAAATCAGCGTAGCAAGTGATCTGATGCATGGTAGCTCTTTTAAAGTGATATTGCCGTTAGAATTAGGCCACAACAATATACATTGGAAGAGTTTAACAGGTTCAGACATTTGGCTGCGGACAATAGATCCTCTACTAACCAACAATGTGTATGATTGGCTAACTCGTTGGGGAGCAAAAGTCTATTTCACAGAGGCTGAGTTGCCTGAAGACACATCATTGGTTATTGCCGTAAGCATTTTAATCGAGAACTTTTCATTGCCTAAAAATTGGCCAGGAAAAATATGGATAAGTGATGAAGCAAGCTTCCGTTTATCTGAATTAAATCAACAGCTTTTCTTACTACAAAATGATGAAAATTCAATATTGCCTTTAAGCTGTCCAATTCAACAGGCACCATCTTATGCGAATGAATACTCTTTACGTGTTTTAGTTGCAGAAGATAATCCAATTAATCAGGTTATACTGCAGGAACAGCTAGAATTACTTGGTTGCGAAGTCTTTATGGCTAGCGATGGCGAAGAGGCCTTAGTTATTTGGGATAACGAAGTCATTGATATTGTTTTAACTGACGTCAATATGCCTTACCGTAATGGGTATGAGTTAACTAAACAGTTACGCAGTGAAGGTGAAACTTGTCCGATTGTTGGTGTTACGGCAAATGGTTTGAAGGATGAAGAAGATCGCTGTTTAGCCGCAGGGATGGATACCTGGCTAGTTAAGCCAATTGAGCTAGACACTTTAGCGCAATTATTCAACCGTTTCTTCCCTACCTATTCTTCTACGCTTCCCTCTGATTCTGCCACTATGGCATTTATTAACCCACTTGATAGCAATGACCGAGATAATATTATTCAACATTTTACTGCTGATATTCATGATCTTTGCGAAGCGGTGAAAAATAATAACATAGAGGCAGTAAAACAGCTGTCACATCGTATTCGGGGCGCATTAGTGAGCGTGGAACAGCGTGAACTTGCTAGTCGACTTCACGTGCTTGAAGAGTTGTTGAATATGGAAAAACCAAACTTAAACATAGCCGATACCTATAAAGTGATTTGCGATGAATTAACGTTTTGGCTAAATAAGCTTAGTCAAACAAATGGTGTGTAATGCAATAACTGATTAGAGCTTGGTTATTTTCAACACCTAATTTACGCATGGCTGCATTTTTTTGCAGACTAATGGTTTTATCACTTCTATTGAGCAATTTGGCAATTTCAACAATCGGTTTTCCCTGAACAAATAAGCGCAATACTTCTAACTCTCGAGGCGAGAGTGTTTTCACTCTTTCATCAAGGGTCGAAGCTTTACGGCTTTTTATTGTTGTCGTTAAATCTGCAATAGGTTGACGGTATTGTTTTCCTTGACCCGCTAAGGTAATGGCTTTGATTAGCTCTGGCAGTGGCGCTTCCTTCGAGACAACAGCATTGACATTGTTATCGTATAACGTTTGGATAATCATTGGGTTAGATATCATCGTTAATACCACTAACGCTGTATTTGGGTATTTACGCTGTAGAAATTGGATATAATTCTGCCCATCACTTGATTGCGTGTTATTGGGCATCATATAGTCAGTAACAATGACATCAACAGTATGGTGATTTAAAAAAGAAAACAACTCAGCATCGCTGGTAAATGCACCTTCGATGGATAAGTTGTGTGATTGGGATAGTGTTTCTTTTAAGCCTGATAAGACAATCGGGTGGTCATCAACTAAGGCTAAGGTTAACTTTTTCATCTAAGTTACTCCTTATTATGTGTAGTTGTACTTACTACAGCAACACCCAAAAAATGTCAAATAACGATCGTCTATTTAAGGCTGTTTTTTAAAAGAAAGGCATTAATGATAAAAAATCAGTTATCACAGATGCCTCGAATTATTAATAAGAAACTACGACACGTATTGTTTTAGAAAATGGACCAGACGTAATTGAGCGCCCGCTAATTTGACTTAAAGTTGCAGTGTATGGCACATTTACAGGTGCTTGAGGTTTAATCTCTCCAATAGCATAATTTTGGTTAAATTCGAGTTCGGTTGAATTACTTTTAATTACGGTCTGTAATCCATTTCCCATATCAAGGTATTTATTTCCCAATATCGAATTATTATTTGGTTCAAATCGAACAGATACATTTAATCCTGTTTCACAATTTTGTGGAACTGACATACCTATATTAAATGTACGGCTAACAACTTCCCCTGCATTCATTTGTTTTGGCGAAATAGTACCAAAGCCAACAGTTCCTCCATTTGATGTAGTCACACTGACTTCAGGAGTAGGGCAGAGTAACGTTAAATTACCAATAATATGTGCATATACAGGAGCACCAATATATTTACCTTGGTAATCTTCATGATAACCTAATAAAAAATTACCTGTATCAAATGGTTTTAATGCATTACTACCTTTTAGGACGGCAAAATTATACATGATGCCAATATTTACAGCAGTGCCTACTGAAGGTTGGCTCCAATATCCTAAGTCAATATTAGGTACGCTGGCGTTGGTAATTGTTGCAATTGTACCTCCACCAATTGCGCTTTGCTGAGTAACGGTAACGCCGCTATTTATTAATAGTGTTTTAGTTTGTTGAGGGACAACATTTTTAAAATAAACGTGATTAGGTGTAGCTACGCTTCCTGTAAAATCACATTGTAAAGACATAAAAGAAGATAATGCAGTCGCTAATCGTGTTCCGGTTGTTATAGCGCTACTATTGCTTGTAATATCAAATTTAATATCTTGTTGTATCGATGTCCCACCAGCTGCGGGTTTGCAGTTTGCTACGGCTCCAAGTGCATTAAAGCTTAAAAATGAAAGCGAAATTATAATAATTGATACTACTTTATTAAAATAGGGTTTCATGATCTCGTCCTATTTTTCATTAACCAATGAACATGTTGTACTTTGGCAGGTGTAATTTAATAGTTTTGGTGTTCCATAGTCATCAATATACGTTAATACCATGTTGGATGACTTTATTTTTTTATCATTCAAAGAGTAGCTGGCATTACCATTTGGTTTAATAACTATTTCTTGGAAATTTTCAACTTTACTCGCATTATCATTAATGTTAATGATAACAACATGGTAAGGGGTTGGGTTTGTTAATTTTAATGAATTACCTGCTTTTTCAATTTTCAGTTCCTTTTGCCAGTTATTATCAGGGTATTTTTTCAATCCTGTTGGGCGATAAAAAAGTTTAAACCTAGATTGAATAACAATTTCTACTGCATTCTCTAGTTCACTTTTTGGCGGTATTCCTAGTACATTAAAGTAGAATAATGATTCTTTATCACTTGGAGCTTTCAAATTATCTTTCGTAGTGCTGATTCTGACTTGCTTCTTTTGATTGGGCTCAATACGCTGCAATAATGGTAATGCTATTAATGGATCAGAAATTTTATGGCCATTTTCATCTTCGATCCAAGATTGAACTAAAAAAGGATCTTTACTGTCAGTATTTTCAACAACAATACTAACGCCTTTGCTGGCTTCATTATAAATGACTCGTGTACGGTCTGCTGAAATTGATGCATGTGTATATGTACTAACTAATAATAAGCTACTGATGATTAATTTAAATTTTTTCATAATATTTTATTCTTTATTACAAATTACATTATTGATGTTTTGAATGATCTGGCTATTCGTCACTAATTGACATGATTGCCCACCATTCCATTTAACTATTAATTTTTGGTTCGGTTGAATTCCGGTTAAATAAACTTGACCATTCTCAGCAACCATACCTAATACGGTATCTTTTACCGAGTCATAAACTAAAGCTCCAAACGGCGGTGTTTGTCCATCAGGAAACTGGATGGTAATTAATGCTTTTTCGCCAATAATCGTATTTAGTTTTGCATAACCAACGGCGCCATCAGTTAAAGTTGATTCAATGACGCTATCATCCACACTGACATTTTCAGGTATATTATTCAGATCAACATATTGAGTTGATTTGTAATATGTCGGCACATTACTAATTGCCGCTAAGCCAAATCTATTTGTAATTGACTCATTTTGATTGATGGAAACATCTTTAGCATTATCGGTATCAATCACCATTCTTGCTTGATTGTCATAGACTCTTCTATGTAAAACAGGGCCTTGGCTTGTAATAGTTAATGAGCCATCGAGCGTCCCGCTTAATGTACGATAATCATCACCAAATGAACCTGTTATCTGTGCTGTCCCATATTGAGTATCACGAGATGCAGATGCATTTATAGTTGTGCTTTCAAAAAAGTCTCTTGTTGAAAGTCCTAGGCTTAAATTATTGCTATCCATTTTTGTATGGTAATTAACATTATTACTGTATTTTTTATCTTGGTCATTGTATGAACTAAAATATTGTAATCGCGAATTTTTTTCGCCAACAAAAGGAATACTTAATGAAAGATAAGCCTGCTTAGATTGACTTCCTCTCACATAACTACTTTCACTGATTGATAATGATAAAAGTGCGTTATCAAGAAAATCATTCTTAATTGTTTTATTAAACGATAGACTTAAAGTGTCGTTGTTTTTAGGTTCATTCCAATAACTTTCTCTTGAATAACTTAAGCTTACATCAGCATTAAAATCAGGTATTTGCTGTGTAAATGATGTTGTAAAAACATTTTTTTGACGAAAGTGAAGGTTCGATGGGTTACCTTTCGTAAAAATAAAATCATTAACGGACATGAATCCTTCATTTGAGAACTGATATCCAGTTAAATCAAGTCGACTGGAGTTAGAGAATCTTTTTGCATAATTGATTCTATAGCTTTCACCTGTACTTGAATTTGTAGTATGTAAGCGATTCTTAGACTGTGTAATATCAAATGATATTGCCCCTAAGCGCTCCATGTTTATACCGATACCCGCATTATAAGCAGTATATTCACTATCTGATGTTGCAAATAATCCACCGAAAGCGGATAAGTTATTAAATAATCCCCAAGAAAATTCAGTTGAAATAAAATCATTATCAACATTTTTCTCACCCATTGGTGCTAATCGGCCGGCATTTAATTTATATTGAAACATACCTGGTCGAGTTAAAAATGGGATGTTAGTTGATGATATTTGGTACTCTCTAACTGAACCATCTTCTTCCGTAATTTTGACGTCTAATGTTCCCGATAAAGCAGAACTCAAGTTATCAATAGAAAAAGGCCCAGGAGCAACTTTTACTTGGCTTAATATACGTCCATTCTGAGAAATAACGACAGTCGCGTTACTGGTTGCTGTACCGGTTATATTTGGTGCATAACCTCTTAGAATTGATGGCAGCATATTGTCGTCAGTGAAAACACTGACTCCATTAAAGCGTACAGAATCAAAGATCTGGCTTGCTGTATAATATCTTCCTACAAAGAACTTAGCCGATAAGTCAGGTAAATCAGTAAAAAGATAGGTTTGAACCCATTTAAAACTATCGTTATCACTATTATTAAAATCTTTTTGGAATTGATAGTTACTACGAAATCTCCAACGCCCCATGTTTGTACCAATAGCACCAAATGAGCTTAAGTTATTTGTATCTTGAGCGTTTTTATATTTTATGTAATTTTCTACAATATTATAATCAAATACTAGTGCATTAATGCCTACTTCACGTTGCATAGGCGGTACCCAATTTTCATCTGAGTATAGAAAATAAGCTTGTGGTATTGATAATGAGAGTTCTTGCTTTTCATCATCAAAGAGTGATGAAATATTATTGTCCTGTGCTGATAAATCATAGCACTGGCCATCTGACCATGTTGGTATTTTATTGATGAACTCTTCTTTTAAGCCAATAACGGCTATTATTTTTTGTGAAATGCAGGGTTGTATAGATCCTTCTTTATTAAAGAAATCAATTTTATCAAAAAAGTTTGTTTTTCTACCGTTAATTGACACGCTAGAAAAATATGCTCCTTCCTGTGAGTCGTGTTTCTCAAATGAACTTAAGTCAATATTTGTGTCGCCAGAAATAGATAAAGCATCCTGATTAAATTGAACAGAGTCTGCATTTACATAGTTTGAATATAAAAATAAGCTAGAGATTAAACTCGCCACTATGTTTTTTTTAAATTTGTTCATTTTAATTAACCGGAATATTATATAAAAACATTATTGTTGTTGATTTTTATTTAAATAATAACTGGATATGCTATGGATTTTAGGCGTAGCATATCCAGTAAATTAATTACTAATTAAGGTTTATTACGATGAATAGTAATATTAAAAATTATTGATAATCTAAAACGTATGCAACAGTTGATTTAACAGAACCTGAAGTTGCTTGTCCTAATGCTTGCATACGTGCAGATAAGTGAATTGTATTTGCACCTGCATTCAGGTTTTGCGTAATAGTGTCACCAGTTTTGATGCTTTGACCTGCATCATTTTGGAATAAGACACCTACGTTTTGTGCCGTACCTGTACTCGCCCATAAGTTACCAGCTGTATCCATTTGACCAGTAAAGCTTACTTTAACTTTAGAATAGTCTGTTTCACTTTCAGTTGGATCTAATACGCAGTCAGATAATTCTAAAGTGAAGTCAACGTTTGGACCTTGCGCTCCAGCTGTTTTTAATGATGCTACTGGTACAGAACCTAATTGAACTTCTTTATTTACTGAAGAAGGCGCAATAGTGCAAGCACCGGTATTCACTGTACCATTAAATTCAATTGTACCGCTTCCTACATCAGCTGCAAATGCAGTCGATGCCGCACCTAAAGTTAATGCGATAATTGAAGTGGTTAATAATGTCTTTTTCATTTTTAAATCCTTTATGTAATACTAATTTTAATAGACCAAGACTGTGTCTTAGCAGGTTAATAACGTGATATCAATATATTGATACCACAGTAATTTAATGGAAACGTAATATTCATTAATGCTAATTAATTATAGTGCCCGAAAACATGAGCATAGATTATTCGTTAAATGACTGAATAAATATAAGGAGATCCTTAAAATTTTGAGCGTAACTTCGAGTGCAAGTATTTATTCATTATTAATATATTTCTGCTTGTACCGCTGTGTTATTTACTTGTGCGATGGAAACTTCTTCAAAGAAGTAATGTATACTTATTTTGAAAAAGTCAGCTATTATAACGAGCGAGTCTATATCAATTCTATTGATACCACGCTCATAACGAGAATACTGTTGTTGACTCACATTGAGATACGCTGCAACTTCTGTTCCTGTTAATCCGTATTCTTTTCTAAGTTTCTTTATTCTGCTCCCCACTATTTTGGCAATAGGATATTTTCCTGTCATTTTCATTTCCTTCATGACATATAAGTTTGAGTAGTGCTTAACATCAATAGGCAAAAATTCTAATTAAATAAGTATAAAACCTCAAAAGAGTAGACGAGTAAAATATAAAAATAATCATTAGTTTTTTTTATTAAAATTGTTTGGTTAAGACTAATTTAGGTTGTTTCTTTATTCTTATATTAAATTTAATGAAACAATCATAGAGTATGGCATCATTTTTCAGGTAAAAGGGAAGGTAAAATACGGATGTTTATCCTTACTAATGTAAAAATACAGTTTTTTTGACTGGCCGATAACTTTAAAGTGGTTATATTGGATTAATACGTAATTAAAAGTAGAGTTTGAGTAATGAAGTTTCAACGAATAAAGAACTATGAGGATATAAAGTGATTAGGTAGTGGTTTTATTCTCCCTCCATTAAATTCAATTTTTCGTAGCTTATGTTGCTGCTTAGATAATACGCATCACGCGGGTTATCTAGGTATGTACAGCGTCATGTGTATGGGAAGGAAATGTATCCCATATTTATTATCCATATAAAAATCATGGTTAAAAAAGAGTGGTCAATTGCGCCAAAAAATATTAATGTTATATTATAACATAACAAAAGGAGCTGGCGATGAAGCCAAATATTCATCCAGATTACCGAGTGGTGATCTTTCACGATACCGCGGCAGATGCTTATTTCAAGGTTGGATCAACCATAAAAACAGAAAGAACCATTGAGTTTGAAGGGAAAAGTTATCCGTATGTTCCTCTCGATGTGTCCTCGCATTCTCACCCGTTTTATACCGGGAAACAGAAAACCCATTCACAGGAAGGGAATGTTGCTCGCTTTAATAAGCGTTTTGGGAATTTTGTTCAAACCAGAGAGGAAAAATGATGACAAAAAATATTCTTTCACTGCTTGTATTAGCCAGTTTATTCAGTCACACAGCGATGGCACATGGACATCATCATGATAAACCGCAAACGGAAGCGCAACGCAATGCGGCAAAAGGTATTTTTGAGAATAGTGATGTTAAAGATCGTCAATTGAGTGATTGGGACGGTGTTTGGCAATCAGTGGAGCCTTATCTTGCTAATGGAACATTAGACTCGGTAATGAAGGATAAGGCTGCAAAGAATAAGGATAAAACCGCGCAAGAGTATCGAGATTATTATGCCAAAGGGTATAAAACTGATGTGGATATGATTGGTATTGAGAATAATATTATTGAATTCCACCGTGGGGATAAGGTTGCTCAGTGCCAATATGATTACGCGGGTTACCGAATTTTAAATTATTCTTCAGGCAAGAAGGGCGTCCGTTATTTATTTGAGTGTAAGGATAAAAAGAGCCAAGCTCCGAAGTTTATCCAGTTTAGCGACCATATTATTGCCCCAGAGAAAGCCGGGCATTTCCATCTTTATATGGGGGATGAATCTCAGGAGGCTTTATTGACTCAATTAGAGAATTGGCCAACGTATTATCCATATTCTATGAGCGGTAAGGATATTGTGCATGAAATGATGGAGCATTGATGGGTTATTGTAGGCAGCCTAAAGTGATTGGGGGGAGTTAGGTAATATTAGGCTGAGTAGGATATAAAAAAGCCCGCTAATTCATAATCAGCGGGCTTTTCAGTCTTCTTTGGTGCTGGCGGAGTCTGAATTCGTCGCTTAACTAAATGATTTTATAGTGCTAATTTTCAATTCAACTTTTCAAAAGTGCCTAATAAGGTGCCTAAAAATAATTTGATTGATTTTTAAGCGTTAGATTTAGTGGAGCACTTATTTACTGTAACTTGGTATTTTATCAACAAATACAAAAATTGCTATTTATCTCAGAGGTTAATATTTTAGCTAGTGTGGTAAAGGGGAAAATGAGGATTTTACCTTATTTCTGTTCCTTGGTTAAAAACAACTTGTGTGAGGTCGTTCAAAATAAATTTAAAAATTGTCAAGTCATAGAGGGTAGCCCAATAACCTATAGTATACGCACTAAAGCTAGTGTCCACCCCCGACAATATGTATTTACGTACATATATGCTTTTTATTAAGTTTACTTTAAATACGATTTATGACTTATAATAATGAAAATTATGATAAAAAAGGCATAGAATAGATATGTTCAAAAAAATAGTAATGACTTCCTGTATCGCCCTATTAGCTGGGTGTGGCGATAGTCCCATCGATGAAGTTAAAAATCAACATTTCGAAGGTTTCAATAATTATACTATAGGCCAAATACTTGATAATCGAGGTGTTTGCGGTAGTGTTTTATGGCAAGAGAATAAAGAAACTAAAACGGTGCAGTACACTTGTAACTTAAATAAAGGCAAAACACATT
This sequence comes from Providencia zhijiangensis, assembly GCF_030315915.2. Taxonomy (NCBI): domain Bacteria; kingdom Pseudomonadati; phylum Pseudomonadota; class Gammaproteobacteria; order Enterobacterales; family Morganellaceae; genus Providencia; species Providencia zhijiangensis. The sequence goes on along the minus strand of NZ_CP135990.1, from coordinate 2,572,428 downwards.
TCTCATTTGATGAAGGCTATGCCAATAATCTGAGAAACACTTCAAAACAAGAAGGTCTAAAACTCGCGGTTGATAAAACTGAAAGCGAAATTGAAAGAGCAAAAAATACGCTGGGTAACATCAAAGAACATAATGAAATTATCACAAAATTATTAAATGACGATAACAATATTTTTATACTAAGGAAAAATCAAGAATACCAAGGATATATATTTGATGCTATTAGGAGTTACAGTTACTCACCAGAAGCACAAAAACTTGATGAAATAGCAAGACTAGAATTTAACAACGGTCCATTACACATGGACTTTGATGAATATTATGCTCTATACCAGTATCTTATAGAAAAAAATGACACTGACTCTGGTGCTCATGTTAAATACAAGTTCGCAATAGAGGGGGGAGGGCAAAGTTATGGTTTATACAAACAGTGCGTAGCCCGTGAAACTTACGATGCTATACAATCGCTTAGAAATGATAAACACTGGATTGATGAAATAAACTCAAAACATAATGAAGAAATGAAAAAAATATGTGTTGATCATTTGAGTCGTTACGAACCCACAGATTACGATAAGGAATTAGAAAATTGTATTTCAAGGTCATACAAGCCAGATTACGATAAATTAGTAAGAAAACAAGGGTTAAGCGAAGAAACCACGAAAAGAATAGCAAATGACTGTTCAGAAGAAAAAGATCGCAAAATTGCCGAGTACCATAGTTTGTTAGAACAATACAGTACAAATGTTCGTAATGTTATAAATTCACAATTAACAGATGAATTAACTAAAAATAAAGTTCTCTTTGAAGAAACTGAAACTAAGCTAAAATTCCTTGAATCAAGTGGAAGAAAGACAGAAGAAGAACAAGAAGCTAATCAATATGCAGAAAATAATGTTAAAAGATATTCTCTTACCCATATTTTAAAAGGTGAAGAAATTATTGTGTGGGAATACAATAAAATTTCTAAAGATTATATTATAAAACAGATGGGTTCAGTTCAGTATGAGTATGGTGGAAAAACTATGTCAACTAGTTTACCTCTTGATGTTCTGATCTATGCAGCGTTGAACAATGTAAATGACATAGATGACTACATGATCATAAAACGAAAAAAAGCACTGAATAAACTTATGAACCTATTTTAGTCTCTTAGTATAGAGTGGTTGGAGAAAACTCAACCACTCTATACCGTCTCTCATCATAAATAATTAAAAACTAGATTGAATAAAAAACAATCAGATGTATGTATTCAAATGCATATTTATAGGTAAGCATTTCGAGCCTATCATCACCTCACTGGTACTCACCCAATAACTGCATAAATACCGCATATTAATCAGTAAATGCTGACAATGGCTAGGTAGTAGTACTTCCTGCCCGGTAATTGTCAAGACTAGTGACAATTGCGGAAACTTACGGGGTATAACTTTTAACCGAGAATAAATTAGGAGATAGTGGCAGTGATGTAATAACTACCCATACCCTAAGCGAGTGTGATACACATACCACACACTATTCTAAGGTTGTATGGATGCCGGATTTGACCTCTCCCAAATGAAGTTCTGCATATTAGCCGCCTGTACTTTAAGACTGATCCTAATGATGGTTTAATGGCTGTAAAGCAAGAGTTATGTTGAGTTCCATAATTTCATGCCACCATAAGGTCACCAGATTTACATTAATTAAAATTTAACTTTAGTTAGATTGAAAATAAGAATACTATTTATAGTAGAAAATTTCAAAAGGTAAAAAAATGGGCACATTAAATCTGAAAGTAGGAGATCATATTTATTCTCCACGAACAGGCTACACACACCACGGTATTTATATTGGCGGTGATAAAGTAGTTCACTATGCAGGCCTTTCACATGGTCTTTCTAAAGACGGCATTCAAGAAACAACGCTTATTGAATTTTCAGGCGAGAAGCAACTTATTGGCGTTGTTCAACATGAATACTCAATCTACACTCCAGAAGAAATAGTTAACAGAGCTAGACAAAAAATAGGTGAAGATGATTACAATGTAGCTACAAATAATTGTGAACACTTCGCCAACTGGTGCGTAACTGGAACAAAGGAAAGTAAGCAGGTACAGTCCGTTGTAAAAGCAACAGTTAATGTTGTCAATGTTTCTTACAATGGATACACAATATATAAATATTTAAACGGAGCACAAGCTGGTGCTGGTCTGCTGAAAACCGTTGTGAATGCAGCTAGTACTAGCGCACTAAGAACCACAGCACCAACAATAATAAATTCAACCGTTGCTTCAACCACAGCATCAAGTGCCATTAGCTCTTTTGCGGCAACGTCTACAGCTTCAAATTTAGCAGGTGTGGTTGGAGGAAGTGCGGCTGGGATCACGAGTGGGGTTGCAGCTTCGGGGGGAACAACCGTCGCGTTGTCAGCATTAACAGGAGTAAGTGCTGTAGGTGCTGCACCAGTCATTGTTGGTGTGGCCGTTGCCACTGGAGTTGGTTTAGGTGTTAAGTACCTTTGGGGTAAAATATTTGACTAATTGCCTAATGTGAATGAACCATCTGCTCTTGTATAAACATTTAGAGAAAACGAAGGTTCGAGCGCCCTGACCCTGTAAATAATTTCTGTTTAACAAAACATAAAGCTACTGACAAATAGGTTGCAGCACATCATTTTATGAAAAATAATGTGCTGCTATTTCTATATTCTTTCTCTTCCAGAAAAGCACTCATGCATCTTTTCTGTCATCACCCACAATGCCTTATTCAATTTAATATCACCATCAATGCCATTCACCGAACGAGTACGAGCGCGCTTGCCTTTGGCATTTCTGCCCGATAACCCCCCTTTAATTAAATTCTCCTGCAAACGTTGGTATACCGTCCAAAGATCATCTTTCTTATCTTCCCAGCGACGATGTTGTAATACTTGCTCCTCAGTAATAGGCTGATGTTCCTCACCAAAACGATAGGTCAGAGCTGCTTGTGCTAAGGCTTGTTGTGCTGGTGGTGGTAACAATAATGATTGCATTTTTTCGCGCTTTTCAGCAACCGTATCAAACGTTTCCAATACCTCATAAGCCCCTTCAATTACTTTACTCACCACATCGCCTTTGTGCGGTACTCTCACTTCGCCAAAGGTATCACCGCACACTAAACCGTTCGAACATACAGCTCTAAATAATCCCGGTAACATTTGATAACTGCTTGAACCATCATGACTATTTAAGAGAATAATTTCAGGTACTTGGATTCCTGTGATTTGGTCATGACGACGTAACCGTAACAAATGCTTCGTGTGTTCTCGACGACTGGTATCACGTACACGAGTCTGACAAGCAAAGAACGGATAGAAGCCTTCCTTTTGAAGACTATCTAATAAGGTAATGGTGGGGATATAAGTGTATCGGTCACTTCTGGATTCGTGTTTTTCTTCAGAAAAAACACTCGGTACAGTACGAAACAATTCTTCAATAGTTAACGGTCGGTCACGACGAATACTATTCGCCGCACCAAAGCGGGAAGCTAAGCGAGTCATAATAAATTTCCTTGAAAATAAATAAGATAGGTAAGGCTGAGAGAATAAATTAAGGATGCAGTTAATCGATAAGATGAAAAATAGCTGAACTTTCAGGATGTTGAATGGCATAGTCACGAAGTTGGTAGAAACGCTCAACCAGTACTTCACTTTCCGTTCTAAATGACCACTGGCTATACAACATCAAGCAGACAGCGACACCTGCCGCTTCAGGGCTCAGTTGCGTTTCATTGCCATTGTGCATATTGAACAGTGTGAGTTTTTCAGAGTCCAAATCAGGATAAATAAATGCGCCACCGTTGGGTAAGGTGCAATACTCCCAATAGCCGCCAGTGTACTCATCACAGAACTGGCCCATGATAGTGAAAATTACTACTTCAAACGTGGCGAAGCCTTTTACTGTGCCAAAGTGGGTTTGCCAGAAATTTGGCCTAGCAGAAAGAGGAACAACACTAGCTTGCATAAGCGTGTTTGGTTGCAAGGCTGAATAAGGGGATGACATGTGATATCTCCATGTAATAATTGAATAATAAGTACGCTGAGGGGTATAAATAAGCATAAAAATGCGTTTGGTAAATAACGTGAAGCAATGCGCTTTACATTAGATGTAAGAGAGGGGGTCATTGATAAACAAAATAAGGTAGCCTGCTATGCTGAGCAGGCCATACAAGATTAGGGTAAAAATAAGAATGATTATTTGAAGTTAAATGTCCATACACCTTGGTTTGTATCAACAGCTACTTCGAGCACATTACAGGGTGTCCCCGCTCGTTTTCCTGTGAAAATACGTTCATACGTGCTGCCAAAATTCAGCCTAATTGGCTTCCAAGGGAGATACTCTGCATCTTTACAATTGCCTCGATTAACGATGATTTTCTTGATAATCACACTATCAACATTCGAAGTAATATACACTTTACTGTATGTACGCCCTGCATTACTGGGGCCTGATTTGAGTTGAATTGGCGCTTGTTCAGCATAGACAGAAAAAGTACTGAGCCCTAATAAGAGCGCACAAAGTTGTTTTTTCATGATAGGAAACCTATTGATAAAGAGAGAAATAGTGTTGAATATGATATTCAAGGAACGTCTAATAAAGTCGATTGTTTAATATTGAGCCATTTTCCGAATTGGAATACTAAAATACGAATTTCGGTACACAGCCGTTTTCGCCAAAGTAAGGTATAACTGCGGCAGCCCCATCCAGTGTAAAGGTACTCGAAGCAACCCCTTCGCCAAACACGGTGACTTGCTCCTCGCTGCGTAGCATATTCCAAGCCCACTGCACAAATTGAGCTCCAATATGGCTTTCACTTTCGCTCACATTTGCAACCTCTTCACCTGCAAATTTCATTTCAAGGGATTGGTCTGCATCCATACGGGCTTGTCGGCCATTAATATCAGTAAAAATAATTGTTGCGGGCTGATGACCGTCATCATTACAAGACAGATAAAGCTGAGATTTGCCCTGACCTAGAATGACAAACTCGGTCACGCCTTGTGTCTTGTTACTCGTCCAAGTGTGTGAGTTACCAAAAGCGTGAGTGAATGTCGGTGTTAAAGCCGAAATAAAAAGTGCAGAAATAATAAGTTTTGTTTTCATGATATTTTCCAATTAGTGATTTTGCCTATTCAGATAAAAGGCTCTAAGACTTGATTAATACGAACAAAAAGTGAGTGCTCAACAAACAACTGATGGCTCTCAATTCTTAATAACGTGACAAACCCTGCGATTTATCGCATTGATTTTTATAAATAAATTTAAGTCATTAATACCTCTGAGAGATTGTATAGCCATCATTTCCGTATGGATAATGAAAAAAACCGATCGGTTCGATCGACAAATTCGATCATGACAACGTAAAATCGTTTACTGATGGCTCAATATGACAATCATTTAATTGAATTAACTAAAGAAAAATGACCAGACAGAGCGCGCTGCTTTAGCAATATGATGAGTTGTTGATTTGAGGGCGTGCCGAGCGACTTGAGGAAGTGGAGCGAAATCAATCACGCGCTCAATGATATCTACGACCGTATCACCGAAAGAGCTACGCGCATGATTGATAACCGTTGTGGTCTGATAGATATTTTGTAGATGTGGGATTAAGGGACTAAGTGCTTGCTTTGGGAGACGAGTAATAATCGCCTCCACCAATTGGGGGAGATGATATCGGCCTTTAACAGATATCGGAATGATGGTATCTGCAGAGATATGCATTTGTTTGGCGATAACATGTCGTTTCAATGTGATATGAGCTTGCTGCTGTTTTGAAGGCTGTGCGGATGCCCAGTGCCACTGCTCGACAGGCTCTATCTTATCAACTTGATTCAAAATCCAAGTAATAGCTGGTAGCTCTCCGTTATACTCCGTGAATACTGTTTGATAAAACTGCTCTTCAATGGAGAAAGCACGGTCATCAGCTTTGAGTACCCAAAGCACCATATCGAGTTTAGGTATCCACTCACGATAGAGCTCACGATACTCCTCATCACGCTGTTGGCTTTCTCCGACACCCGGTAAATCAACTAGCGTTAGTGTGTGTCGTCCAAAGCGCAATTTGACCTGTTGGGGCTGCCGAGTACAAGCTTCAATAGCATTGACAGCACAAACTTGACTGCGAAATAAGGCATTACACAGACTGGATTTCCCAACACCTGTTTTTCCCATAATGCCAATCACAGGCTGATAGGTAACAAGCTGATTGAGTTCTTTTAATAAGGTTTGACGCAGTGAACGAGGGTAGCGTCGCAGATGGCGACGAATAAGGGCATAGCCCGATAATTTTTTCATATTAACCTCAAAATAAATCAGCCACCCAAATGGATGGCTGGTAGCTATTGAGATATCAAGGGTGAGATATCAATAAAATGATATATATCTCAGTAATTTTTTAAAATGTTAGTACATTTAATCACATAAAAATATATTCAGGTTTCCCATTATTAAGATTAGGGAAATGTGTAATATATTCATGATTGTATCGAACTTCTTGTTATTTTTGTAACATTGACCACTGGAAAGAATTCAAATGGTGGTTATTTTTCGTTTTAAAAGCCACTCGTCAATCTCCGATTCTAACCATCCAACAGACTTACTTCCTAATTGGCGTTGTTTTGGAAATGTTTCATCGTAACGGGGAGATTTGGGATTAACCCAATCGTAAATAGTAGAAGGGGCGATCCCAAGCTTTTTGTTAACAGCGGGCATGCGTAAAATTTTGACACTGTATGAAGACATAGCGGTAATCCTCTGATTGCTAAAGTTGAACTTACTGTGAGTTAGAAGAATACAGCGTAGTTTTTTAAAAAAAACACGCTTGCATTACCTAAAATTTTACGCATTAGATTATTAATTGTAATAGGTTGATTTATGGAAGATTTTAATTTAAAAAAATTTATTAAAGGTCTAAGTGATAAGTATGGATATGAAAAATATTCAGTAGTTGAGACAATTAAATATTTAGATTGGGACGTTTTCATTCCTGAGCCTGAGGCTGATGAACAGCATAATGAATTAATCGAAGGCATGACAAATGATGCCGAGTGGCGTTGGAAAACGGAATCGCTTCACTCAAGTGAAAGTATTCAAGAAACTATGGGGGATTTTTTAATACTATCAGCAGTATATTGGCGGCTTGGAACAAGGAAAATAGAGACTAATCCTAATGAGGGATTAGATGATTTGTTTAGAGCTATTAGATACTTAGATAATTGCAATGGGATTTTACATCATGAACAGGGTATTCAAAGAAAACTGGAGGTAAAGCAACAAAAAGTGCAAGCAGGGAAATTAAAAGCTGCACGTTTTGATGACGTTAAAGCGGAAGTCATTCGCTTATTAAAGAATAAAAAGCCAAGAGATGGCTGGAAAAAGAAAATTGAAGCGTATAGAGCCATTGAGTATGAACTATATGCATTTGTAGAAAAGAATGGATGGCCTTCGTCAGGTGATAAGAATAATAAATTTAAAGATGAGTCTGAATTAAGTGACCAGATTCATAATCGGATAATGGTTTGGTCTAGACAAGATCAAAATGTTAAAAAAGTTTTTGATGAAGTGCTCAGAAAAAAATAAAAAAAATTTAAGAGAAGTTTGGTTCGTTTTATGTGGGAATTCATCTTCTCTTTTTTATTTCTATTTGAATAAATAATCTAAATATGTCCAATGCAATATGAAATTATATGACATAGGTTAATTTTGGCTAATTTAATAGGATATAAACCATTTAATTTTAATTTGGGAATTATTAATTGACTTGCGATGAGGATTGCGATTTATTAAATGTATCCAAGTTAAATAAATAAGGTGTTTTATCATGAACCATTTCCCTTTGAATGCATTTCCATCCAAATTACGTGAAGTTATTTTAGATGTTGAAGAACTTACGCAAGCTCCTATCCCATTAATTGCATCATCGGTAATTAGTGCTATTTCATTAGCTAGCCAAAGACTAATTAATGTGAAAGTTAATCCATTTTTTGAATCTCCAGTATCGTTATTTTTATTTGTGATAGCCAACTCAGGAGAAAGAAAAACGACAGTTGATAGAATGGTCATGAGACCATTTTATCAACATGATGAGAGCTTGTTACGTAAATTTGATGAAAGTAATAAAAATTACTCAATTGAATTGAAAGTATGGGAAATTAAAGAAAAAGCCATTTTAGGTTTAATAAAGAAAAAAACAGCTGAAGGGCAATACACTGAGGTAGAGTCTAAACGTTTAAAAGAGTTACAAGCTGAAAAGCCTATGCGGCCTAAATCTCAGCGATATATTTATAGTAATGTAACCCCGGAAGCGTTACAGTCCGCTATGTCACAACATTCTTCAAACATAGGTCTAATTGCTGATGAAGGTGCTAATATATTAGATAGACAGGTTATGAAAGATCTGAGTTTTATTAATTCAATGTGGGATGGTGTTGATTTTCATGTTGAACGTAAAACAACCCAAAGTTTTACAATAGAAGATGGTCGTATTACTTTATCTATGATGGTACAAAAGAAACCATTTGATTTATATTTAAAACGTCAAGGTGAAAAGGCGAGAGGAAGTGGTTTTTTTGCTCGTTGTTTACCTGTTTTTATCGATGAAAATTTGTCGACACAAGGGGAACGATTTATTCGACCTCATTCAAATGAACAAGTACACCTTTGTTGTTTTTATCAAAAAACAACTGAATTATTAATGGCGGGGAGCCAGAATATAAAAAATAGTTATAGAGAATGTTTATTATTAGATATAGAGGCACAGTATGAATGGGAAAAAATATATAATAAAATTGAGTATCAAATTCATCCTGATAGAAAGTACGCTAATATGAATGACTTTGCATCAAAATTATCGAATAATGTTGCTCGGCTATCGGCATTGCTCAGTTATTTTACAGAGGGGAGTTGTGCAATAAAAAAAGAATATATTCAAGGTGCGTGGTTATTATGCGAGTGGTATATGGAACAGGCTATTAATCTGTTTTCTTATGAAGATGGTTACTATGAAGCATTACTATTATCATGGCTAAATCGAGAGTATTCCCGTCGAAATAGTGATTACATTAAATTTAATGATATTCGACGTAATGGACCTAACTCATTACGAAAGGGTAAATTACTTGAAAAAGTTATATTTAATCTAGAGAAAGCTAAAGCTATTGATATTGAATATTCACGGAAAGGTGCAAGGTTAGTCTGTGAAGGAGCTCAATTTAGATACAATGATTTTACAAACAATCCGATTTTTTCGTTTTATTAAGTTGCTACTGTTGCGATTGTAGCAATAAATAACAGTACGTTACTTTAAAAATGGTAAAGCTAATATCAGAGTGAAACTATAACTTGTGAATTTATTAATGTTTGGCAAGTTGGCTATTTTTTAATTAACTCTATCGTTTTTATCATGGCTAATATTGTCGGTATAGTAATATATATAATATATATAATCAATTTAATTAAGTGAATTATCTATTATTAATTTAATTAATCAATATTAAGTTAATAAGTTTAATTTAATGCATTCCATTATATGAAGATAAGTAGTTAAAGTTTATTTCTATTTTGGTTGTTTTAATTTAAATGGTTAGATTTTGATATTGTATATTTATACCGATGTTTTTATGGTCTAGAACAATGATCATTGGTATAAATAAATGCAAGAATACTCATACAATAAAAAATATCAAAATGTGTTTGTTGATGTAATCAATCAAGCAGTAAATGAATTTCCCCGTACTTTAGCTTTACGGATAGACCTACGTTTTCCAAGTGATTACAAATATAGTAATTCAAGTCTAGAAATAACTCGTTTTATTGAATCACTTAAAGCCAAACTACGTGTTGATTGTCTAAGGAAAAATAAAATTTGGGGACGTCGCTGGCGAAATCGTTTACGTTATATATGGGTACGTGAAATAGGCAATAGTAACCGACGTAAACATTATCATGCTTTATTATTACTTAATAAAGACTTATACCACGGTGCAGGAAAGTTCGATTCTGATAATAGTTTAGCCGCCTTAATTCAACAGGCATGGTATAGCGCTTTAGGATTAGATTCTATTATGTATTCATCATTAGTACATTTTCCTGTTAGTGGAGTCTTTCATTTGAATATTAATAAGGAAGATTATGAACAGAAGCTTAACCAGCTATTAAAGCGCATGGAGTATTTGGCTAAAAACTATACTAAAAGTTATGACGATGGGTATAGGTCTATTGGGAGGAGTAGACAATGAACGAGTATCTAACTTAACTAGAAACGGACGTTACTGCCATTAACGTCCGCTAGAGTCGTTATTTATAAAGTGCAGTAATTGATATTAGATAAAACCGTTTCCGGTAATATCAACATTTTGTATTGATGCGTTGGTTATCTTACATTGAAGTAGCTATTTATCTAAATTTGTGACCAATTTTTGTTGATCGCTACAATTATTATAAATTGCTAGTACAGCAATGTATGCTCCATTGGCATATTAATCGTGATGGGTATTATGACTTGGCTCTTAAGTACAAAGAGAACGATGTGAGTGAATAGAGGTTTGTTTATTAATATGTTTGTAGAATTATTCACTTAGTGGCCATGATTGACGTGCAAGTTATTATTTCGCTTTGCAGTTTTATCAAGGCCATGTTCACTGACTTGGCTAAGTTGGTGGATAATCTGTATTTTCTGCGTTGTATGTCTCTACCACTAGGCTTGTTATAAAGGTACAATCAGTTAACTTTTTTAATATTCAATGTGCTGATTACAATGACTAATAACAATTTCTCTTCAACAGCGGCATTTCTATGGTCAGTAGCTGACCTGTTACGTGGCGACTTCAAGCAATCTCAATACGGACGCATCATTCTCCCTTTCACCTTGCTAAGGCGCTTAGAGTGTGTCCTTGCTGCTACAAAGGCTGATGTTCTGGCTAAATACGATGCAGTAAAATCAATGCCGATTGAAGCGCAGGACAAACTACTTACCCATGCTGCGCAGTTAAGCTTTTATAACACCTCAAAAATGGATTTGAACCGTCTTGGTGAAACTGGTGTAGCGAATAATCTTCAGAATTATATTCAATCATTTAGCCCAAATGCCCGTGAGATTTTTGAGTATTTCGACTTTTTTAATACCATCGATAAATTGGAAGAAGCCGACCTGCTTTATAAAGTTGCAAAACGTTTTGCGACCACAGATCTTCACCCTGACGCCATTAGCAACTATGGTATGGGTTTAGTGTTTGAAGAGCTTATCCGACGCTTTGCCGAAAGCTCAAATGAAACCGCAGGGGAACACTTTACCCCAAGGGATATTGTTGAGCTGACAACGTCATTGCTTTTCACTAACGAAGAAGAGTTAACCAGTTCAGGCTTGGTACGCTCAATCTATGACCCTACAGCAGGAACCGGTGGCTTCTTATCGTCTGGTATGGAGTATGTCCACAAACTCAACGAGAAAGCCTCTCTATCAGCATTCGGTCAAGAGCTGAACCCAGAGTCATACGCAATCTGTAAAGCAGATATGCTGATTAAGGGGCAGAAGGTCGATAATATCAAACTGGGCAATACGTTATCGAATGACCAGCTCCGCAGTGATAAGTTTGACTATATGCTATCTAATCCACCTTTTGGTGTGGATTGGAAGAAAATCCAAAAATACATCACTGATGAGCATACCCAAAAAGGTTTTGAAGGCCGCTTTGGTGCGGGCTTACCTCGCGTGTCTGATGGTTCATTACTGTTTTTGATGCACCTAATTAGTAAAATGCGCCCTGAAAGTGAAGGTGGTTCACGTATTGGTATCATCCTAAATGGCTCCCCACTTTTTACTGGCGGAGCGGGTAGCGGTGAGAGTGAAATTAGACGTTATGTTCTGGAGAATGACCTACTCGAAGCAATTGTGGCGTTGCCTACTGATATGTTCTACAACACGGGTATTGCCACTTATATTTGGGTGTTATCTAACCATAAGCCAACTGCTCGCAAAGGTAAGGTTCAATTAATTAATGCGTCAAAAGAGCGAGCGAAAACAGGTGGGCGCGGGCGTAGTGGTGGTGGTGAAGTTGAAGGCGATGATGAAAACGTGTTTTATGCTGTCATGCGTAAATCACTGGGTAGTAAGCGAAAAGAACTAACAGAAGAAGCGATTGAGACAATCGTGCAAACATACGGTCAGTTTGTAGAAAACGATTTTAGTAAAATCTTTGATTACAAAGCGTTTGGCTATCGTCGAATTACGGTTGAACGCCCACTGAAATTAGCCATTTACCCGAAAGATGCTATACGCCTTGAAGCTCTGCAAGCAGATAGTGTTTGGCTGAAAATGGATGAAATCAGCCAACAAGCTATTCTTGATGCTCTCGCTTCCTTTGACTCCGAAAAATATTTGTCTCGTGATAAATTCCTCAAGCAGCTAAAAAGCAAGCTGGTGGATGTTAAACTAAGTGCTGTGCAGTTAAAACTGATTGTCAAACACCTTGGTGAGCACGACGATGAAGCTGAAGTGTGCAAAGCCAAAGGCCAGATTGAATCTAATCCTGATTTGCGTGATAACGAAAACGTACCACTCACTGAAAATATTGCCGATTACTTTGCTCGAGAAGTTCTGCCACACGTACCGGATGCTTGGATTGATGAAAGTAAACTAGACCCGAAAGATGGTGAAGTGGGTATTGTTGGATATGAAATCCCATTTAACCGCCATTTCTATGTTTATGAACCACCGAGAGCACTAGCCGAGATTGATGCTGATTTGGATGCGATCTCAGCAGAAATTATGCAATTGCTTAATGAGGTACATTCATAATGGCGGGGCGTTATAAGGCTTATCCTGAGTATAAGGATTCAGGGGTTGAGTGGCTTCAGGAGATTCCTTCCAATTGGAATGTTGAGAGAACAAAGCGTATGTTTTTTTTGAAGAGAAGCCTTGTTGGAAGTAAATCATCTAACTATCAGCTGTTATCACTAACACTAAAAGGTATTATTCCTCGAGATATATCTTCAGGTGAAGGAAAGATACCTGAGAGCTTTGATACTTATCAAAAAGTCGATGAAAATGATCTGGTTTTTTGCCTGTTTGATATAGATGAAACACCAAGAACTATAGGTATCTCACCACTAAATGGGATGATTACTGGTGCATATAATGTATATGGTTGTTTTGATAGTTGCTATCCAACTTATGCCTATTATTATTTTTACCATATTGACACATTTAAAGGTTTAAAGCCTTTTTATACAGGGCTAAGGAAAGTAGTAAGAACTGAGACGTTTAGCAATATTGAAATGCCTTGCCCTTCAATGGAAGAACAAAAGAAAATCGCTAACTTCCTCGATCGCGAAACCGCCAAAGTTGACACTCTAATCACCAAGCAAGAAAAACTGGTTGAGTTGTTAAAAGAAAAACGTCAAGCAGTAATTTCTCACGCAGTGACCAAAGGGCTTAACCCAGATGTACCAATGAAGGATTCAGGTGTGGAATGGTTGGGTGAAGTGCCAGAGCATTGGGTTGTATTGAAACTCAAGCATCTCATTCAATCATTAGAGTCTGGATGTAGCGTCAATGCTGCGGATACACCAGCCAAAACGGGTGAAATTGGTGTATTAAAAACAAGCTGTGTTTATACAAGACGCTTTCGTGTAGAAGAAAATAAAACGGTTTTACAAGAAGACTTGCCAAGAGTTAAGTGTCCTATCAGAAAAGGGGCAATCATCATAAGTCGCATGAATACTCCTGAATTGGTTGGCGCTAGTGCATTAGTAAATGTTGATATTGATAATATTTACCTGCCTGATCGATTATGGCAAACAAATTTTAATAAGAGTTTTGATATAGAAGCTGAATTCTTAGCATACTTTATGACAGTTGAAGGTTTTAGAAATCAGATATCGTTATCTGCAGAAGGTGCTAGTAGTAGCATGCAAAATATAGCAAAAGAAGATTATCTTGCAATTAACGCTATACTTCCTCAGTTAAAAGAACAAATAGAGATAGTTAACTATATTAAAAAAAATGAAGCTAAGTTTTTGCGGCTTGAAGCACAAGTAATGAACACAATTGAGTTATTAAAAGAACGCAAAACAGCTCTTATTTCAGCCGCAGTAACAGGCAAAATTGATGTGCGTGATTGGCAACCAAAAGGAATTCAATAATGAGTCGTTTTGAAAACAAAATTGATGCAAATAATCGCTCTATCTTAGAAGTACTCGATAATAAAAAATATACCGTTGATTATTATCAGCGTGAATATAGCTGGGAACAAACTCATATAGAGCAGCTCATTACCGACTTGTGTAATGCATTTTTGGACAACTACGACCCAAAACACCAACGTCAAGATGTGGCTGATTACAACAGTTACTATTTAGGTCCTTTTGTCCTCAGTGAAAAAGCAGGCAAGCGGAGTATTATTGATGGTCAACAACGCTTAACATCGCTAACGTTATTTTTGATTTACTTGAATAATAAACAACAAGAACTTGGCTTAGATGAAGCTGTTTCAGGTATGATTTTCTCTGAGAAATTCGGACAAAAATCATTCAATATAGATGTGCCAGAGCGTATCGCTTGTCTTGATGCTTTATTTAATAAAGGAGAGTATGCGCCACCTGAAGATGCTGATGCTTCAACGGTTAATATGGTTGCTCGTTATCAAAATATCAGTGATGCGTTCCCCATAGATCGTATTGATGAGACGGTCTTACCTCTATTTATTGATTGGCTTAAGGAGTTAGTTGTTCTTGTTGAGATAGTGGCATATAGCGATGATAATGCTTATACCATTTTTGAGACAATGAATGACAGGGGCCTAAATTTAACCCCAACTGAAATGTTGAAAGGCTTCTTGTTATCTAAGTATCGCGACGATAAAAAGCGACAAAAGGCGAATGATTTTTGGAAACAAACGATCATTGATCTCAAAGTTTTTGAAAAGGAAGAAGACCAGCGATTTATGCAAGCATGGCTAAGAGCAAAATACGCTGAATCAATCCGCCAAAGTAAGGCTGGCTCACTAAATGAAGACTTCGAAAAAATAGGTACTCGTTTTCATAATTGGGTAAGAGATAATCTTTCTAGAATGGGCCTTGCTGAAGCTGGTGAAAATGAGTTTGATGTGTTTATTAACACCGAATTTAAGTACTACGTGAATGCATATAAACGTCTTCGTCAGGCGGAAGAAAAGATCATTCCTGAACTTAGCTCGATTCACTACATCTATCAATGGGGTATAGCAACCTCTCTAAGTAATCCTTTAATGCTTGCGCCATTAAAAACGACAGACTCCATTGAATTAGCCAATAAAAAAATGAACCTTGTCGCGAAATACATTGATATTTTCTGTGTTCGCAGAGCGATTAACTTTCGTAACTTCTCAGCGAGTTCGATTCGTTACACGATGTACAATCTGGTTAAAGAAATACGTAACAAAGAATACAGTGAACTACTTGCTATCTTTGATAAAAAACTTAATGAGATGGATGGGACATGGGATGGCTTCGAGGGGTTCCGCCTGCATGGTCAAAATGGTCGTTTTGTTAAATATTTACTCTCACGCTTATCAGGTTATGTAGATGGTCTAGCAGGGGAGAATACGAATTTTTCTACTTATTATCATGCAGTAAAAAGTAAGCCTTTTGAGATTGAGCATTTATGGGCTAACAACTTCGATGATCATAAAGACGAGTTTGAGCAACAAAATGATTTTCGTAATACACGCAATAGTATTGGAGCACTTGTACTGTTACAGAGAGGAACAAATCAATCATACAGCGATAAAACTTATGTAGATAAGCTTCCTCACTATATCAAAGAAAACTTACTGGTTAAGTCACTACACCCATTAGCATATGAAAATAATCCTAACTTTAATAAGGCTTTTTCTTGCAATGGCTTAGCGTTTAAAGCTCATCCGGAAATGAAAGTAGCGGATATCAAAGAGCGATGTGAGTTGTATCGCCAGATAGCGGAACAAATATGGTGTTTGGAGGAAGCTAACTAATGGATTTACTACCTATAGCTAATCTTTTTGTTAGTTCGCTAAGTGCTATTTCGTCAATGATTCAAGCATATAACTCATCAAAGGTTACAGATAAAGCTTTAAACAAAGCCCAAAAAAGGTTGAATGAACCACTGAAAATTGGTGGAACTACGATTTCTCAGGTAATTGACTGTGATTTGCTAATAAAGTTATCGAGTAAAGCGGAGCAAGAAGCCCGAGCATTAATATCTTTAATTTCAAAGACGAATGATACAGAATTACTCACGCAGTCAATTAGAGAAGCGAGTGCTCGTTTATGCTTCTATCTTTCACAAATAAAATTTTATAATAATGGTGATTTACCAACTATACGACTGAACGAACTTTGGATTTCGCATCGATGCGATGATGATAAGGGTGCTTGTAATGTCTGATATAGCACAAGAAAAAATATTCCAAAACGACATCCTTGAACAAATGCTGTCTCACGGTTGGTTATTAGGCGAATCGAGCAAGTACAACAAAGAGTTGGCTCTTTATCCTGAAGACGTTATCACGTTTGTGAAAGCTACACAGCCAGAGCAATGGGATAAACTCGCGCAGCACTTTCCAAATACAACGGCGGATGCGCTACTCAAATCATTAGAGCAAGAACTGAAAAAAGAAGGCACACTCTGGGTATTGCGAAACAAGGTCAATAATCGAGGTGCTAAGTTTAATCTTTGCAGCTTTAAACCAGATCACGAGCTCAACCCAACGGCAGCGGTTCGTTATCAGCAAAATATTCTACGTGTTGTGCCAGAACTGGTTTACTCACCCAATGGTTATGACGGTCGATTAGATTTAACGCTATTCGTGAATGGGATAGCTGTTGCCACTTGTGAGCTTAAGTCAGAGTTTAAACAGTCAATTGATAATGCCAAAGTGCAATATATGAAGGACAGGCTACCGAAAGACAAGAAGACACATAAGTCTGAACCGTTATTGACCTTCAAACGGGGGGCATTAGTTCACTTTGCGGTTAGTCAGTACAACGTGGCAATGACCACGCATTTGAATGGCAAAAATACGTATTTCTTACCGTTTGACCAAGGAACAAGTGAAGGTGGTAAGGGGAACGATATCCCCGAAGATGGCAGCTATGCGACATCCTATCTTTGGAATGAAATTTTCCAAAAAGATAATTTACTGCTTATCCTTGGGCGATATATTCACCTTGAAGTCAAAGATGTTGAAAATTTAGATGGTTCAATTAGTCAAAAAGAAACGCTGATCTTTCCTCGTTACCATCAGTGGTCGGTAGTTTCTAAGTTACTCCGAACCGTAGACCATGAAGGTACAGGCCATAAATACCTCATTCAACACAGTGCGGGTTCAGGTAAATCAAACTCGATTGCGTGGTTATCTCACCAATTAGCATCAAAACACTATGATATCGGTCACCCTGAGCTTGATAAGCAAGCAGGGGATAAGGTATTTGATTCTGTTATTGTGATCACCGACAGAACGGTGTTAGACAGTCAGCTACAGGATACTATTTATCAGTTTGACCACAGCGAAGGGATGATTGCTCGTGTTAACCGCGAAGAGGCTCAAGGCTCTAAATCCAGCCAATTAGCTGGGGAGTTGAAGGCTAGCACCTCTATTATTATCGTGACCATTCAAACTTTTCCTCACGTACTAGAGGCGATACGCCAAGACTCAACGCTTGCGGGCCGAAGTTACGCTGTGATTGCTGACGAAGCGCACTCCAGCCAGACAGGGACAACGGCTCGTAAACTGCGTGAAGTCCTTATGGCTGAGCAGCTAGATGGCGATGAAGAGCTAGACAGTGAAGATATGCTGCGTTTATCACTTGAAGCTCGTAAAGGCTCGAATAAACTCAGCTACTTTGCTTTTACAGCAACACCGAAGGCAAAAACACTAGAGTTGTTTGGTCGTAGGCCCAATCCTTATGAGCCTGCAAGCGATACCAATAAACCCCAGCCTTTTCATGTCTACTCAATGCGCCAAGCGATTGAAGAAGGTTTTATTCTCGATGTTCTGCAAAATTACACCAGTTACCGAGTGGCTTACCAATTAGCGCATAAAAATCCGGATTTAGATCATGAGGTAGATAGCAAAAAAGCCGCATCGAAAATGGCAAAATGGGTTCGCTTTCACCCTTACAACATTGCTCAAAAAGTGGAAACTATCATTGAACATTTCAATGATAAAATTAAGTATTTGTTAGGTGGTGAAGCCAAAGCAATGGTCGTCACTAGTAGCCGCTTAGAGGCTGTACGCTACAAATTGGCTTTTGAAAAATATGTGCAAGAAAAGGGCTACACTAACGTTAATGCAATGGTGGCATTTTCTGGAGAAGTGAATGATCCTGATTTCCCTGATCATGCTTTCACTGAAAATAATATGAACCCTAATCTCCGTGGTCGCGATATGCGTAAAGCATTCGATACCTCAGATTATCAGGTCATGCTGGTGGCGAATAAATTCCAAACAGGTTTTGACCAGCCGAAATTAGTGGCGATGTATGTCGATAAGCCATTAAAAGGCGTTGAGTGTATTCAGACACTTTCTAGGTTAAACCGCACTTATAAAGGTAAGGAAAAAACCTTTGTGCTCGACTTCGTTAATGATCCTGAAGATATATTGGCAGAGTTTAAAGTATATTTCCAAACGGCAGAACTAGCTGATGTCTCTGATCCAAACATTGTCTATGAACTAATGAAAAAGCTCGACAAAGTTGGTATTTATCAATGGAGAGAGGTTGAGATGTTTGTTGAAACGTATAACAACAAGCAAGCAAATCAAGCCAAACTCGCTAATTTGTGTAAGCCAGCTGTTGACCGCTTTTCTGTCCGTTACAAAGAAGCGTCGCAAGTTCTTCGAGCTGCACAATCGGAGCTGTCTAAGGCAAAAATTGAGAAGAACGACAAAAAAATTAAGTATGCTGAAAATAGCGTAAAGCACGCGAAAGAGGCGAGAGACATTCTTGAGGTGTTCAAGAAAGACCTCATCTCGTTCTATCGCTACTACGAATTTACGTCTCAGATTGTCAATTTTGATGATTATGAATTAGAAAAGCTGAGTATTTTCGCTAAATATCTCCATCCGTTGCTGCGCCTCGATGTTGTGGAAGACGAAATTGATTTATCAGATGTGGTGATGACGCACTACCGTCTTCACGAGCAACGCGAAGCCGATTTACAGCTTGGCCTTATGATTGGAGAAGAACCAAAGCCCTATTTGCCTGCGGCAAAAGAAGGCTCAGGTGCTGTGCCGAAAGATCCCAAAACTGAATTGCTTAACGAGATCATCCAGCGAATGAACGACTTGTTTATTGAAGATGGTTTATCTGAAAATGATATGCTTAATTACGCAAATACCATTGCAGGCAAAATTTCAGAAAATGAAGTCGTTATGGATCAACTGCGCAGTAATACAAAAGAACAAGCCATGCTCGGTCAATTCCCTGAGTCAATCAATAATGCCATTATTGAGAGTATGGATGTTCATAATGAGATGGCAATGAAACTCCTGTCTAACGAAGCGATAGCGAAAGGCTTTGCTGGATTGATGTTTGATGTGTTAATGAAGGGATTAGGAAAGGCGAGTGAAGCTCAACATTAACATATGATAATTCACTACCTTGGGAATAAGTTCAGGCTGGTAGTGTATTGTTATATTTTTACCGTGAAAATATTTAAATATTCAATGAGATAGTTTTTATTGCGTTTTTTCGTTAGAGTTGGTTTGTCCTGACTTATATTTCTCTTTCTAACTCTAGTGTTATTCAAATTTCGCAGATATGGTTATCATCATCCGGTCAACAGACTATCAACAGACTATCTGTACAGATAGTCTGTTGACTTTCTTCTAAGCAACATGATGTTTGACATATTCAAAGCACAGGGGTTGAACGATGAGCATACTTTCTCTGCGCGGAGTGCGCAGTTATTCCTATGATGAAGCGGCCCAGATGGATATTAGCAGCTATGTCACTTTAATTTATGGTCAGAATGGGGCAGGTAAATCGACGATATCTGGATTTTTTTACCAGCAAGATAATGATGAATACGAACAATGCACTCTTCACCCTCCACTAGATATGCAATATACCGTCTTTAATCATCAGTTTGTTGAAGATCTTTTCCACGGTAAGGCTGTTCAGCCCGGTATCTTTACACTTAATGAAGAAAATAGCGTTATTGCTGATGAAATAGACGTATTAGAAACACATGTGAACAAGTTGCGTGTTGCACTGCAGGCCAATAACCTCTCTCAGCAAGAAAATGATTCTCAGCAGCAAGAGGCCCGTAGCGATTGCGCAGCTCTTATTTTTAGCAGTTCTGCTGAGGTAAGGTCTTCAACTGCGGCTGTTCTGATGGAGGGAGCAAAACGTACTGAAAACCTTTACCAAAAAATCATGTCATCCTCTGATACTATCATAACCAGTACAACGGCGTTGTGCGAGGAACTAAAGCGTCTGGAAAATAGTAAAGGTAGCCGTGTTCAACCTATTAATGAGTTTCCTCCATTCATATTTACAGAAGAGGAACTTACCTTGTTAGCCGAGCCACTAGTTCCATCGGGTGACAGTGTTCTTGCTGCTGCTATAAGGCGCCTCAACAATAGCGACTGGATTGCACGAGGAGCAGAATGGATTGAGGGGGATGTTTGCCCATTCTGTCAGTCATCTATAGATGGTAAACATCTCCAAAAGGAAATTACTGCGTTATTTGATCGTTCATGGGAGACCGCTATGAGTTCGCTGCAAAAGCTTGAGCAACGTTATTCAGAGTGGATAAACTTATTTCCCGGTCTGAGAGAGAATCTGAACAACTGCCCAATAGTTGGTGCTGAATCACCGATACTCGTGCGGTTATCTGAATTTGAGCAATTAGCTCAATCAAACCAGAATGCAATCTCACAGAAGCTTATAGAACCTTCAATACGTATTAGCCTGCGTTGCACCGTTGATGAAATGACAATCTTACAGCAAGCACTCTCAGAACTAAATGGGGAAATCAATGAAAACAACCGCCTCGCAGAGAACTATACAGTAGAGCGTACGTCCCTGACAAACCGTGTTTTTGCACATATACGTCACCTTTCCTCAGAAGCAATTGAGCAACAGCGTACTAAACTGACTGTATTACAAGAAACTAGGCGAGCTCAGGAATCTGAGTCAGAAGACCTTAAGAAAAACATAGATAATACTGAAAAAGAAATTGCACAGAAATACACAGAAACTGTCAATATAGACAGCACCGTGCAGAACATTAATAATGCGTTAACTTCATTAGGCATAAATAGTTTCAGTATCGTTCGATGTGATGAGGGAGTTGAGTCTTACCGGCTCAGTAGAGTGGGTGAGAGCTCTGATTGTCCGGTATTTCAGAGCCTTAGTGAAGGTGAAAAAACATTAATTGCATTCCTGTACTTTATCGAAGCTTGTAAAGGCAGGAACAGTCGCAATCAATCGGATAATAGGCCTCGTCTTATCGTCATTGACGACCCAATATCCAGCTTATCTCAGAATTATATTTTCGAAGTAGCTGCGTTAATTCAGCATGAAATTATTAAGCCTCGTTACGCCGGGAAGGTGATAATACTCACACATAGTCTGTTCTTCTTTCAGGAGCTTCTACTCTCAAGCGGAGGTCGACCAGTAGGTAGGAAGCCAGCAGATTGGCAACTGTATCGTATTACTAAAGGTCAATTCAGCAGTGTCAGTACTATTACAGAGAAGGAACTACTCAATGACTATCAAGCACTCTGGTATGTATTGCGTAAGGCTAGTAACGACACACCTTCTGGCGTGATTATTCCAAATGTGATGCGCCAAATTCTTGAACATTATTTTAGTTTTTCAGGAAAAAATGAGCGCCTCTACAGTGTACTGAATACTCTAGCAGAGAATAATCGTGAACCTAGGTTTAATGCATTTTATCGTTTTATCAACCGCAATTCACACGCAGACAGTCGTAACATTCGTCTTCAAGAAGAGGCATCAGCAGGCGTGTATATCGATATGTTTAAACGAGTGTTTGAAGAGACTGGGGACATAGAACACTATAATATGATGATGACTGAAATTTAAGATGCTACCACTACTGGGGACATGACATTAACGTTTAGGTAGGGAGCGCGTGTGCATACACACGTCCTCCCAACGGCCTAAACGAAAACGCTGATACTGGCGTACCAGAACGGTTTTCTGTTTCATACCGGACTCCTTTTACGGCGCCAGTCGACTACTGGCCAGCCCCGTACACCTCGTACGAGCATGACTAACGTGCAGGGATAAAAGGTGCCCAGAGTGGTAGCAAGTAAATAATAAGATTTATTTCTGTAAATTACAACTGTCTTATACAGATCAGCATCGTTATATTTATGTAAGAACCTTACTCAAATACTAATACATATATCTTGTAGCAACTGTCATGATTGGACCGTGCATAGAATGACCTAAAAGCATATTTTAATTTCTGGATTTGGTACAGGTCTGAGGTCTAGGTGATGTATAGCTACGTGCTGTTAGTGTACCAGCTCAAATTTGAGCTGGTACAAATAAGTTACCCAACTAGCGATATCCCTCTTATCCCGCCTTCAATAATACTTCCTCTATCTGCTTCCTCAATAAAATCCGCCCACCATTGCATCATAGGGCGTCTTTGCTCTAGGTAGTCACTACGGTTGTATGCGCGTCTAACTTCGTTTTTATCAACATGGGCGAGGGCGGCTTCGATAACATCAGGTGGGAAGCCTTGTTCATTGAGTGCAGTACTAGCAATTGAGCGTAGGCCGTGTGAGACCAGTACACCACCGAATCCAGCGCGTTTTAATGCAGCATTGACGGTTTGGCTATTCATCGGTTGAGTCGGCTTGATACGGCTAGGAAAGATAAACTCACGATTATGGCTGAGTGGTTTCATGAGCTCTAAGATAGCTAAAGCCGCTTCAGATAACGGAACGGTATGTTCACGGTTCATCTTCATTCTAGCTGCAGGTATCTTCCATTCCTTGGTCTCAAAGTTGATTTCATCCCAACGGGCTTCAGTGGCTTCAGCAGGGCGCGAGATGGTGAGTAGCTGCCACATGAACAGGCATCGAGTAGATAGGCTAATACTAGCTGTACGCATTGTCTGCATGAGCTTTGGTAGCTGATCAGGGGGAATACTTGGCATATTCTTTTTCTTGGGTTTTTCAAAAGCCTTACCAATGTTGATACTTGGTACGGCATCAATTAAGCCAGTATTTTGAGCATAGATCATCACTTCGTTAATACGCTGACATAGGCGCCGAACCGTTTCTAGCGCACCTCTAGCTTGAACGGGCTGTATTGCTTGAACCAATATATGGGCTTTGATATCGGTCACGCTGATGTCACCAATGGCAGGGAACACATCTCGTTCAAGTGAACGCCATATATCATTACCGTAGTCTTCTGTTACAGTGGATTTCTTCACTTCCCACCAACGTTCAGCGACAAGTTGAAAGGTATTTGCCTTAGCTTCTAAGGTGTTACGAACTTGCTCTTTATGGTGATCTTGCGGGTCTATCTGTTTAGCGAGCAGTGTTCTTGCTTCAAGGCGGTAACTACGTGCATCAGCAAGACTGACGGCAGGGTAAGAACCAAGGCTCTTTTTAGCTCGTTTCTTAGTGAGAGGGCGAATATAGCGAAATGACCACAACTTGCTGCCATTGGATTTAACCAATAGTTCTAATCCATCGCCATCATAGAGGACATAATCACTCTGTTTTGGTTTTGCTGCGTCGATCTCTTTTGCGGATAAGGGTTTGGTTTGTCTTGCCATTTTTGATGTTCCATTGTTTTTAGGCACCTCAAAAACTATAAAGGTTAACGAGGTGCCTATCAAGGTGCCTAAGATGATTAGATTTAATTAGGTGACATCAGACTGCGCAGGACATAAAAAAGCCCGCAACTCATTGAGTTAGCGGGCTTTTCAGTCTTCTTTGGACGTCCTTAGAAGATAATTTGGTGGAGCTGGCGGGAGTTGAACCCGCGTCCGAAATTTCTACATCCTCGGTACTACATGCTTAGTCTAGTCTTTAATTTCATTTGCCAACTGCGGACAGACACGCCATCAACAAACTATCCTGATTAAGTTTAACGCTTCAACCCCAGGCAAGGCATCCACGCGATCTCTTTTGGGTTTGACTTCTCTTGATCCCCGTCCTAAGAGCGGAGGCTAGGGAGAGAAGGCTCTAAGCAGGTTATTAAGCTGCTAGTGCGTAGTTTTCGTCGTTTGCGACTATTTTTTTGCGGCTTTTTACGAGGCCAACCGCCCCTCGGCATGCACCTTGGGTTTCGCAAATCCCGTCGAATCCAGAATCAGCCCCAAGTTGTGAGCGCAGTATAACAGAAAATAACTCTATAAAGCTAGGACTTAGCGATTAGAATGTTTCATTATACGTGCTTTATCTAATTGCCACTCTCTATCTTTGATATCAGAACGCTTGTCGTGGGCTTTTTTACCTTTGGCGACGCCAATTTTCACTTTGCACCACGCGTTTTTCCAATATAAGGAAAGAGCGATGACGGTATAGCCTTCGCGGTTAACTTTACCGTAAAGGGTATCTAATTCACGTTGATTAAGAAGCAGTTTTCTGCTGCGAGTTGGGTCACAAACTACATGGGATGATGCGACCGTCAGTGGTGTAAAATTGGCACCAAACAGATAGGCTTCACCATCGCGCAGTAAAACGTAGCTATCACCAATGTTGGCTTTGCCCGCGCGTAATGATTTAACTTCCCAACCTTGTAGGGATAAACCCGCCTCGAACTCCTCTTCGATAGAATATTCGTGGCGAGCACGTTTGTTCATAGCAATTGTTGCTGAACCGGGTTTATATGGTTTTTTCTTTGTCATAGTTCATTCATTATACGTTAAGATGCGTTGAATGAAATCGTTCAACACTGATATTTTTGCGATTGTGCATTTCTTGCCCTGCACGGGTTTTGTTTTTTGAGTAACCCATCAATGGTGCTATTATATGCGCAGTTTTTGGGGATAGGAATTGATATGCCACAGATTAGTCGCTCTGCGTTAGTCCCTTTTAGCGCAGAACAAATGTATAAACTTGTGAATGATGTGGTTTCATATCCAAGTTTTTTACCGGGATGCGTTGGAAGCCGAATTATTAGCCAAAATTCTGATGAAATGACGGCATCGGTTGAGGTTTCAAAAGCGGGAATTAGCAAAACCTTCATTACGAAAAATGCGTTGGAAGACAATAAACGTATCCAAATGCAGTTAGTTGAAGGCCCTTTTAGAACCTTATCTGGGGGATGGCAGTTTATTCCTTTGAGTGCCGATGCCTGTAAAATTGAGTTTCATCTCGATTTTGAATTTACCAATAAGCTGATTGAGTTGGCATTCGGTAAAATATTCAAAGAGCTAGCCAATAATATGGTTCAAGCATTTACGTCTCGTGCTAAGGTCGTTTACCGTGTCTGATATCAATATTGAAGTGACTTATGCGTTGCCTGAAAAGCAATTTTTGCTTTCTGTGAAGGTTGCAGAAGGAACCACAATTGAAGATGCAATTATTGCATCGGGTATTTTAACGCTGCGTTCGGATATCGATTTAAAGAAAAATAAAGTAGGCATTTATAGTCGCCCTGCGAAATTGGGTGATGTCGTTCAAGAAGGGGATAGAATCGAAATTTATCGCCCATTGATTGCCGACCCGAAAGAGCTGCGCCGCAAGCGAGCTGAAAAATCGAAAGAGAATAACAAATAAGATATTGCGTAGTGAGCGAATCAATTTGATATGAAGCCGAGTGAAAGCTCGGTTTTTTTGTATCTCATTTATAGGTTTTTCTTTGTGAGTGCGATGAATGCTATCGATTGATAGGCTAGAACGTAGAAGATGGCGCTTTTATGTATTGACGAGAAATTATAAAGGGATAAATAAAAGTACTAAAGTAACTACCTGTTTGTTATCCCATTATTTAAACGGTACAGGTAGCTACTTATATACTCAAGTTATACACGCGCAAGCATGATGCTATATAGGGTGTTATTCCGCTGCTTTTGGTTCTGATGCTTTAACTTCACCAGCTTCCATGGCTTGTTGTGCTTCAAGGTTTTTTTCGTTTTTGATATCAGTCAGGATACCGTTACGATCAAACGTCAGCGTCAATGTTTCTTGCTTCACTGGGTCATGCCCCAGCTCTTGACGGAAAACATAAAACCAAGTCTGAGAACCAAACGGGTCAGTCATCATTGGCGTGCCTAAAGCATAAGCAACCTGTTGCTGTGTCATTCCTTTTTTAATCTTCGCAACATCTTTCGCCGTCAGGTAGTTACCTTGGTTAATATCCGGATGATAGACAAGACGTTCCATCATTGAACAGCCCGTGGACATTAATGCGAATGATAGTGCTGCAGCAGTTAACAATTTATAACGCATGGATATCTCATTCCTTTTGGAGTCAGAACATCAATGATAATCGACATTGATACAATTTAAAACCTTCCAGATCGACTCTAAGACAACAGGAGATAAAAAAAGTTGTCGAAATTTAAGCTGCGAGCAACTCTTTTGCATTAGCCAACGTATTTTTTGTCACTTCAGAACCTGCAAGTAACCGTGCAAGCTCTTGTAATCTCGATTTTTTATCCAGTAACTGCATGTGAGTCTCGGTTTCTACACCGTTTGTTTCTTTACTGACATAAAAATGGTGATGACCGCAGCCTGCGACTTGAGGCAAGTGAGTCACACACATAACTTGGGTGGATTCGCCAAGCTCACGGAGCAATTTCCCGACGATAGCGGCGGTTGGGCCACTGATACCCACGTCTACTTCATCAAAAATTAACGCCGGAGTATCCATTTTTTTCGCGGTGATCACTTGAATAGCTAAAGCGATGCGAGATAGCTCACCACCTGATGCGACTTTTGCTAAGGCTTGATGAGGTTGTCCCGGGTTTGTGGTGACATTGAATTCGACTTTGCAGGCACCATCGATTTGCAAATGTTCAGGAACAAATTTTACATCAATCGTGAATAGACCATGAGGCATTGAAAGTTGGTGCATGCTGCTGGTAATTAGTTGGCTGAGTTCTTGTGCGTAATGCAGGCGTACATGATGTAAACGTTCTGCACACTCTAATGCTTTTTGGTGATCAGCAATGACTTGTGCATTTAAAGCTTCACAATCTTCATTCTGATTAGCAATTTGATTTTGCTCTTCGACTAATTGCTGAAAGAGTTCAGGTAGAGCCTCAGGCGTAACATGATGTTTGCGCGCCAAACTAATTTGTTTGGAAATTCGCTGCTCCAATTCGAATAAGCGATTTGGGTCTAATTCGTATTGATCGCAGTAATGTTTAATTTCATCACTCACTTCACTAACTTGGATGGCCGCTTCTTCCAGCATATCCAATAGTCCTGAAAATTTAGGATTCAGAGTGACTAAATCAGAAAGCTCATTTTTTGCCATATTAAGAAGGCTGATGACGTTTGCATCGTCACTTTCTGTCAGAATTTGTGCAGTCGTTTGCCCAATAGTTAAAAATTGCCCGTGATTAGCAAGCTGCTTATATTCTTGGTCAATTTCTTCAAACTCCCCTTGAACGGGTAGGAACTCATTTAACTCTTTTAAATGATAATCAAGTAATTGCTGGCGAGATTCACGCTCTTGCATCTGTTTTTGAAAAACAGCTAATTGCTGACAAGACTCATGCCACTTTTGCCACGTTTGCTTCATTTGAGCGAGTAATTCTTGCTGATTAGCATAAGCATCAAGTAAGGATTGCTGATGGTCATTATCCAGTAATAACTGGTGAGCGTGTTGGCCATGAATTTGGATCAGTAATGCACCGAGTTCACGTAATTGGGATAAGGGAACGGAAACACCGTTAATAAAGCCTCGAGAGCGCCCATCGGTTGCGATGGTACGGCGAAGCAAGCATTCATTTTGATTATCAAGTTGATGCTCAATGAGCCAGTTTGCCGCCATTTGAGCGTCAGACAGTGAAAAACGGGCACACAGATCGGCACGTTGAGCACCAGGGCGAACCATGTTGGCTTCACCTCGGTTACCTAAACATAAACCAAGAGCATCGATAGCGATGGATTTACCCGCACCGGTTTCACCTGTAATTGTCGTCATACCGCTACGAAAATCGATTTCTAACTCACGAACGATAGCAAAATTATTGATGGTTAGTTGGGTTAGCATCTGCGCTCTCCTGTTTAAATACACACCTGTGTTTTCATACAGTTTAAACTGTTTTTTTATACAGTAAAGAGGCAGTACGAAAAATTTAAAAAGTTTTTTTAGACCAACCGAGTTTTGAACTTAATGTATTGAAATAATTGTAATCTTTTGGATGAACTAAATTCAGACTCTTCGAACTGCGTTTAATAATCACCTCTTCGCCATCCTGGATAGGTAACATAATTTGACTATCGCAACTGACTTCATAATCAATATTGGTGCGTAAAAATTTTAAGCGAATACTGCTGTCGCTACTGATAACTAATGGGCGAGACGATAAGGTGTGTGGGAACATCGGCACGAGTACAATAGCGTCTAGATTTGGTGTAAGGATAGGACCCCCAGCGGATAAAGAGTAGGCTGTTGAGCCTGTCGGGGTTGCAATAATTAAGCCGTCTGAGCGTTGTGAAAAGGCAAATTTTTCATCAATGTAGACTTCAAATTCAATCATATGCGCGACTTTACCTGGGTGCAGAACCACTTCGTTGATGGCGCTACTTTTACGGGCTTTTTGATTCGCTTTGATAACTTGAGCTTCTAATAAAAAGCGTTGTTCTTCATGATATTCCCCATCAAGAACACAAGAAAGTTGTTGAAGGGCATTGTCGGGGTCTAGGTCGGTTAAAAAGCCTAAATTACCACGGTTTACGCCAATAACTTTATTGTTATAGCGGGATAAAATTCGCGCAGCTCCAAGCATGTTGCCATCGCCTCCGACAACGACGACTAAATCTGCTTGCTGACCGATTTCTGTTAAAGTTCCTGTATTGGCATCTTTTAATTTCAAATCCTTAGCCACTTGTTTATCAATTATTGCGTGGTAATTTTTTGAAATCAGCCAATGGTAGATAAGTTCATGGGTCGCCAGTGCTTCAGGGTGCCTTGGGTGTCCGACAATACCGATAGTTTTAAATTGTGAAGATGGTGTCATCTTAGCCTTTTGCATACTTTTTTAACTCCTCGTTGTATGACTTCCCTTGAATCCCTGTATTAGATCCCCATAATACTCTCATAGATAGAATTATTGCTAAATACGCGGAGATATTCATGAGTAGTAAAGAACAAAACATGCATGATGAGCAAGCTTCTGAGCAAAATGAAACACAAAAAGTGCAAGCAGAGCAAGAAGTTGATACTCAACAAGCAGATTTACAAGCCGAAGAACAAGCGTTAGCAGCGCGTATTGCTGAGCTTGAACAGCAACTTGAAGCTTCCCGTAAAACTGAACGCGAAGCGATGTTACGTGCTCACGCTGAAATCGAAAATATTCGTCGTCGTACAGAACAAGATATTGAAAAAGCCCACAAGTTTGCGCTTGAGAAGTTTTCCAATGAATTGTTGCCTGTGATTGATAACTTAGAGCGTGCAATTGAAGCCGCTGATCGTGACAACGAAGAATCCAAAGCAATGTTAGAAGGCTTAGATCTTACGTTGAAAACGTTCTTAGATGCCGTTTCTAAGTTTGGTATTGAGCCTGTTGATGAGGCGAATGTGCCATTCAACCCTGAAGTTCACCAAGCCATGACCATGATTGAATCCCCAGACCATAGTGCAGGTCAGGTGATCAACGTAATGCAAAAGGGTTATACCTTGAATAACCGTCTGCTGCGCCCTGCAATGGTAATTGTTTCTAAATAAGTTTAGAACATAAATAATTTTAGGGTATATAACGTGAATGGGATGCAGAGCATCCCATTTTTCTATGGCGAGCTTTATTGCTATAGAATGTGTTTATTCAGGAATAACCGGATACCAATCAATCGGTGCGCGACCTTGTTGTTCAAGCAATTGATTAGCTTTTGAGAAATGACCACATCCTAGAAAGCCTCGATGTGCAGACAGTGGGGATGGATGAGGGGCTTTAAGTACATGGTGGCGTTTAGTATCGATAATGCGACCTTTCTTTTGTGCATGAGAGCCCCATAAAAGAAAAATTACACCCTCAGTATGGTCATTAATCGCCTGAATCACTTTATCAGTAAAGGTTTCCCAGCCTAGATGTGCATGTGAGTGCGCATTACCTTGTTCTACAGTTAATACCGTATTGAGGAGTAAAACCCCTTGTTGCGCCCAGCTAAGCAGGTACCCATGTTCCGGGCGGACAAATCCAGGAATATCTTTCTCAAGCTCTTTATACATATTGACGAGTGAAGGCGGCGCTTTAATACCCGGACGTACAGAAAAGGATAATCCGTGTGCTTGTCCCGGCCCATGATAGGGATCTTGTCCCAAGATAACGACTTTGATGTCTGCTAATTCAGTATAGCGAAACGCATTGAAAACATCTTCTTGCGGCGGGTAGATTACTTTTCCGCTTTCTCTCTCTTTTGCGACAAACGCGAGAGTCTCTTTGAAATAGGTTTGTGATTTTTCCGCACCGATTACGTCGTGCCAAGTCATCGTATTTGACATGAATGATTCCATAGTGATGTGTTTTATAGTTCGTAGCTTACTGGTTCATGACGTATAGATAAAGTGTTGTTCTGCGCTAACTCTCTAAAAGCGCTTCAAATTAATTTGAAAATTTACAAAAATAATTAAAAAATCCAAATGTGAATATTGATTTAAATCATGAAGATGCACCGGTTTGGTTAATTACCATACGAAATATTTGATAAATATCAAAGAATGTAGGGGTTCTAGCTGGTATATATTAGATAAACAGGTTGGTTAGACCAATTATCCAATCAACAGCGATTAAAAACAGTTAGCAAAGATTGATCAAAATCTGATTCGAACGTGGAGGTCGAGATGATTACTGGTATTCAAATTACTAAAAGTGACAATGCAGCACTGCTGAACTCTTTCTGGTTAATCGATAGCGAGACAAATGAAGCTCGTTGCGTGTGTGCAAAAGCAGATTATAGCGAAGGCCAGGTTATTCCTAAAGATGAACTGGGTGCTTTTGAGAGCCGTGAAGTTCCTCTCGAAATGAAACCAACTGTTCGTGTAGAAGGTGGTCAGCACTTAAATGTTAACGTATTAAGCCGTGAAACATTAGAAGATGCAGTAAAAAACCCAGAAAAATATCCTCAATTAACTATCCGTGTTTCTGGTTATGCAGTGCGTTTTAATTCATTAACGCCTGAACAGCAGCGTGACGTTATTACTCGTACTTTCACTGAAAGCCTGTAATAAACATTAAGGGGTCAATAGATCTCTTATCTTAATAAATTCTAAAAGCCATTGTTCTCAATGGCTTTTTTATTTACCTCTAACAAAGTTGATTATTTCCTCCCTTGGTTATTTATATTTCAATATTCTTCCAGCATACAGCATTTGTTAGGGAGAATTTATGCCATTCAATACAGCAATACAGCAGACAGTAAGTAAGGACGAACTTTCTTTTGTTGAAGAAGGTTTAAATTTATATCAACAAAATACATTTTTAGATTCATCATGCAGTTTTAGAGATAAATGGCCTAAGAATGTCACAAGAGAGGAGTTTTTAGGAAGAGATGCACAGAATAAAGATTATCTTTTAGCGTTACTATCACAAGGTGCCTATCATCGTAATTGGCGTGATATTCAAGGAGTAGAAAAACTTAGCCCGTCAAAAATTAATGAATTAGGCATAGATGCAGAACTTTTAAATAATGAATTTACAGGTTTTCAATCAAATATTTGTTGTTTTAATGGTCTGCATATTATTTGCTTTGCGGGGACGAATGATATTGTCGATTTTTATGCCAATATTCGGCAAGGGCTAGGATATTACGAACCTCAATTCTTTCAGGCTGTGGGGTTAACTAATATTCTATATCGAGCCGTGAAAGGCAATATTATCTGTACAGGGCACTCTCTAGGGGGAGGTCTTGCATCAATAGCGGCATTGGCGAGTCAATCACCTTGTATTTCATTTAGTCCTTCAGGGCTTGCTCAAAACACAGTACATAAAATTGGAATGGATTATAACATTGCTAAGCAACAAGCAGATGAAGGTTTGATACGCTTTTATACTGTTCAATATGATTGGCTTGATGCACTTCAAAACACGTTACCAATCCCTTCTGCGTTGGGAAACCGTATCAAAATGGCTTACAGCGAACATAATTCTTGGAAAGACTGGTTACCACACCGTTTGATGGCCAGGAGCTTTATTGCACATTCAATGGTTAAGATTATTAGGATGATGTGCAAACATAAACCATGGAATAATTGGAATGCGATTACAGGTGAATTTGATAAAACAGCGGATTCTATGTTGAGTGAATTTCCTAACGTAGAGCAGAAACAAAGTTTTAATTGGCAAGAAAGTTGTAAAAATTCAATTAAGAAAGAAAACATCAGTGAATTTAAAGCATTGCTTTCAATGAAAAATAAGCACTGCGATATTGATAAACTCGCTATGCAATCTGTTCGTACAGGTAATAGCCAATTTATAAAAGTATTATTGGAGTCACCATATGGGCAGGGAATTAAAAAAATGCAGTTGGCTCAGCAAAAAACTGTTTTACATTTAGCGGCCCAAAGTGGGAGAGTGGCTCAATCAGAAATTTTGCTGAGTAATGGTTTAATAGTCAACGTGAGAGATAATTTGGGAAATACTCCGTTGCATGATGCTTTAAATAGTCACTCTTTAGATGTCGCTGAATTATTATTATCGAATGGTGCAGATTGGCGAATGGAAAACAATCAGGGTTATAACTGCCGAGATATTTTAGATAATCATATGATAAAAGCAGAATCGTTAACTAATGAAAGCCGGGCTATGAGGGAGAGGGTCTATAAGCTAATGAACTTAAGTTAATAAATGAAAAACGGGCCGAAGCCCGCTTTTGTCAGTATCACTCGATTGAGTTTTACTTGGTTTTATTGCTATCTGCAGTTGCAGATGGCGCAGTTGTAGATGATATAGCTGGAGTGCGACGTTTACCGATATTTTTCTTATCGCGATGGCGTACTTTTTCTTTTTTCTTGCTTTGCTCTTCTTTTTTCTTCTCTTTACGCTTAGCCAGCACTTTCTTAGATGGTTTGGGCTTATTCAGCATCGCTTCAGAAGGCGCTTTGGTTGTTGGGCGTAATGAATCTACCACGCGCATCTTAATCGGATCTTCGATGTAGCGAGTGATTTTACCCAGTAGAGGAAAATCGTGTGCTTCAACTAAAGAAAGAGCAGTACCTTTGCGTCCAGCACGACCAGTACGGCCGATACGGTGCAAATAGACATCTGCAGTGCGTGGTAAGTCGAAATTAAAAACATGACTGACGTTTTCAATATCTAACCCACGGGAAGCAACGTCTGTCGCAACGAGGACTTTCACTTGCCCAGTCACTAAGCGGCGAACGGCTTCGTTACGCTTCGCTTGCACCATTTCGCCTTCGATATAGCAAGGCTCAATACCAGCCTCACGCAGCCATTGAACAACTTCACGAACGCGTTCACGCTTACGCACGAAGACAATCGATTTGGTGACATCTTCTTGCTTGATAAGGTGGCACAGTAAAGCAGTTTTATGTTCTAACGTGTCAGCGCGATAGTAGAATTGTTGGATTTTCTTGCGTTCACGGCGCGAAGGATCCGCTTCAATTTCGATAGGATCTTCAAGCAAGCGCTCAGCAAAATCACGAATCGCTTCACCTTCAAGGGTGGCGGAGAACAACATGGTTTGCTTACGCCAGCGGGTTTCGCCTGCGATCGTTTCGATATCGTGCGCAAAGCCCATGTCCAGCATACGGTCAGCTTCATCGAGGATCAGAATTTCCACAGCGCGGCAATCGAAGTTTTCTTCTTTAATGTATTGCAGCAAACGCCCAGTGGTTGCGACGACGATATCTTGGTTTTCGCTGAAAACTTCAGCGTGGTTCATATACGCAACGCCGCCTGTAATGGTGGCAACGTCTAAATGATTATGTGCACACAACTCTTTAGCTTGATCAGCGACTTGCATAGCGAGTTCGCGAGTTGGTGTTAAAATCAGAACGCGAGGCGGACCTGATTTTTTTCTTGGGAAATCAAGTAAATGTTGAATGGCTGGCAATAAGAATGCCGCAGTTTTACCTGTTCCGGTTGGGGCTGAACCTAAAACGTCGCGTCCATCCATTGCAGGAGGGATGGCGGCTTCTTGGATGGCCGTCGGGCGCTCGTAACCTTTATTGGTCAGCGCGGTGATCAGGCTTTCATCAAGCTCAAGTTCAGAAAAAGTGGATGCAGTCATGATATACCTCTATTTGGGGCGCTGATTATAAACAGGTTAGCAAAATTGTTCACCACAAAAATCAGCTTTGTGCAGAGTTTACCTGTTTTTGTTGGCGGGGGGTATATAAGGAAGCGGCTTACTGATAATGCTCCCTCTTACCAAACTCTGTCGTATAGTTGGTAAGAGGGATGAAGTGGAATTAGCTGAGTATGTTAATTAACCAAGTGTGGTAAGGAATTCCCACGAGGTCGATAAGTACAGCTCCACTTAGTGGCACAATCATAAACGCTTTCATAGAAACTTGTTTGTAGCGCTCACAGACCGATGACATGTTTGCCATTGCGTTCGGCGTTGCACCTAAACCATGTCCCATCATGCCTGAACACATTACTGCGGCATCGTAGTTTTTGCCTAACAGTCTAAAGACAACGAAAACAACGAACAGGATGATGGCAATAGTTTGCGCCAGTAAGATGATGAATAATGGCAGCGCGATAACTTTCAGTTCCCAAATCTTAAGCGACATCATCGCCATGGTTAAGAACAAGCCCAGTGAAACATCAGAAATTAAGTTGATGGATTTTTGGTTAATACGAACAATTTCAACTTGGTCGTTAATGTTGCGCACAATAATCGCGATAATCATGGCGCCTACATAGCTTGGTAAAGAGAATCCTGTGGCTTTAGTGAATTGCGCAGACGCAAATTGACCGACGACCATTACACCTAAAATCAGCGCTAACATTTTTAAGAATGCATGGGCGTCGATAGAGTCAATTTTACCTGCCAGTTTCTCTTCAACTTTCATGCTTTCAACATTATCTTCAGCTTGAATAGTGACTTTGTGTTTTTTAATTAAGTAGCTTGCGATAGGGCCACCTAATAGGCTTCCTGAAATCAGACCAAACGTTGCAGCCGCAATCGCTGCTACGGTTGCAGACTGTACGCCAAGACCTTCAGCCATACCACCAAAGGCAGCCGCACCACCGTGTCCACCTGTTAAGGAAACACCGCCAGCCATGATCCCGATAACTGGGTCGATACCTAGCAAATGCGCCAAACCGGCACCAAAGGTGTCTTGGAAAATAACCAATGTCCAGCAAATTAACAAGTAAGTAATCAATAAGCGTCCGCCGCTTTTTAATACGCGGAAGCTGCCATCAATACCAACAGTTGTAAAGAACGCCACCATTAAGAATGATTGCAAGCTGGTATCGAACGTAATCTCAGCTAAATCGAAAGACTTTAATCCCCAGATAATCAAACTGACTAAAAATCCACCAATAACCGGTGAAGGGATACAAAAACGTTGCAGCCATTCAATGCGTTTTTTGAGGTGAACACCCATGAGTAGGCAAACTACTGTCAGGAAGAGGGTGGTGAGTGTGTCGATTTGGAATGTCATTTCTTTCCCTTTTTATTTATACCATGTCTTTCGTGCTACAGCGTTGTTGGCCGCGTTCGGCTACCCTAGTCACATACTTATGTATGCTTCTGGGGATATCCTCGCTCACCGCCTATTTCGAGCCACAGCGTTGTTGGTTTCTCTCAGGTACCCTAGTCACATACTTTATGTATGCTCCTAGGGCTACCTTCGTTTACCGCCTAGCTGTGATTCGAAATTCGAGGGTATAAATGACTTTTCAGAGGGAAAAACATTTATATTTCAATTCACAATGCTGTTTATTTTTAACTAATTGCTTAGTTGACTAAGCTTTTATTTATATTTTGAAAGACAAGGTAAAGTTGTTTATCAGTCGTTTTATTGTGTTTGTTGTTTTTAGAATAAATATTGGTAAACCAAATAAGCGGCTAGTTTTGATGTGTGGTTATCAATATCAAATTCAGGGTTGCACTCAGCGATATCAAACAGCGCAATCTTGCCGCTGGATTTGATGACACTAAATAATTCATCAAATGTTTCAGTAGAAATCCCTCGAGCGGCTGGCGCACTGACTCCCGGTGCGATACCCGCAGAGAACACATCTAAATCCACAGTGACATACAGGTAATCCACAGAATTTATAAATTGTTTAATTTTTTCAATTACTTGTGGTAATAAGCTTGTGGTTAAGGCTTTATCGCGAATATAGTGGCAGCCTAAGCGATCCGCTGTATCGAATAACACCTTGGTGTTGCCATGATCCGCAATGCCTAAACACAGGTAGTTAAAAGGACGCTGATGTTTTGCACACAGTTGTGAGGATTGTAAAAATGGTGTACCGGATGTGGCTTCTGGGGCTTCACGTAAATCAAAGTGCGCATCAAAATTGATAATCCCAATGGTCTTTTCTGGCTGATGTTTTTGAACGAAATCGAAAACGCCTTGAAAGCTCGCAAAGCCGACTTCGTGCCCACCGCCTAAAACAATGGGTTTTTGACGCTGTTCTAACACTGAGATTATTTCATCAGATAGGCGACGTTGAGCTGCTTCCAGCTCACCATCGTCACAACTTACGGTTCCCACATCACGGATAGCCAATGGCTGGTGGATAGGTAAGCCAGCAAGTTGACGACGAATGGCATCAGGGCCAGCTTTAGCACCTTGGCGGCCTTTATTGCGGCGAACACCTTCGTCTGAAGCGAAGCCGATAATGGCAAACTCTGCAGGTGAGCGTTGGTTGATGACTTGGTGAATGCGTAAATGTTCCTGTGTTTCACCATCAGTACGACCCTGCCATTGAAAAGGTTGTGTCATAGTTACTCCAAGTTAATCAGTTTTGTTATATTTTGGGCCGTTTGGCATGTTGCTTTAATCAGCTCATCGACGCGGTTGACGGCACGAAATTCGGGTGCCATGACAGAGACGACAGCTAAAATATCGTTGCCTTTAAAAACTGGTGCCGATGCGCCAAAAACACCAGCGTCAATTTCACCAACAGAAATGCCATAGCCTTGTTGGCGGATTTGGATTAGATCCTGTTTTAATTTCTGTAAATAGTTATCTTTGTGTAGCTGCTTGGCGTGAGTTTCGAAGACCAATTCTTGATACTGTTCATCACGGTAGGCTAAAAGGGTTTTTGCGCTAGCGCCGCGGATCACGGTATTACCATGCCCAACAATAAAAGAGCAGCGTACGGCTTGTTCACTATCAATTTTATCGACACAGATAGTTTCCCGTAGGTTGGCGGTAATAATTGCCGCAGTCTCTTGGGTCTTTTTGGCCAGTGCGTGCAACTCTGATT
The DNA here is from genome assembly GCF_030315915.2 of Providencia zhijiangensis. Taxonomy (NCBI): domain Bacteria; kingdom Pseudomonadati; phylum Pseudomonadota; class Gammaproteobacteria; order Enterobacterales; family Morganellaceae; genus Providencia; species Providencia zhijiangensis. Next base: position 2,534,863 of record NZ_CP135990.1, on the reverse strand, counting down.
TTGACGAGGTCATTAGCAAACTGTGGTGATAGTATTTTTCTTGAGTTTTGATACTCTGCGCACCAACGGTATAAGTGCCATATTGCTTAGAGTAAGTCACAAATTCCCAGTTTATGAGAATAGTTAAAAGCCGATAAACCGTTGAGAGAGGAATATCTAACTCTTTGGAGATGGTTTGCGGTGTGATTGGAGACGCGCAAGTCGTGACAAACGATAAGATATCTAGTGTTCTATTAATACTGTTCATGGCATCTCCTTTTTCTCGAACTTAGCAGTAAAAAAAATCACTAACAAATGATATTCTCAATATATGAGAATAATATTATTGAAATTAGATTAAATTTGTAGATTTGTGGGTTGAAATTGAGAATATTCACGCAAATCCTATTTAAACCAGAGTGGCAGTATGAGCGAACAAAAAAAGCGTTATCGAAAAGGCGGGTTTACCTTCAAGCAATTTTTTGTTGCTCATGATCGTTGCGCGATGAAGGTCGGTACTGACGGGGTATTACTCGGTGCGTGGGCGCCTCTTAATGCGACAAAATACGCGTTGGACATAGGCAGTGGGAGCGGATTAATTGCCTTAATGCTGGCTCAGCGTAGTGAGCAAGTGCAGGTTGATGCGGTTGAACTTGATGACGCCGCAGCGTTACAAGCGCAGGAAAATTTTGATGAATCACCATGGTCTGAACGGCTGCGAGTGTTCCATCAGGACATTATTACGTTTAGCGAACAGCCTAACCATCAGTATGATTTAATCGTGAGTAACCCCCCTTATTTTGAACCTGCGGTGGCGTGTCGAGATGAAAAACGCGATCAAGCGCGCTATACCGGAACACTTACTCACCAAGTATTATTAGATAGCGCTAAACAATGTTTGGCACCAAACGGTATTTTTTGTTTGGTATTGCCCTATGAAGTGGGAGAGAAAGTCGAAGCGATGGCAATGGCGAGTGGTTGGAATTTAGCTTACCGCGTGCAAGTTCAGGATAAATCACATACGCCATATCATCGGATGCTATTAGGGTTGACGATTAAGATGACGGAGCCGGTTATTTCGTCTTTAACGTTGAAACAACCAGATGATAGCTATACGGATGAGTTTATTTCGTTGATCCGGCCATTTTATCTTAAGTATTAAAAGCCTATCTGCTGCTAATGCACAGATAGGCGGTGAATATTAGTGGGTTAAAACGGTTGGACCAGAATCGGGTAAAAGCTCAGGGTAGTCTAAGGTATAGTGTAAACCGCGACTCTCTTTACGTTCTAAGGCGCAACGCACCATTAACTCTGCAACTTGGACTAAGTTGCGCAGTTCCAGTAAGTTGTTGGAGATGCGGAAATTAGCATAATAGTCATTAATTTCTTGTTGAAGTAAATGAATACGACGCAAAGCACGTTCAAGTCGTTTTGTGGTTCTTACTATCCCCATGTAATCCCACATAAATAGGCGCAATTCATGCCAGTTATGCTGAATTACAACCTGTTCATCAGAATTATGAACTCGGCTTTCATCCCATTCAGGGAGTGCAGAAATCGCAGGGATCTCGTCGATCGTTTTGATAATATTTTCTGCGGCAGCCCATCCATAAACTAGGCATTCAAGTAATGAGTTAGACGCCATACGATTGGCACCATGTAGCCCGGTATAACTCACTTCACCAATAGCATACAGATTCGGTATATCTGTCATGCCAGTTGGGTCAACAACGACGCCGCCGCAGGTATAGTGGGCTGCGGGAACTATCGGGATCGGCTCTTGGGTTAAATCTAAACCTAAGGTGAGCAACTTGGCATAAATGGTGGGGAAGTGGTTCTTAATAAAGTCTGGGGATTTGTGGCTGATGTCGAGATACATGCAGTCCGCCCCGAGGCGTTTCATTTCATGGTCGATAGCTCTGGCAACAATATCCCGCGGTGCTAATTCACTGCGCTCGTCATAATCTGGCATAAAGCGGCTGCCATCAGGGCGTTTTAAGTAAGCGCCTTCACCACGTAAAGCTTCAGTGAGTAAGAAATTACGTGCTTGCGGATGGAATAAACAGGTTGGATGAAACTGGTTAAATTCCAAGTTCGCTACACGACAACCTGCCCGCCATGCCATGGCAATACCATCACCAGATGAGATATCGGGGTTGGTGGTGTATTGATAAACTTTCGCAGCACCACCCGTGGCTAAGATGATAGTTTTTGCTCGAATAGTCTCGACTTGTTCTTTTTGGCGATTCCAAACATAGGCACCGACAATGCGGGAGCGGGCGTTCTGTTGGGTTTTATCTTCGAGGATCAGATCAACCGCATTGTAGCGTTCTTTGATCTGGATATTCGGGTGTTCGAAAGCAAGATTAACCAGGGTGGTTTCAACCTCTTTTCCGGTGGCATCCGCGTGATGCAGAATGCGGCGATGGCTATGCCCGCCTTCTCGGGTGAGGTGATACTGAGTTTCCCCTGTTTCGTTGATTTCAGTATCAAATAAGACGCCTTGGTCAATGAGCCACTGAACACAATGTTTGGCGTTTGATGCGATAAACTCGACGGCGCTCTTTTCACAGATCCCTGCACCAGCTACAAGCGTGTCATTTACATGGGACTCAATGCTATCTGTATCATCGAAAACGGCGGCTATTCCGCCTTGAGCATAATAAGATGCACCTTCATTGAGGGTGCTTTTGCTGAGAATAGTAACTTGATGAAAGGGCGCGAGCCGGAGTGCGGCTGATAATCCTGCGACACCACTTCCAATGATTAAAATATCAGTGTCATGCTGTGTGGATGCGTTCATAAGTGTTTGTGTGCTGTGTTTCTATAGAGAATTTTATGTTAGCCTATCGAGCTGCCTGTGACTATGTATTAATCGCATTTTGAGTTCCCAAAGAACCGTTTTATTTAGCTACACTTTAGTTATTTGGAAAATCATCGTTTATTTGGAAAAAACCATTGGCTACATGATAAGTGCCAATGTGGATGAATAAATTCCACGTAATCATGCCGTAGATATGCCTGTTTTGTGTATACTATTAGGTAGTGCTCACAAGGATCAATGGGATCGATTAAGAAACTTTGATCCCATTTTTTGAAATTATTTTCGATTATTTTTGGAATAAATTGAACTTCATCAGTTTTTATTACTCGAAGTTAGGCTTGCTTAAGGAAGGGAGAAGATGAACAAGTTAAGTCATTATCAATCTGTGTTCAGGAGATGGTTCCTGGAATGAGCGAGCAGCTGACAGACCAAATATTGGTTGAGAAAGTACAAAAAGGCGATCAACAAGCTTTCAATTTACTGGTGATTAAATACCAGCATAAAGTTGCAAGTCTCGTTTCTCGTTATGTACCGCAAGCGGATGTGCCTGATGTCGCACAAGAGTCGTTTATTAAGGCTTATCGTGCAATCGGTTCGTTTCGTGGCGACAGTGCTTTTTATACTTGGCTTTATCGAATTGCTGTCAACACGGCAAAGAACTATTTAGTCGCGCAAGATAGACGTCCTCCCGCGTCAGATCTGGAAGCGAGCGACGCAGAAAACTTCGAATCCGCCGGCGCATTAAAAGAAATTTCGAACCCAGAGAACTTAATGTTGTCTGATGAATTAAAGCGAGTTGTTTTCCGTACCATTGAGTCACTGCCAGAAGATCTTCGAATGGCAATCACGCTACGTGAACTTGATGGTTTAAGCTATGAAGAGATTGCCGAAGTGATGGATTGCCCTGTGGGTACAGTTCGATCGCGGATCTTTAGAGCGAGGGAAGCAATTGATGAAAAAGTTCAGCCGTTGATCCAACAACATTAATTGGTTGGGTCGCGAGTTACCATTTAACTGTGAGCAATTAACTGAAGGTAATTGGGCATGCAAAGAGAGAAACTTTCCGCAATGATGGATGGTGAAGCTCTAGATTTAGAACT